>JBKBRC010000042.1:0-19992 GCA_046292345.1 Rubricoccaceae bacterium
ACCGCGCGCGACGCGGCCGGCCGCGCAGCCGGCGGGCGCCCTGCCGGCTGCGGGCGCGCAGGAGAGCGGCCGAGGCCTCGGCTCACGGCCCCCTCAGCGGCTGATCTCGACGACCTCGAGCTTGACGACGCCGGCCGGCACCTTGATCTCGACCACGTCGCCGACGACGGTGCCGAGCAGGCCCTTGCCGATGGGGCTGTCTACCGAGATGCGGTTCTGCGCGATGTCTGCCTCCTCGGCCGAGACGAGCACGAACTCGGCGTCGCGCTTGGCCGTGAGGTTCTTGACACGCACGCGGGAGAGAATACGCGCCTGCGAGTTGTCCATCGCCTTCTCGTCGATCAGGCGCGCCTGCGCGATCGTCTCCTCGAGGCGGGCGATGCGTGCCTCGAGGTGGCCTTGAGCCTCCTTGGCCGCGTCGTACTCGGCGTTCTCGGAGAGGTCGCCCTGCGCGCGCGCCTCGGCGATGTCCTGCGCGATCTGCTGGCGCTCGACTGTGCGGGCGTGCTGCAGCTCGTCCTTGAGCTTCTGAAGACCTTCGGCGGTGAGGTAAACGGGCTTGCTCATGGCAAACGGGGGGCGGGCGGCGCCGCGCGCGGGCGTCCGCGGCCGGCAGAAAAAAAGGCGCATCCCGGCCGAGGCCGGGATGCGATGTCGGGGGGCAATATACGACCAGGGACCAGCGCGCGCACAAGACGCGCGCCGGCCTCCGGAGGGAAGGCGTCGCCGGAAGGCGCTATCGGAGGGTGCTGCGCAGCTGCGCACCGGGGGAGCCGCCGAGCGCGCGGCTCACCAGAGCGCGCGGCTCACCAGAGCGCGCGGCTCACCAGAGCGCGCGGCGAACCGTGTCGGCCGGCGCCGCGAGGCGCTGCGCGCGCGGACGCGGGCGGGCGCCCGAGGTCGGCTCCGGAATCACGCGGCGGGCCGTCCAGTAGCGGCCGTCCCAGTAGCCCTCGCTCAGGTGCGAGACCATCACGCCGCGGCTGGTCGAGGCGTGGACGAACTCGCCGTTGCTGAGATAGATCCCGACATGGCGCTGGCCGCGCCGGTTGAAGAACACGAGGTCGCCGGCGCGGAGCTGGCTCCGCTCGACGGGCGTGCCCATCGTGACCTGCGCCGTCGTGTTGCGGGGCAGTTCGACGCCGAGGTGGTCGCGCATGATGCGCTGCACAAACGCCGAGCAGTCGATGCCGTTGCGGGTGGTGCCGCCGAAGCGGTAGGGGACGCCGAACCACTCGCGGCCGGCCATGCGCAGCGTCTGCTCGAGCACGGCGCTGCGCGCCGATCGGGCCTCTGCGGACTCGCCGCGCATGTTGCTGACTACGATGATGGTATCGCGGCGGATGGCAGACCGGGCAGCTCCGCGAGCCGTTTCGTTGGCGTCCGTGAAGGGCGCTGGCGAGGCGGCGGGCAGCAGAGCGTTGAGCCCGGTGGTGGCTCCGCTTGTGGCCGAGGCAGGAGACGCCGCCAGGAGCATCGTGCTCAGGGTGACGGCGACGGCTCTGACGGCGCGGGCCAAGGGAGGAAGTCGCATAAAGAACGTCTGGTGGTGGGAACCGCCAAGCTACTCGCGGCCATCTGCAAAGGGAATCCCCTGAGACAAAGTCCGGTCAAGCTCAGCAAAGTCCGGTTAAGCTCAGGGCAAGACGAGGCGGGTTCGCGTTTCAGAGGGCACCCGCACGGCCCGCGCAGCGTCTGCAACCTGCGTGGCGTCTGCAACGGTGACCGCCGGTTCGTGCTTCTGTCGGCTCTATCGCCTTGCCAGGCGATTGCTTAAGCCGGCGCGCCTTTTTCTGCGCTACGTTCCTGCTCCGGGCCACACGTGTGCCGCTCGGGGCGCCGCTCGTTCTTCGTCCCTCTGCTGCCATGACTCCTCCCGATCTGCTGGACCGCCTGCTCCTGGCCGGCTGCGCGTTTGCAGCCGGACTCGGCCTCGGGCTTCTGCTTGCGCCGCAGCCGGGCGCGCGCATGCGCCGCGAACTGGCTTCCCGTGCCTCCGAGGCCGCCGCCACGGCGCAGTCGCAGGCCCGTGACCTTGCGGAGCCGTTGCAGGCGCGCGTGCGCGAGACCGCGCGAGAGCTTTCCGAGCGGCACCTGCCGCTCGCCGACGACTGGCAGGTCGTCGACCGCGACGACATCCTCCGCGACCTGCGCTACGGTCGCTCCTGACCTGGCCTGCCCTCCGGCGCGAAGGCCTCCGCCCCTCGTTTTCCCACGCTCCACCATGCCTTACCCTGAGCCTCTTGTCGCGCCCATGCGCGAAGAACTGACCCGCCTCGGCGTCGCCGAACTGCGCACCGCAGCCGACGTGGAGCGGGCGCTCCGCGAGGCCGCGCACGGCACCACGCTCGCCATCGTCAACTCGGTCTGCGGCTGCGCGGCGGCCAATGCGCGGCCCGCCGTGGCGCTCGTGCAGCGCGTCTCGCCGCAGCCGGACCGCTACGTGACCGTCTTTGCCGGTCAGGATCTCGAGGCGACTGCGCGCCTGCGCGAGCACCTCGCGGGTATCCCGCCCTCGTCGCCGTTCATGGCGCTCCTCAAAGACGGGGACCCGGTGTTCGTCCTGGAGCGGCGGCACATCGAGGGGCGCAGCGCCTCGGCGATTGCCGCCGACCTCAAGGCGGCCTTCGAGCGCTTCTGCGGCGACGGCGCGGCGCCGGCGACGGGCGAGGCCGAGCGCCCGGAGACTGCCGCGCCGCCCTCGCCCGATCGGCCGTCTACGTTCCGCTCGATTCTCTGACGGCTGTGTCCGCCCGGCCGGGTGCGTCCTGCGCGACCGGCGCCGCGCCTGCGCGCAGCAGGCGCCTGTAGTAGTACGCGCCGCCAGCGGCCAGCAGGAACACGGCAAGCCCGGGCAGCCCCGCGGCCAGCGCCGCTGCGCCTGTCAGCACGCCCGGCAGGGCGGGGCCGAGGGGCGTCACCAGCGCGCGCACGCCCTCGCCGGCGGGCACCTGCGCGACCGTCAGGATGCGCCCGAGCTGCACGGCACGCGCCAGCCCGCCGCCGAGGCCGAGGAGCAGGATGGCCGTCCGCGCGTCGCCCGTGGCGCTGCCGGCCAGCAAGGCGCCCGCGAGCAGCGTGGCCGTGACCGCGCCGAGCGCGAGTTCGTCGCGCTGCCGCTCGAGCGTGTCGAACACGCGCGTGAGGGGGGGATTGATGGCGCTGAGCAGCAGCCACGGGGCGAGAAGGCGGGCGTAGAGCCCGGCCTCGCGCCACGGCTCGCCGAAGACGAACGCGAACACGTCGGGGCCGGCGAGCGCTGCCGCCAGCACGGGGTACGTGGCCACGTGCGCGAGCCGCCGCAGCACGGATGCCGTGAGGGCCGCCAGCCGACCCGCACGATGCGCCTCGGCCGCGCGTACGTAGAACACCTGCCCGGTGGCATCGCCCACGAGGCCCAGCGGCACGGCGAGCGCCGCGACGGCCAGGCCAAACTGCCCCACGACGGCCGCGCCGAACGCCGGCGCGAGCAGCAGCGGGGGCAGGCGGGAGGCTAGCTGGGCCAGCAGCGTCGCCGGGGTGCCGTAGAAGGCGAAGCGCCGGTAGCGCGTGGCGAGCCGCCGCAGGCGCGCGTGCCGCGCGTAGCGCCAGGCGCCCGCGCTGGTGGCGCCGAGCAGGGCGGCGCCCGCGAAGAGCGCCGCGCCGCACAGCACGCCGAGCACGAGCCCGGCCGCGCCGTAGCGCCACGCCGAGATCTGGACCGTGAGCAGGCCGGCGCTTTGCAGCGCCAGCGCCCCTGAGATCAGCCGGAAGCGCTCGGCACGCGCGAGCCAGCCCTGCGCGGCGTTGGCCCATGCGAGCAGTACAGCCACGAGGGGGGCCATCCAGAGCAGCGCGGCCACGCCAGGCACGCCGAGCCGTGCGGCGAGGCGCGCCGGGCCGTAGGCGCCGAGCGCGAGCAGGGCGGCCCCGCCGAGCACGCCGGCCGCGCCGAGCGCGAGCACGAGCACGCCCGCGGCGCTCCGCCGGCGAGCCGGGAGCATCAGAGCGTCTTCATAGCGCAGCGTGAGCAGCGTCGCGAGCAGATACGCAAGCGCCGTGAAGACGCCGAGCGCGCCGAACGCCTCGGGCGAGTAGAGGCGTGTCAGCAGCGGCCGGGCGACGAAGACGGCAGCCTGCGCCGCCGCCCCGCCCCCGATGAGCGTCAGGACGGGGCCGGCGAAGGGATGCCGGATCAAGCGGCGCAGCGGACGTCTCATGGCTGCTCGTCGGGCGGAGCCAGGGAGACGAGCGTCCATCCGGCTCCGTCCTCGTCCGGGCCGGCGGCGTACAGCACGACCAGGTCCGGTGGCACAGGGTGCGGCACGAGCGCCACCGTCGCGCCGGTTGCCTGCCCGAGCCGCTGCCAGCCCCCGGCCTGCCGCGCAGCGTAGGCTGCGTCTAGCCGTTCAGGCAGCCCCGTGACGCCGCGCGGTACAGGACTCTGCGGCAGCAGCCCGGGCGAAAGCACGCCGGGCGCGAGCGCGTCGAGGTCGCGGAGCCACGAGCCGAGCGCGTCGAGCCGGAACGGAACGGCCTTCCACGTGGCGACGACCGAGCGCCGGGCGCGAACGCGAAACGTAGTATTACCCGGCGGGACAGCTACGAGCGCATCCGGGGGCAGGTGGAGGCTCGCCCAGCGCTCGACCTCAGCGAGGGCGCCGGGGGCAGGCGAGCGGCCAAGCATCCATGCGGCCAAGGCGAGCCCGCCGATCACGCTCCCGGAGACGAGGGCGAGGGTCAGGCGAGGGGCCGCGCGGGGCGGCCGTTTCGGGATCCTGGCGGGCAGGACTGCGCGGCGCGCGGCGTCTGCGACGAGGTTCGCGACAAGGTTCGCCACGAGCGCGCACGCCAGCACGTTCAGCACGACCGTCAGCCGGAAGACCTGCACCCGCGCCAGCGTGAGCGAGGAGAAGGCGACTGTCCCCCCGCCGATCAGCGCGCACAGGCACACAGCGGTGCCGGCCAGAAGGGCGGCTCGGCGGAGCGGGGCGCCGGGACGCTTCCGGTAAGACCACGCTCCGGCGGCGAGCCCGGCTGCGAGTAGAAGCCCCGTACGCAGCCAGGACCCGGCGGAGAACGCCGTCGGGAGGTGATGATGGGGGAACCGGATCTGACTGTACGCCTCGAACCCGCTCAGTCCGAAGGGAAGCCGGGCGAGGCTCTCGGCACGTTGCGCCAGCAGGACGGGTGCCAGCACGGGCGACGCGACGAGCAGAAACACGGCGCCCATGGCGAGGGAGCGTGCGGCATGCCGGCGCCAGGCCGTCCCGGAGACCGGTCTCGAGGTCAGAGGCCGGAGTAGCGGACCGAGCAGTTCGGCGATGCTCATCGTGAGGGCGAGCAGCATGCCCGCCAGCGGATGGAACCAGGCGCCCGCGCCGGCCAGGGCCGCAGCCGGCCCCGTGCGTCCGCGGAGCCAGAAGCACAGCGCGAAAAGCAGGAACGGCCAGGCGAGCGACTCCGGCACCAAGTGGGCATACGCGAGCGCGTTGCCGCCGAGCGTCCAGTGCGCGAGCGGACCGCAGGCGAGCAGGGCGGCTCCCAGACCCGCCGGGCGGCTGCGCACGATCGCCCGGGCGAGGGCGTAGACCCCGACCGCCACCGCCCCGAGCGTGAGCAGGTGGAGCACTCCGACGGCGGCCTCGAGCCCGAGCAGGCGTGCTCCCGCCGCCACCACCTTCACGAACGCCGCCCGGAGGGCCCCCCCTCCGGCGTGCTGGACATGGGCGTCGTGCGGATACAAGGACGGATCGAGCGCGTGGAGCACGAGTGGGAGCACGTCGTCGTGGTCGCCGTCGCCATAGCGGTAGCCGTGTGCCAGTAGCGCCGACGCGGCGCCGAGAGCGGCGACCGGGAGCATGGCGGCGATGTCACGCACCGGGTAGCCCGGATTCGGGGTGTCGGACGAGGTCACGGCATGCGGAGGGCTTGCGCGATCCGGAGCACGGGACTGCGCACGTACCGCATCCGGAGCACGGGGACGAGCTGGGCGCCCAGTCGGCGCTTGAACTCCGCGATGCCAGGGACGTTGGCTCCGTTCAGGTCGAACACCTCGATGCCCCGTGCGGCGAGGTGCGGGAGCACGCCGGCGAACAGAACTGTCATTGCAGGCCCGGGCGTGCTCCCGGAGAGTCCGTAGGAAGCGTGACGCCCGCAGACGGGCACGAGCGCGGCCGCCTCGGGCGTCCCGTCGCGCTCGGCGACGAACAGGCGCGCGTCTCCCGCTGCGGCGAGCGCTGCCACGAGCGCCTGCGTTCGGGCAGGATCCAGGCCGAGCCGTGCGCCCTGCCGCGCATAGCTCCGCTCGGCGAGCGCCCAGAGCACCGCTGCGGCCTCGGGCGCCTCACGCACCGTGTATGCGGCGGCATGGCGAGCGAGGAGGCGCCGGGCGCTTTCAGACCAGGCCGTGGCGCTTTCGCCGGGCTGCACCGTCAGCAGGTAGGTGTACCGCACGCCGAGCGCGAAGCCGGCCCAGGCGAACGCGCGTCCATCGGTAAGGGCCGGCGCAGGCGCGAGCGTCGCCTGATCGTAAGCCGTGCAGAGATGGGCCGCGAGCGCGTCGAGCGGGGTATGCCGTGCGTGCACGGCGGCCTCGGCCGGGAGAGTGCGGACGAGCGGGCCCGTGGTCGGCACGAGGGGTGGCAGGGCGAGCACGCGAAACGGCCCCCGCCGCCGCTCGAAGGCCACCATCCCGGCCTCCCACGGCGCGTTCGGGGCTGCGCCGGCGGGTTGCACGCTCAGCAGCGCCGCCTCCAGCCCGTACGCTGCCGCGCACCGCTCTGCGAGTCCGAGCCCCGCATAGGCCGACGCGAGCGGCGAATCGCGCGCGAGCGCCTCATAGGCCGCGCGGGCCGCCGGCTCGGCGAGGGTATGGCGGCGGACAGCGAAGGGCGGCGGGTCGGAGGGGCGCACGGCGGGGGGCGGTCGGCGCGCCAAGATCGCACCGGGGGGTGCGAGCCGGCGCCCCGCCGCGGCGTTCGTCGCGGCGCACTGTGCAGGGCGGCCGGCGATGCCGGAAGCGGTGTGGCGCGCCGGAGCGCCTGCCGCAGCCGGCCTGCCGCAGCCGGCCTGCCACTGGGCAGGCTGCTACCGGGCGCTGCTACCGGGCGCTGCTACCGGGCAGGCTGCGACAGGTTGTCGCTACAGGATATACTGCGTCAGGTCGCGGTTCTGGACGACGCTGCCGAGCCGCGCCCGCACGTCGTCGAGCGTGATCACGACTTCATCGGACGAGGCGCCCTCGGGCAAGTCGAAGAGCAGGTCCTCGAGCAGCGTCGTCAGGATCGTGTGCAGCCGCCGCGCGCCGATGTTCTCGACCTCTTCGTTGACCTGCGCCGCGATGCGCGCCACCTCGCGCACGGCGGCGTCTTCGAAGCGGAGCCGCACGTTCTCCGACGCGAAGAGGGCCTGGTACTGCTTCAGGAGCGCGTTCTCGGGCTCGGAGAGGATGCGCACGAAGTCCTCCTCGGAGAGGCTGCCGAGCTCGACGCGAATCGGGAAGCGGCCCTGGAGCTCAGGGATCAGGTCGCTCGGCTTCGAGACGTGGAACGCGCCCGAGGCGATAAACAGGATGTGGTCGGTCTTGACCGGCCCGTGCTTCGTCACGACGGTCGAGCCCTCGACGATGGGCAGCAGGTCGCGCTGGACGCCCTCGCGGCTCACGTCCGGGCCGCTGCCCTCGCCCTGCCGGCCGGCGACCTTGTCGATCTCGTCGATGAAGACAATGCCGGACTGCTCGACGAGCCGGAGGGCGTCGGCCTTGGCCGCCTCCTCGTCGACGAGCTTTTGCGCCTCCTCCTGCGTGAGCAGCTCGAGCGCCTCGGGGACCTTCACGCGGCGCTTCTTGCGCTGCTTGCCGAGCCCGCCGAACATCTCCTGGAGGTTGAGGCCCATCTCCTCCATGCCCATCGGGCCGAACATCTGGAGCGTGGGCGTGCGCGCAAGCGTGACATCGACCTCGACCTCGCGCGCGTCGAGGCGGCCGTCGCGGAGCATGTCGCGGAAGCGTTCGCGGGTGCGGCGGCGCAGGTCTTCGTCGGCCTCGGCCTCGGGAGTGGGGGCCGGCGGCTGCGCCGGAAAGCCGAAGCCCGGGCCGGGCACGACGGGCCGGGGACGCTCGGGCGCGGGCAGGAGCAGGTCCAGGAGGCGCTCCTCGGCGGCGGCGGCGGCGGCGTCGCGCACGCGCTCGGCCTGCGCCTCGCGCGCCTGCGCGACCGCAAGGTCCATCAGGTCGCGGATCATCGCCTCCACGTCACGCCCGACGTAGCCGACCTCGGTGAATTTGGTCGCCTCGACCTTGATGAACGGCGCGCCGGCGAGCCGGGCCAGGCGGCGGGCGATCTCGGTTTTGCCCACGCCCGTCGGGCCGATCATGATGATGTTGGCCGGCGTGATCTCGTCCCGCATCGGAGCGGGCGCGTGCAGGCGGCGCCAGCGGTTGCGCAGCGCGATGGCGACGCTCTTCTTGGCCTCGGTCTGCCCGACGACGTACTTGTCGAGCTCGGCGACGATCTGGCGGGGCGTGAGCGCGGCGAGGCCGTCCGTGGCCGGCGACGCGGCGGGAGGCGGGAGCAGGTCCATAGGTAGGGGCCGGCGTTACGGGCCGGCGGCTGATGCGCGGGGCGGCTCTGCGGAGCACGCGGCGGAGGCGTCCCCCCGGCGAGGGCCGGACGGGAGCAGGAGCGGAGCGAGGAGCGATCTCAGGCGCGCGGCACGGCGGCGGCGTCCCTGGCGGCGTCCTCGGCAAGGCCCTCGCCGTTCTCGAGTTCGTCTTCAGGTCCGTCCTCGAAGTCGTCCTCGAAGTCGTCGTCTGCTGCGTAGTCGTCCCCGTGGGCAGCGGGCGTCTGCGCGGCGCGCTGCCGCGCCTTCTCCTCTTCCTCCTCGCGCAGCTCCTCGCGGATCTCGAGCACGGCCGGGTGCTCCTCGTTGACGATGAGGACGGTGTAGTCGTAGGGCATGCCGCGGCGCCGCTCGAGGCGGGCGGCCCCGGAGGCCTCGAGGTCGGCCACGAGCGACTTGGGGTCGTGCCCGTCCACGTCGCCGATCTCCTCGGAGAGGCGGCGCAGCAGGGGCGTGAGGTAGATCTCGTCGTACTGCCCGAAGAAGCGCTCGATGACCTCGATGGCGTCGTAGTCGATGTCGTGCGGAAGGTCCGTGACGGGCTGGAAGACGGTCTTCTCGATGGGCGTCCCGACGGCCGTCTCGGCCGAGAGCGCGTCGCCGGGCATGAGCCCGGCCGCATCGATGAAGAGGCCGCCGCCGGTGTGGGCGAGCAGGTACGGCGTGAGGTGCTCGCGGAAGCCAACGAAGTGAACGCGCCGCCCGGCGGCCAGCAGCGCCTGCGCGGCGGGGATGTAGTCGCGGTCGCCGCCGACGAGGGCGACCGTGGCCAGCTCAGGGTAGCGCTCGGCGATCTCGGCGGCTTCGAGCGCGAGCTGCATGTCGGACGTGTTGCGGTGCATCGTGTGGGGGACGTACACCGGGCGGATGCCGCTCAGGTAGAGCGTGCGCTGAATGTGGCGCGAGTCGACCTCGAGGCTGGGGAAGTCCGCGATGGCGGTCGCCCGGACGACGCGCACGCCCTCCTCGGCGAGGCGGTCGAGCAGTCCGCGTACGAGCAGCACGGCCGCGTCGGCGACCGAGGCGCCGCCCTCGAGACGGTTTTTGAGATAGTGGTGCAGATTCTGGTAATCGATGAGCACGGCGCCGAGCGTGGGCGCGGAGGAAGCTTGGGTCATGGGGTGAATACTGTGCGGGAGAGTGGGTCAGGCATCGGAGGCAGGCGCTGTGGGGGCGTCGAGCTCCAGCACTGTCGTGTGGTGGTTGGTATAGATACAGATGTCGGCCGCGATGGCGAGCCCGTGCTCGACCATCTCTCGCGCGGAGAGGTGGGGGGCGTGCGCGAGCATGGCGCGCGCGGCCGCCAGCGCGTAGGCGCCGCCGGAACCGATGGCGAGGATCGGATCATCAGGCTCGATGACGTCGCCCGTGCCCGAGATCAGGAGCAGCTTGTCGGGTGCGGCCACGGCCAGCAGCGCCTCGAGGCGGCGCAGGTAGCGGTCGGCGCGCCAGTCCTTGGCGAGCTCGACGGCGGCGCGCATTGTGTTGCCACCGTACTGCTCGAGCTTGCGCTCGAAGCGCTCGAAGAGCGTGAACGCGTCGGCGGTGGAGCCCGCGAAGCCGGCCAGGAGGCGCCCGCCGTGGAGCGCACGCACCTTGCGCGCGGTGTGCTTGAGCACAGTGTCCTTCATCGTTGCCTGGCCGTCCGAGCCCAGAGCCACGCGGCCGTCGTGGAGCACGCCGAGGACCGTCGTGGAGCGGATGAGCGGGGCAGCGGGGGCTTCGGCGGGCACGGACATGAGCGGGAGCAGGGGGCAGCGCAGTGGTAAAGCGAACGGGCCGCGCAAGTTCACGCTGCTACGCAGGCGCTGCACGCCCGGATGCAATCTTGGCTGATCCTGCACGCCCTCGTACGCCCGCGGCATGCAGGAGCGCCGGTCAGCGGAGGTTGGCGAGCAGCTCCACGACCGCGTCCTGCGCCCGGTTGACGCGCGCCGTCGGCACCGTGTAGTCGTTGCAGAGCAGCGCGAAGGCGATCGTGTGGCCGTTGGCGGCCGTGACGTAGCCCGAGAGCGTGCGCACGTTGCGGATGAAGCCGGTCTTGGCGCGCACGTTGCCGCGCGCGCGGCCCGAGGCGTAGCGGTTGCGGAGCGTGCCCGTCAGGCCGCCCACGGCGAGCGAGCGCACGAACGCCTCGCGCACGGCATCGTCCTCGTGCTCGTGCATCGCCTGCAGGATGGCGACCAGGCAAAGCGGCGTGAGGCGGTTCAGGCGCGAGAGCCCGGAGCCGTCGGCGATGCGGAGCGTGCCGGGATCCACGCCGATGCGGCGCAGAAAGGGCTCGGCCGCAGCAGCGCCGGCGCCGACCGAGCCGACGGCGTGCTCGCGCCCGCGGTAGCCGTACGCGCCGACGGTGCGCAGCAGGTGCTCGGCGTAGAGGTTGTTGCTGTCCGAGTTGGTGACGTTGATGATGGCGCGCAGAGGGGGCGAGCGGTACGTGGCCACGCGTGTCATGGTCTCGTAGCGCGGGAAGGTGTCCCACTCGTCTACGGTGATGGCCTCGCCGTCCACCTGGATGCCGGCCTGGCGCAGCACGCCCACGAGCGTAGCCACGAAGAAGCGCGACGGGTTGGAGACGGCCACGCGCTGCCGGTGCGTGCGCCCGGCAGGCACGCTCGCGCTGACGGTGAAGACGTTGTCGCCGAGGCCGCGGTCTACGCTCGCCTGCGGGCCGCCCCCGCGCGAGGTCGTCGTCTGGTTGACGAGCGTGACGTAATCGTAGTCGGGCGAGGCCGAGAGGGCGGCGCGCTGGCCGGGCGCCGTGCCGCGCACGGTCAGCTCGACCGTGCCCTCGTTGAACTGGAGGCCGGAGGACTCCGCGCCGTAGGCACGGACGACGTTGCTCCAGTCCCAGCCCTCGCCGTAGGGTTCGTTCTCGAACACCGAGTGGTCGCCTACGATGGGCCCCGTCACGCGGCGGATGCCCTGGGCGAGCAGGCTGTCGGCCCATTGCCGGAACGTGCGCGTCAGGTCCGGGCTGACCTGGCGGGAGCCGAACGAGGGGTCGCCGGAGCCGCGCACGACGAGCGAGCCGTAGAGCGTGCCGCCGCGCACGGCGCCGTTGGCGTAGAGGCGCGTCTCGTAGCGGAAATCCGGGCCGAGCGCGTCGAGCGCCGCCGCGGTCGTGTAGAGCTTCATGGTCGAGGCCGGAATGAACCGGTTCTCGGCGTTGCGCGCGTAGAGCGTGCGCCCGGTCTCGAGGTCGACGATGAGGGCGCCCCAGTAGGCGTTCTCGAAGTCGCGCGCGTCGAGGATGGCGTCGATCTGGTCGGCGAGCGCGTAGAGGGTGGCGGCGGACTGCGCGGCGGCGCGCGGCGGCGCCAGCAGAAGCAGCACGGCCAGAGCGAGGAGCAGCGGGTGACAGGGCATGAGCAAGCGGTCAGGGGGACGTCGGGGGGAGGGCCGGCGTCGTCCGGAGTCCTGAGCCGGGTCCGGGCCGCTGGTCGGGGCGCTCGGGCGGGGCACTCGGCGCGCGCGGAGCCGCTCCGACAGGCGGGCGTGACCGGGTACGGGAGGCGGACGCAGCCTGCGCGTCTAAGGTAGGCCTGCCCGCGGCGCAGAGAATTGCGATTCTGCGGCGACGGGCGCGCGGGCCCGCCGCCGTGGCCCTTCGCCGTGCGGCGCAGGCGGGCGCCTGTCGTCAGAGGCCGAGCGTGTCGCGCGCGGCTTCCTCGAGGCGCGCGCGCTGCGCGTCTGGCTCGACGAGCAGCACGTACACGAAGTTGACCTGCGAGATGGGCGCCGCCGGTTGCAGGTAGATGATGTAGTCGTTGCGGCCGCGGGCCGCAAACGCCGTGTCGACGCGCCCGATGGGCAGGCCCGGCGGGAAGATGCCGCTGAAGGCGCTCGTCGTGACGAGCATGCCGCGCTCGATCTGCTCGGTGCGCGTCACGTACTCCATGACGAGGCGGTCGCGCGCGACGCCGTCCCAGCGCACGAGGCCGTCCTGCCCGATCGCGTCCACAAGGGCGGGCACGGCGAACTGCGTGTTCTGGTGCGGCATGACGACGCTGTAGCGCGGGCCCGCGAGCACGATCTTGCCCACCACGCCGCGCTCGTCCACGACCGGCATGCCCTCGCGCACGCCCTGCGCCGTGCCCACGTTGATCGTGAGCAGGTTGGCCTGCTCGGTGAAGTCCTTGCTCACCACGCGCGCGATCACGCGCGGGATGCCGAGCGAGTCGGGCGCGCCGAGCAGGGCGCGCAGGCGTTCGTTCTCGAGGCGCGCCTCGCGCAGGCGGGCGACCTCGGCCGAGAGCGCGATGGCCTCCGCGCGCAGGCGCTCGTTCTCGCCGAGCGCGCGCCGGAAGTGTCCCGCGCGCGCGAAGAGCGTCTCGACGGGCGCCGTCAGGTGGAGGCTGGCCGCGCGTGCGGCGCGCAGGGCCGGGCCGTCGCGCGTCACGTACATCCCGGCCGAGACGGCGAGCAGCGTCAGCAGCAGCACGTAGTCGCGGCTGCGCTCCCAGAACGAGGGGCCGGCGGGCATGAGGCGGAGCGGGGCGGGGACGGGGCGCGCAAACTACGCCGCCCCGCCGCCGGGGCGCGTCAGGGCGACGAGAGCACGGCCGCGTACTGCTCCATGTCCTCGAGCACGCGGCCGGTGCCGCGCACGACGGCCGTGAGCGGGTCGTCGGCGACGAAGACGGGCAGCTCGGTGCGCTCGCGCAGGTACTCGTCGAGGCCCTTGAGCAGGCCGCCGCCGCCGGTGAGCATGATGCCGCGCTCGAGCACGTCGCCGCCGAGCTCGGGCGGCGTGGCCTCGAGCGCGCGCACCACCGCGGCCGCGATCTGGTTGACGGCCGGGCGCAGCGCCTCGCGCACGTCTTCAGACGAGACGACGCGCGTCTTGGGCACGCCCGTGACCAGGTCGCGGCCTTTGACCGAGAGCTCGAGCTCGGCCTCGAGCTTGGTCGCCGAGCCGATCTCGCACTTGATGCGCTCGGCCGTGCGCGTGCCGATGAGCAGGTTGTGGTGCTTCTTGAAGTACTGCACCACGGCCTCGTCGAGCTCGTTGCCGCCCACGCGGATCGACTCGTCGATCACGATGCCGTTGAGCGCGATCACGGCGATCTCGGTCGTGCCGCCGCCGATGTCGACGATCATGTTGCCGACCGGCTCGTCCACGTGCAGCCCGATGCCGATGGCGGCGGCCATCGGCTCGTCGATCAGCTTGACCTCGCGCGCGCCCGCGGCCAGCCCGGCCTCCTTGACGGCGCGGCGCTCGACCTCGGTGATGCCGCTCGGCACGCAGATCACCATGCGCCCGATAGACGAGAACCAGTTCGGCTTGACGCGCTTGATCAGGCCCGTGATGAGCTTCTCGGCGTACGTGAAGTCCGCAATCACGCCGTCGTTGAGCGGGCGCACGGTCTCGATGTCTTTGTGCGTGCGCTCATGCATCATGAGCGCCTCCGTGCCAATGGCCTCGACGCGGCTCGTCGAGCGGCGGTAGGCGACGATGGAGGGCTCGTTGAGGACGATGCCTTTGTCTCTGACGTGGATGAGCGTGTTGGCGGTACCGAGGTCTACGGCAACGTCTACCGAGAAGAGGCTGAGCACAGGCTATGGGGGCTTCGAGGCGCGGGGGCGCCAGGCACGGGCGGCGGCGATGGAATGCGGCCGCAGGCGCAGCCCCCGGGCGCCCTCGGCACGGGGGCGTGCGCGAGCGCGCGGAGGGACTCCGCCTGCGGCCGCGCGCAAGCTACGGAGCCCCCTCCGGGAGGGCCGGGAAGTGCGGGGGAATTTTTGCCCTGCCCCGGGCGTGGCGGCCCGGGGCAGGGGCGGGCTCAGTGGCGGAAGTGCCGTCGCCCGGTGAACACCATCGCGAGGCCGCGCGCGTCGGCGGCGGCGACGACCTCGGCGTCGCGGACGGACCCGCCGGGCTGCACCGTCGCCGTGGCGCCGGCATCGGCGGCGGCGATGAGGCCGTCGGCAAAGGGGAAGAACGCGTCCGAGGCGACGACGCTGCCGCCCAGATCGAGCCCGGCCTTGGCGGCCTTGGCGACGGCGATCTCGCTCGCGTCGATGCGGCTCATCTGGCCGGCGCCGATGCCGAGCGTGGCGCCGTCGCGGGCGTAGACGATAGCGTTGCTCTTGACGTGCTTGCAGACGCGCCAGGCGAAGTCCAGGTCGGCCCATTCGGCAGGCGTGGGCTCGCGGCGGGTGGGGACCGTCCAGGCCGCGCGGAGCGCGTCGGCAGGCGGGAGCGGCTCGTCGGGCGACTGCGCGAGCAGGCCGCCGGCGACCGTGCGCACGTCCACGCCGGCACGCTGCCCGCGCGGGTCCTCGACGAGGCGGCGGTTGGCCTTGGCGCGCAGGAAGTCCAGCACGCCGTCTTCGTAGGCCGGCGCGACGATGATCTCGGTGAACACCTGGTCGATGGCGCGCGCCGCCTCGAGGTCGAGTGGCCGGTTGACGACCACGATGCCGCCGAAGGGGCTTTGCTGGTCCGTGGCGAAGGCCTTGGCGTAGGCCTCGGCGAGCGTCGCGGCCTGCCCGACGCCACACGGGTTGGTGTGCTTGAGGATGGCGAGCGTGGGCGGCGCGCCGGCGAACTCGGCGATGAGCGCGCGCGCGGCGGAGACGTCGAGGAGGTTGTTGTAGGAGAGCGCCTTGCCGTGCCGGACGCGCGGCGCGTCCGGGCCGCCGTAGAAGACGGCGCCCTGGTGGGGGTTCTCGCCGTAGCGGAGCACGAGCGGCGGCGCGGCGAGCCAGGCCGGGAGGGCCGCGCGGAGCGCGTCGCCGAGGCCGGTCCCGCCCGCATCGGGGGCCTCGTCCGCGTCGGGAGCCTCGTCCGCGTCGGGGGCCTCGTCCGCGTCGGGGGCCTCGTCCGCGCTGCGGGCGAAGTAGTCGGCCACGGCGGCGTCGTAGGCGGCCGTGTGCGCGAACGCCTTGCCGGCGAGGCGGCGGCGCAGCGCGAGCGGGAGCATGCCCTCGCCGGCGTCGAGCGCGTCGGCGAGCGGTGCGTAGTCGGCAGGGTCGACGACGGCCGCGACGGCCGCGAAGTTCTTGGCCGCCGCGCGCAGCATGGCCGGCCCGCCGATGTCGATGTTCTCGGCCGCGAGCGCGTCGTCGGCGCCGGCCTGCGCGACCGCCTCGCGGAACGGATACAGGTTGACGACGACGAGGTCGATCGGGTCGATGCCGTACGTGTCGAGCTCGGCCGTGTCCTCGGGGTCGTGGCGCCGGGCCAGGATGCCGCCGTGGATGCGCGGGTGGAGCGACTTGACGCGCCCGCCCAGGATCTCGGGGAAGCCGATCACGTCGGCCACGTCGGTCACGGGCAGGCCGGCTTCGCGGAGCGCGCGGGCCGTGCCGCCGGTCGAGAGCAGCTCGACGCCGCGGGCGTGGAGGCGGCGCGCGAACGCGTCGAGGCCGGTCTTGTCGCTAACGGAGAGCAGGGCGCGGCGCACGGGCGCGCGGTCGGGCGGAGGGGGGAGGGCCTTGGCGGAGATCATGCGTCAGGAGGCGGGGGGCCGAGCGCGGCGAGCGCTTCGGGGAAGAGACGGTGCTCGAGCGCGAGCACGCGCGCGGCGAGCGCGTCGGGGGTGTCGTCGGGCGCGACGGGCACGCACGCCTGCGCGACGATGCGCCCGGTGTCGTACTCCTCGTCCACGAGGTGGACGGTCGCGCCGGAGACGCGGCAGCCGCGCGCGAGCACGGCCTCGTGGACGCGCCGGCCGTACATGCCGGGGCCGCCGAAGGCGGGCAGCAGCGCCGGGTGGATGTTGAGCATCCGCCCGGCGAAGCGGCGCACGACCGCCGGGGGCACGCGGCGCAGGTAGCCCGCGAGCGCGACCGTGTCGGCCCGGGCGGCGCCGAGCGCCTCGAGGAGCGCCTCGCCAAAGGCCTCGGGCGTGGCGAAGGCGCCGGGCGAGAGGTGCGCGACGGGCACGCCGCGGGCCTCGGCGCGCGCGACGGCCCCGCAGGGGCGGTCCACGACGAGCAGCGCGGGCTCAGCCGCAAGCCGGCCCCCGTCGATGGCGTCCAGGATCGCGCCGAAGTTGGAGCCGCCGCCGGAGGCGAACACGGCCAGGCGCATGGCCGGGCGCATGGCCGGGCCGGCCGATGCCGGCGGCGTCTCGGGGCGGCGGAGCGGAGGCGTCGGCGTCACGCGGCTACGGGCTCGAGCACGGTGAGCGTAGCCCCACGCGTGTCGGCGACGAGGCGCGCGCGGACGCCCACGGGCAGGGTGGACTTGCGCGGGAAGTGCCCGTAGACGAGCCCCGCCGCGACGGGCCCGGGCACGCGCGCGGCGTAGTGCGCGAGCACGTCCGGCAGGGCGAGCGACGGGCGCTCCGGGAGCGGCTCGGCGCCCGTGAACGCGCCGAAGACGAGCCCCCCGAGCCGCCCGAGCACGCCCGCGAGGTCCAGCCGCGCGAGCAAGCCGTCGACGCGGTAGGGCGCCTCGCCCACGTCCTCGACGAAGAGGATCGCGCCGGTGAGATCGGGCAGGTAGGGCGTACCGAGTAGCGCGGCGACGAGCGTCAGGTTGCCGCCGAGCAGTACGCCCTCGGCCTCGCCCTCGCACACCGCGCGCAGCGCCTCGCCGCCGGGCCCGACGATCTGGACGGGGGCGGCCCCGCCGGCGAGCGTCCAGAACTGCGCCTCGGCGGCCGCGTCGAGCGCGGGCCAGTCCGGTGCGACCATGGGGCCTGAGAGGCCCGGCAGGCCGGCACGGGCGTAGAGCGCGAGGTGCAGCGCCGTGACATCCGAGTAGCCGACGAGCAGTTTGGGGTGCGCGCGCGCCGCGTCGTAGTCCAGGTGAGGCAGCAGGCGGAGCGCGCCGTAGCCGCCCCGGAGGGCGAAGATGGCGTCCAGATCCGGACGGGCCAGGAGGGTGTTGAGCTCGCCGGCGCGCTCGTCGTCGGGGCCGGCGAGGTAGCCGAGCGGCGGCGGCGACATGCGGCGGAGGGTCTCGACGCGCAGGCCACGCGCGCGGAGCGCCCCCAGACCGGCCTCGGCGTCTACGGCGCGCAGCGCAGCGCTCGACGGGGCCGCGACGGCGACGCGGCTACGAGGGGTGAGCGGGCGAGGGAGGGGCACCGGCGGGAGCGGGATGCGGTGGAGACGTGCCAAGTTAGCCCGGCCTCCGGGAGCGCGTCGGGCTCCGTAGCTTGCCCGGCATGCGCTCGCATTCGGGCGGGCCGGCACGTGCGAGCGGACGTCGGACGCGCGTTCCCGCCCGGCGCTCGCCTCCATCCCCCGCGAGAACCCCTCCCGCGTACCATGCGACCGTCCGTCCGCCCCGTCGTGCTCGTGCTGCCGCTGCTCGTGCTGCTTGCCGGCTGCCAGGCGCGCGGCCTCGCGGCTGGCGGGGGCGCCGCCCGGGACGCCGCTCGGGGCGCCGCGCCTGACTACGACCGCGATGTGGCACCGCTGCTGCGCGCGCGTGCCGCGTTCGCCCCGGCGGAGGCATCCGGCCTGGCGCCCGGCGCGCCTGAGGACTACGCCTGGGAGACGCTCGTGGAGGGGCCGTGGGGGGAGACCATCGTGCCGTTCGACCCGGCCGGCAGCCTGCTGCTCCGTCTCGCGCGCGACGTGCCGGACTCGCTCGCCATCCCTTACCCGAACCTGCGCACGCTCGCCGACGACGAACTGCGCCTGCTCGAGCGCTGGATCCGCGCCGGCGCCCGCGCCTCTGACGGCCGCATCCCCTTCGCCGACGCGCGCGACGTGCTCTACGTCTGCGAGCAGGGCCAGAACAGCGTCGCCATCATAGACCCGCACCGGCTGCGCGTCATCCGCCGCATCTACTTCGACGACCACGGCCTTCCGAGCTGGCCTCAGGGGCCGCACCACGTCGCTTTCGAGCCTGACGGCTCGGCCTGGTACGTCTCGCTCGTCTCGTCCGGCACGGTCGCCCGGCTCTCGACGCGCCTCGACCTGGACCCCTCCAGCCCGGCTTACCTGCTAGGACGCACGGCGCCGGGCGGCATCACCACGCCGGGCATGCTCGTCGTAGACCCGACCTCAGACCGCCTCTACGTGGGACGCTCGACGGCCTCGGCCGAGGGGACGCCCGGCTTCGCCGTCGTGGACCGCGCGACGCTCGCCGCCGAGCAGATCGACACCCTCTTCGATATTCCGCACGGCCTCGCCATCACCCCCGACGGACGGCTCGTCGTGACGGCCTCGCTCACGGGCGGGGTCCTGGCCGTGTTCGAGGCGGCCTCGGGAGACCTCGTGAGTCAGTATGCCCTCCCCGGAGGGCCGTACGAGCTCGTGCACCTGGCCGTGCTTCCGGCGCAGGCCGGCGTGGCGGCCCCCGGTGCTGCCGGGCACGGCTCCGGGCATGGCGCCGGGCACGGCGCCGGGCACGGCCCGCCGGCGCGCTCGCCGGGCGCCGGCGCGGGGCACGCCTACGAGGTCTCGCTTACCTCGCGCACGACCGACGAGGTGCTCTTCTTCGCGCTCTCGGCCGAGGGCGCGCTCCGCCCGCTCGGAGCCGTGCCCACAGGACGCGGCCCATGGCACGCGCACATGAGCGCCGACGGCCGCACGCTGCTCGTGCCTAACCGCGACGGCGGCTCCGTCACGGTCCTGGACGTGGCCGAGCGGGCCGTCGTGGCTACGCTCCATGTGGGCGGCGACAACGACCCGCTCGCGATGCCGCACACGCCCGTGCCGGAGATGGACGCGCCGCCGGGCGCGGCGCGCTTCTTCGTCTCGTCCTCGAACCTGCGTGGCACGTGGACCCCCCCGTACCGCTTCCTCGGCCCGCCCGACGCCGCCGGCATGCGCCGCCTCGAAGGGCCGGAGCGGCAGGGCAACCTGGCCGTGTTCGCGTCCGATGGGCGCCTGCTGCGCGTGATCCCGCTCGGCTTCTACCCCTCGGGCGCCGAGGCCGATCACGGGCAACACCTGCACGGAGGACATCGCCCCGGAGGTGGCCATGCGCGCTGACCTTTCGGCTCTGCTCGCCGGAGCGCTCGCTTTTCTGAGCCTGGGCGTGTTCGCCGGGGCCGGCTGCGCGCCGCGCGCGCTGCCGGCGCCCGCGTCGCGGGTCATCCTGGTCACCGACGCGCCGCCAGAGTGGGTGGTGCGCATGCTCGGCGACGCGGCGCGCGTGGGCCCCTACCATACCGGCGCTCGCGCCGAGATCGAGGGCGCCGAAGCGGTCTGGATGGCGCTCGCGCTTTCGGATTCGCTCGAGGCGGCGGGCTACGGGCTCGTGCTACATCCCCAGGCGACGTACCCCGAGGGCGCGCCCGTCTGCGTCCGGCCGGCGGTGCTGTTTGCGCCGCCGGACAGCCTGCCGCCGGGGCGCCTGCCGCCGGGGCGCCTGCCGCCGGGGCGCCTGCCGCCGCCGCAGCTCGTAATGGCGCACGGCCCGGGGGCTGCCGAGACCGTCTGGGTGCAACTCGTCACCGACGAGACGGGCGCGGTCGT
>JBKBRC010000043.1:0-1216 GCA_046292345.1 Rubricoccaceae bacterium
CGCTCGCCGCACGCGGCCACACCGTGCGACACGGCTACTCCGCGACGAACCTGACGCCACAGGGCGCGCTCGCGCCGCAGCCGGACGACCCGGAGACGTTCAGCGTGGATCCGCTCGTGCTCGCGCACCCGGTCGAGAAGCGCGGGCGCTCGCTCAGCGCGCTCGTCGCGCGGCGGCAGGCCGAGACCGCCTACGGCCGCCTGCTCGAGGAGCGCCTGGCCGCCTTCGCGCCCGAGGTCGTGCTCGCGGCCAACACGCCGCTCGACGCGCTCGCCCGCGTGCACGCCTTCGCGCGCCGGCGCGGCACGCGCATCGTCAACTGGCTGCAGGACATCCTCTCGGTCGGCACGCACCGCGTGCTCCGGCAGCGCCTGCCCGTCGCGGGCGACCTCGTGGGGCGCTACTACCTCGGCGTCGAGCGGCGCCTGCTCCAGCGCGCCGACGCCGTCGTGGCCATCACGCAGGACTTCGTGCCGCTGCTCGCGCGCTGGCAGGTGCCGGCCGGGCGCGTGCACGTGGTCGAAAACTGGGCGCCGCTCGAGAGCATGCCGCCGCGCCCCAAGGACAACCCGTGGAGCCGCGCGCAGGGCCTGGCCGGGCACCGCGTCGTGCTCTACGCCGGCACGCTCGGGCTCAAGCATAACCCCGAACTGCTCGCCCGCCTCGCCGAGCGCCTGCGCGCGGACGCGCGCGCGCGCGTGGTCGTGATCTCGGAGGGCGCCGGGGCAGACTGGCTCGCCGAGCAGAAGGCCGCGCGCGGGCTCGGCAACCTCGTCCTCCTCCCGTTCCAGCCCTTCGAGGCGCTGCCGGACGTGCACGGCGCGGCGGACGTGCTCGCGGCCATCCTCGAGCCCGACGCCGGCGTGTTCTCCGTTCCCTCGAAGGTGCTCTCGTACCTGTGCGCCGCGCGGCCTGTGCTGCTCGCCGTCCCGCCCGAGAACCTCGCCGCGCGCATCGTCGCCCGCGAGGGGGCCGGCGTGGTCGTTCCGCCAACCGCCCCCGAGGCGTTCGCCCGCGAGGCCGCGCGCCTGCTCGCCGACGAAAGGCGCTGCGCCGAGGCCGGGCGCGCCGGGCGCGCCTACGCCGAACGTTCGTTCGACATCGACGCCATCACGGACCGTTTCGAGCGCATCTTGGCCGGCTGAGGGCGGCCCGGCCAGACGAGGGCCCGGCCAGACGAGGGCCCGGCCAGACGAGGGCCCGGCCAGACGAGGGC
>JBKBRC010000043.1:1316-4320 GCA_046292345.1 Rubricoccaceae bacterium
GGGCGACGAGGCGGGCGCGCAGGGCGACGAGGCGGGCACGCAGGGCGGCGAACATAGGCGTCGGGGCAGGTGCGTCGCTAACGGCGCGCGGCGCGTGCCGGGTTCCGCACGCGCCGCCGGGGCGTCAGCGCGTCACGACGAGCCGCACGGCGGCCTCCGCTGCAGGGCCGGACGCTCGGACGACGTAGACGCCCGGCGCCAGCGTCGCCGCGTCGACGGCGAGCGCGAGCGTGCCCGCGGCGGCGGGGCCGTCGTGGAGCGTGCGGACGCGCCGCCCGAGCAGGTCATACACGTCGACGCGCACCGTCTGCGCCTGCGGCACCGTCAGCCGGATCGCAGTCTGCCCGGCGGCCGGGTTCGGCGCCGGCGCGGCCAGGGCGAACGCGGCCGGGGCGGCGTCCGCCTCGCCCGGCGTCGTCGCCCCGGCGAGCGGGACGCGCGAGATGAAGCGGTACTGCCCGCCCGTGATCTTCGTGCTGAGGATGGTGCCCTCGCGGTCGATCTCGTAGACCCCCGCCGACGTCGAGACGAGCAGCGTGCCTCCGGGCAGTTCGTGGACGCCGCGCGGAGCGCCTTGCAGCGCCGGCAGCGCGTAGAACCCGACCGGCGCGCCCTCGGGGGTGTACTCGTAGTAGCCGCGCGTATCGGCCGGGCTGAAGTTGGCCACGAGCACGTTGCCGTTGGCCGCCAGCGCCATCTGCTGCGGGAAGTTGATCGGCGTGGCGAACGTATCGACGGGCACGCCGGCGTGCGTGTACCGCAGCACGCTGCTCGTGCCCGAGGCTCCGACGAGCAGATCGTCCCCGCTGTAGAGCACCGACCACGGCGACGAGAGCCCGTTCGACCCGGCCGCGACGACCTGCCCGAGATACGTGCCCTGCGCATCGAAGGCGACGACGGCGTTGCTGTTGTCGCTGCCGGCCACGGTCACGAGCAGGCGCTCCCCGGCCGGGTCGTAGGCCATGCCACGGATGTTGTCCAGAATGGCCGTATTTGCCCCCCCGGCCGGCGCAAACACGCGCACGAACTCGCCGGCAGCGCTGTATTCCCATACCACGTCGGCGACCTGGTCCGAGATAAACACCCCCGTGCTATCGAAGTTGGGAAGCACGTGCACGATGGTCCCGAAGCGCGCCGCGTCTTCGATGAAACGGGGCTCGAGCACGTCGCCGGAGGTGGCGTCGAGCTTCATGACACGCTTGTTGATCGAGTCCGGAATGAGCAGGTACGCGGCCTGCGCGGCGGCACCGGGCACGGCAGTGACGAGCAGCGCGGCCAGAACGACGAGGCGAGGAGCAATCTGCATGGGTCTGCGGAGGGACGTGGTAAACGGAGAACCTAACCTCCCTCGGCGCCGGCGGCTCGCGCACCCGCTGGCACCCTGCGACGCGGCGCGCGTTCAGCCGTGGCCCGTTCTGCCCCACCTCCCGCTCTCGGTGCGCGCCCTGCTGCTGCTCTTCCTCCTCGTCGGCTGCGCCTCGCCCGAAACCGGCGACGCGGCCGACCGCTCCGGCACGCGCGGGATGGACGCGGCGCTGCTCGCGCAGGCCCGCGCCGACGCCGACTCGCTCGGGCGGCTGCATGCGCTGCTCGTGGCGCGCCGCGGCGAGACGCTGCTCGCGCACCGCGTGCGCGGCCCCGCGCTCGACGAGCCCGCCAACGTCAAGTCGGCTTCGAAGAGCGTGCTCTCGGCGCTCGTCGGCATCGCCATCGCTCGGGGCGTGCTGACCGGGCTCGACCAGCCCGTGGCGCCGCTGCTCGGCGAGCGCCTCCCGCCGGGGGCCGATCCGCTCGTACGTACGCTCACCGTGGAGCACCTGCTCGCCATGCAGGCCGGCCTCGAGCCGACCTCGGGCGCCAACTACGGCCGCTTCTCGGTCTCCGACGACTGGGTGCGCTTCACGCTCACGCGCCCGTTCGAGGAGCCGCCGGGCGGCGGCATCCGCTACTCGACCGGCGCGAGCCACGTGCTCGGCGTGGCGCTCGCGCGCGCGGCCGGACGCTCGCTGCACGCGCTCGCGGCCGAGTGGCTCGGCGAGCCGCTCGGCATCGCCGTGCCGCCGTGGGCGCGCGACCCGCAGGGCGACTTCTTCGGCGGCAACGACATGCTGCTCTCGGCCGAGGCGCTGCTCGCCTTTGGCGAGATGTACCGCCGCGGAGGCGTCGCCGGGCGCGGGCGTGACGCGGTGCGCGTGCTGCCCGAAGCCTGGATCCGCGAGTCGTGGACGCCCCGCGGGCGCTCGCCGAGCAGCGGGTTCAGGCACGGGCTCGGATGGTGGATCTCGGAGGCGCGCGGGCACCCGGTCTACTTCGCATGGGGCTACGGCGGGCAGATGGTGTTCGTCGTGCCCTCGCTCTCGCTGACGGTCGTCATGACGTCGGACTGGGAGACGACGAGCGCGGCCGATGGTCACCTAGCCGCCCTCCACCGCCTGCTCGCCGACCGGCTCATCCCGGCCGCTGAGCGGGGCGCCGCGCCCGCCCGCCGGGGCCGCGATCCCGCCCCGCCGGCAGGGGCGCTGGAACGTCCCGATCCACGATAGTGGACACGCGCCCCCGGCCGGGGCGCGGTTTGCAGGGTTTTCGCACCCGCTCGCGCCTGGCACACGCCTTGGCACGCGAGCGCGCAGAACCAGCCGGCGGAGCCCCGCCACCTGCCATGCGCCTTGCTTCTCTCCTCGCGCTGCTACTCGCCCTCGCACCGCTTGCCACGAGCGCGCAGCCGCGCCTCCCGCAGATCGCCGTCGCTGCCTCAGCCCAGGCCTCGAACGATCGGCTCGTGCAAGAGGCCTTGCTCGATCTGCGCCTCGGGCAGGACCGCCGGACACGCGCGGCCGTCCCGGAGGCCTTCGCGGCGCTGTGGCCCCGCGAGCGCTACGACCGCTACCGGCTCACGCGGACGCAGGCCCGCGCGCTCGCGCTCACGGCCGCCGACCTCGCCGGCGCCTCCCGCGTCCGTCCCGGCGACCGCTACGACGACCGGCACGACGACTGGCGCGACGAC
>JBKBRC010000043.1:4420-6530 GCA_046292345.1 Rubricoccaceae bacterium
CGACGACTGGCGCGACGACCGCTACGGCGACCGCTACGGCGACTGGCGCAGCCGGCCAGCCGGCCACCAGGCGCTGCTCGCGCAGCTCAGCAACGCCGTCTACGACCTCGCCGACGCCGTCCCGGCCAACCGCTTCCGGCCTTTCCTCTCGGGCGAGGAGCGCACGCTCGCGCGGCGGCAGGCGCAGGACATCCGCCGCGACGCGCTCACAGTCGGCTGCTTCCCGCTCGCCGACCTCGCGCAGCAGCTCCGCGCCGACGCCGAGCCTGTCAACGCGAGCCGCGAGCGCGTCGTGCGCACCATCGACGAGATGCGGGCCGCGCTCGTACGCTGCCGCTGACGGCACGCGCCGGCGCCCGCCGCGGCCGGCCCACCCCGTCCCGTCCTCGGCCTCTGCCGACGCGCACGCGCTGCCTGCCGTGCGCGTCGGTGCGTTCGTGTGCCGCCACGCAGGTACCGCGCAGAAAGGCCGGCGGCCCGCGCGTATGTTTTGCCTACGTCCCCGGACGATCGTCCTCTGCCGCCTGTCCCGCCATGCGCCTGCTCTTGCTGCTCGCCTGCCTCCTGCCCTTACAGGCCCCGGCTCAACCGCTCGACGGCGTCGTAGGCGGCGGCGGGCCGGCCTCGGACGTGGCGAGCGACGTCGCCATCGGTCCGCAGGGGACGACGTTTGTGACGGGCACCTTCCGCGGCACGGCGTCCTTCGGCGGGCTCACGATCTCCGCGGCCGATGACGATCCGAACGCAACCTGGGACGATGCCTTCCTCGTCGCCTACACGCCCCAGCGCACGCCGCTCTGGGCACGGCGCGGTGGCACAGGCATCCTCAACGACTTCGGCAACGCCGTCGCCGCCACCCCCGATGGCGGTGTCGTCTGGGCGGGCACGTTCACGGCCCTGGCCCGCTTCGATGGCGGCGCCGCGCCCGACCGCACGCTGCAGGCCGTGGCCGACTTCGACGGTTTTGTGGCCAGGTATTCTGCCGCGGGAGACCTCGAGTGGGTCGAGGGCGTGCGCGGCCCGCAGCAGAACACGAGCCAGGGCCTGGCCGTGGATGCCGAGGGCCACGTCTACGTCGTCGGTCTCGTTCGGGGAACGGCGAGCATCGGCGGCGTGACGCTGACGAGCGCGGGCTCGTCCGACGCCTATCTCGTCAAACTCTCGCCCGATGGCGAGGCCCTCTGGGGGCTCACGATGGGCGGCGCGCAGGGCGTGGCCGCGTACGCCGTGGACGTCCACCCGGCCGGCGGCGTGGTCGTCGGGGGGCAGTTCGCGGGCGTGGCCGTCTTCGGCGCGATCCCGCTCCAGAGCACCGGCCAGAACGACGTCTTCGCCGCGCGCGTGTCCGCCGACGGGCAGGTCCTCTGGGCCAACCGCATCGGCGCCAGCGGGAACGAGTTCCAGCGGGGGCTCGCCGTCGCGCCCGACGGCAGCGTCTACCTCGTCGGCGCGTTTGGGGAGCAGATGCTTGTCGGGACGGACATCCTCAGCAGCGCCGGCTTCTCGGACGTGCTCGTCGCGCGCTTCGCCGCCGACGGCGCGCCCGTCTGGGCCCGCCGCCTCGGCGGCGGCGGCTTCGACTTCGGCGAAGCCGCCGCGGTGGACGCCGCCGGCAACGTGTATGTGACGGGCTACGTCGGCGGGACCGGCACCTACGACACCGGCGCGGGCACGACCGGCTACGCGACGGCCGGGGACAACGACGCCTTCCTCGCCGTCTACGCTCCGTCGGGCCGCCTGCTCGCGTTGCAGCTCGTCGGCAATACCAACCGGGACCAGGGCACGGGCGTGGCCGTAGGCGCCGGCAGCCGGCTTGCCCTTTCCGGGTGGTATCGCTCCTCGCTCACCGTGGGCAACGACACGATCACCGGGCAAGGTAGCAACGACGTTTTCGTCGCCTTCGGGACGAGCCTCGCCCCGCCGGTTCCGGCCGAGGAGGGCGCGGACGCCCCGGCGCTCGCCCTCGGCTTCTTCCCGAACCCGTTCACGGCCTCGGGCACGGTCCTGCTCGCGCAGGAGGCGCCGGGCGCGGTCCGCCTCGAACTGCTCGACGTGCTCGGCCGCCGCGTCGCAGCGCTGCATGAGGGGGTGCTCCCGGCGGGCACGAACA
>JBKBRC010000043.1:6630-19532 GCA_046292345.1 Rubricoccaceae bacterium
GTAGCCCGGCTCATCACGAAGCAGTAGCCCGGCTCATCACGAAGCGGTAGCCCTCGGAGGCGCCCTCCGGCGCAGCCTCAGTCCCGCCGGAACCGCATGCGCCCGTGCAGGCGGATGCGGCCCGCCTCCACCCCTGCGATGCGCACGCACTGCCAGCCGTGTGCGTCGGCGTGCGCGTCTACGGACACGTCGGCGTCAGGCGGGAGCGCGGCGGCGCGGCGCACGGCGTCGGCGGCGTCGCGCCCGCGCGTCAGGCCGGACGTGGCGGCCGGCCCGACGGCGTCGAGTTCGAACTGGGGCATCGGCGGAGAACAACGTGGTCCTGCAGCGGGGGAAAGCAGACGCACGGGCGCGCGCCTCGGGGCGGCGGGGGCGGCGTCGTAGATTGCAGCCAAGCTAGCACGCAGGCGGCCGGCGGAACGCCGACGCGGAACGCCGACGCGGAACGCCGACGCGGAACGCCGACGCGGAACGCCGACGCGGAACGCCGACGCGGAACGCCGACGCGGAACGCCGACGCGGAACGCCGACGCGGAACGACCGGCCCCTCTTCCCCGTCCCAAACCCACACATCGGAAGCGCTTTTTTAGACCCATGGAAACGCCCACGCTCGCTCACGCCCCCGACGCCGTCGCCCCCGGCGAGGACTTCCTGCCGCTCAACGGCACCGACTACGTCGAGTTCTACGTCGGTAACGCCAAGCAGGCGGCGCACTACTACGCGACCGCCTTCGGCTTCACGATCCGTGCCTACCGCGGCCCTGAGACGGGCCACCGCGCGTCGGCGAGCTACCTGCTCGAGCAGGGCAAGGTGCGCTTCCTGCTCACGGCCCCGATGGGCCCGGAGGGGCCGGTGGCGGCGCACGTGCACCGCCACGGCGACGGCGTGCGCGACCTCGCGCTGTGGGTCGACGACGCGACGCGCAGTTTCGAGGAGACCGTCCGGCGCGGCGCCGTGCCCGTGCGCGAGCCCGAGCGGCTCGAGGACGAGCACGGGCACGTCGTGCTCTCGGCTATCGGCACCTACGGCGACACGATCCACACGTTCGTCGAGCGCAAGGACTACCGCGGCCTCTTCCTGCCCGGCTTCCGCGCCTACGAGAACCCCCACTGGCAGGCGCCCGGCCCGGTCGGGCTGAAGTACGTGGACCACTGCGTGGGCAACGTCGAGCTCGGCGACATGAACCGCTTCGTGCAGTACTACGCGGACGTGATGGGCTTCAAGAACCTCATCTCGTTCGACGACGAGGACATCTCGACCGAGTACACGGCGCTCATGTCGAAGGTGATGTCCAACGGCAACGAGCGCGTCAAATTCCCCATCAACGAGCCCGCCGAGGGCAAGAAGAAGAGCCAGATCGAGGAGTACATCGAGTTCTACCGCGGCGCGGGCGTGCAGCACATCGCGCTTGCGACCGACGACATTCTCGCCACCGTGGCCGAGCTGCGTCGCCGCGGCGTGGACTTCCTGACTGTCCCGACGACGTACTACGACGAACTCCAGGACCGCGTCGGCCAGATCGACGAGCCCGTGAAGGAGCTCGCCGACCTCGGCATCCTCGTCGACCGTGACCCGGACGGGTACCTGCTCCAGATCTTCACCAAACCCGTGCAGGACCGCCCGACGGTGTTCTACGAGATCATCCAGCGCAAGGGCGCCCGCTCGTTCGGCAAGGGCAACTTCAAGGCGCTCTTCGAGGCCATCGAGCGCGAGCAGGCCCTCCGCGGCAACCTCTGACCCGAGCGGAACGGCGGGGGCGGGCGGCACGTCCCGCGGCCGCCCCCCGCCCTCCGGTCTTTCCCCTTACTGCGACATGGCTTTCTACTACCGACTCGGCAACGTCCCGCCCAAGCGGCACACGCAGTTTCCGCGTCCGGACGGCGCGCTGCACACCGAGGAGGTGATCGGCGCGGAGGGCTTCTCCGGCATCGCCTCAATCGCGTACCACCTCCACCCGCCCACGCTCGTCGACCGCGTGCTCGAGCCCGAGCCGTGCCCGGTCGAGTACGCCGACAGGGACTTTCTGCGGCACCGCCACTTCCTCGGCAGCCGCCTCGAGCCCGGCGGCGACCCGCTCTCGGGCCGGCGTCCCATCATGGGCAACGCCGACGTGATCCTCTCGCTCTGCGCGCCGACCGAGCCCATGGACGAGCGCGCGTTCTACAAAAACGCCACGCACGACGAGCTCGTGTTCGTCCACGACGGCGAGGGGCGCCTCGAGACCGTGCTCGGGACAGTCGCGTTCCGGCAGGGCGACTACGTGCATGTGCCCCGCACGCTCACCCACCGCTGGGTGTTCGAGGGGGACGTCCAGCCGCGCCTGCTCATCATCGAGGCGCCGAGCCAGTTCCGCCCGCCCAGGCGCTACCGCAACGCGTTCGGGCAGTTGCTCGAGCACAGCCCGTACTGCGAGCGCGACTACCGCCCGCCGGCCGAGCTCGTCACGATAGACCAGGAAGGCGAGTTCACGGTGCGCATCAAGAAGCACGGCTACTACCACCCGTTCGTGTACCGCTACCACCCGTTCGACGTCGTCGGGTGGGACGGCTACATGTACCCGTACGCCATCTCAATCCACGACTTCGAGCCTATCACGGGCCGCGTGCACCAGCCGCCGCCCGTGCACCAGCAGTTCGAGGCCGAAGGCTTCGTCGTGTGCTCGTTCGTGCCGCGCCTCTACGACTATCATCCGAACGCCATCCCGGCACCCTACAACCACTCCAACATCGACTCGGACGAGGTGCTCTACTACGCCGAGGGGGACTTCATGAGCCGCAAGGGCATCGGCCGGGGCTCGTTCACGCTTCACCCCGGCGGCATCCCGCACGGCCCCCACCCCGGCACGACCGAGGCCTCGATCGGCAAGACCGAGACGCACGAACTCGCCGTGATGGTGGACACGTTCCGCCCGCTCCACCTCACCAAATACGCGCTCGGCATCGAGGACGAAGACTACGTCCTCTCCTGGCAGCCTGAGCGCCACGGCCATCCGCTCCCCGACGCGGCGCCCCTGCCGCCGGGCGTCTCGGGCGACGGCGCCGTGCGCAGCGCCTCCCCGGCAGACTCGGCCCGCTAGCCCGCTCGCGTCCCCGCGGCCGCGCAGGGACGCGAGGCGCCCCGAGCCGCCTTGCGTCCCTGCGTCCGTTCTGCGCCCGCCCGCATGCCCGATCCGTTTCCCTTCGGCCAGGAGTTCGCCTGGCATCCCGACCCGGCGCAGGCCGCCGAGACCAACCTCGCCCGCTTCTGGCGCGCGCACGGCCTGGAGGACTACGCCGCGCTCCGCCGCTGGGCGCTCGACAACGTGGAGCGCTTCTGGGCGGCCGTGCTCGAGGACCTCGGCACGGTCTGGAAGACGCCCCCCGAGCGCGTTCTCGACGCCTCGGCGGGCTTCATGTACCCGCGCTGGTGCCCCGGCGGGCGCCTGAACGTCACCGAGAGCCTGCTCGACCGCTGGCTGCCCGCGCACGGCGCGCGGGACGCGCTCCGCTACGAGAGCGAGGGCGGACGCACCGAGCGCCTGACCTACGCCGAGCTGCACGCGGCCGTGGAGACGTGCGCGGCCGGTCTGCGCGCCGGCGGGCTCGGCAAGGGCGACGCCGTCGGGTTCCTCATGCCGATGGCCCCGCCGCTCGTCGTGGCGTTTCTGGCCACGGCCCGCATCGGGGCCGTCGCGCTGCCGCTGTTTTCGGGGTACGGCGCCGAGGCCGTTGCCTCGCGCCTCCAGGATGCCGGCGCGCGCGCGCTCGTCGTCGCCGACGCGCTCACGCGGCGCGGGCGGCGGGTGCCGCTGCGGCCCGTCGCGGCCGAGGCCCTCGCGGCCTGCCCGTCCGTGCAGACCGTCATCGTTCATGGCACGCGCGAGTACGCCGGCGACATCGCGTGGGACGACCTGCTTGCGCGCGGGCGCGAGGCCCTCACCGCAGACCCCGCCGCCGGCCGGCCCGAGGACACCGCCGCCGAAGACCCGCTGCTGCTCATCTACACCTCCGGCACCACCGGGCGGCCCAAGGGCGCCCTCCACACCCACTGCGGCTTCCCGGTCAAGGCCGCCCAGGACATGCGTCACGCCATGGACGTGCGCGAGGGCGACGTCGTGTGGTGGATGTCGGACATGGGCTGGATGATGGGGCCCTGGCTCGTCTACGGCACCCTCTTCTGCGGCGCGACGATGGTGCTCTACGACGGCGCGCCCGATGCGCCCGGGCCGGACGCGCCCGACGGCGCCGGGCGCACGTGGGCTCTCTGCGCCCGGCACGGCGTGACGCTGCTCGGCCTCTCGCCTGCCCTCGTCCGCGCCCTGCGCCCGCACGGCCCCGCGCCCGTCCGCGCCCACGACCTCTCCGCGCTCCGCGCCTGCGGCTCGACCGGCAGCCCGTGGGATCCCGAGTCGTGGCACTGGCTCTTCTCGCACGTGCTCGGGCGGCGCAGGCCCATCCTCAACTACTCGGGCGGCACCGAGATCGCGGGTGGCATCGTTTGCGGATCGTTTCTCGAACCCCTCAAACCGTGCGGGTTTCCCGGTCCCGTCGTCGGCATGGACGCCGACGTGGTCGACGACCACGGGCGCCCCGTGCGCGGGGCCGTCGGCGAGCTCGTGCTCCGGCAGCCGTGGATCGGCCAGACGCGCGGCTTCTGGAACGACCCCGACGGCGCCCGCTACCGCGACGCCTACTGGCAGCGCCACGAAGGCCTTTGGACCCACGGCGACTTCGCCGCCATCGACGACGACGGGCAGTGGTTCATCCTCGGCCGCTCCGACGACACGATCAAGGTCGCCGGCAAGCGCCTCGGCCCGGCCGAGGTCGAGGCCGTGCTCAACGCGCACCCGGACGTGGCCGAGAGCGCGGCCGTCGGCGTGCCGGACGACCTGAAGGGCGAGGCCGTCGTGGCCTTCGCCGCCCTCGCCCCGGCCCACGCCGCCTGGACCGACGAGGCCGCGCGCGAGGCGCTGCGCGCCGACCTGCTCGCTCGCCTCGAGGCGGCGCTCGGCAAGGCGCTTCGCCCGCGCGCGCTCCTGTTCGCGCGCGCGCTCCCCAGGACGCGCAACGCCAAGATCATGCGCCGCGTCGTGCGCGCCGCCTACCTCGGCACCGATCCCGGCAACACGACAGCCCTCGAGGACCCCGCTGCCGTGCAGGCCGTCGCAGAGGCGGTCTAGCCGCTACCGGGCTGCCGGCCGTGCGCGCGGCCTGCCCTCAACGCTACGCGGGGCGGAAGCGTCGCGCCTCCGCCCCGCGCAGGGCCAGGGTTGTTCGAAACAGGCCGGCAGTCTGCAAAAGGCCGGCACTGCGCGCGGGCCTGTCGGAGAATCAGGCGATCCGCTCGCCGGCGTACACGTTGCGCGCGCCGTATTCGTTGTAGCGCTCGGCGAAGTAGCGGCGGTCCTCGTCGTCGCGCGGATGGACCCCTACGACGATGTGGCCGTCCTTGATGTCCTTCTCGTATTCCTTGGCGCGCTGCTCCGGGATGCCGGCGCCGATCAGGCCGCCCACGAGCGTACCCGCCGCGCCACCGGCACCGGCGCCGGCGAGCGCACCCACAAGCGGGCCAGCAACGGTCAGGCCGAGCGGCGGGATGAGCGCCGTCGTGCCGAGCGCCGCGATCGCGCCGACGATGCCACCGATGGTGCCACCGACGGCCGCGCCGGTGCCGGCGCCCTCCATCGCCTTGTTGCCTTTCTCGATCTCGACATGCTCGCGATCGTAGTACCGCTTGCGCGTGTCGTCGGACATGAGGACGTGAATTTCGTCGTCGGAGTAGCCGCGCTCGCGGAAGGCGGCGTAGGCGCGGTCAGCAGATTCGGCGTCGCGGAAGGAGCCGGTGACGGGGGTCGGGCGGTCTGCCATGATGGGTGTAGGAGGGAAGTGATCGGAGAGTGGACGGCTTAGATAGGCCGACGCTCCGGGAGTTCCCTTCAGGGCCCGCGCTCCCGCAGACGATCTACATATAAGAACTTAAAAAAACAAGTTTTAATTGTCTTTCGTTTCTACAACCACGCGGCCCACCGTTCGTCCCTGAACGATGCGGCCGGCCCACTCGGGCACGTCGGCCAGCCCGATCGTCGTACGTCCGATACCACCGAGCGCGCCTGCGGCAAACGCCTCGGCGAGGCGTGCCCACGCGCGCTCGCGCCGCCCGGGTGGGCTCGTGTTCGAGTCGATGCCGTAGAGCACGACGCCGCGCAGGATGAACGGGAAGACGGTCGTCTCGAGCGCGTGGCCGCCCGCGAGCCCGCACGCCGCGATGCAGCCATGGCGCCGCATCGTCGCGACCAGGTGGGCCAGCGTCGCGCCGCCGACCGAGTCCACGGCGCCGGCCCAGCGTGCCGAGGCGAGGGGCGCCGGCGGACCAGCTTCCAGCTCGGCGCGCGGCACGATGCCGGCTGCGCCGAGCCGGCGCAGGTAGTCGTGCGTCTCGGGCGAGCCTGTCGCGGCGTGTACCTCGTAGCCGGCGTAGGCCAGGAGTGCCGTCGCCACCGAGCCCACGCCGCCCGAGGCGCCCGTCACGACGACCGGCCCGCTCTCCGGACGCACGTCCATCTGCTCGAGTGCGAGCAGGCTCAGCATGGCCGTGAAGCCGGCCGTGCCGAGAAACATGGCATCGGCGGGCTCGAGCGCGTCTGGCAGGCGCACGAGGTGGCGCGCGTCGGCGCGGGCGCGCGTGGCGTAGCCGCCCCAGCGGTCCTCGCCCGTGCCCCAGCCCGTGAGCACGACACGGTCGCCGGGCTGCCATGCCGGGCTCTCCGAGGCCGCGACGGTTCCCGCCAGGTCGATGCCGGGCACGAACGGATAGTCGCCGCGGATGATCTTGCCCTGCCCGGTGACGGCGAGCCCGTCTTTGTAATTGAGGCTCGAGTGCGAAACGTCCAGGAGCACGTCGCCGGGCGGGAGCTGTTCGTCCGGCACGGTCTCGAGGGAAGCGCGGAGGTCGGGGTCTTTGCGAAGCAGGAGGGCGCGCATGAAAGCGGGGGAGGCGAAGACGTAGAGGGCGGCAGAAAGCAAAACCGGCCGGCGCCCGGGGGGGGACACCGGCCGTGGGGCCGTCTGCGCCGCCAGGGCGAACGCAGCACCGTTCGGACGCAGGGCGTCAGAACAGGAACGACAGGATCGCGAGCACGAGGAAGATCACGAAGAGGATCTTGGCGATCGAGGCCGACGTGCCAGCGGCGCCGCGGAAGCCGAAGATGGCAGCGACGACCGCGATAATGGCAAAAACGATTGCGAGATAAAGAGGGTCCATGGGAAAAGCGGGTGACGGAGAGGGGAAAGGGCCGGCACGTCAGCAGAGAGCGAACCGACGCTGCTCCTACGCGCGGCATTCCCTGAGGTTCGCGCCCGCTGTGGCGCAGCGTTTTACCGGGTTCGAGCCCTTGCCCGCGGTCCCACCGCGTGCTTTCCGCCCCCTCCTGCGGCGGCGGTCAGCGGCAGCCCTCGTGCGCGAGGCGCCCGTCCACGATGACGGCGCAGACGCGGCTCGTGTACTCGAACGGGTCCCCGTCGAAGAGCGCGAGGTCGGCGTCCTTGCCGGGCTCGAGCGAGCCGAGGCGTCGGTCGAGCCCGAGGATGCGGGCCGGGGCGAGCGTGACCGCCTCGAGCGCCGCCGCGAACGGCAGCCCGTTGGCGAGCGCCACGCCGGCCTCGAAGAGCACGACGCGCGTCTTGGGCACGTACGCCTCGAAGCCGCTCTGGATGGCGAAGGGCACGCCGGCAGCGTGCAGGCGCGCCGCCGTCTCGAACGAGAGCCCCGCGAGCTCACCCGTGGCACGTGCCATCGTCGGGTGGAGCGCGACGGACACGCCGGCGGCGACGAGGTCGTCGAGCACGAGCGGCGCCTCGGCCGCGCCGTCGAGCACGAGGCGCATCCGAGGGAACTCGCGCGCCAGGCGCAGCACGGCCTGGATGTCGTGGGCGCGGTGCGCCGTGACGAGCGCCGGCAGGCGCCCCTCAACGACCGCTGCGAGCACGTCCTTGTCGAGGTTGCGCGCGGGCCGGCGGGCGGGGTTGGGGTGAGCACGGCGGCGGGCGTAGTCCTCGGCGTCGACGAGCGCGCGGCGCAGATCGGCCACGGCGCGGCTGCGCGTGCCGGGCGAGGCGAAGTTGGCGCGCACGCCCCCGCCGAGCGTCATGGCGAGCATGGCCGTCGAGTCGACGAGCGCGCGGTCCGCGTCCGGGTAGGCCGTTTTGACGACGACGGTCTGCCCGGCGGCAAGCGCCCCCGGCGCGTGGCCGGTGTTGACCGTCGTGACGCCGTGCGCGAGCAGCCACGCGACGAGTTCGTCGCGGCCGTTGTAGGCGTCGAGGGCGCGGAGGGCCGGCTGGAGCGGCGCGCCGCGGTCGAGCGCGTCCTGGTCCTGGGCCTGGTTGAGCATGCCCGCCAGCCCGACCGTCCCGCGCACGTCTACGAGGCCGGGCGTGACGACGGCGGCCTCGAGCACGCGGTAGCCCGGTGGCACGCGCACGCGCGCCGCCGGCCCGACGGCCTCGATGCGCCCGTCGCGCACGAGCACGACGCCATCCTGGATGGGCGGGCCGCTGACGGGATAGACCGTGCCGCCGCGCACGGCGAGCGTCTGCGCGGCGGCCCCCGCGGCGGCCCCCGCGGCGGCGGTCAGGACGAGGAGCGCGGCGCAGGCGCCGAGGCAGCGGCCAGAACGGGCGCGCAGGCGGGTGCGCAGGCAGGCGCGAGGGCGGTGGCAGCTCACTGGTCGTGCTCGGCGTGGTGGTCGTGGTGCGAGAAGGCGCTAGCGCGGTAGACGCCCGGCCCGCCGACGGCGTAGGCGCGGTCGGCCTCGAGCGAGCGGTCGAAGACGACACGCCCCTCAACCCAGGTCTGCTCGACGCGCGCGTAGACGCTGAACGGGTCGGCCGAGAGGACGACAAAGTCCGCGTCCTTGCCCGGCTCGAGCGAGCCGATGCGGTCGGCGAGGCCGAGCATGCGCGCGCCGGCGAGCGTGAGCGCCTCGAGCGCCTTGGCGCGGCTCATGCCCGCGCGCACGCCGAGCGCGCCCGAGCGCAGGAAGAGGCGGCTGTCGGTGATGTAGTCGTCGGTGTGGTAGGCCACGTCTACGCCCGCGCGCTCGAGCGCAGCGCCGGTCTCCGGAAGCAGGTCGCGCGCCTCGAGCTTGCCGCCGGGCGCGTCGAGGACGATGATGGAGGCGGGCGCGCCGGCGGCGGCGATCTCCTCGGCCACGCGCCAGCCCTCCGAGACGTGGTGCAGCACGGGCGTGAAGCCGAACTCGCGCCCGAGGCGCAGCGCCGTCAGGATGTCGTCGGCGCGGTGCGTGTGGAAGTGGACGATGCGGCGCCCATCGAGGACCTCGAGCAGAGCCTCCATGCGAAGGTCGCGCGTGAACGCCGAGTCGGGCGGGGTGCGGTCGCGGCGGGCGCGGTAGGCGAGGGCCTGCGTGAACTGCTCGCGCACGAGCGCGGCCGAGCGCGCGCGCGTGCCCGGGAAGCCGGGGCGCCCGAGCGGGTTGGTGCCGTTGGCCATCTTCATGCCGCCGCACACGTCCGTGGCCGGGTTCTCGCAGAAGAGCATGTCCTCGATGGTGCGCGCGCGGCGCAGCTTGAGGTATGCTGTCTGCCCGCTCATGAGGTGCCCCGAGCCTGGCATGACGTTAACGGTCGTGATGCCGCCGGCACGGGAGCGCATGAACGAGTCCGCGCGCGGGTCGAGCGCGTCGAGGATGCGCACGTCCGGATGGAGCGGCCCCGAGGCGTCGCCGCCGTCGCCGTCGCCCACGTGCGCGTGCGTGTCGACGAGGCCCGGGATGACAGTGCGTCCGCGGAGGTCTACGGTCTCGGCGCCCGGCGGCACAGCGGTCCGCTCTGCTGGGCCGACGGCCACGAAGCGCCCGTCGCGCACGACGAGCACGCCGTTTTCGATCACGGGGCCGCTGACAGGATGCAGCGTGGCGCCCACGAAGGCGACCGTGCGACCGTCGCCGGGTGCCTGCGCGCGCGCCGGCCCGGCGAGCACGAGCGCGAGGAGCAAGACAGAGGGGAGGAGACGCATAGGGCTGGCGCCCGCAGAGCGGGCGCTTGATTTAGAGCTGGCGCTTGATTTCGCCGCGAAGGTAGCGCGCGCGCCTCAAAGTACGGGTAGGCTTGCAGGGCCACCGGCCGATATACGCCCCGATCCACGCCGCCGGCCCGCTTCCCTGCGGCACCTCGCGCCGCCGCGCGCGTCTTCATCCCCCCTCCTGCCCCTCGCTCCGCCATGCACGCCTGGCACGACCTTCCCCTCGGTGATCCCGAGGGTTGCTTCAACACCGTCATCGAAGTCCCGCGCGGCGGGACAGTCAAGTACGAGCTCGACAAGGAGTCCGGCATGATCCGCGTAGACCGCGTGCTCTACAGCGCCGTCTACTACCCCGCCAACTACGGCTTCCTGCCGCACACGTACGGCGACGACAAGGACCCGCTCGACGTGCTCGTGCTCATGAACGAGGCCGTCGACCCGCTGTGCATGCTCCGCGCGCGCGCCATCGGCGCCCTGCCCATGCGCGACGACGCCGGGCGCGACGAGAAGATCATCGCCGTCTGCTGCGACGACCCGGCGTACTCCCACTACGAGCACATCGAGGCCCTCCCGAAACACATTCTCCGCCAGATCGAGCGCTTCTTCCTGGACTATAAGGCGCTCGAGGGCAAGACGACCGAGACGCAAGGCTACATCGGCCGCGACGAGGCCGTGCAGGTGATCAAGGACGCCGTGCGCAGCTACGACGAGGTCATCCTGCCCAAGCGGCAGGCCGCCATCTACGCCGCGCGCAGCGTCGCCATCGCCGCCGCCGGCGGCGCCTGAGCCCGGCGCCGCGCTCTCGGCTTCTGCCCGTACCCGATCTGCGGTACGGCCGCGCCGGGCTACCTTGCCCGTCTTCCCGTTGCCCCGCCCCATGTCCGACGCACTTCGCACCACGCCGCTCCACGACGCCCACCGCGCTCTCGGCGCGCGCATGATGCCCTTCGGAGGCTTCGACATGCCGGTGCAGTACAGCGGCATCATCGAGGAGCACCGGGCCGTACGCACCGCCGCCGGCCTGTTCGATGTGAGCCACATGGGCGAGCTTGAGGTGCACGGCCCGGACGCGCTCGCGCTCGTGCAGTACCTCGTCACCAACGACGCCGCCCGGCTCGCCCCGCCGGCCGACGGACAGCCCGGGCGCGCCATGTACGCCGTGCTCTGCAACGAGCGCGGCGGCTGCGTGGACGACCTGCTCGTCTACCGCCTGCCCGACCGCGGCAGCCACCCGGCCTTCCTGCTCGTCGTCAACGCGGCCAACATCGCCAAGGACCTCGCCCACGTGCGCGCCGTGCACGCTGCACACGGCTTCGACTGCGCCGTCGAGGACCGCTCGGAAGCCACGGGGCTGCTCGCCCTTCAGGGGCCACGCGCCTTCGAGATCGCTGCGCGCGTGACCGACCTGCCGGTCGCCCGGATCCCCTACTACCAGTTCCTGGCGCCCGCGCCGGGCGCGTTCCTGGGCTGCGCACGCGCGCTGCTCTCGCACACCGGCTACACGGGCGAGCCCGGCCTGGAGATCTACTGCGAGGCCGGGCGCGTGGCCGAGGTCTGGCATGCCCTCCTCGAAGCCGGACGCGATCTCGGGCTGCGCCCCGCCGGCCTCGGCGCGCGCGACACGCTCCGCCTCGAGGCCGGCTACAGCCTCTACGGGCACGAGCTCGACGATGACACGACGCCGCTTGAAGCCGGCCTCGGGTGGGTCGTCAAGCCGGACGCGAAGGACTTCGTCGGGCGCGCAGCGCTCGTGCGGCAGAAGGCCGAGGGCGTGCCCCGCCGCATCGTCGGCTTCGTGCTCGAGGAGCGCGGCGTCCCGCGGCAGGGCTGCGCGCTCGTCGCACCCGCCGGCGAGCCGCTCGGCGCCGTCACCAGCGGCTCGCAGTCGCCCACGCTCGGGCGCGGCATCGGGCTCGGCTTCGTTCCCAACCGGCCCGAGTGGACCACGCCCGGCGCAGCGCTCGGCGTGGACGTGCGCGGGCGCACGCTCCGGGCCGCCGTCGCCAAGCCGCCCTTCCACAAGGCGTCCTAGCTCCCCCCTTCCGCGCGCCCGCGCCGCGCCCGACGACCTGACGCGCCCGATGACGACCCGCAGCACCCCGGCGCCGCCGCTCGACGTGTACCTGACGCCCTGCGCGCTCGGGGCGGACGCGCTCAAGGGCCGCGCCGTCGTCGTCGTGGACGTGCTCCGCGCTTCCTCGACCATCGTGACCGCGCTCGCCCACGGCGCCCGCGCCGTCGTGCCCGTCGCCACGACGGGCGACGCCGCCCGCCTCGCCGGCACCATCGACCCGGACCTGCGCCTGCTCGGCGGCGAGCGCGGCGGCCTCCCCATCGCGGGCTACGACGCGGGCAACTCGCCGCTCGAGTACTCGCCCGAGCGCGTGCGCGGGCGCACGGTCATCCTCACCACCACCAACGGCACGGCCGCTCTCGTGGCCGCGCGCGTGGCCGCGCGCGTGGCCGTGGGCAGCTTCGTCAATGCCGCCGCCGCGACGGCCTTCATGCGGGCCGCGCGCGCCGACGGCCTCCCGGTCGTCGTGCTCTGCGCCGGCACCGACGGGCGCGTGTCGATGGAGGACACGCTCTGCGCGGGCCTGCTGCTTGCGCGCGTGGCCACGCCGGCCGAGCTCGGCGCGCTTTCGGATAGCGCGCAGATCGCGCTCGCGCTCTACCAGGGCTCACGTGAGACGCTCGCGCGGACGCTCTTCGGCGCCGCGCACACGCAGCGCCTGATCCGCCTCGGCTTCGCCGACGACGTCGCCTACTGCGCCCGCCTCGACGCCTTCGGCGTGCTCCCGGTCCTCCAGGACGGCCGCGTCGCACTCGCGGCCTGACGCGCCGCAGCGGCGGCGCCCAGGCGTCTGCCCAGGCGTCTGCCC
>JBKBRC010000044.1:0-7936 GCA_046292345.1 Rubricoccaceae bacterium
CCCCCGGCGCGTCGCGCCCGAGCCCCGGGCCGCCGCAGCGCCTCCGGCCGCAGCGCCTCCGGCCGCAGCGCCTCCGGCCGCAGCGCCTCCGGCCGCAGCGCCCGCCGTAGCCGCCTCGGTCCCCGCGGCCCCCACGCCCGCTCCTCCGCCTGCGGCAGCGGCGCGCGCGCGCGCCGCGACCTCCGCGACGGCTCCTGCGACGGCCTCTGCGGCGTCAGCCGAGCCGCTTGCGGACCGCGCAGAGGCCGTTTCGGGGACGTTCCGCCAGAACCGGGGTCGCCTCCCCTGGCCCACCGACGGCACGCTGACGGGCAGCTTCGGCGCACGTCGCGATCCGGTCTACGGGACGACGGTCGAGTCCATCGGCATCGACATTGCCACGCGGGCCGCGGCGCCGGTACGTGCCGTGTTCGATGGCATGGTCGAGCGCGTGGATACGAGCCCGACATACGGGACGTACGTAATCGTCTCGCACGGTGGCTACACGACGTTCTATGGCAACCTCTCGCAGGTCGTCGTGCGCAGTGGGCAGCGCCTCTCGGCCGGGCAGGTGCTCGGGCGCTCGGGCACCGTAGACAGCCGCCGGGGAACGGGCCTCTTCTTCGCCCTGTTCGAGGGCGACCGGGCGGTCAACCCGACCGGCTGGCTCCGCGGGCGCTGAAAGGCCCCGCACTGGCCTCGGGCGCATCCCCGAGCGGTCTGCGCCGCCGGGGATTGGCCGGGCGCTCAGCCGGCGATCAACATCTGGAGAGCGAGCGCCACGAGCAAGACCGCCACAAACAGCCGGAAGCGCTCGGGGGCCATCTGCGCGATCCACCGCTTCGCGACCCACGTCCCCCCGATCATCGCCCCGCCCATGAGCAGGGCCAGCCCCCAGGCCGCGCGCGGCAATGGGATCGTAGCGCCGTAGACGGCCATCTTCACGCCGTGCATCGCGAGCGCCGTCGCAGCCTCGCTGGCCACGTAGGCGACCGGAGGCAAGCCGAGCGAGAGAAACACGGCCGCCCCGAGCGGCCCTGCGCTCCCGACGAGGCCCGAGGCGAGGCCCGTTACTATGCCGCCGCCCACGAGCGTCGCCGCGCCGGAGCGCAGCGCGAGCCACCCCGAGAGCCGGAGCAGCGTGAAGGCAAGGATGGCCGCCCCGATCAGCCGCACGACGGTCGGTCTCGGGAGTGCCACGAAAGCGAGCGCGCCGAGAACGGACGCCGGGAGGGCTCCGGCCAGAAACGCAAGCACGGGGCGCCAGCGGATCTCGCGGAACCCGAACGCAACACGCGCGGCGTTCCCGATCAGCTGGGCGACTGTGAGCAGAGGGACGGCCGTGGCGGGCCCGACCGTACGCACCAGGAGAGGCAGCAGCAACAGCGCGCCCCCGAACCCTGCCGCGCCCGAGACGAGCGCGGCGCCAAAGGCCGCCCCGAAGAGCAACGCCGCGTCCTCCCAGGTGGTCATCCGAGAGGCCGCGAGAGCCGACGCTGCGGGGCGTCCGTCACTGCCGCGCCTTGACGGCCTGCGGATCGGCAGCGGCATCCAGCGTCAGGGCCGCCGAGTTGATGCAGTAGCGCAGGCCCGTCGTCTCGCGCGGGCCGTCCTCGAACACGTGCCCGAGGTGTCCGCCGCATGTGGCGCACGTGACCTCGACGCGGTGCATGCCGTGGGAGAAGTCGTCGTGCAGAACGACGTGGCCCTGCGAGACGACGTCGTAGAAGCTCGGCCAGCCCGATCCCGAGTCGTACTTCTCCTCGCTCGTGAAGAGCGGCGTTCCGCAGGCTGCGCAGCGGTAGACGCCGCGCGTCTTCTCGTCGTAGTAGGCGCCCGTGAAGGCGCGCTCGGTGCCTTTCTCGCGCAGGATGCGGTACTGCTCGGGGGAGAGGCGCTCGCGCCACTCGGCGTCGGTCTCTGGGAGGGGCTGGGGGATACTCATGGCATCGGCGCTGGACGTTGGCGCTGGGTTCAGGAGCGGGCCTGACGCCCGACGCCCGGCGATTGTTCTGCGCGGCGATCGTTTGCGCCGGGCACGCGCGGGTGCCACTGGCCGCCAGCGCCGCGCGCCTCCGGTTTGCGCCAGGCATGCGCGGGCACCACGCCCTCGGGGGGCGTCAACGAGGCGCGGCGGCCTCTCCGCAGAGAAGCCGCCGCGCGAGCGTGACGCCGGGCGGGCGCTTACTTGGCCTTGTCGTCGCCGGCCGCCGCGTCGAGGTCGCCCTCGATGGTAGCGGAGGCGTCGCCGAGCTCGGTCTGCTCCGCGCCGCTATCCGAGGCGGGCGCGCCGATCTCGCTCTTGGGCACGCGGAGCTCGTCCGGCACGGCCACGTCGGCCGGGGAGATGTTCTGCGCGTCCTCGGAGACGGCCGCGGCCGCCTCTGCGTCCGACTGCGGCTTCTCGTCCACCGCCGCGTCGACGCGGCTGGCGAGCGAGCCCTCTTCGGGGAGCGCGGCGCCCTTGAGCGTCGCCTTGGCCTGCTCGGCCCCCGGCAGGTCGCCGCCCTCTTCGGGGCGCATGGCCGTAGCGGCCTCCTTGTCGCCGCGGGGCGCGGTATCCTCGGGCTGCTCGACGACGCGCGGGCCGGTGCCCACGGTGTCCTCGAGCGCCGACGACGCCTTGCCGCTCGTCACGGGCGGCTCCTGACCGGCGCCCGCGTTGGGCTGCCCGGCGCGGGCGGCCTCCTGCGTGGCGAGTTGGTCGCGCAGCGCGGCCAGGCCCGAGAGCTCGCCGAGCGTAGCCGGGCCCGTGGACTGGCGCGCGAAGCGCTCGACCTCGCGGCGCTCCTCCTGGCGCTGACGCGTCTTCTCGGCGCGCTCGCCCTCGCGGGCGAGGCGCTCCTGGGCGCGCTGCTTGGCCGTCTCGGAGCAGACGATCTGGCGGTCTTCGGCATCGAGACGGATCACGCGCAGCTCAAGCTCATCGCCGACCGCGTACACGTCCGACGGGCGGCCGTTGCGGGCGAGGTGGCTGGCCGGCACGAACGCCTCGGCCTCGAGCGGCAGCTCGACCTCGAGCCCGCCGTCGGTGATGTCCGTCACGCGACCGGTCGTATCGGTGCCCTCAGGATAGGCCGTGGCGAACTGGTTCCAGGGGTCGGTCGAGACCTGCTTGTGGCCGAGCGAGATGCGGCGGTTGGCCACGTCGATGTCGAGCACGATCACGTCGAGGTCCTGGCCCTTGCGGACGACCTCCGAGGGGTGCTTGACGCGCTTGGTCCACGACAGGTCCGAGACGTGTACGAGGCCGTCGATGCCCGGCTCAAGCTCGACGAAGGCGCCGAACGTGGTGATGTTGCGCACCTTGCCGGAGGTGATCGTGCCGACGGGGAAGCGTGCGATGAGGTCCTCCCAGGGATCGGGCTCGAGCTGCTTCATGCCGAGCGAGATCTTCTTCTCGTCGTTGTCGATCTTGAGGATCTTGACGCGCACGGCCTGCCCGAGCTGGACCTTCTGCGTCGGGTGCTTGACGTGCTCGGTCCAGGACATCTCGGAGATGTGCACGAGCCCCTCGATGCCCTTCTCGAGCTCGACGAAGGCGCCGTAGTCGGTGATCGAGACGACGCGCCCCTCGACTTCCATGCCCTCGGCGTAGTTCTCCGCCACGAGGTCCCACGGGTGCTTCTGAAGCTGCTTGTAGCCGAGCGAGATGCGCTGGCGCTCGCGGTCGTAGTCGAGCACGACGACGTTGAGCTTCTGGTCGAGCTCGACCACCTCGGACGGGTGGCCGACGCGGCCCCACGAGAGGTCGGTGATGTGCAGCAGGCCGTCGACGCCGCCGAGGTCGACGAAGACGCCGAAGTTGACGATGTTCTTGACGACGCCCTCGAGCACCTGCCCGACCTCGAGCGAGTCGAGAATCTGCTGGCGCTGGTGCTGGAGGTCCTTCTCGATGAGGGCCTTGTGGGAGATGACGACGTTGCCGTTGGCCGGGTTGGTCTTGACGACCTTGAACTCCATCGTCTTGCCAAGGTAAACGTCGAAGTCGCGCACAGGGCGCACGTCCACCTGCGAGCCGGGCAGGAAGGCCTCGGCGCCGAGCAGGTTGACGATCATGCCCCCCTTGATGCGCTTGACGATCTCGCCCTGGAGGATGGTGCCGTTCTCGAGCGCGTTCTCGATAATCTCCCAGCGCTCGTAGTTGACGGCTTCCGTCTTGGAGAGCATGAGCTGCCCGCGGCGGTCCTCGAGCCGGGAGACGAAGACGCGCACCTCGTCGCCGATCTGGGGCGGCTCGGGGAACTCGTTCTTGGCCACGAGGCCGTCGGACTTGAAGCCGATGTCGACGACGACGTCCTTGTCGGTGATCGCGACGACGTGGCCGGTGACGACCTCGCCCTCGGCGACGGCGTTCATCGAGCCCTCGTAGAGCGCGGCCAGGTCGTCGTCCGACGGCGCGCCGTCCCCGGACGAGGGGCCGCGGCGGCGGTCCTGGCGCTCGAGTTCCTCGAGCGTAACGGTGCGGCCGAGGCCTTCGCCGGTGTAGCCGAGCGGGCGCGCGGGCGCCTCGTCCGAAGCGTCGCCGGTGCTCGCCGGAGCGTCCTGCGCACGGTTCTCGCGCGCTACGAGCGCCTCGGCGCGCTCGGCGGCGACCGAGGCGACGTCGGTCACGGTCTCGGCCACGGTCTCGGCCACGGCCGAGGCCACCTCGGCCACCGTCTCGGCGGCGCTGGAGACGGCATCGGAGACGGCATCGGCCACGCCTGAGGCGGTCTCAGCGAGACGCTCGGTGATCGTCGGCTCGGTGATCGTCGGCGCGTTGCCCTCCTCGGGCGTCTGGGGGGTCTGGGGAGTGTCAGCCATACGGGATAGCTCGGCGTCCGTCTCTCCGCGCGAGGCGGAGGCGAGAAGGCGAGGGCGCGCCGAAGGGGGTTCTGGTGAAACGGGAACGGGCCCCCGGCGGCGGCCTCTCGCAGCCGGCCGCCGAAGGCAGGGAAAAAAGAAGAGCCGGAGCTCCGGGGGGTCAGGAAAGGGTCGCCTCGCGCCGCGCCCGCGCGACGGCTGCCACGACGCGCTCGACTTGCTCGTCGATGCTGAGCGCGGTCGTGTCGAGGCGGCGGGCGTCAGGGGCGGGGCGCAGCGGCGCGAGCGCGCGGCCCGCGTCGCGCGCGTCGCGCGCGGCCAGGTCCGCACGGACGGTCGCCAGCGGCACGGCCACGCCCTGCCGCGCGAGCTCCGCGTGGCGGCGTGCCGCGCGCGCGTCAAGGTCAGCGACGACAAAGAACTTGACGGCGGCGTCCGGGAAGACGACCGTGCCGATGTCGCGCCCCTCCACCACCACGCCGCCGCCGGCGGCCGCCTGCGTGCGCGCGAGGCGCCGCTGAGCCTCGACGAGTGCCTCGCGCACGGCGCCGAGGGCGCTGACGCGAGAGGCTGCCTCGGCCGCCTCGGGCGTCCGGATGGCCTCCGTCACGTCGCGTTCGCCGAGGCGAACGCGGACGCCGCCGGGTCCCGGCTCGAGGGACACGGCGAGCGTGGGCATGAGCTCGGCGGCGGCGGCGTCCGTGAACGGAAGGCCGCGCTCGCGGAAAGCCAGCCCGACGGCGCGGTACATCGCGCCCGTGTCGAGGTAGAGCCATCCGAGCCGCTCGGCCACGCGCCGCGCCGTAGTGCTCTTGCCGGACCCGGCCGGTCCGTCGAGGGCTACGATCACGCGTGAATGGGTTCAGGGTTAGCCAAGGAAGCTAGGCCGCCGTCCCGCCCCATACAAGCGGCGCAGGTGTGAAAACCTCGCCGATGCCGGAGGAGACGCCCGACCGCTTCAACGCGCTGTTTCCGTCCGGGTTGCCAGCAAGACGCCCTTTGCGCGTGGCATGCGCTCCCGCCTGATCGGATCCCGCCTGATCGGATCTGCGCGCCACGGGCCGCTGCCAGGCGCCGTCGCCCCCCGGCTCTCGGCCACGGCAGGCCCTCATCGGCGGCCAACATCATGCGTGATCGAAATCGTTCCCGGATACGCGATCCGCCCGAACTGGGTCGTCACCGAGGGCCGCGCCTGGAGGCGCAGCTTGGCCGGCGAGCCGCCCGCCCCGGCGATGTTGAGCGCGAGGTTGGCCAGTTCGGGCACGTTGCGTCCGAAGAACTGGACCAAGTCGAGGCGGATCGCGATGGGCAGATCGGCCGTGGTACCGGGCGCGATCAGCCGCGCGTCGTTGAAGACACCGCTGACGGTCTCGGTGTCCTCCACGAAGAGCGTCCACTCGAGCGCGACGAGACGGGCCGCCACCGGGTTCTCAGCCGGATTGCTTGCCTCGACGTGCAGCACGAAGTCGAGCGGCAGCGACCCCTGTGCGATGCTGGCCGCCACACGCGCCGCGTCGAGCGCACCGATGTCGCCGTAGCCGCGCGCCCCGTCGATGCTGACTCCAGCCAGGCGCCCCTGGCTGACGCGGTCGAGCGCGAAGCCCACCTGACGCAGGGCAGCGATCTGCTCGAGCGTGGCACACCCGGAGGCGCTCGCAAACAGCACGAGACCCAGCAGAGCCGGCAGGAGCGTTTGCACGCGCGAAAGGATCTGGCGAGTCGCGGAGGGCGGAGAGGCGTGACGAAGCGTCATGATGCGGAGGGCCGGCGAGGGGCGGGAACGAGCGCGACCGGGCAGAGCGCGGCGTTAGACTCGGGCGAGCGAAACGTAACCCGCGCGCGGTCCAGGTTTTCCTCGCCGCGTCGCATATACCGTACCGCGCATCACTTCCCTGCTCGTTTTCCCGTGACCCACCCCATCGTCGTCGTCGTCCCGGACGTCCGCTCGGCCTACAACGTCGGCGCCATGCTGCGCACGGCCGATGCGGCCGGGCTTGCGCACGTCTACTGCTGCGGCTTCACGCCCTCGCCCGTGCACCGCGGCGTGGCCAAGACGGCGCTCGGCGCGCAGGACGCGGTGCCGTGGAGCCACCATGACGACGTGTATACTTTGCTGGACACACTCCGCGCCCGGGGACACACGCTCGCGGCGCTCGAGCGGGCCGAGGGCGCGCGGCTCCCGGATCAGCTCGAGGCGACGCATTTCCCCCTGGCGCTCGTCGTCGGCAACGAGCTCACGGGCGTGCCCCCGGACGTGCTCGCCGCGTGCGACGTGGTCGTCGGCCTGCCGCAGTTTGGCGTCAAGGCATCGCTGAACGTGTCGGTCGCGTTCGGCGTGGCGGCGTACGGGATCGTGGCGCGCTACCGCGCGCTGCATGGCCTCGGGCCGGCCGCCGAGCGGATCGGCATCACCGGCTGAGGGCACCGGGCGGCACCGGCGGGCGGCACCGGAGCCTCCGGCGCGTGGGCGTTCAGCGGGCGAGCATCACGTCGCCGTAGGTAACGACGTTCTCGCGCCCGTCGAGGAGGATGAGGCGGTAGAGGCCCGGCGTGCCGTCGTCGGAGACTTCGGAGCCGAAGAAGGTGAACGTGAAGAAGCCGGTCTGCGTGGCGCGCGGCTCGGCGTCCATCAGACGAAGCGCGCCGCGCGCGTCGAGCCGGTAGAGGCGTAGCCCGCCCGGCACGCCGCCCTCAGTGTAGACGACCAGCGCCACCTGCTGCGTCGCCCGCGCAGGGTTGGGAAACGGGCGCTGCTGCACGAGGAAGCGCGAGCCGTAGACCGGAGCTGTGCGCCAGTCGTCGGGGTCGTTGCGGATCAGGCGCCCCTCGGCGTCGGTCTCGGCGAAGCCGGCGGGCGGGAGCGCGAACGCCGCCGCCACGAACGCCTGCTGCTGCTCGCCGCCGAGCGCGTCGCAGCCGGAGAGCACGAGGGCGGAGACGCCAGAGAGCGAGACGCCAAAAAGCACGAGGAGCAGGAACGGACGTAGCATGGCCTGGCGCAGCAGGAATGACGTGGACGAGCAGACAACGCAGGCATCGGCCGGCGCGCGGACGCGGCACGGCCCGGGCCGTGCCGCGTCCAAAGATCGTCCCCTTCGCTCAGATCGTCGCGCCCTCCCAGCGCGGCACCCAAGCCCAACGCGGCACCCAA
>JBKBRC010000044.1:8036-19110 GCA_046292345.1 Rubricoccaceae bacterium
CGCGGCACCCAAGCCCAACGCGGCACCCAAACCCAACGCGGCACCCAGGCCCTCCGTCTTCGCCCCATGCGTCCCGGCACCGATTTCGTTTACGACGTGCGCGACGTGCACGTGCGGCTCGGCCAGACGGATGTGCTGCGCGGGGTCTCGTTTCGCGTGCGGCCGGGCGAGTACGTGGGCCTGCTCGGACCCAACGGCGCCGGCAAGAGCACGCTGCTGCGCGCGCTCGCCGGTCTGCAGCCGCTCGCCGACGGCGCGATCCACCTCGACGGACGGCCTCTTCCGGCGTGGTCCGCGCGCGCGCGCGCGCGCCGCGTGGCGCTCGTGCGGCAGCAGACCGCCCTCTCGTTCGACTTCACGGCCGAGGAGGTCGTCGCGCTCGGGCGCACGCCGCACCTGGGCTGGCTCGCGCCGCTCAGCCCGGGCGACCGCGCGCGCGTGGCCGAGGCGCTCGCGGCGCTCGACCTCACGGCGCTCGCCGGCCGGCCCGTCCCGCAGCTCTCGGGCGGCGAGCAGCAGCGCGTGCTGCTCGCGCAAGCCCTCGCCCAGGACGCGCCGACGCTCCTGCTCGACGAACCCACGGCCCATCTGGACGTCCGCCACCAGTTCGACCTGCTCGCGCGCGTGGCCCGCCTCGCCGCCGGGGGGCGGACCGTCGTGGCTGCCTTTCACGACCTGCCGCTTGCGGCGCGCTTTGCCTCGCGCCTGATCGTGCTCCACGACGGACGGATCGCCGCCGACGGGCCGCCCGCCGAGGTGCTCACCCCGGCGCTGCTGCGCGAGGCCTTCGGCGTGCGCGCCGAGGTGCAGCCCGGCCCGGACGGCCCGGCGGTACGGTATCTTGGCCCGGCCTAGCGCGCGCGGACGCCCCGCGCGCCGCCCCTCTCCCATGAAGGTCTACACCCGCACCGGCGACGACGGCACGACCGCCCTCTTCGGCGGCGACCGCGTCGCCAAGAGCCACCCGCGCATTGCCGCCTACGGCACCGTGGACGAGACGAACGCGGCCATCGGCCTGGCTCGCGCGGCGCTCGCGGGCGCGCCCGGGCACGACCGCGCTGACGCACTCCTGGCGCGCGTCCAGAACGAGCTGTTCGTGCTCGGCGGGGACCTCGCGGCGCCGCACGAGACCACGTACCCCGTGCCGCGCATCGCGCCGCACCACGTCGCGCAGCTCGAGACGGACATCGACGCGTTCACGGCTGAGCTGCCGCCGCTGCGCCATTTCGTGCTGCCCGGAGGCACGCCGGCCGCCGCCGCGCTCCACCTCGCCCGCACCGTCTGCCGGCGCGCCGAGCGCCTCGTCGTCGAGACGGCGGCGCTCGAGCCCGTCTCGCACGACGCGCTGCACTACCTCAACCGGCTCTCGGACGCGCTCTTCACGCTCTCGCGCTGGCTCAACCACACCGCCGGCGTGACCGAGCCCGTCTGGAAGCCTGTCGAGCGCGGCGCGAAGACCGATACGGCGGACCAGGGATGAGCGCGCGCCCGGCCCCCTCCCATCGGCTGGCCGCGCCTCGGCGCCCGGCCGGCGACCGGACGTCCGCCCCGGAAGCGGCGGCGCTCTCTCCCGGCAAGCGCCTCGCCTTCACGGCAGCCATGCTGCTGCTTCCGGTGCTCTTCTTCGCCCTGCTCGAGGGCGGGCTCCGCGCGGCCGGCTACGGAGGCAGCTACCCGCTCTTCGTGCAGAGCGAGGCGCCCGGCCTGCTCGTGCAGAACCGCGACGTGGCGCGGCGCTACTTCGCGCATACGGCCGCCATCCCCAACGCCAACGCAGATTATTTCTACGCGGCCAAGCCCGAGGGCGCGTTCCGCATCGTCGCGCAGGGCGGCTCGAGCACGGCCGGCTTCCCCTACTACTGGGGGGCCGCCTTCCCGCGCGTGCTCGCCACGCGACTGCGTGCGGCCTACCCGGACCGCCCCGTCGAGGTCATCAACACGGCCATGGCGGCCGTCAACTCGTACACCCTGCTCGACTTCGCCGACGAGATCCTCGAGCAGCAGCCCGACGTGGTCGTCATCTACGCCGGGCACAACGAGTACTACGGCGCGCTCGGCGCCGCCTCGTCCGAGACGCTCGGACGCAACCCGCGCCTCGTGCGCGCCTACCTGCGCCTGAAGCAGTGGCGCACGGTGCAGCTCGTGCGCAACGGGGTCGCGCGCGCGCGCGCGGCGGCCGGCCCCCGCCGCACCGGCGAGCGCCCCTCGCAAACGCTCATGGAGCAGATGGTGGGCGAGCAGCAGGTGCCCCTCGGGTCGCCCGTGTTCCAGGCCGGGCTCGAGCAGTTCCGGAGCAACATGGGCGCCCTGCTCGCGCGCTACGCCGCCGCCGGCGTGCCTGTCTACATCGGCACGCTCGCCGCCAACGAGCGCGACCAGCGGCCGTTCGTGACCGTCCACACCCCCGGTGCCGACACGACCGCGTGGCGCGCCGCGCTCGAGGCCGGCCGCGCCGCGCTCGACGCCGGCGACGCCGAGGGCGCCGTGGCCGCCTTCTCGCTTGCCGTCGCGGCCGACTCGCTCGCCGCCGACGGCGTCTACCATCTCGGGCGCGCCCTGCTCGCCGCCGGGCGCGACGCCGAGGCCGCGCGCGCGTTCGTGCGCGCCAAAGACCTCGACGCGCTGCGCTTCCGCGCGCCGGAGGTGCTCAACGACGTCATCCGCGACCTCGCCGCGCAGCACGGCGCGCGTGTCGTCGAGGTGGCCGAGGCCCTGCGCGCCGCCGCGCCGCACGGCGCCATCGGGCGCGAGTTCATGCTCGAGCACCTCCATCCGACGCTCGACGGCTACAGCCTCATCGCAGACGCGTTCTTCGACGCCATCGCACAGGACGGTCTGCTCGGGCCCGATCCGCGCCCGGCCCCGCCAGGGCGGCTCGTCCGCCTGGCCACGCCCGTGGACTCGCTCGTGGGCGCGCTCCGCGTGGCCAACCTGACGCGCAACTGGCCCTTCCGTCCGGACGAGGCGCTCCCGCTCATCCCGGACACGACGCGCACGCCCGCGCAGACCTTCCGCATCGCCGAGGCGCTTTACGCCAACCGCACGGACTGGGCCCGTGCCACGGACGAGTTCGCGGTCTTCGCTACGCGGCGGGGCGACTTCTCGGACGCGCTCACGGCACGCCGTGCGCTGCTTCAGATGTATTTCTTCGAACCAGGCGTGCACGTGGCCCTGGCCAACCTCCGCATGGAGATGGCCGAGCGACTCGGCCAGCCGGCCCTCATCGACCAGGCGTACGCGCACTACCAGCAGGCTCTCCGCCTGGACACGCGCCAGCCGACGGCGCTCGCCATGCTCGGCGCCATCCATCTCCAGCGTGTGCAGGCCGCGCGCGGCGGACCCTCCCGGCAAGCGCCCGTCACAGCTCTGATGCAGGAAGACGTCGACACGGCGATTGGCTTTCTCGAGCGCGCGCGCGCGGTCGCCCCTTCCGATCCGCAGGTGCTCTACAACCTCAGCGGCGCCTATGCCCTCGCCGGGCGCCGCGACGATGCGCTCCGCACCGTAGACGTGCTGCTACGCAGCGTGCCGACGCACGGCCCGGCGCAGGCACTCCGCGCCAGCCTGACTGGCGAATCCCGCCGCTGAAACGGTCGCGGGCACGCCCGCCGACACGCCTGCAGGGGGAAAGTTTTCCAGCGCGCCGGCCCGGTGATTTAGTGCTTGTGTGTAGGGACTGGACATGCCATCTTTACACAAGCGTCATAACTCGGTGGCGTCTCCTCTCCCTCTTTCCTCACACTCTCATGCGCTTCGCTACTCTCCTCCTGATCGCCTGGCTGGCACTGATCCTGACGCCACAGGTCAGCGCGCAGCAAAAGGGCGGCAAGGTCGACACGTATGTCCTGACCCCTGCCGGGCCGGCCGCACCGGCAACGGCGGCACTCAACACCCTCCTCAACGAAAGCTTCGAAGGCACCGCCGACGGGGAGATCCCGCCTGGCTGGACACGCCTCAACGTCAACAACGACAACCGCCAGTGGATCGTCGCCACGGCTTCGGGGAATGCGGCCGGGCGCGCGCGTACGGGCACCAAGTATGCCGTCGTGTTCTGGAACGAAACGGCGCCGGCTAACGACTGGCTCTTTACGCCCGGGCTGGCCCTCCAGAGCGGACGCACCTACCGCATCTCGTTCGGCTTCAAGCCGGGCGACCCGGGCTTCGGCACGTCGGAAAATCTCCGCGTGCGCATCGGCCCGGCGGCGACCGTGGAAGGCATGACGACGACGCTCTTCGAGCGCCTCAACGAGCCGGCCGGCCCCTACATCGACGCTAGCGTCGAGTTCACAGCGACTACGACGGCCGACCACTTCATCGGCTTTCACTGCTTCAGCGGTGCCGACGAATACTTCTGCGCCATCGATGACGTGGTCGTGCAGGAGGTCGTGGCCGGCCCGGCCATCTCGGTCAACCCGGCGGCCGTGGCCTTCGGCAACGTCGCCATCGGTGGCAGCGCCACGCGCACCGTCACGATCACCAACTCTGGAGGCGAGGACCTGACGATCGCCGGCGCGACGCTCTCGGGCAGCAGCGCCTTCTCCATCGAGGGCGCCGTGCCGGGCACGATTGCGCCAGGAGCCAACGCGCCCGTCACGATTCGCTTCTCCCCCACGGCTGCAGGACCGGCCTCGGGCACGCTCACGATCACGAGCAACGCCGCCAGCAGCCCGACCACCGTCGCGCTCTCCGGCGCGGGCCTCGTCGCGACGACGTTCAGCGGAACGACCGCTGGCGGGCAGACGTGGCAGCGGCCACTGAATGCTGGCACGGGCGCGAGCGGATCGTGCACTCTCTCGGGGGCAGCGACGGCCGTGCCGTACCGAGCCATTCCGATTACGGTCTCTGAGGCCGGGGAATACGAGGTCCTTGCGGCCTGGGAGGGCTTTGACGGGTACCTGCTTCTCTACCGGGGCGCGTTTGCCCCGGCGGACCAGTGCCTCAACCTGATCGGCCTCAACGACGACTTCGGCGGCATAGCCGCCTCGCGCATCCTGACCACCCTTGAGCCGGGGGCCTACGTGATCGTCGCCACCGGCTTCGGCAACGCGGACGCGGGTCCGTACCAGATCACAGTTTCCGGCCCGGCGGCCGTGACCGGCGGTGGCACGTCGGCCGAGGAGGGCGCGCAGGGCGCATTCGCCCTCGCCCCGGCGCGGCCAAACCCGGCCACGACGACGGCGACGGTCACGCTCGAGGTTGCCCTGGCCGAGCAGGTCCGCGTCGATCTCTTCGACGCGCTCGGCCGCCGCGTCGCCACGCTTTTCGAGGGCGTCGCCACGCCGGGGAGGCACCCGCTGGCCATCCGCACCGAGGCGCTGCCGGCGGGCACGTACCTCATCCGCGCCACCGGCGAGTCGTTCGCGCAGACGCAGCGGCTTGCCGTCGTGCGCTGACCCGCTCCTGCGGTGAGCAGGCCGGCCGCAGCGTGCCGCCGGCCCCGGGCGCCCCTGCCTCTCTGGAGGTGGGGGCGCCTCGCCATTCGGGGCCCCCGGATCGGCGTACAGGGGCAGACCGGCGTACAGGGGCCGGGCGAGGTCCTGACCAGCCCGGGAGGCCGTCCGCCATCCCGGGAGGGCTACGCCGGCGAGCGGTACCGGATGAACGCACCGCTGCGACCCTCAGGTACACGCGGGCAACGCGTGCGGCGCGCGGGCGCGCCTCGAGCACGTCGGCGGCGCCCCCCTGCGCACCGTGCGCCGCTCTGCCCGAACCGGAACCGGCTTCCGGGATCTGTTTCCGTTTCGGATGCAGCCATGCGCCTGCTCGCATCCAGATCTAGGGGGATGCGCCTGCTCGCGTCCAGACGTGCTCTGCAACGTTGGCGCCCCTGCCTCTCCGGAGAGGCAGGGGCGCCAGGGGCATCCGGAGACGCCGGGACTCGGGCCCGGCAGCGCGTCAGCGCACGACCGTCATGCGCATCGTCTCCTGCTGCGCGCCGGCCTGCACGCGGAGGAAGTACACGCCAGCCGAGAGGCCGCGCGCGTCCCACCGCACGTCGTGGAAGCCGGCCGGCTGCTCGGCCTCGAGGAGCGTCGCCACGAGCCGGCCCGCCGTGTCGTAGACGCGGATGCTCACCGCCGAGGCCTCCGGGAGGTCGTAGCGGATCTGCGTCGCGCCCGTCGCCGCGAACGGGTTAGGCTGGTTCTGGTGGACGCGGAAGGCCACCGGCACCGCGTCGCCCTCGTTGGAGACGCGTCCGGTCACGTTGATGGCGATCGGGACGACGATCTCCGGGTTGGCCGGGTCGTCGGTGGCGATGCGCAGCTCGGCCGTGTAGTTGCCCGGCTCGGCTGCCGTGGCGTCCACGGTCACCTGGAGCGCCTGCTGGGCGCCGGCCGCGACCGACCCGCTCTGCGGCGTGACGTTGACCAGAATCCCCGGCTCGACGTCGATGGACACGTCGTCGAGGAAGATGTTGGTGTTCGTCCCGCCCGAGAGGATCTCCGACTCGAACGTGAGCAGCACCGTCTGCCCGGCGTACGGCGTGATGTCCAGCGCCACCTCGGTATAGTTGGCGTACTGCGCCGCCTGCGTGTTGGTGACCGTAAACAGCACGTCGTCGTTGATGCGTGCGCGCATGAAGCCGGCCTGGCTGCCCGAGGCCGCGCTCGGGATGCGGACCCAGAAGCGCAGTGTGGCGAGCCCGGCCGGAATGGCCACGCTCTGCGCCACGAACCCCTGGTCGCCGGCCGGCGTGCCGCCGAACCAGACCACGATGTCGCCGGTGCGCGCCACCGAGCCGGCGCCGCACGTGGCGACGCTGCACAGCGGCGTGCCGAACTGGACCGAGCCCTCCTCCCAGAACGGGTTCGGGATGCCGGCCTCGAACGAGCCGTCCTGCACGACCGGGCCACCGAGCACGGCCGCGCCCTGCGCCGTGATGGCCCCGTCAACCTGCTTCGAGACCGGGCCGCGCGCGTGCACGTCCGGCTCCGAGGGCGGCACCGGCGCCAGCGTCGGGCCACCGGTATAGACCCCGAGCGCCTGGAACGAGCCCGCGCCCGCGCCCGTGTTGGCGAGCGTGACCGTCTGCGGCGCCGAGACGTTACCGCGGAAGACCTCGAACGAGAGCGTACCCGGCGTCGCGGCGAAGGCCGGCGGCGGCAGGCCCGCGCCGGTCAGGGCGACCATGGTCGGGCTCGAGGGCGCGTTGGAGACGATCGCCATCATACCGTTCGAGGCCCCCGGCGCGGCCGGGGCAAACGTGACGGCGATGCTGCGCGACTCGCCCGGCTGCAGGACGAACGACGACACGTCGGCCGAGTAGTCGGGGTTGTCGAACGTCACGTCGGAGACGGTGAGCGTGTTGACGCCCGAGTTGGTGACCGTGAGCGTCCGGCTCGCCTCGAAGCCGACGATGACGTCGCCGAAGGCGAGCGCCTCCGGATTGACGGTCACGGCGGGGTCGCCAAGCACGGTCAGGCGCACCGGGTGCGTGAACGAGGCGAACTCGCCCTCGAGGCTGGTCTCGATAACGATCTCGTCCTCATAGGTGCCCGCGAGCAGGCCCGCGGCTGAGAACTCGGCCGTGAGGGTGACCTCACCGCCGGCCGGGATCGTGCCCGAGGCCGGCGCGACGTCCGTCACGAAGGCCGGGCGGTTGAAGATGCGCACCGCGAGGCCGTTGCGGACGTAGGGCGCGTTGAAGACGACCTGGAGGCCGTCCGTGCCAGCCGCGTTCTCCATCCCGACCGTGGCCGAGTTGAGCAGCGGCGCGCGCATGTCCTCGTAGTAGAACTCCACCTGGCCACTGGGCCGAAGCACGACCTGGAACGTATTGCCCAGCCCTGCCGTGAGGCGGTCGGCGAAGCGTGGCACGTTGGTGAACTGCACTACGAAGCGGTCCGGCGCGGCGAGGTAGTGGATTTCCGAGCCGTAGCCGGCCACGCCCGGGTGCAGGTCGTCCCAGAACGGCGCGATGAAGTCGTTCGGGAGCGCAGCCGTGGGGATGGCAGCGTTGGTGAACGCCGTGCTCGCCGGCCCGAAGTTGAGGAAGCCGTTCGAGACGATGCGTACCTCGGTCTTGTCCTCGCCGTAGAACGGGAACGCGAACGGCATCGGGATGGGCGTCGTCGCCGCGTCGTCGCCGAGCGCGACAGCGGTCCCGGCCGCGCGGATGTCGTTCCAGACGTAGGCCGGCCCGCCGGGCTCGTCGGAGTCGATCCAGCGGTAGCCGAAGCCGTCCGGCCCGCCGGCGCCCACGAGCCGCGCCGCGCCGCGGAGCGTGCTTTCGGCCCCCTTGGCGAGGTCCGGCTGGTAGCGCCCGCGCTCGCTCGGCGGGTTGAGCCGCCCCTCGGCGGCGAGCTGCGCGAGGCGGAGCGTCCCGGCGTCGTACTGCGGCAGGCGGTACGTGACCGTCGTATCGGTGTTGTTGCGGATCGTGAGCGCCGCCTGCCCGGTCGCGTCTGCGTCGAGCGTGGCCGCGAGCGGCGTGGGCGAGACGACGATGTCCGGCTGCGGCGGCGCCGGCACGACGAGCGTGACGGGCACGCTGACCGAGAGCCGGTCCGGGTCGGTCGTGACGAGCGTGAGCGCGCGCGTGTACGTGCCCGGCGCAAGCGCCCCGCCCCCGTCGTTGGGCGGCTGGAAGGCGTTGAGCGTAAACTCGACGTCTACGGACGCGCCCGGCGCGACGACGCCCGAGGCAGGCGAGGCGCCCGCGAGGAAACGCGCCGGGTAGTTGAACTGGATCGCGAGGCCTTCCACCACGTAGCCGGCCTGGTTGGCGATCACGAGCAGGCCGTCGTTGCCGGCAGCGTTCTCGATGCCGACCGTGAACGAGTTCTGCGTCGCGGCCGTGATGGGGCCATAGTTGATCAGGATACCCCCACCGGCGTCCAGAATGACCTGGAACGTGTTGCCGCGGCCGGTCTCGGCCGAGCCGAAGCGCGGCACGTTCGTGTACTGGATCACGAAGCGCCCGTCATCGAGCGACTCGTAGTGGATCGCGCTCTGGTCGTTCAGGACGAGGTCGTCCCAGAACGGCGCGATGAAGTCGTTGATGCCGGCCGGGTTGGGAATCGTGGTCGCGTTGGTGAACGTGCACGCCGCAAAGGCCGGGTTGAAGCCGATAACGCCGTTGGCGTACACGAGCGCCTGCGACTTGAGCTGCCCGTAGAACGGGAACTCGAACGGCAGCGGGATGGCAGCGCGGCCCTCGTCGAGCGGCGGCCCGGCCGTGCAGCCGGTGTAGGCCTCGAGCGTGACGGGCGTGCCGGTCGCACGGATGTCGACGAAGCCGCTGGCGGCCGGCCCGTCGGGCTCGCCCGAGTCGATGAACGTGTAGCCGTACGTGTCCGGGCCGCCGACCCGGAAGCGCGCCGCGTTGCCGTTGGGCACACCGGCGTCGTCGCCCTTGAGACCGCTCGCGGCCGGCTCGCGCGTCAGGCGCGCGTTGACGTCGAGGCCACGCGCCGCATAGTCGCGCAGGCGGAGGCTCGCCGCGAAGGCCGGGAAGCGGAACTCGAGCGGCGCGTCGCCCGTGTTCGAGATCGTGAGCGTGGCCGTGGTCGACTCTCCCGGGAGGGCCGTGCCGGTCGGATTGGCCGGCGAGAGTGCGAGCACGGGGAAGGCCGGCGTGCCCGCCTGCTGACCGAAGAGCCGGAAGTCGAGGTCCGGCCCGCCGCCGATGGCCGAGAGGCGGTTGAAGCCGTTGCGGTTGGGCAAGTTGAAGCCGCCGCCGGGGTTGATGATGACGCCGCTGTTGTCGCGCTGCGTGGTGTTGTAGTACCAGTTCCAGCGGCGCGTGTTGTTCGCTGCCGTACCCTGGTTGAGACCAGAGCCGCTGCACACGACCGAGACCCAGTAGAGCTGCCCACCGGCGAGCTCCACGCCTGCGAAGTCAAACGTGAGCAGGCCCGCCTGGTCCGAGGTAGGCGCCTGCACGCGCGAGGCGATGAGCGTGCCCGGGAAACCGCCGTCGTTCGTCCAGAACGAGACGTCGCCGGACTCGCACGTGGACGCGTTGAGCGTGCCGCTGTAGAAGCCGCGGGCCACCATGCGCTCGATCGTCCACGTCGCCCCGAAAGGCACGCGGAAGTCGTCGGCCACGAGCGTGTTGGCCGCCGTATTGGTGGTGTTGTTCTGCGAGAGCACGCCGCCGGTAGCCGTTCCCTGGATGCGGTCGTAGAGCAGGACGGGGCCGCCGAGGGCAGCGATGGGCGGCGCAGGACGCGCCAGAACGTAGGGAGCCTCGGCGAAGACGCTCTGCGCCGCGCCCGGCGTGGCAAGCCACGCCCAGACGAGAAGCAGCATACCGAGCGTCCACCGTGAGGCGGAAAGCGTAACGTTCTGCATGATGACGCGAGGAAGGATTGAGGGTAGAGGGTCGCGCACCCTGACGGTAGGCGCGCCGTTCGTGCTAGATAGAGCCTGGCTCTTTACCGATCAACCCGCCGGCCCCGCCCTGCCGCCGGCTCTGCCTCCTGCGTACCGCCTCCGAATGCCGCACTATCCCCAGCAACATCGTATAGTTGCCCGTGAACAAATATGGCGGTGCGCTTTTTTTGCCCCCTCGTTTCGGACGTCACCGCCTGCCTCCCGGATTCTGCGCCGTACGCTCCTGCACGTACGCTCCTGCACGTACGCTCCTGCATCCGTCAACACGTATGGCGGGAATCAGCGCGTCACGGACACAACCCTCAATGCCAGTCCCCTCGTCCCTGCATCTCTCCTGTCACGCCAGGGTTGCTCGCGTGCCTTCTCGCCACGTACGATACCGGTAGCCGGGACGCCGTCCCGCGAGGCGCCTCCCCCCGCGGCAGCGGAAAGACGCGAGGGTACCAGAGCAACCGGATTGCCTCGGCGCCGTCGTGGCCCCGGACGTCCCGAACGGAGTTATCGGTAACCGCCAGAGCCAGGCCGATATCCTCCGAGTCCGGCGGCGGCGTGCAGGAGCCCTCGCAGGTTCACCTGCAAGGCAGGATAAACGGCGCGCGGGCCTCCGGGTGATCCCGGAGGCCCGCGGCTTATGGCAGGGCGGAAGCGGAGGATCAGAAATCCACGGGATCAGAAATCCACGGGATCAGAAATCCACGGGATCAGAAATCCACGGGATCAGAAATCCACGGGATCA
>JBKBRC010000045.1:0-3932 GCA_046292345.1 Rubricoccaceae bacterium
GTTCCATGGTGTAGGGCAGGTCCCTGCACGAGTCAGGCCCGCTTGCGCGGCTCAGGCCTGGTGCCGCGTGGCACTCTGCCGCGGGAGAGCGCCCGGCGTAGGGATCCATCACGGGGGTCCATGGTCCATCACGGGGGGCCACTGTAGGGATGCGCCCGGCGCCGGGCGAGCGCGTTGCCGGGCAGCGCGGCGCCGCGTTGCGGCGTACCATCCACAAGCGTCGCCCCCGGCCCCCCCCCGCCCCCCCCCCCCCCCCCCCCCCCCGCCGCTCCCTACCGCTATGCCTACTCGCCTGCTCGTCCCGACCGACCTCTCGCCCGGCGCCGATGCGGCGCTCGCCTACGCCGTCCGGATCGCAGAGACCTCTGGTGCGGATATCCACCTGTTCCACGTCGTCGAGGCCCTGACACCCGGGCGCGGTCCGGCCACGTCGTCCGTCTCCATGACGGTCGCCGCATGGGCCGAGGAGACGCGCGCGCAGGCGCTTGAGCAGATGCGGGCGCGTGCCGCGCAGTACCCTGGCGTGCGCGTCATGACCGAGCGGCCCACCTACGGCGCCACGGGAGACGCCATCCTCGAGGCCGCTCGCCGCATCGGGGCCGACCTGATCGTGATGGGCACGCACGGCCGCCGGGGCCTGCGCCGCCTCGTGCTCGGCAGCGTCGCCGAGGACGTGGTGCGCCACGCCGAGGTGCCGGTGCTCACCGTCCGGCAGCCCGAGCCCGATGGCAGCGGGCATGCGCCGCCTCCGGTACTGCCCGAGGGGGTCGCGCGCGTGCTCGTGCCGGTGGACCTCTCCGAGGACGCCGTCCCGCTCGTGCGCGCGGCCGCGCGCTGGGCCGCGCGCCTGGCGCCGCCCGACACGGCGCCCGTCGTGGACGTGCTGCACGCTATCGAGCCGATGCCCTACGTGGGCCTCTGGGGAGACTCGCTCGTGCCCGAGTTCCGCGATGCCGCGCCGCGCGAGCGCCTCCGCGACGCGCTCGCCCGCGTGGCCGAGCAGGGCGGCGCGGGCGGCGAGTGCCTGCTCGAGGACGGGCCGGTCGCAGACGCCGTCGCTGAGGCGGCCGACGCGCGCGGCGCCGACCTCGTCGTCGTGGCGACGCACGGGCGCAAGGGGCTCGGAAGGCTGCTGCTCGGCAGCGTCGCCGGCGAGATCGTGCGCCTCTCCCGCCGACCCGTGCTGACGCTGCGCCTCAAGGACCTCCCGCGCGAGACGCCGGCGCAGTGAGCGCCAGCGCGGTGAGCACCGGCACGGCGGGCGGCGGCACGGCGAGTGGCGGCGTCGCGCGCGGGCAGGGCGAAGCCCGGGCCGGAGGCGCTCAGCCGGCGCCCTCGCCCTCGACCCAGCGCACGGCGTGCTGGAGCAGTTCCGTCCCGGACTCGAGCCCGAGCTTGGTCTTGATGCGCGCCCGGTAGCTCTCGACGGTCTTGACCGAGAGGTGCAGCCGCTCGGCGATCTCGCGCGTGGGCAGCCCGCGCCCGGTCATCTCGAACACCTCGAGTTCGCGGTCCGAGAGCGCATCGAGCGGCGACTGCGTCACGTCGCGTCCGCCGAAGGCCGAGCCGAAGAGGAGGCGGTCCTTGAACTCGTCCGAGAGGTAGACGCCGCCGCGCAGGACGGTGCGCACGGCCTGCACGATCTGCTCGTCAGCCTCGAGCTTGGAGACGTAGCCGCGGGCGCCGGCGCGGATGGCGCGCTCGGCGTAGAGCGCCTCGTCGTGCCGCGAGACGACGAGCGCGCGCAGGTCGGGGGCCCGCGCGATCAGGTGCTTGACGAGCTCGATGCCGTTCATGCCGGGCAGTGACACGTCTACGAGCACCAGGTCGGGCCGCGCGGCCTCGAACGTCTCGAGGGCCTCCTCGGCATCGGCCGCCTGCCCGACGACCTCCAGGTCCGGCTCGGCCTCGAGCGTGAGCGCGAGGCCCTTGCGCATGAGCGGGTGGTCGTCGACGAGGAAGATGCGCGTGGTCATGCGAGACGGGCGTCGGGTGGGAGGGCGTGCGGTGGGGGGTCAGGAGGTTGCCGCGGCGCGGGCGTCGAGCGGGAGCGTGCAGGTGACGAGCGTGCCGCCGGAGGGCCCGGGGCGGATCTCGAGCACGCCGCCGAGCACGCGCGCGCGGTAGTGCATGATGCTGACGCCCATGCCGCGGTGGGCGTCCGGGAGCGCGCCGTGCGGATGGCGCAGCCCCGGGGGCGCCGTCGCCGCGCCGTCGCCGCTGGCCGGGCCGGGCGCGGCCGTGGCCTCAGCCGGGCGCGTCGGGACGCTGTCCGAGCGCTCGGCTTCGGCGGCGGCGAACCCGATGCCGTCATCCTGGATGCGGAGGCGGAGCTGCCGGTCCGACTGTGCGAGCGTGATCGTGACACGCTTCGCGCGCCCGTGACGGACGGCATTCGAGAGCGCCTCCTGCGCGATGCGGAACAGGTGGGCCGGGGCCGGGTCGGGGAGCGAGGCGACGGCCGTGCGCGCGGCCTCGCCGGCCAACTCGAACGCGCACTGCACGCCGAGCAGGCGCTTGGCCGAGGCGGCGAGCCGCTCGAGGGCCGCAGCCAGCCCTCCCGCCTCGAGCTCGACCGGCACGAGCCCGCGGGCGAGCCCGCGGGCGTACTGATCGGCCTCTTTGATGAGGCGCACGAGCTCGGCCGCGTCCTGCGCCGCCGGGTGGTCCTGCGCTGCGAGGGCACGCGCGAGCCCGCGCGCAATGAGCGCCGTGCCGGTGAGCATCTGCCCGAGGCCGTCGTGGAGGTCCTGCCCGATGCGCCGGCGCTCGGCCTCGGCCGTGCGCAGCACCTCCTGTTCGAGCGCCCGGCGGCTCGAGATGTCGCGCACGAGGCCCGTGAAGAGCCGTCGCCCGCCCACCTCGACCTCGCTCACGGCCAGGTCCATCGGGAACGTCGAGCCGTCCTTGCGCCGCCCGGTGACCTCGCGCCCGATGCCGATGATGCGCGCGCGGCCGGTCTCGCGGTAGGCCTGCATGTAGCCGTCGTGCTCGGCGTGGTAGGGCTCGGGCATGAGCACGCGCACGTTGCGTCCGAGGACCTCCTCGGCGCGGTAGCCGAAGATGCGCTCGGCCGCCGGGTTGAACGACTCGATGGCTCCCCGGGGATCGATGGTGATGATGCCGTCGACGGTTGTCTCGAGCACGGCGCGGGCGCGCGCCTCGGCCTCGTCAAGTGCGCGCGCGGCGCGTTCCTGCTCGAGAGCGCCGCTGAGAATGGCCGCGACGGCGGCCAGGAAGCCGGCGTCCTGCGCGTCGAAAACGTGCGAGGCGGGCGCGAAGGCGCCCAGGAGACCGGCCGTGGCGCCAGCCTCACCAAGGCGGACGGCCAGCCCGGCGGTGAGGTCCGTCTCGGGTGCGGCTTCCGGGAGGGCCTCGCACGGAACGGGCTCGCCGGCGCCGAGGACGGCTGCGACGCCGGGCGCTTCGGGCGAGAGCTGCTCGGGGAGGCCGTACCAGCCCGTGCTCGCGTGCAGGCGCAGCAGGTCGCCGGCGTGCTCGAACAGGCCCACGGCGGGCGTGCCGAGCGCCTCGCCAACGAGGCGCACAGCGTGCCGGGCAAGGTGCGCCGCGCCGCCCGACTCGAGCGCGCGCAGTCCGAGATCGGCCAGGGCGGCCTGCTGACGGAGCGCCCGCGCGGCCGGCGGTGCGGGCCGGCCGTGCAGATCGGAGGAGCGCGATTCGGAAGAACGTGCCATGCTCCAAGTTACAGGCGGGGGCGCGTCGGGATCCGCCAAGAGCGCACGGGGGGACGAGCGAGCAGGCGGCGCGAAAAGGGCGGCATGCCGGGGCAAGCCCGGCGGCGTGTCAGGGAGGACCCGGCAGCGCAGGGCGGGCTGACCCGCCGCGCCGCCGGGGGATGCGTACGGCTTCGCGTGCGCGCCGGCGCAGGGATTTTGGCCCCGCGCCCGGAGCCTCGCGCCCGGAGCCTC
>JBKBRC010000045.1:4032-5667 GCA_046292345.1 Rubricoccaceae bacterium
CGCGCCCGGAGCCTCGCGCCCGGAGCCTCCGGGAGCGCTGTCCCGCGTAGCGCCGACCGCCCGTTTGCCCCTGCTGCCCCGTATGTCCAGCCTGCTCGCCCCCTCCGTCGCCGCGCCGGCCGAGTCCCGTTCCGCCCCGGGCCTCGACGTGTTCGCCTACGACGACCGGATCGTCCGCCTGTTCGTGATTGCCACGTCCATCTGGGGTCTGGTCGGCATGCTCGTCGGCGCGCTGCTCGCGCTCCAACTGCCCTACTTCGAGGCCAACCTCGGCCCATACCTCACATTCGGGCGCCTGCGGCCGCTGCACACGAACGCGGTCATCTTCGCCTTCGCCGGTAACGCCATCTTCGCGGCGATCTACTACAGCACGCAGCGGCTGTGCAAGGCGCGCATGTTCTCGGACGTGCTGAGCCGCTTCCACTTCTGGGGGTGGCAGGCGATCATCGTCTCGGCGGCCATCACGCTCCCGCTCGGCATCACGACGAGTAAGGAATACGCGGAGCTCGAGTGGCCGATCGACATCGCGATCGCAGTCGTCTGGGTGGCCTTCGCGGTCAACTTCTTCGGGACGCTGCTGCGCCGCCGCGAGCGCCACCTCTACGTCGCGCTCTGGTTCTACATCGCCACGATCGTGACGGTGGCCGTGCTGCACATCGGCAACTCGCTGGCCGTCCCGGCGGGGCTCTTCAAGTCCTACCCGGTCTACACGGGCATTCAGGACGCGCTCGTGCAGTGGTGGTACGGCCATAACGCGGTCGCCTTTTTCCTGACGACGCCCTTCCTGGGCCTGATGTACTACTTCCTCCCGAAGGCGGCCGAGCGCCCGGTCTTCAGCTACCGGCTCTCGATCATCCACTTCTGGAGCCTCGTGTTCATCTATATCTGGGCCGGGCCGCACCACCTCCAGTACACGGCCGTGCCCGAGTGGGCGGCCACGCTCGGGATGGTGTTCTCCGTCATGCTCTGGATGCCCTCGTGGGGCGGCATGATCAACGGCCTGTTCACGCTCCGCGGCGCCTGGCACAAGCTGCGCGACTCGGTCGTGCTCAAGATGTTCGTCGTCGGCATCACGTTCTACGGCATGGCCACCTTCGAGGGGCCCATGCTGAGCGTCAAGACCGTCAACGCGCTCAGCCACTACACCGACTGGACGATCGGGCACGTGCACTCGGGCGCGCTCGGCTGGAACGGCTTCATGACGTTTGGCATGATCTACTGGCTCGTGCCGCGCCTGTGGCGGACGCCCCTCTGGAGCCCGCGACTGGCCAACTGGCACTTCTGGATCGGCACCATCGGCATCCTGCTCTACGTCACCTCGATGTACATCGCTGGCGTCACGCAGGGGCTCATGTGGCGCGCCTTCGACGACGCCGGGCGCCTGATGTACCCCGACTTCATGGAGACCGTCGTGCAGATCCTGCCCATGTACTGGGTGCGCCTGATCGGCGGGACGATGTACCTCGCCGGGGCGGTCATGCTGCTCGTCAACGTCTTCCAGACCGTGCGCCGCGCGCCCAAGGCGCTGCCGGACCCCGTCGTCGCGCTCCGCGCCCCCGAGCGGGCCTCCCGCCCCGCCGAGTACGAGCCTGACGCCTCCCGCGCCTGACGCCCCCGCGCCTGACGCCCCCGCGC
>JBKBRC010000045.1:5767-12167 GCA_046292345.1 Rubricoccaceae bacterium
CCCGCGCCTGACGCCCCCGCGCCTGACGCCCCCGCGCTTTCCGCCTGCCTGCCATGTTCGACCGCTTCATCCGTACGCACGGCCGCCACCGCCGCCTCGAGGCCATGCCGGTCCTGTTCACCGTCCTTACCGTCGGGGCCATCCTCGTGGGCACGGTCGTCGAATTCGCGCCGATGTTTCTGGCGCGCGGCGCGGCCGCGCCTCTCCCTGACATGACGCCTTGGACGCCGCTCGAGCTGGCCGGACGCGACATCTACATCCGCGAGGGCTGCAACAACTGCCACAGCCAGATGGTGCGCCCGTTCCGCGACGAGGTCGAGCGCTACGGGCCCTACTCGACCGCCGCCGAGACGGCCTACGAGACGCCGCACCTGTGGGGCTCCAAGCGGACCGGCCCGGACCTGGCGCGCGTCGGCGGCAAGTATCCGCACCTGTGGCACGTGCGCCACATGGAGGCGCCGCGCTCGACGAGCCCGCGCTCGATCATGCCGCCCTACCCGTGGCTGCTCACGCGCGAGGCAGACCTGGCCTCGCTCCCGGCGCGCATGCGCGCGCTGCAGCGCATCGGGCTGCCGTACACCGACGCGCAGATCGCCTCGGCCGAGGCCGACGCCCGCGCGCAGGCGGCCGAGATCGCCGCCGAGGTGGCCGCGCAGGGCGGCCCGCCGCGCCTCGAAGACCGCGAGATCACCGCCCTCGTGGCCTACCTCCAGCGCCTCGGCACCGACGTGCCGCGCCCGGCTGCCACCCCCGACACGGCCGCGCTCGCCGCGCGCTAACCCGACGCCGCCATGTGGAAGGAAACCATCCGCGCGCTCCAGACCGGCGACCTCGCCCAGGTGGGTCTCATCGCGTTCGTGCTCGCGTTCGTCTTCGCCGTCGCCTACGCGCTGCTGATGCCGCGCACCAAGCGCGACCGCGCCAAAAACCTCCCGCTCCGCGACGACGCGCTTCTCTCCGACGACGAGCCCGCCTCCTCCAGCGCATCCCTGCCCGAAGACCGATGACTGCTCCTGCGAACCCCCCGCGCCCGGACGGCCCGGCCGAAGACGTGCTCATCCAGGGGCACAGCTACGACGGCATCAAGGAATACGACAACCCCATGCCCGGCTGGTGGTCCTGGCTGTTCATCCTCACCATCGTCTGGGCGCCCATCTACGCCTTCGCCGTGCACGGCTCGTCGTGGCTCAACACGTACGAGGAAGACCTGGCGCAGGCGCAGCGCGAGCTGGCCCAGATCCGGCACGTCTACGCCACGACCGGCCCCGCCTTCAAGACCGACCCGGGCGCGCTTGCGGCCTACGCCGAGGACCCGGCCATGGCCGAGGCCGGCGCCGAGGTCTACGCGACCGCCTGCGCCGCCTGCCACGGCGACGCCGGGCAGGGCGCGATCGGGCCCAATCTCACCGACGACTACTTCCTCCACGGGCACACGCCCGAGGCCATCTTTGCCGTCATCCGCGACGGCGTGACGGCCAACGGCATGCCGGCCTGGGGCGGCGCGCTCTCAGACGAGCAGCAGGCGCAGGTGATGGCCTTCGTCGTGCAGCTGCGCGGCACGAACCCGCCGGGGGGTAAGGCTCCCGAGGGCGAGCGCGCGCCCTGAGCGCGCGGGCGTGTAGGGCGATTCCCGTCGCTCGGGGCAGGGCGGCGCCGGCCTGCCGGGACGCCTGTGTCTGGCGGGCTGCCGGAGGGCGCCGCCTTTCTTTGCCTCTCCGACTCAGACCTGTCCGCCTGCCGATCCATGTCCCGCCCGCCCGTCCTGTATGAGGATCTCAGCATCCTCGAGTCCCCCGAGGACGTGCTCTCCACGCTCCGCCGCGACGGCTCGCGCCGGTGGCTCTACCCCGTCCCGGCCGAGGGGCGGTGGCTGCGCCGACGGCGCGCCGTCGGCTGGGCGCTCATCGCGCTCTTCGTGGCACTCCCCATCGTGCGCATCGGCGGCAAGCCGGCCGTGCTGCTGGACCTGGCCGCGCGCGAGTTCACGTTCTTCGGGTTCACGTTCTACCCCACCGACACGCTGCTGCTGCTGCTCTTCCTGCTCAGCGTGCTCGTGGCGTTCTTCCTGCTCACGGCGCTCTGGGGGCGCGTCTGGTGCGGCTGGGGCTGCCCGCAGACGGTCTACCTCGAGTTCGTCTACCGCCCCATCGAGCGCCTGATCGAGGGGCCCGAGCACGTGCGGCAGCGCCGTGACGCCGGGCCGCGCTCGTGGGACCGCACGCGGCGGCGCATGCTCAAGCTGGCCGCCTTCACGCTCGTCTCGCTCGCGCTCGCGCACGTCTTCGTGTCCTACTTCGCCGGGTGGGACCGCCTGCTCGTCTGGATGACCGGCCCGCCGACCGAGCACTGGGGCTACTTCCTGCTCATGGCCGGCACGACGGCGCTCGTACTCTACGACTTCGGCTACTTCCGCGAGCAGATGTGCACCATCGCGTGCCCGTACGCCCGCTTCCAGTCCGTCCTCACCGACCCCGACTCGCTCATCGTTTCCTACGACCCGGGACGCGGCGAGCCGCGCGGCCGCGGCAAGCAGCGTCAGGGGCTGGGCGACTGCGTAGACTGCCTCGCGTGCGTGCGCACGTGCCCGACGGGCATCGACATCCGCGACGGCCTCCAGATGGAGTGCATCGCGTGCACGCAGTGCATCGACGCGTGCGACGCCATCATGGACCGCGTCGGGCGCCCGCGGGGGCTCATCCGCTACACGAGCGAGCGCGAGCTCGCCGGCGGGCGCTCGCGCTGGCTGCGCCCGCGCACCGCGCTCTACGCCGGCCTGCTGCTCGCCCTCACGACGGCCTTCGCCGTCGCCGCGACGACGCGGCACGCCTACGACATCAACGTGGGCCGCACGGCCGGTGCGCCGTTCGTCGAGATGCCCGATGGCAGCATCGCCAACCGGCTGCGCTTCCGCGTGCGCAACCAGACCGCGAACGCGACCGCGTTCACAGTGCTGGCCGAGGCGCCCGCAGGCGTCGAGGTCCGGCTCGTCGGGGTGCCGCCGGTGACCCTCGCGCCGCGTGAGATGCGCCGCGTGGAGGCGTTCGTGCTCGTGCCGCGCGCGCTCTTCGCCGGGCAGGACGAGGTGGAGGCGCAGTTCGTGCTCCGCTTCGCCGACGGGGCCGAGGAGCGCGTCGTGTTCCCGCTGCTCGGTCCGGCCGCGCGCTGAGCGGCGCTCTCGCCCGGTCGGCGCAGGCCCTCGGCCGGGAAATCCCCTACACGCCCTGCCCGGAGCGCCCCACGCGTGGGCGGCGCCTCGCTCCGTCCTATGTGCGGTGCCGGTGGCGCCACCTTGCCTGCGCTACCCGGCCACCCGTGCCGCCGCGTTCTCTTCCCGCTTCTTGCCCCGATGCCTGCCTCTCCCGAACTCCCGCGCCGTCGTGCGCCGCTTCTGCCGCCCCACATCGGGTGGCCGCTCCTGATCGTGCTGCTGCTGCTGCTGAGCATCACGGCCGCCGTGGGCACCGCCATCGCCGCGCACTCCGACGGCGGCGCGCGCCTCGTCGAAGACGCGCACTACCGCCGCTGATCTGCGGCCGGAACGCCATGCTCGGTTTCGTCGCTCCCGGCCCCGCCGCGCCACAGGGCGCGCCGCCGGCCGTCCCGCCCGAGACGGCCTGCGCGCACTGCGGCCTGCCCGTCGGGCCGCGGCCGGTCGGGCCCGTCGGGGGCGGACCGGCCGCCGCGGGCGCCCTGGAGGGCGCGGCAGGAGACGCCGCCCGCGTGTTCTGCTGCACCGGCTGCGCCGTCGTGGCCGACGCGCTCGCTGCCGCGGGGCTTGGCGAGACCTACTACCGCCTGCGCGGTCTGCCCTCGAGCCGGCCGGCCAGCCGGGCCCTCGCGCCGGACCCGCTCCACGTCTCCGAGCTCGACACGGCCGCGTTCCTGGACGAGCACACGCAGGACGCCGGTAACGGCCTGCGGCGGACGGAGCTGTTCGTGGACGGGGTCCACTGCGCCGCATGCGTCTGGCTCGTCGAGCGCCTGCCGGCCGAAGTGCCCGGCGTCGCCGAGGCGCGGCTCGACCTGCCACGCGCCCGCCTCGCGCTCGCGTTCGATCCGGAGCAGGTACGCCTCTCGGCCGTCGCGGCCTGGCTGGCACGCTTCGGCTACGCGGCGCGCCCGGCTCGCACCGAGGCGCTCGGGCAGCGCACCGAGGCCGAGCGCCGCCTGCTCATCCGCACCGGCATCGCGTGGGCGCTTGCGGGCAACGTGATGCTCGTCGCGTTCGCGCTCTACTCCGGCCTCGACGCCGGCGCCGACGCGCGCCTGAACACGGCTGCGCGCTGGGTGAGCCTGCTGCTGGCCACGCCGTCGGTCGTCTACGGCGGTGCGCCGTTCTTCGCGCGCGCCTGGGCCTCGGTGCGCGCCGCCGGGCGGGCCGGCACGCTCCGCCACCTCCACATGGACACGCCGATCGCGCTCGGCGTGGCCGTGGGCTTTGCGCACAGCGCCTGGGCGACCGTGAGCGGGCGCGGCGAGATCTGGTTCGACTCGCTCGCCGTGCTCATCGCGGCGCTGCTCACGGCGCGCTACCTGCAGCTGCGCAGCCGCCGCCTGGCCGGCGACGCGTCCGAGCGCCTGCTTGCCCTCGTGCCCACGGTCGCCCGGCGCCTCGGCGCCTCGGGGGCGGCCGAGGCCGTGCCGGTCGAGAGCCTGCGCCGGGGCGACCTCGTCGAGGTGCCGCCCGGCGAGGTCATTCCCGTAGACGGAGCCGTGGCCGAGGGCGAGAGCCGCCTCAGCAACGCCGTCCTGACGGGCGAGAGCCGCCCCGTGCCCGTCGGGCCCGGCGACCGCGTGGAAGCCGGGGCAACGAACCTCTCGGCCGCGCTGCGCGTGCGCGTCGAGGCCGCCGGCGCGCAGGCCCGCGTGGGACGCCTGCTCGCGTGGGTGCGCGAGGCCGGCGGCGCCCGCCCGCGCATCGTGCTGCTCGCCGACCGCCTCGGGGGCGTCTTCGTGGTGGCTGTACTCGCGGCGGCGATCGTCACGGCCGGCCTCTGGCTCTGGCTCGATCCGGCGCACGCGGCCGAGCACGTCGCGGCGCTGCTCGTCATCACGTGCCCGTGCGCGCTCGGCATGGCGACGCCGCTCTCGATGGCGGTCGCCGCCGGACGCGCCGCGCAGCGCGGCCTCTTCGTCAAGTCCGACGAGGCCATGCAGCGCCTGACCGAGATAGACACGCTTGTGCTTGACAAGACGGGCACGCTCACCGAGGGGCGCATGGCCGTCGCTCGCGTGCTGACGGACGAGGCCGGCCCCGAGGCCGATCCCGAGGCCGTGCTTGCGCTCGCGGCGGCCCTCGAGGCCGATGCGGCGCACCCCATCGCCGAAGCGCTCGTGCGCGCGGCCGGCCCGGGCGCGCGCGCCGAGGCGGTTGAGGCCGAGGCCGGTGCCGGTCTCGCGGGCCGCGTCGACGGCCGCGCCGTGCGCGTCGGGCGTCCTGACTGGGTCGCGGCGCACGAGGGGCCGCTCGCGCCCGCCCTCGCCGCCGCCGTGCGCGCCGCCGCCGCCGACGGGCTCACGCCCGTTGCCATAGCCGTGGACGGCCGCCCCTGCGCGATCGTGGCCGTGGGCGACCGCCTGCGGGAAGACGCCGCCGCAACCGTCGGCGCGATGCAGCGCCGCGGCCTCGAGGTGCATCTGCTCTCGGGCGACCATCCGGACGCCGTCGCCGTGGCCGCGCGCACGCTCGGCCTGCCCGCCGAGCGCGTCCGTGGCGGCGTCGGCCCCGAGGACAAGCGCGCCTACGTCGAGGCGCTGCGCGCGCGCGGGCGCGTCGTACTCATGGCCGGCGACGGCGTCAACGACGCCGCGGCGCTGCTCGCGGCCGACGTGGGGGTAGCCGTGGGCGGCGGCACGACGGCGAGCCTCGTCGCGGCCGACGTGTTCCTGACGCGCGCCGGGCTGGCACCGCTCGGCGAGCTCGCACGGGGGGCCGGCCAGGCCATGCGCACCGTGCGGCGCGCGCTCGGCCTCTCGCTCGTCTACAACGCCGCTGCGGCCACGGCCGCCATCGCGGGCCTGGTCACGCCGCTCGTGGCGGCTGTGGCGATGCCCATCTCCTCGCTGGCCGTCGTCGCGCTCGCGCTCGCGCAGCCCTCGTTCCGCGCCGCGCGCTCGCGTGCGGCCGCCCCTCGTCCGCTCCGATGAACGTCCTCTACTTGCTCGTGCCGCTCGCGCTCGTGCTGGCCGCCGCCGCCGCCGCCGCGTTCCGCTGGGCCGTCCGCGACGGTCAGTTCGACGACGTCGAGACGCCTGCCCTCCGCATCCTGCTCGACGACGAGCAGGACGCCGCCCCTCCCGATGCCTGACCCCGCCTACGATGTCCATCTCCAAGACGGCTTCTCGCCCCCTCGCTGGCCCCGGCCCTGCTTCCGCCTCTCGTTCCGATGCCTCCCCCGGC
>JBKBRC010000045.1:12267-17357 GCA_046292345.1 Rubricoccaceae bacterium
AGCAGGACGCCGCCCCTCCCGATGCCTGACCCCGCCTACGATGTCCATCTCCAAGACGGCTTCTCGCCCCCTCGCTGGCCCCGGCCCTGCTTCCGCCTCTCGTTCCGATGCCTCCCCCGGCACCGCGGCCGCCGGCTCCGCGCACACGGGCTCCGCGCACACGGGCTCCGCGCACACGGGCTCCGCGCACACGGTCGCCAGTCCGCCGCCGCGTCCTCTCGCGCCGCTCGGCGGCGGCGTCGAGCACGGACGTGCGGTGCATTTCCTCTGGTCTGAGGTACCAGATGCCACGGGCTACACGCTCGAGGTGTCTCCGGATCGCCTGTTCGCCCGCGACGTGCTCCGGCTCGACGCCGGTCCGGCGACCGAGGTGGCGCTCGCCAACGTCCTCGACGAAGCAGGCGAGGTGCACTTCTGGCGCGTCCGCGCGCGCACGCGCCACGGCGAAACGCGCTGGAGCCCCTACGGCCGCTTTGTCGCCGCCACCGAGGCCGCCGCGGAGCGCCACCGCGCCGACCGCGAGCACGCGGAGACGCTCGCCCGCATAGAGGCCGAGCGCGAGCGGCAAGCGGAGGAGGAAGCGCGGGAGCGGATCCCGTACGTCGAGCGCGACGACACGCTGCCGTCGGATCGCGAGATTCGCATGATCGGGCTCGGGCTGCTGCTGCCCATCGTGCTCATTGTCGTAGGGGTCATCGCAGCGCGCCTGATCCTGCTGTAGCAAGGCTCAGGCTGTAGCAAGGCTCGGGCTGTAGCATGGGCCCAGAGGCTGCGGCACGACGCGGCGGCTCCCGGCCGAACGCAGCCACCCGCCCGCCGCGGGTTCCGCAAGGCGTCCCCGCGTTCTGCTGCCGGCAGGCCCCATGCTCCAACGAGGCGCTGCACTCTCTCGGAGTGCGACGCCCGGCGGCGACGTGTGGCGCCGCGAGCAGCCCTGCTATCCTTCCTAGTTTATAGATGCAGATGGTTTTATATATGTAGATGGTCAGAGTGGACTGGCGATCCGGGCCGCACGGCCGAAGGAGCCTGGGCCTGATCGCCTCCCGGGGTGGCGCCGGTGCCCCGCCGTCAGGCTCGGTGCCCCGCCGTCAGGCTCCACCCGGAGAGCAGTGCCACTGTACCGGCGCCGGCGCCTCGGGACCACCAAGCGCCGAGGCGCCGCGCGCCATCACGAGCAGGCCGAGCACGACCACGAGCACGCCGCCGGTGCGCTGGAGTCGCTGCCGGAGAGCCGGGGACACGAGGCGGCCGGCCAGGCCTGTCGCCAGAAGTGCCGGCACCGTCGCCGCGCCGAACGTCCCCATCACGAGCGCGCCGCCGAGCGCCGTCCCGGTGGCCGTTGCCTTGGCGAGCATGCCGTAGACGAGGGCGCAGGGCAGCAGCCCGTTGAGCATCCCGAGACCGAACGTGGCCGCCGCGCCGCCACCTACGAGCCGGGCCACGCCGGCGCCGAGCAGCGCCGCAGCGCGCCCGCTGAAGGCCGGCGATCCGAGGCGAGCGCCGGGCCAGCAGAGCGCGAGCCCGGTCAGCACGAGCACGGCGCCGAGCCCGAGCCCGAGCGCGCCCTGCAGGCCGGTGAACAGGCCGGTGAGGAGTTGCCCGGCTAGGCCGGCCACGGCGCCGAAAAGGATGTAGGTGGCCGTCTTGCCGGCATGGTAGGCCAGCTGGCGCGGGAGCGCCGTGCGAGCACTGCCGGTCACGGCCACGGCCGCTACGAGCCCGCCGCACATGCCCACGCAGTGCGCCGAGCCGAGCACGCCAATGGCGAACACGATCAGAAGATCTTCCATGAGACCGGACAGAGCACCGCCGGGGAGGGCCGGGGCGGGCTGCTTGGGAGGGGCAACATCGTCCAGGAGGCGAGGCGCCGGCGAACGGGAGCGCCGGGTTCCGACGTAGGGCCGGCCCCGGCACGAGCACGATTCACCGGCGTGAAGATCAAGCTGAGACGAGCTCCGGACGTGGCAGCCGAATTGTCGCGCATGTGAGGCATTTCAGGCATGGTGGAATACCCCGGTGCATATATGGCGCCCCGGCTGTTTCAGAGGCCAGCGCTCTGCCGCGCCGCTCGCCTGATCCACCTGCACGGCTCCACCTGCGCGGCTCCACCTGCGCGGCTCCACCTGCGCGGCTCCACCTGCACGGCTCCACCTGCTCCCCTTCATGCGCATCGTTACGTTTCTGGCGGCTCTGGCCGCGCTCTCCGCGCCCGCATCGGCGCAGTACCTCGTGACCACGCCCGGCGTGCCCGTTACAGAGACGTTCGCCGGCTTCACCGGCGCCGGGTTCTCGCCCACGCCCTCCGCCGGGCAGCTCAGTTCGCACAGCGTCGCGATGAAGCTGAACGACCTCAGCGCGGACTATGCGTTCGGCTTCGGCGAAGCGCCTGCGCAGGCGGTCTTCGCGCGCGGCGCGCACAACGGTGGCGTCACGACGGGCGGTGTGTACGCCTTCAACACGGGCGGCGGCAACATCGCGCTCGGCTTCCAGCCGAGCGGGTCTGGCGCCACGGGCATCTTCACGGCCGGAGGCTACGTCGTCTTCCGCTTCCGTAACGACACCGGCACGCTGCTGCGCGCGGCCGACGTGGAACTGGAACTGGCCATCCGTAACGACCAGAACCGCTCCACGTTCGTGGACTTTTTCTACGACGTGACGGCAGACGCGCAGTTCGCCACGCCGTCCGGCACGGCGCTCTTCGACGGTACGCTCAAGTTCGAGACGCCGCTCGCGAGCACGGGGGCGGCCTGGGCGCACGAGACGCGCACGGCGCGCTTCGAGGACCTCGCGTGGGCGCCGGGCACGTACCTGCTCGTGGGCTTCGGCGCGGGCGACAACGGAGGCTCGGGCAGCCGCGACGAGTTCGGGGTCGCGCGCCTCTCGGTCACCGGGGACGCCGCGCCGCCCGCCGTCACCTCGGCCGTGACGCTGGGCACGCAGCCGGGGCCGGGCAACGACGCCGGCTGGTACCTGCTCTCGGCGCCTGTGCAGGGCCTGACGGTGGGCGCGCTCGCTGCGCAGAACCTCGTGCAGGGCATGACCGGCGCGTTCCCGGGCGCCGCTCCGAACCTCTACACAGACTACGCCAGCAGCGCGTACGTGCCGGCGGCCTCGACGGCGCAGACGCTCGCGCCAGGCCGCGGCTTCTGGTGGTACCTCTACGACAGCGCCGTGCCGCCCACGAGCGTCGAACTGCCGGCGCAGGTCGAGGCGAGCGGCGCGGCGCGTCTGGGCAACGTCGTCGTGCGGCCGCACGCGCCGAGCGGCTTCACGCTCTCGGGCAACCCCTTCGAGGTGCCGTTCGACCTGGGCCAGATGATCGTCTCGCGCAACGGCACCGTCCAGGACGTCGTCCACGTCTGGAACGCGGCCGACGCCACGTACGAGCTACGCTCGCGCCTCGACGGCGACATCGTCGAGCCGTGGCAGGGCTTCTGGTTCGAGGGCTCGAACGCGGCCTTCGTGACGCTGCCAGCCTCGGGCCGCGACGTGGCGCCCTCGCTCGCACGCACGCCCGCGCGCCGGCTCCGCCTCGAGCTGACCGGCCTGACGGCCTCGGGGCACCCCACAACCGACCGCGCGCTCTCGCTCCTGTTCGCCGCCGGCGGCACCGACGGCTGGGACGGTCTCGACGGCTCCAAGGCGGAGCCCTTCGGGGCGGGACCGTTCGCGCTGGCCGCGTTCGTGGCCGAGCGCGACGGGCAGCCTGCGCGCCTCGCGCAGGACGGCCGCGCGCTCGAGCCGGGGCGTCTGGCCATCCCGGTCGCGTTCCGCGCCACCGAGGCCGGCACCTACACGTTCGCCTGGCCGAGCCTCGCCGCGCTCCCCGGCGACTGGACGCTCTCGCTGACCGACCTCGAGACGGGCGTCTCGACCGACCTCCGCCGCGAGCCGGGCTACACGTTCGCGGCCGAGGCGGGCGGCTGGGCCGAGCGCTTCACGCTCGTCGTGGACCCGCAGGGGCTCGTGGCGGGCGAGGCCGGGCCGGCCGCGGCCGCGTTCGCGCTCTCGGACGCCGTGCCTAACCCCGCGCAGGGCGCCAGCCGCGTCTCGCTGCGCGTGGAGACGCCGCAGGCGGTTCGCGCCGAGCTCTTCGACGCGCTCGGCCGTCGTGTGGCGGTGGTCTTCGAGGCCGCCATCGCTGCTGCCGAGACAACCCTCATCGAGGCGGACGTGCGCCAGCTGCCGGCGGGCGTGTATGTGCTGCGCGTCGAGGGCGAGACGTTCCAGGCCAGCCGGCGCCTGACGGTGGTGCGCTGAGACGTGCCTCCTTCGGGAGACTCGCGGTGCCTCCTTCGGGAGACTCGCGGCGGGGATGAGGCAGCGGCTTCGTCCCCGCCGCGCCGTTGGATGCCTGCCGCCTGCGCGGGGCCTCTCGCACGGGCGAGCGCGGCGCACGCGCGGGTACACACAGTGTGGGCGCGCACAGCGTGGGCACACACGGTGGATGCCGGGGCGGGGCTGGAAGGCGTGCAGGTTTATGTGGCACGGCTTAAGCCTTTCCTTGGGCGGACGATTATGGCGTTTGAGCGGGCACGAGCCTCCATGCGGGCCTCGTCTGCTGCGCGACGATGCGTCGCGGCGCTGCCGTCATTCATTCTGCTCTTCCTCGCCATGATGATCCGATCCCTGTGTGCGATCCGGTCCCTGTGCGCCGCTGCGCTGCTGCTGGCTGCGGGCGTCGCCGCTGCCCAGAGCACGCCCGGCTGGGCCTCGCCGTCGTCGAGCGCGCCCTCGGGCAGCTATTTCGCCACCGATCCGCCGGGACCGCCGCCGCCGCCGCCGCCCGTGCCCGTCGATGGCGGCCTGGGGCTGCTCGCCGTGGCCGGGGGCGCTCTCGCCGTCCGCCGCCTGAGCGCCGGCGCGCCGCCTGAGCGCCGGCACGCCGCCTGAGCGCCGGCGCGCCGCCTGAGCGTCGGCCGATTTGTCTACGCCTTCGGAGGCGCCGCGCCCGGACGAGCGCGGCGCTTTTCCCGTTGCAGGAGGCGCTGCGGAGCCCGGTGCGCTTCCGAGCGTTCGGGCGCGTATCCCCCGTCCTCGCCCATGCTCGTCCGAGACTACCTGCCACACGCGCCCGCGCTCGGGCTGTT
>JBKBRC010000046.1:0-17144 GCA_046292345.1 Rubricoccaceae bacterium
CCGGAGGAAACCCACGCGCCGGCGCCGACGCCGAACGCGGCGCCGTAGAGCGCGAGCGCAAGCGCGACGAGTCCACCGGTGCCGAGGGTGCCGCGCAGACCGTGCCACAGCTGCGCGCCGGCCGAGGGCGGCGCCTCGCCGACGGCCTCGCGCACGAGACGAAGGTTGCGCTGCACGTCGGGCGCGCCCGGATCGAGGCGATAGGCGGCCTCGAGGTGGTAGCGCGCCGGACCGGCCATCCCGGCGCCGAGGAACAGCGTGCCCGCGTTGAAGTGCGCCGCCGCGCCCGCGCCCGCGCGGGCCGCCTCGGCGAAGGCGAGCGCCGCGCCGAGCGTATCGCCCTCTGCCGCGAGCGTTGCACCATCTGCGAACGGATCGGGAGCCGCATGCGAGGCGAGGGGCGTCAGCAGCGCCAGCAGAAAGAGGGCGAGAAAGCGCATCGGGAGAGGATCCGCTCAAGCGGCGAGCAACTCGCCGGCCTCGTCGAAGAGGGCGAGGGCGTCGGGGGGCGGGTGGGGGGCGTAGCGCGCCGCGTCGCAGCGGCCGAAGAAGCGCGCGAGGCGCGCCCGGGCCGTGTCGTCCGGCGCGCGGGCCAGGGCGTCGGCGCGCGTGGCCTCCGGGCCACCGAGGTGCTCGCACACGGCCGCCTCAGCGAGGGCGGCCGCCTCAGCGAGGGCGGTTTCGCGCGGCGCTGCTCCGAGGCGGGCGCGGGCGTCCGCGAGGCGGGCCGCCGGCAGCGGGGGCGCCGCCAGGGAGGCGTCGGTGCGTCGGCGTGCGAGCCCGAGCCCGAGCAGCGCGAGTGCGGGCAGCGCAAGCCCTCCGGCGAACACGAGCGCGAGCGCCTGGAGCGGGAGGCCGCTGGGGCGGTGGGCAGCGTCCGGCGCCGCGCGCAGAGGGGCGGGCGTCGGCAGGTTGCCCGGCAGCGCGTCTGCGAGGGGCGCCTGCTCGCCGGGCCGGCCGCGCACGGTCACGCGGAACGGCGCCGCCTCGAGCGTACGGTAGCTGTCTGCCGTGACGTCGTAGTAGGTCCACGGCTCCGGGGCAATCTCGAACGTGCCGGCCTGCTGCGGCACGAACGTGAGCGTGAACGTCTTGCCTCCCCGCACGAGCCGCCCCGAGCGCTCGATGCTCCGCGCCTCGCGCGGCGGGTAGGCGTCGAACGACGGCGGCGCGGTAACGCCGGGCGGCTGGAGCGAGGCCACGTTGCCCGCGCCGCGCAGCGACAGCTCGAGCTGCACGGCCTCGCCCGGAGCCACCTCGAGCGCGCTCAGGCGCGCTGTCATCCCGAACTGCCCCACGGCCCCCGAGAACGTGGTCGGCGCGGGCTCGGGCAACGCCTCGGCTGTGAGGCGCAGGCCCGGCGCCGTGACGACCTCCTCGGCGAAGCGCGAACCGTACGGGTTGAAGAGGCTGCCGAAGGGGTCGGGCGCGACGCCGCGCAGCAGGTCCACCTGGAAGCGCATCGGGGGCAGTTCGAGCGTGCCCGCGCGGGTGGGGAAGAGCGCGACGCGGCGGATCGTGACGGCTCCGAAGCGCCGCCCGCCGATGGTCGTAGGGCGCGGGTAGGTCTCCGAGACCGGGATTTCCAGCTCCTCGCGCCAGAAGCCCGGCGCGTCCCATGCCCCGCGCTGCGCCGTCTGCCGTGGCTGGAGGTGGTCGGCGAAGTAGAGCACGAAGTCCACGACGACCTGCTCGCCGACGCGCACGCGCGGGCGGGACGGCTCGGCACGGACGAACAGGTCGCGCCCGGCCGGAGCCGCGAGGGGCGCCGTGCTGCCGGGTGCGGGCGGGGCGACGCTGCCCGGGCGAGCGCCCGCCGGGGGAGGCGCGGCCGTGACCGTGACCTCGATGGCGCCGGTGCGCAGCACGCGCCCTCCGAGGGGCACCTGCAGCGGGCCGAAGCGCGCCGTGCCGGGACGGAGCGCCTCGTAGACCCAGCTCAGCGAGAGATCCGTCTGGCCGCCGCGTTGCACGAGCGAGCGGCGGACGGGCGCGCTCTGGGCCAGGCGCAGGCCCGTGGCCGGGGGCGGGCTGAGCGCGTCCACGCGGTCGGCCTCGCCGCGCACCTCGAGCGTGTACGTCACAAGCTCCCCGACGGCAACGGTCGTGCGGTCTACGGAGGCGCGTACGGTGGTCGTCTGCGCGCGTGCTGCGCCGATGAGCAGCGCGAGCACGACGAGGGCCGGGAGGAGGCGGAGCAGCGGGTGCATCGCTTACCAGTCGCGAAGGCTGCGGGGGGAGGCGGGCCGGGCGTGCCGGCGCTGCTCCTCGAGCCAGAGGCGCTCGTCGCCGGCGATGGCGTCGAGGATGCGGTCGGCCTCCTCGCGGCTCATGGGGCCGGGGGGCGGTTGTGAAGTGTGCGCCTCGGCGCGCTCCCGGGCGGGCGGGGCCTCGGGCGCGGGGACGTCTGGCGTGGGCGCGTCCTGCGGCTGTTCGCCTTCACGGTCGGGACCGTCGGGGGGCTGCTCCTCGGGCTGCGGGCCGCCGCCGCCGGGGGGCTGCTCCTGCCGGAGCAGGTCGCGGAGCGCCCGCAGGCGGGCATCGTCGGGAGCGAGAGCGAGGCCGGCCTCGACGGCCTGGAGGGCGGCCTCGCGCTGCCCCTGCACGTACAGGCGCGCGCCCTCGTGGTAGCGCGCGCGCGCGGCGGGCTCGTCGGCGCGCTGCGCGTGGGCGCTCGGCCGCACGGCGAGACCGGCGAGCAGCGCCAGGCCGGCCAGTGCGCCGCCAAGCGGCGCGCGTCCGCAGTGGTACTTCATCGCGCAACGGTGCTTCATTGGAGGGCGGGGGCGGAGCGGGGACGGGGGGCTAGACGGAGCGGGGCGTGACTGACGGCGCGGGCGGCGCCGGGGCGGGCAATGCCGGGGCGGGCAATGCCGGGGCGGGCAATGCCGGGGCGGGCAGCGCCGGCGGTTCGAACGGCGTCGGCCCGGGCGGGGGGCGGCCCTCGGCCTCGGCTTCGAGGGCGACGACGTCGGCGAGGCGCCGGGCGTACTCTGCAAAGGCCGCAACGGTCGAGTCGCGCCCGAGCGCGTCCGAGAGCAGGCCGAGCGCGTCGGCGTAGCGGCGTGCGGCCACGAGCGAGTCGGCCTGCGCCTTGACCTGCCGGGCGAACGCCGAGGGCTCGGGCGTGCCGGGCGGCGGCGGCGGGCGGCGGCGCAGCGCCAGCTCGAGGTTGCGCCGCGCCTCGGCGTCGTTCGGACGGAGCACGAGCGCCTCGCGGAGGCGCTCGGCCGCACGCTCGAACGCGCCCGCGTGCAGAGCGGCCGTGCCGGCGTGATAGGCGAAGCGCGCGCGGCGCACGGCATCGGGCGCGAGCGCGCGCGCGGCCGAGAAGGCGCTGTCGGCCTCGGCGTAGCGGCCGGCGGCGAAGTGGGCCAGCCCGAGGTTGTTGAGCAGCGCGGCGCGGACCGCCGGCTCGGGCCCGCGAGCGAGGCCGGCGGCGTACGCCTCGGCGGCCGGCTCGGGCGCGCCCGCGGCCAGGTGCGCATTGCCGCGGCGGCCCTCGGCGGCGCCGGTGGCAAGCGCCGCGATGAGGGCGAGCAGGAGGAGGGCGGACAGGCGCACGGGCGGAGCAGTCAGGCAACGGGAGCGGGCGTGGCGCGCGGCCGGGGCGGGGGGCGGCGCGCGGGCCGGGCCGGGCGGGGGGGGGGCGCGCGGCCGGCGCGGCGGCCGCCGCGCGAGCAGATCCGGACGGAGGGCGAGCACGCGCTCGGCGAGCAGCAGCAGCACCGCGAGCGCGAGCGGCCACTGGAAACGCTCGGCGATGTCGGCGAAGCGGGCCGTGCCGAGCAGGGCCCGGTCGAGGCCGGCGAGGGCGTCGGCGACGGCGTCGGCCACGCCGCTGCGGCCGTCGAGGTGGAAGACGCCCGTGCGGCCGGCGAGCGTGCGCAGCGTCCCGGGCTCATAGGCCGACACGACGGTCTCGCCGCGGAACGTCCGGAAGCCGCCGCGGCCGTCGGGGACGGGGGCCCCGGCCGCGGTGCCGACGCCGATGGCGAGCACGGCCACGCCGTCGGCCTGCAGGCGGGCGGCCGCCTGCGCGAGCCCGTCCTCGTGGTCCTCGCCGTCGGAGACGACGAGCACGGCCCGCGGGCGCAGGCGTCCTTCCTCGGCCACAGCAGCGCCCTCGAAGGCGCGGCGGGCCACCTCGAGGGCGCGGGCAAAGTGGGTGCCCTGCACGGCCATCAGCTCGGGCGAGGCCGCGTCGAGGAAGCGGCGGAACGTGGCCTGGTCGGTCGTGAGCGGGCACTGCAGGAACGCATCGCCGGCGAAGGCGACGAGCCCGAGGCGGTCGCCGCGTCTGGCCTCGGCCACGCGCGCCACCTCGAGCTTGGCCCGCTCAAGGCGGTTCGGCGCGACGTCCTCGGCGAGCATCGAGTTGGAGACGTCGAGGACCACGAGCAGGTCCAGGCTCTCCTGGCGGATCTCCCGCAGGCCCTGCCCGAAGCGCGGCCCCGCGAGCGCGAGCGCCAGGCTGGCGAGCGCGCCGCAGACGAGCGCCGCCCGCACGGCGCGCGCGCGCGCGACGAGCGCCAGGCTCCCGGCATCGGGCTCGGTGCCAAAGAGCTCGAGCGCCTCCGCGCGCCGGCGTGCGGCGTGCCGGTAGAGCGCCCACGCGCCGAGCGGCGCGAGCACGACGAGCGCGAGCAGGGTCGGGTCGCGGAAGATCACGGCGGTGGGGAGGTCAGGGCAGGCGGCGCAGGCGGGTGGACTCGAGCGCGACGGCGGCCAGGAGGCACAGCAGAGCAGGCCAGAGCAGCCACGGGTAGACGTCCTGCACGTCCACGTAGAACGTCTCCTCGATCTCGGTCTGCTCGAGGTCCGAGATGGCGGCGTAGATGGCGCGGAGCGCGTCGGCGTCGGTGGCGCGGTAGTAGCGCCCGCCGGTGCGCTGCGCGACGGCCTGCAGCGTGGCCTCGTCGATCTCGGGCTCGGGGCGGAGCAGGCTGCCGGCCCCGCCGCGCGGGCCGGGGCCGGAGCTGCCCGCCCCGCCGAAGCTGCCCGCCCCGCCGAAGCCGATCGTGTAGACGCGCACGCCGAGGGCCTGCGCGGCCTCGGCCGCCGTGATGGGGTCTACGGGCCCACGGTTGTTCTGGCCGTCGGTGAGCAGGATGACAACCTTTCCGGGCGCGTCCGAGTCGCGCAGGCGCGCCGTGGCCGTGACGAGGCCGGTGCCGATGGCCGTGCCGTCCTCGATCAGCCCGAGGCGGAGCTCGGCGAGCATCCGCTGCAGGAACGCGTAGTCGAGCGTGAGCGGCGCCTGCGTGTAGGCCTGCGCGGCAAAGACGACAAGCCCGATGCGGTCGGACGAGCGCCCGGCGATGAACTCGCTCGCCACGCGGCGCGCGGCCTCGAAGCGGTTGGGCACGACGTCTTCGGCGAGCATGGACGTCGAGAGGTCGAGCACGAGCACGATGTCGATGCCGCGCGCCGAGCGCTCGCGGATGGCGTCGGTCAGCTGCGGCCGGGCCAGCGCGACGATGGCGAGCGCGAGCGCGCCCAGGCGGAGCACGAGCGGCAGACCGCGCAGGCGGGTCCAGACCGAGGCCGGCACGCCGGTCAGGAGCGCCGCCGAGGGGTAGACGATTCCCGAGCGGCGCGCACGGCGTCGGGCCAGGAGCCAGAGCGCAGGCAGGGCGGCGAGCAGCAGGAGCCACAGGGGATCGGCGAGGCGCATCGGGCGGCGTACGGGCAGGGGCGGGTGCAGGGGGGTCAGGCGGCGGCGCGGCGCGCCTCGAGCGCGGCTACGAGGGCCGGCAGCACCTCGCCCGCGCGCCCGAGCACGGTCTCGTGCAGGTGGTGCGCGATGTCTGAGCGGACGGGATTGATCTCGGCCACGTAGGCGCCGGCCTGCCGGGCGAGCAGCGGCAGCCCGGCCGCCGGGTAGACCGCCCCGCTCGTGCCGACCGAGAGGAACACGTCGCACAGGGCCGCCGCTTCCTGCGCCTCAGCGAACGTGTCCTCGGGCAGCATCTCGCCAAACCATACGACGCCGGGGCGGAGCAGGCCGCCGCAGCGCGCGCAGCGGACGGGCGCGCCGTCCCCGGCTGCGGCCAGAAGCTGCTCAGGGGCGGGCGCGGCGCAGGCCAGGCAGCGCGCATCCAGGATGGAGCCGTGCAGCTCGGCCAGGCGGCGGGTGCCGGCCCGGCGGTGCAGGCCGTCCACGTTTTGCGTGGCGAGCAGGAAGTGCCCGCCGGGCAGGGCCTCGACGAGGCGCTCGAGCGCTGCGAGGGCTTCGTGCCCGGCGTTCGGGCGGGCGCGCTCGGCCACGTCGCGCCGGTGCCGGTACCATCCCTGCACCAGGACCGGGTTGGCCAGGAACGCCTCGACGCTCGCGAGCTCCTCGGGGCGGAAGCGCTGCCAGAGCCCGTCCGGGTCGCGGAACGTGGGAATCCCGCTCTCGGCGGAGATGCCGGCGCCCGTGAGCACGGCCACGCGGCGTGCGCTGGCGAGGCGTTCGAGAAGGGTGGAGGAGAACGGAGCGTCGGGCATGGTTCAGCGGATCGGCCCGGCGGGCGCGGCGTGGGCCTCGTCGGCGTGGGCCTCGTCGGCGCGGGCCTCGTCGGCGTGCGGCCCGGCCGCGCGTGCCTCGGCCCGCGCTTCGGCCTCGGCCAGGGCAGCGTCGAGCGTGCGGAGCGCGTCGCGGGCCCGGGCATGGGCCTCGGCCGTGGACGCGGCATCGGGGCGGAGGCCGGCGAACTTGGCGAGGTCGGCCAGGCGGAGCACGCCGCGGAGCGCGCGCCACGAGGCTTCCGGAACGCGCGCGCCGAGCGTGGTCGTGCGCAGCGCAGCGTCGAGCTCGGCGGTCGTCATCTCGGTGGCCGGGACGCCAAGGCGCCGGGCAAGGTAGACGCGGAGCGCGTCCGAGAGCGCCGCGAAGTGCGCGCGCGCGTCGGGCGGGCCGGCGGCGGGCGCCCGGGCGAGCGCGACCTCGAGCGCCTCGATGTGCGCGAGGGCCTCGGGCAGCGGTGCCGCGCGTGGCGTCTCGGGCTCGCGCCGCCGGCGCCGGCGGCGGTGCAGGGCAAACGCGACGAGGGCCGCGAGCGCGCCGGCGAGGGCGACGAGCGGCCAGAGCGGCGCGAACGGCTCCGGCGAGCGCACCGGCGCGGCCGGAGTGCCCTCGGCCCGGGCATGCGCGCGAATCGCGACGCGCCCCACGCCCGAGCGCGCGCGCGCCGTGTCTTCGCCGGCGACGACGCGGACCTCGAATGGGCCCACGGCGGCCGCATCGGCGGCGAACGCCGCGACGGTGTAGACAAGGCTGTCGGTCCGTGTGCGGCCCCGAAGCCGCGGCGCGAAGCGCTGCACGTCGAACGCCTCGGCGTCGCCGAAGCGCGCCAGCGGGCCGTCGGCCGGGTCGCCGGGCGGGACGGGTGGGAAGAGCGCCTGCGTGCCGGCCGGCCGGTCAGCGGCGAGGGCGACGAGGAAGCGCTCGCCAGCCTCGACGGTGTCGGCGAGCACGTAGAGGCGGACGGCAGACGGCGCCTGCGCGCGCGCCGACCCGGCGGCGCAGGCAGCCAGGAGCAGCGCCGCGAGGACCGTCGCTCGCAGGCGGCCGGGTGGAAGGGCGAGCGTAGGGCGCGGCATCTCAGCGGCGGGGGGAGCGGTTGCGTCGCCGGAAGAACGCCGCGAGCGGGTCGGCGGCGTCCTCGCCCGTGCGGACCGTCACGAGGTCCACGCGGGCCTCGGCGAGCAGGGCCTCGGTGGCGGCGCGCTGCCGGGCGGCGTGCGCCGCGAACGCCGCGCGCGCGGCGGCGCTCCCGGTATCGACGAGCGCCGGGCGGCCGGTCTCGGCGTCGACGACCGCGAGCAGGCCCACGGGCGGGAGGGCCTCCTCGCGTGCGTCCACGACGCGCACGGCCACGAGGTCGTGCCGCGCGGCCACGGCGCGGAGGGCGTGGCCGTAGCCGGCATCGAGAAAGTCGCTCACGAGGACGACGATAGCGCGGCGACGCAGCACGCGCAGGGCGTGCTCGAGCGCGGCGGCCAGGCGCGTGCCGCGCGCGGCGGCCTCGTGCGCGTAGAGGTCGCGCACGAGGCGGAGCACGTGCCGGCGGCCCTTGCCGGGCGGCACGAAGCGCTCCACGCGGTCGGTGAAGAGCGCCAGCCCTACCTGGTCGTTGTTGCGCAGCGCCGAGAAGCCGAGCAGCGCGCAGACCTCCGCCGCAAGGTCGCGCTTGGCCTGCCCGGCCCGGCCGAAGTGCCCGGAGGCCGACACGTCCACGAGCAGCAGCAGCGTCTGCTCGCGCTCCTCGTGGTAGAGCTTCACGAAGGGCTCGCCCAGGCGCGCCGAGACGTTCCAGTCGATCGCGCGGACGTCGTCGCCGTAGAGGTACGGGCGCACCTCCGCGAACTCGATGCCCCGGCCCTTGAACGCCGAGTGGTAGGCGCCGCCGAAGACGCTCTCGACCCGTCCGCGCGTGCGGACCTCGAGGCGGCGGATCTTGCGGAGCAGCTCGCGGGGGATCACGGGCGCAGGCGGGGGGGAACGCGGCAGCGGGGCAGGCGTGCGAACACTCGTTGCTACGGACAACCACCGCCACGAACGATCGCTTTCGCCTCCTGCCATGGTACGCATCAAAATCGCCGCCCTCGCGGCCGCCGCCTCGGTCCTGCTCGCCGCGTTCGCCATGCTGCCGGCCCCGGCCGCGCCCGGCGCCGCGCTCGAGCGCCTGGCCGCCGGCACGCCCGTCGCATCCGAGGGCGCCGTCACGTACGCGCTCGACGCGGCGCACACGAGCGTCGCCTTCCGCATCCGCCACATGGGCGTGGCCTACGTGCCGGGCCGCTTTACCGACTTCGACGGGCAGGTCACGTTCGACCCCGAAAACCTCGCCGCCACGCAGGTGCGCGCGACCGTGCAGGTGGCGAGCGTGAACACGGCCGTGGCCATGCGCGACGACCACCTCCGCTCGGCAGACTTCTTCGAGGCCGAGACGTATCCGGAGATGACGTTCACGAGCACCGGCGCCACGCCGACCGGCCCCAACACGTTCCGCCTCTCGGGTGACCTGACGATCAAGGGCACCACGCGCCCGGTTACGTTCGAGGCGACCGCGGCCGGCCCCATCGCCGACCCGCGCGCGGGCAGCCGCGTCGGCTTCCATGCCACGACGACCATCGACCGGCGCGATTTTGGCATCACGTGGGGCCAGACGATGCCGAGCGGCGTGCCCTCGGTGGGCCACCAGGTCCAGATCATCCTCGACGTGGAGGGCGTGCCGGCGCGCTGAGTCGGGCGGCGCGCGTCGCTCCGGGCGTTTCGCGCCCGGCCGGGCGTTCCGGCCACGGGCCGGTGGGGACGGCTCCGCCGGCCCGTATCTTTTCGGACCCCGCCACGCCCCCGCGCCCATGTCCGTCGCCCGCATCGCTGTCCTCGTCTTCCCCGGATCCAACTGCGATCACGACGCCTACCACGCCGCGAAGCACGTCTTCGGGCAGGAGGCGCGCTTCGTGTGGCACAAGGACGAGACCGTCGGCGAGGCCGACCTGGTGATCGTGCCCGGGGGGTTCTCCTACGGCGACTATCTCCGCGCGGGGGCCATTGCGCGCTTCTCGCCCGTGATGAAAGACGTGGTCCGGTTTGCCGCCGAGGGGGGGCTCGTGCTGGGCGTGTGCAACGGCTTCCAGGTGCTCTGCGAGGCGGGCCTGCTGCCGGGCGCGCTCGTGCGCAACGCGAGCCTGCGCTTCGTGTGCAAGGACGTGCACCTGCGTGTCGAGAACGCGGCGACGCCGTTTACGGGCGCCATGCGCGAGGGACAGGTGCTGCGCGTGCCGGTCGCGCACGGCGGGGGCAACTACGTCGCCGACGAGGCCACGCTCGACGCGCTCGAGCGCGCGCGCCGCGTCGTGTTCCGGTACTGCGACGCCGGGGGGCACGTGACCGAGGCGGCCAACCCCAACGGCTCAGCGCGCGGCATCGCGGGGATCGTGAGCGAGGGCGGCAACGTGCTCGGCATGATGCCGCACCCGGAGCGCTGCGTCGAGGCCATCGTGAGCGGCCGCGCCGACGGGGCGTACCTGTTCCGCTCGGTGCTCGAGCATCTCGGCGTGGCCGTGCCCGAGACGGCCGGCGAGGCGGAGGCCAGCGCACTGTGAGCGCCTTCGAGGTCGCCCTGCGGCGGCAGGCGCGGCTGCCAGGGCCGCCGGCGCGTGCGGCGGCCTTCCTCGCCGACGTGCCCGGCTGGGCGCGCCTGTTCCCGGGCGTCGAGCGGGTCGAGGCGGCGCCGGCGTACGGGCCGCAGGCGTTTCGCTGGACGATGGCGCCTCAGGGGCCGCCCGGCTACCAGGTCCGCACCGAGTACGTCTGCCGCTACACGTTCGCGCCCGACGGTGTCGCCTGGACGCCCGTGCCGGGCGAGGGCAACGCGCAGTTCCGCGGCGGCGTCGCGCTCGCGCCCGAGGGCGAGGCCGTACGGGCCACGCTGGACCTCGGCGCCACGCTCGAGCTCCCGGTGCCGGCCTTCGCCCGGCGCCTCGTGCAGCCGGCGCTCGAGGCCGCCTTCGCCGCGCTCACCGACCGTTTCTTGAGCCGCCTCGCCGAGGAACTGAGCGGTAGGGGCGCCGGCTGAGCAGAGATGGCCCGGCCCTCGACCGGATTCAGGCGGGGCACGCGTCGGAGGCAAGTTTGTCGAGCGCAGGTTTGCCGAGCGCTGGCGGCGGGGCCTCCCCGCGTCTTAGCCTGGCACGCGAGAACGGTTTCGCCCGTCGTCCCTGCCCGTGCGACCCATGCCTGCGCTCCTGCTGCTTGCCGCGCTCGCGCTGGCCGCGTGCGACTCCACGCCTGCGCTTCTGCCGCCCGGTGACGCCCGGGGCGAAGGAGAACTCGCGCTCACGACCGACCGCGACGCGTACGTGCGGGGGGCTGCGATCGGGCTGCGCCTCGTCAACACGCACGCCGAGCGGGTGACGACGGGCGTGCTCGAGTGCGCGAGCCTCGAGGCGTGGGACGGCGAGGCGTGGGCGCCGGCGCGCGAGCGCTTCGGGCGGGTGTGCATCGAGATCGCGGTCGTGCTCGGCCCCGGCGAACGGTTACGCGGCGCCATCGAGCCCGTCGTGGCGCAGGGCGGGATCTACCGCGCCGTGCATACCGGCTGGACCGACGACGGCCGCGCGGTGCGGGGCCTCAGCCCGCCCTTCCAGATCCGGTAGCGCGATTCGGGCTTCAGCTCGCCTCGGCCGCCAGCGAGAGCGCCTCCCAGCGCGCGTACAGTTCGGCGACTTCGGCCTCGAGGCGCGCATGCGCAGCCAGCGTCTCCTGGAAGCGTGGCGCGTCGGCGTAGAGGGCGGGGTCGGCGAGGGCGGCCTCGGCCTCGGTTTTGGCCGCCTCCTTCTCGGCGATCGTCTTCTCGACCCGCTCGAGCTCACGCCGGGCCTTGGCGGGGGAGAGGGCGGCCGCGCGGCCGCCCCGGGCGGCGGCGGCGGGGGCGGGGGCGCCCGCCGCGGGGGCGCCCGGGGGCGGCAAAGGCGACGGGCCGGACGGGCCCCCCGGGGTTCCACCGGAGGCCTGCTGCGCGCGGTAGCGGGCGTTGCGCTCCTCGGCCTCGCGGCGCTTCTCCTCTTTCGTCTTGCGGCGCCGGACCTCTCCACCTGTAGCCGGGGCTGAGGCAGCCGGGGCTGAGACCGCCGGAGCGTGGGCCGGCGCCGGAGTGGCCTGCACCGCGGCGCGCGCCGCCGTGCCGTGCTCGCGCTGCCACTGCGCCTCGGTGTAGGTGCCCTCGTAGGCCGCCACGCGCCCGTCCTGCACGTACCACACTTTGGAGGCGACGGCGTCGATGAAGTGGCGGTCGTGCGAGACGAGCACGAACGTGCCCGAGTACTGGCGCAGCGCCTCGGCCAGGACGGCTTTGGAGGCGATGTCGAGGTGGTTGGTGGGCTCGTCGAGCACGAGCAGGTTGGCCGGGCTGAGCAGCGTCCGGGCCAGCGCGAGGCGCGAGCGCTCGCCGCCAGAGAGCACTGCAACGGGCTTGAAGACGTCGTCGCCGGAGAACAGGAACGCACCGAGGAGGGAGCGCAGCTCGGTCTCGGACTGCCCGCGCGCGACCTCGCGCAGCGCGTCGAGCGCCGTCAGGGAGGGGTTGAGGGCTTCGGCCTGGTGCTGCGCGAAGTGCGCGGCGACGACGCGCGCGCCGAGCTGCCGCGTGCCCTCGAAGGGCTCGGTGCCCAGAATCATGCGCGCCAGCGTGGACTTGCCGGCGCCGTTCTTGCCCACGAGCGCGACCTTGTCGCCGCGCTCGAGCACGACCGGGCCGGCTTTCTCGAACACGCGCACCTCGCCGCCGTCGGGGCTCGGGTACGCCTTCGAGAACACGCCGAGCTCGGCCACGAGGCGCCCCGAGGGCGGGGCGTCCGGGAAGCGGAAGCGGATGTGCCCGGCCTCGGGCGGCGGCGGCGGGATGCGCTCGAGCCGCTCGAGCATCTTGATGCGGCTCTGGGCCTGGCTGGCCTTGGTGGCCTTGGCGCGGAAGCGCGCGATGAAGCGCTCGGCCTCGGCGATTGTCTTCTGCTGGTTGTCGTACTCGGCCTGCCAGTGGCGGCGGCGCTCCTCGCGCGCCTCGAGGTAGAACGAGTAGTTGCCCGCGTACTCGTCTATGCCGCCGCGCACGAGCTCGGCGGTTTTGTTGGTCATCCGGTCGAGGAAGTAGCGGTCGTGCGAGACGAGCACGACGGCGCCGGGGTAGCCCTTGAGGTACTCCTCGAGCCAGTCGATGGACTCGATGTCGAGGTGGTTGGTGGGCTCGTCGAGCAGCAGCACGTCGGGGGCCTGGAGCAGCAGACGCGCGAGCGCGACGCGCATGCGCCAGCCGCCCGAGAACGACGCGAGCGGGCGCTCCATCTCGTCGGCGCGGAAGCCGAGGCCGGAGAGCACGGCTTCAGTGCGGGCCTGCACCGAATGCGCCTCTCGCGTGACGAGCTGGCTGTGCACGCGGTCGAAGCGGGCCAGGAGAGCGTGATAGGCGTCCGAGTCGTGGTCGGTGTGGCCGTCCATCTTCGCGAGGATGTCGCGCTCCTCGGCCTCGAGCGCGAGCACGTCGTCGAAGGCATGCATGGCCTCGGCGAGCGGCGTGGCGGCGGTGCCGTGCTCCTGCGTGTCCTGCGAGAGGTAGCCGACCGTCGTGCCGCCCTCGCGCGAGACCTCGCCGGCGTCCACGGCCTGCTGCCCGGCGATCACGCGCAGCAGCGTGGACTTGCCGGCGCCGTTGGGCCCGACGAGCCCGACGCGCTCGCCGGGCCGGATCGTCCACGAGAGGCCGCTGTAGAGCACGTCGCCGCCGAAGGCGAGGTGAAGGTCGCGGAGTACGAGCACGGGCAGAGCAGCGGGTGGAGAGCTTTTCAGAATCGCTCTCCGGCGCCCCGATCATGCGCGGCGCGCCGGGAATCCAGAGGATTTCACCGATCTGCGCCGCGCGAGGCGCACCCGTTTACCGGCCGGCTCCGGCTGTGGCGATTTCGAGTGCGACGAGCCGGCTGTCTTCAAGCCCCCAGAGGCGCTCGCCCTGCACGCTGACGGCGGTGAGGCCGGGGGGTAGGCGGAGTGTGCCTTCGTAGGCGCCGTCGGGACGAAGACGGTGCAGCAGCAGCGCGCCCGGGCGCAGGGTCTCGCCCGTGAGGCGGTCCCGGATCTCCCGCACGAGCAGCGGCACCGCATAGCCCTGCGCGTCACGAGAGGGCTGGAGAGCGACCGACGAGGGGTCGGGCGCTGTAGTCGGTCCGCCGTCTGCGGGAAGCGTCAGGGCGGGGAAGCCGCGCCCGCCGGGTGTGGGGTAGACGTGCGCGACGGCGCCGCGCGCGTCGAAGCGGTAGAGGCGGCTGGCGGACTCCGGGACGTAGGCGACGCCGACGGGCTCGGCGAGGAGGTAGCCGTTGACGATCACCGACGCGTGCTCGCGGGCGCGCTCGGTGAGGTCTTCGTACAGGACGCGCGGCACGCCGCCGGGGCCGAGGCGCATCAGGGCGGCGTCGCCCCCGAGGGCGAGCACGAAGAGCCCGGCCGGCCCGACGGCGATGCGCGTGGGCATGAACGGCAGTGAGAACCGCTCGATGAGCGTCCCGTCCATGCGGAAGGCCGTCAGCGCGCGCCCCGGGGCGTCGGCCACCCAGACCGTGTCGGCCCAGGCCGCCACATCGGTCAGGTTGCGGAACTCGCCAGGCCCGCTGCCGCGCCCCCGCCCGATCGTGGCCAGGAGGCGCCCTGAGGCGTCGAAGCGCTTGACGCGCATGTCGCCGAAGTCGCCCACGAGGAGTTCGTCGTCGTGGGCGCGTAGCACGAGCGGGTCGAGGAGGGAGCGGGCGGCGTCCTCATGGAGCGGAAGCGCGCGGAAGGTGGCCTCGAGAAAGCGCAGCGAGTCCGGCGCCGGGCGCGAGAGCGGGTGCCGCGCCGCGATCTCGGACAGCGGGCCGCCCGGCTCGGCGTAGGGCTCGGTGAGCGGCCGCGGGTGTCCCGAGGGTGCCTGCTGACAGGCGATGCCCATCAGGACGAGGCTGAGCGCGAGCGTCCTGGTAAGGCCGGCCGTGCCCCCGGTTGGTTCTTGCTGTGTACCTAGGGGATGGTTCATGCGAACACGATGTTGGAGCGCCTCATGCAGATCTCCGTCCCGTTCCCGCATTCCATGTATGTACAGACACGCGTGCCTTCATATCCGCAGACCGCATTGCAGTAGCTCCCCGCACCCTGATCCTGATGGCAGGACGGGCCGGCTGCCTGCAGAGGTTCTTGAGGCGCTATGCTCACGAAGAGGGTGAGGAGTACGGCAGCTATAAAGGGCGCTAGGAGTTTCATAAGGATCATAGCGAATGAGGTTGTCTGGAGGATAGGAGAGCCCCCCCCCTCTTTGTCAAGCGACCATGCCGTGTTTGAGCAGAAAAAAAATCACGATTGACAACAGGTGGCCTTGGCAGTCTCCCTTGATGATCGGTCTGCTCCAGTGGCTGCCGGGTAAGCGCGGCTTTGGAATGCGGCGCCCGTAGCCTGCCAGGAGGCGGTCCGTTAGTGCGCGTTCTCGTGCACGAAGCCCTTCGTGACCGTCATGGCCATGATCTTGAGGTCGAGCGCGAGCGTCCAGTTCTGGATGTAGTACAGGTCGTACTCGATGCGCTTCTCGAGGCTCGTGTTGCCGCGCCAGCCGTTGACCTGCGCCCAGCCCGTAATGCCGGCCTTCATCTTGTGGCGCAGCATGTAGCGCGGGATCTCGCGGCGGAAGCCCTCGATGAAGACGGGCCGCTCGGGCCGCGGGCCGACGACCGACATGTCGCCGCGGAGCACGTTCCTGAACTGCGGCAGCTCGTCGAGGCTGGTGCGGCGCAGAAAGGCGCCGACGCGCGTGGCGCGGTTCTCGCCGGGCCTGGACCACACGGCGCCGGTCTTGGCCTCAGCGTCTACGGGCATCGAGCGGAACTTGAGCATCTCGAACGTCTGCCCGTTGAGGCCCATCCGCGTCTGGCGGTAGAGGACCGGCCCCGGAGAGGACAGCTTGACGGCGACCGCGATGACGGCCATCAGGGGCGCGAGCAGCACGAGCACGGCGGCGCTGAAGCCGATGTCGATCGCGCGCTTGGCGAAGCGGGCGAAGTTGAACGGCGCCTCGTCGATGAGGTGGATCACCGGCAGGCCGTCCACGTCCGAGACGCGGCTGTTGAGCAGCAGATCGAGGTGGAACAGGTCCGGCACGAGGCACAGGTGCGCCGTGCGCGTGGCGACGGCCTCGGCGACGGCCTCGATCTTGGCCGCGGCCGAGAGCGGGAGGGCCGTGTAGACGAGGTGGACGTCGCCGAGGCGGTCGAGCACGTCGGCGATGTCGTCGACGCGGCCGAGGTAGGGCGGGAAGTCCGGCGCGCCGCCGGCGATCTCGGCCACGGCCTCGGGCCCGCGGTCGTCGAGGAAGCCGCGCACCTCGATGCCCATCCAGGGGAACTGCCGGAACGACTCGGCGAGGCGCTTGCCGGCCCGCCCGGCGCCGACGATGAGCACGTGCCGCACGTTGCGCCCGCGCAGGCGCGCCCGGCGCAGCGCCGTGTAGATCGCAAAGCGCAGCCCGACGAGCGCCGCCGACGAGAGCACGCCGAAGAGCAGCAGGTGCAGGCGCGAGAACGAGAACTCGCGGTAGAAGAACATCGCCGCGACCGACACGACGAGGCTCAGCCCGACCGCGCGCGCGACGCCGAACACGACGAGCGGCAGGCGCTGCGCGCGCCGCGTCTGGTACAGCCCCGAGAGCAGCAGCGCGCCGCCCCACAGCACCACGACGAACGGCAGGAACGTCAGGTAGCGCTCGAGCGGGAGCCACTCCGGCGGCGTGAGCACCTCGAAGCGCAGCCACCACGCCCCGATCCAGGCCGCGGCGATCAAGACCAGGTCGGCGGCGAAGAGGGAGCGCTGGAGCGCGAGGCTGCGTTCGCGGAGCATACCGGACAGGCGGGCGGACGGGCCGTCAAGATATGTTTTCGGCTCCTGACCGGCCGTGACGTTTTTCGTACCCGATGCTTCATGGCCCGACGCGCTCCTGCGGCGCCCGTCGGGCGGGGCGCTCGGCGCAGAACAGCCGGGGGCGCCTGCGAGGCGGCCCTGCGGGGCAGCCCTGCGGCGCACCCTACGGGGCAGCCCTGCGGCGCACCCTACGGGGCGAAAGGACGCAGCTTTTCCGGGTGCACCGCGCGGATGAGCGCGCGCGCGAGCGCGCGCGTCGAGCTGACGAGCGGGACGCCGTGCACGCGTGGCTCGGGCAGGGCAAGCGGGAGCTCGGTGCAGCCGAGGATGACGGCCTCGGCGCCGCGCGCGGCCAGGTGCGCGGTCGCGTCGAGCAGGGCCGCGCGCGCCTCGGGCGCCGGCGGCGCCGACTGCGCCTTGAGGCCCCATGCCGGGTCGAAGATGGCCGCCTGCACGCGCGCCTGAGCGTCCGCGTCGGGGACGAGCGCCTCGAGCCCGGCCTGCTCGAGCCCGACCTGGTGAAGCCGGTTGCGCACGGACGAGTCGGTCGCCAGAATCCCGATGCGGCGCGCGCCCGGGGCGGCCTCCGGCAGATGCGCTACAATCGCCTCGACGATGTGCACGAGGCGGAGGCGGCGGCCCTCGGCGGCGAGCGCCGCCTCGAGCGCGCCGTAGAGCGCGGGCGCGTGTGCCGTGTTGCAGGGCACGCCGGCCACGGCGC
>JBKBRC010000047.1:0-17026 GCA_046292345.1 Rubricoccaceae bacterium
TGGCGGCTGGCCGGCGCGCTCGCCGCCGAGGCCGCGCGCGCGGTCCGCGCCGCGTCGGTCGCGCTCGCGCTGCCCGAGACGCCTGCGGACGCCGGCGCCCTCGTGGAGGGCTTCGTGCTCGGGGCGTACCGCTTCACGGCCTACCGCGAGGACGAGGCCCCCACGCCCGCGCTGACCCTGCTCGGGCCGGAACACCTGGCCGGGGCCGTCCGCGCCGCGCGCGTCCGCGCCGAGGCCGCCTGCGCCGCGCGCGACCTGGTCAATCTCTCGCCCGACGAGAAGACGCCCGCCCTGCTGGCCGCGCGCATGGCCGCGGAGGCCGAGGCCGCCGGCCTCCACGCCGAGGTGTGGGACCGGGCGCGCATCGAGGCCGAGCGCATGGGCGGCCTGCTCGCGGTCAACCGCGGCAGCCAGGACCCGCCGGCCTTCGTCGTGCTCGAGCACGCGCCCGAGGGCGCCGCCAAAGAGGCGCCCATCGTGCTTGTGGGCAAGGCCGTCACGTTCGATACGGGCGGGCTCTCGCTCAAGCCGACCAAGGACTCGATGGACCGCATGAAGGCCGACATGGCCGGTGGCGCGGCCGTCTTCGGCGCCATGCTCGGCGCGGCCCGCCTGGGGTACCCGCAGCGGCTGCTCGCCCTCATCCCGATGACCGACAACCGGCCCGGCGGGCGCGCCTACGTGCCCGGCGACGTCGTCCGCATGCGCAGCGGCGCCACCGTCGAGGTGCTCAACACCGACGCCGAGGGCCGCCTGCTGCTCGCCGATGCGCTCGCCTACGCCGCCACGCTCGCGCCGCGCCTGGTCGTAGACGTGGCTACGCTCACGGGCGCGCAGGTCGTCGCGCTGGGCAGCCGCGTCGCCGCCGCCGTGACGCGCCTCGACGACGGCGCCGAGGCGCGCCTGGCGCCCTTCGTCGCGGCCGGACGCGCCACGGGCGAGCTCGTCGCGCCGCTGCCGCTCTACGCGCACTACCGCGAGCAGCTCGAGTCGGCCGTGGCGGACCTGGCCAACGTGGGCGGGCCGGAGGCGGGCACGCTTGCGGCGGCGGCCTTCCTTGAGCACTTCACGCGGCGCGAGGACGGCACGCCGGCCTACGCGTGGGTCCACCTCGACATCGCCGCCCCGGCTTTCCTCGCCAAGGGCTTCGGCTACCGCCCGCGTGGCGGGACCGGCTTCGGCACGCGCCTGCTCCTGGATGCGCTCGGGCGCGTCGGCCCATGACGCGCTCGCTGACCAGTCTGGCCCTCGCGGTGCTGCTGCTCGGCGGGTGCCGTCCGGATCCGCCGCCTACGCCGGCGCCGGACGGGGCGCCGGGTGCGGCGGCGGCGGGTGCGGCAGCACCGGGTGCGGCAGCACCGGGTGCGGCAGCACCGGGTGCGGCGGCCGCGGTCGCGGCGGCGCCGGCTCCCGGCCCGGCCGAGCCGCTCGTGGCTGGCCTCCCGGAGCCGCATGCGCGCGCGCGCGCGGGCGAGGGCGTCTGCGTCGTCTACCCGGGCCTCGCCATCCGCACGGCGCCGCGCGCCGGTGCGGGCGAGACCGTCGCCGCCGGGCCGCCCGCCGAGGGTGCCGATCCGTGCGCGGCCGTGCGCCCGCTCCGCGACGCCCCCGCCGAGTTCTTTGCCGGCGCCGTGGATGGGCTCGTGCTGCTCGACGCTGGCACGGCGCCGGAGGGCCGGCGCCTCCGCGTCGTCGAGGCGGCAACGGGGCGCGTGCTCCTCGACACGCCGTACGCGCCGCCCGTCGAGTGGGGCGGAGGACGGCTCCACTTCGGCGCCGCGCCCGAGCGCGCCGGGCCGGCCGAGGCTGGCCTCGTGGCCTCGCTCTGCCCCGAGGCCGCCGCATGGCAGGCGCAGGGCCTCGGGGTGGGCGTCAGCCGGCGTATGCAGTTCGACCCCGCCACGCGCGTCGCCGCGCCCTCGCCCGTGCTCGCGTGCATGCCGCTGCCATGACAACCGCTCCATGCCACGCCCGCGCGCCGCTGCTCGCGCTCTCGGCCGGCGACCCGAACGGGATCGGCCCGGAGGTGCTGCTGCGCGCGGCGTTTGCGGAGGGCGGAGGGCCGGACCGCCCGCGCCTGGTGGCCGTCGGGCCGTCGGGCGTCCTCCGCGCTGAGGCCGAGGCGCTCGGGCTGGGGCCGCTCGTGGACGTGCCCGCGCTCGCGCGTGAGGCGGTGGCCGCGGCGGTGGCCGCGGCGCCAGGGGCGCTGCCCGTCTTCGATCCGGTGCCGGGGGCGCCGTTCGCGCGCACGCCCGGGCGGCCGACGGCCGAGGGCGGCGCGGCCGCCATGCGCGCCGTCGCCGCTGGCGCCGACGCCTGCCTCGCCGGGCAGGCCGACGGACTCGTGACGGCCCCGCTCTCCAAGGAGGCCATCCACCGCGCGGGCTTCGATTTTCCGGGCCACACCGAGTTTCTGGCCGCGCGCACCGGCGCCGCGCACGTCGTGATGATGCTCGCCGCCGAGCTCCCGGCCGGACCGCTGCGTGTGGCGCTCGTCACGATCCACGAGCCCCTCGCGCGCGTGGCGCCGCTCGTGACGGCCGCGCGCGTGGCCGAGACCGTGCGCACGCTCACGCGCGCGCTGCGCGACGACTTCGGGCTGGCCGCGCCGCGCCTGGCCGTGCTCGGGCTTAACCCGCACGCGGGCGACGGCGGCGTGCTCGGGCACGAGGAGCAGGACGTGATCGCGCCCGCGCTCGAGGCGCTCGGTGCCGAGGGCTACGCCGTGACGGGCCCGCATCCGGCCGACGCGTTCTTCGGCCGGGGCGCGTGGCGCGCGGCCGACGCCGTCGTGGCGATGTACCACGACCAGGGCCTGGCGCCGTTCAAGGCGCTCGCCATGGGCGGCGGCGTCAACGTGACGTGCGGCCTGCCCATCGTGCGGACCTCGCCCGATCACGGCACTGGCTTCGATATCGCCGGCCAGGGCCGCGCCGAGGCGTCGAGCATGGCCGAGGCCATACGGGTGGCCGCGCGCATGGCGGCGGCCCGCGCCCGCCCGCCCGGCGCCGCGACCGACCCGTCCGATGCGCCGACCGACCCGTCCGATGCGCCGACCGACCCGTCCGATGCACCGACCGCCTAGATGCTGATTCGTACCGTCCGCATGACGTTTGACCCGGCGCGCGTGCCGGACTTCCTGGCGCTCTTCGCGCACGCGGCGCCGCGCATCCGCGCCGCCGACGGGTGCACGCACCTCGTGCTGTGGCAGGACGCCGCCTTCCCGAATGTCCTCACGACCTATAGCGTGTGGACCGGCCCCGACGCGCTCGAGGCCTACCGCCGCTCGGCGCTGTTCTCGGAGACCTGGGCGCGCACGAAGCCGCTCTTCGCTGCGCCGCCCGTCGCGCACAGCCAGGCCGTGCTCACGGGTCCGGATGCCCCCGCGCTGCGCGCGCGCGGCGGGGCGCCGTGACCGGGCCTGGCGGCGCCCTCAGAAGAGGTCGGCCAGCGCGGCCTGCTGCTCGGCGGCCGTCGGCGCGGCGCCCTCCCGGACGGCGTCGAAAAACGCCTCGTCGTAGGTGCGCGTCTTGATTACGACCGGCATCGGGAAAGCGTGCCCGAGCGCGAGCGCCTGCTGCTTGGAGTCGAGCGAGGCGAGAACCTGACGCAGGCCTGCGCCGCCCGGCGTCCCCACGAGCGCCGCCGCGATATCCTTCTCGTCCGAGAGCTGCGCGACGAGCTTGGTGCCGATCTGGCTCAGCACCTCCTCGTCGATACCGCTCGGGCGCTGGTCCACGACGAGCAGGCTGACGTAGAACTTGCGCATCTCGCGGGCGATTTTGCCGAAGGGCGTCTCGCGGGCCGTCTCGGGGCCGAGGAATTTGTGCGCCTCCTCGATCGTGATGAGGAGTTGCCGCGGGCGGTCGGCCTCGTGGCCGGTGCGCTCGTACTGCTGCACCTTGTCCTCGTAGCGCGCGCGCAGGCGCCGCGTGACGACGTTGGCGACGAGCAGGTAGACGAGCAGGCTGTTGTACTGCCCGAACTCGAACACGACCGACTTGCCGCGGTCGAGCGCGTCGAAGAGTTCGCCGAGCGCGTCGCGGCGGCCGTCGGGCGGCTCGAGGTGAAAGAACGGGAGGCCGTCGAGGCGGTCGAGCTTGCGGCGGAGCGCCTGGAGCGAGTGCTCGTGCGCGCCTGTCTCCTGCGCCATCGTCTCGATCTGCGCAGGGTCTGCCTGGAGGAGCGTGGCGAGCCAGCGCGCGCCGTAGCGCTTGCGGAGCGCGTAGGTGCTCTCGGTCGCGGTCGCGTTGAGGTTGAGCGTTCCCTGGAGCGGGAGGATGTCCTCGGGCTCGACGAGGTCGGCGTAGAGGTGGACCTCGGCGTCGGCGCGCGTACCGCGCTTGCGCGCGGCGGCCGGGTCGAGCGTGAACGTCTGCACCTTGCTCGGGAAGAGGCGCTTCAGGCCTGGCACGGTCTGCGCGGCCTCGCCGGTCTGCTCGCGGCTGGCGCGGTCGCCGTACTCGCCGTGCATGTCGAAGATCAGGTTCACGGCGCGCCCGGTGCGGATGGTGCCGCAGAGCAGCAGACGCGTCAGGAAGCTCTTGCCCGTGCCGGTCTTGCCGAAGACGGCGTTGGAGCGCTCGACGAAGCGCGCCAGGTCCAGGCACACGGGCGCGTCCATGCCGAGCGGCGTGCCGACGTGGAAGTAGCGGTCGCCGCCACCGAGCGCCTCGTGGCCGAATACGCGCGCCACGTCCTCCTCGGTCGCCTCGCCGACGGGCGAGAAGTGCGCCGGGACGGTCTTGACGGGCTGCGGCGCTGCGGCCTCGTCGTGGCGGTCTACGAGCAGCTGCGGCTTGAGCGAGACCGTCGCGTACGTGCCCGAGCCCTGCAGCACGCGGCGCAGCAGTTCGTCCTCGCGGCCGGGGGGGTGGAGCAGGATGCCCTCGTTGGCCGCGTCGATGCGCAGGTCGGTGATGAGCGAGAAGAAATCGTACCGCTCGCCCTGCACGACGCAGAACGTGCCTGCGCGCACCGTCTCGACGCCCCGCGCGGGGTCGAGCTTCATCTCGACGCCCGTGCCGAGCGAGCCGTGGGTGAGCACGCCGAGGCGCGGGCGGGGTTCGTGGGGCGGGACGAGCGCGGACATGGCGGGGCGGGGGCAGGCCTCGTCAAGTTATCCGCGCGTGCTGCCGCCTGGCGACGCTCAGTCCACGGGCGGCTTGAGCAGGCCGTCGCCCTTGCGGCCGGGCTTGCCGAAAATCCGGTCGAGCACGTCCTCGCGCGTCAGGAGCGTCGTCAGGCCCACGAAAACGGCCTCGCCGACGAGCCGCTTGGTGACGCCGAGGCTGAATACCCCTTTGACGACGCCCACGAGCACGCGCAGCAGGAGCGGGACGATGAGCACGGCGCCGACGAAACCGGCGGCGACTTCGAGCAGGGAGCGGGCGGGCGTGTTGCGAGAGGGGAGAGCCATGGAAGGAGCAGGAGCGGAAGGGAATCGCCTTAACCGCACGAGCGGCCCGTGCGTTTCCGAAGCGCTTCAGTAGCGGCGACGCGCGCGTAATCTCGGCGTGCTCGCCCGCCGCCTCGTCACGCTACTCGTCTCCCGTGTCTCGTACCCGTTCTCCGCACCGTGCCGGCACCCTGGCGCTGGCTGCGCTCGTGCGTCGGGGCGCGCGTGCCGCGCAGGGCGCGCGCGGGCGCGCGCTGTGGGAGGCCTTCTGCGTCGACGTGCTCCCGGATCTCCTCTCCCGGCCTCCGGCCGCAACGCCCCCGACGGGGACGCCCCCGACGGCGACGCCCCCGGCAGGAGGGTCTGCGCCCTCGTGCGTGCGCGTCGTGCCGGGGTTAGACGGATGGGACGTGCTCGCGCCGGGCCGCGCGGCAGTGCCGTTCGCGTCCAAGCGCGAGGCCCTGAGCGCGGCGCGCGTCGCGGCGCGCGCGCTGGCGCCGAGCCTGCTCTACGCCGCCACGCCGTCGGGCGTGCTCGCGCTCGTGCAGCGCTACGGCGCCGCGTCCGGCGCCGCGTCCGGCGCCGCGTCCGACCGTACGTAGTGCGCGAACAGGTCGGCGAACTCGTTCTCGAAGGCGGCCACGAGCGCGCGGGGGTCCGGCACGTAGGCCGCGTCGGCGGCAATGCCGACGCGGACGGCGCCGTCGTAGCTGAGAATGCTTACGCCCAGCCCGATGTCGCCTGCCTGCGGCACCCAGAACATGATCGTGCGGATGGGCGCGCCCATCATGTGCAGGCGGCGGTCCGGGCCGGGCACGTTCGTCATCACGGCCGAGGCCTTGGCGCTGAACAGGCCGAGCACGATGCGGTGCACCCAGCGCGGCGCGATCCCGATCGACTGCAGGATGCCGAACACGACGGCGGGCTCGGCCGAAGCCTTGATGGCGTCCATGCTGGCCTTGAGGCGGCGCAGGCGCGCCGGCGCGCTACGCTCCCCGAGCGGCAGTGGCAGGAAGACGAGCCCGAAGGCATTGCCGAGTTCGTGCGCCCGCTCGAGCGGACGCACGTTGAACGGCACGGCCGCGCGGATCTCGACGCCGCGCGTGTCGTCGCCGCGCGCGTCGAGGTAGCGGCGGAGGGCGCCCGTGGCGGCGGCGAGCAGGACGTCGTTGATCTTGGCACCCGTCGCGCGCGCGACGGCGCGCACGTCGGCGAGCGCGAGCGCGCGCGTCCACGCGGCGCGCTTGATGCGCGTCACCCCGCCCTTGAAGCACGTCGGCGAGTCGGCCGGCATCGCGAGCAGGTGCCCGAGCGCGAGCCCGACCCTGCCGCCCCCCCGGAACGCCTCTGCGACGCGGCTCGGCTGACGCGCGAGCGCGGCCGTGTTGCGCGCCGCGGCGGCGAGCGTGCGCCCGAGGCGGCGCGGCAGCGGGGACGCCGGGCGCCGGGCGGGAAGCGCCGGGGCTGCGTCCGCCGGCGAGCCGCCCCCGGGAGCGCCCACAAACTCGTCCATGGACGAAAGGACGACGTGCATGAGCGCGATGCCGTCGCCGATGACGTGGTGCAGGCGGACCACGAGCGCCGAGCCGCCATCTACGCCGTGCATCAGGTACATCTCCCACGGCGGCTTGTCGAAGGAGAGCTGGGTGCTCATCTGGCGGCTGACGAACGCCTCGAGCGCGGCCTTGCCGCCCGGCGCCGGGAGGGCGGTCTCGAACACGTGCCGGTCTACGTCGAAGCGGGCGTCTGGCACCCACCACACGCCCGCGCCGCGCCGTTCGACGCGCATCCGGAAGCGGTTGAAGGGGAGCAGGCGCTCGGTCACGAACCGGCACAGCGCCGCGCGCTCGAGCCGCCCCTCGAACTGCACCACGCCCGTGATCGTCATCGGGTTCGTGGGCGACTCCATGCGGAACCACGCCACGTCGGCAGGGGCCATGCGGAACGGAGCGAGGTGGGCAGACATGGGAGGCGGGCGCGTCGGAGGGCGAAGAAACGCGCGGCGGCGATGCGCCGCAAGGGGTTCCGCGCGCCCCGCGCTCCGCGTCCGGCTCAGCCCGTCGCGTCCGGCACCTCGTCCTCTCGTACGGCCAGTTGCCCGCAGGCGGCGTCGATGTCCTGCCCGCGGCTGCGGCGGACGGTGACGCGGACGCCCTTGCGCACGAGCACGCCGATGAAGCGCTCGAGCGTCGCCTCGTCGGTCGAGCGGAAGCCTGTCCCCTCGACGGGGTTGTACATGATCAGGTTGACCTTGCTCGGCGCCCACCGGGCCACGCGCGCCAGGTGCGCCGCGTCGCGCTCGGTGTCGTTGACGCCCGCGAACATGCAGTACTCGTACGTCACTGGCCGCCCGATGCGCCCGGTGTAGTAGACGACGGCCTCGCGGAGCGCGGCCAGGTCGGTCTTCTCGGAGCGGTTGACGGGCATGATGGCGCTCCGCTGCGCATCGGTGGGCGCGTGCAGGCTGATGGCCAGCCCGACGGCGGGCGCGCGGCCCTGCGCGACGTCGTCGGCGAGCTGCCGGATGCGCCGCGCCAGGCCGACCGTCGAGACCGTCAGGCGGCGCGGGGCCAGGCCGAGGCCCTCGGTGATCAGGCCGGCGCTCTTGACGACGGCCGCGTAGTTCTGCATGGGCTCGCCCATGCCCATGTAGACGACGTTGGTGAGGCCGCGTCCGAAGCGCGCGCGCGCGAGCGCATCCATGGCGCGCGCCTGGTCTGCGATCTGCCCGGCCGAGAGGTTCTCCTGGAAGCCCATCAGGCCGGTGGCGCAGAAGTGGCAGCCCATCGCGCAGCCGACCTGGCTCGAGACGCAGGCCGTGAGGCGCCGCGCGCGGCCGTCCTCGTCGAAGTCAGGGATCAGGACGGCCTCGACGAAGCGCCCCGAGGGCAGGCGGAAGAGACTCTTGACGGTCTGGTCAGTGGCCGTTTGGCGGCGGACCTCCGCGAGCGTGCCGAGCGAGGCCGAGGCGGCGAGGCGCTCGCGGAAGGCGCGCGGGAGGTCTGTCATCGCCTCGAACGAGGTGGCGCCTTTCTCGTGCACCCACGCGAAGAGCTGCCGCCCGCGGAAGGGCGGCTCGCCGAGCGAGACGGCGAGCGCCTCGAGCTCGGCGCGGTCGAGCGCGCGGAGGTCGGGCAGGGCGGGGGAGGAGGCAGGCATGGGGGGAGGCGCGCGCGCCCGTCCGGGCAGATTCGGCGCAGGACGAAGATCGGGCAGGGACGCGCGCGACGGATGAAGGCCGGGGGAGATCCCGTCCAAGATGCGCCGGCCCGGTGCCGGCGCGCCGGCCCGGGCCGGAGGCTCGGAGGGACGGGCGACCGGCGCCGTAGCTTGCCGCCTGTGCCTCCGTCGCTCCTGCCATGCGCCTTCTGCTGCTCCTGTTCGTCTTGCTCGCGCCGTCCGTCGCCGCGGCGCAGGTCTACTCGGCGCTCTACCTGCCGTTCTCAGGCACGGACGAAGGCTGCCGCAACGAATACCGCACGACGAGCGCCGTGAACGCGCACTCGGCCGCGACCGAGCAGAGCGCGACGATCCGCGTCGTGCTGGCCAACCGGCTCATCGAGTGGAACGACTACGACGAGGTGCTGACGGCCGTCGTCGAGCCCGGGCTGGCGCGCGCGCGGCGAGCGGCCGAGGTGCGCCTCGTGCCGGCGCGGCTCTCGGCGCAGGCAGCGCAGGCGCGCACGCTGCGCGTGCCCGAGGGCGGCGCCGTGACCGTGCTCGCCTACGCCGGCGGGGGCGAGGCGCTCGTGGTCGAGGGCGGGCAGGTGTTCAGCGCGCGCCTGCCGGGAGTGTTCACGGGCGCCTCGGCCGCAGACGCCTTCGCGCTCGAGCGCACGCCGGTGACCGAGACGTGGCTCCGCCTCGTGCCGCGCGAGGACCGCCCGGCGGCGTGGCTCAACGCGAGCCAGGCCGGCGTAGTGCAGACGGGCGTGCGGTGCTGAGCGGCGCCGGGCCCTGGCCGGTTGCGCCCGGCGCGCGGTTGAGTCTGAAGGACCGTCGCCGATACCCGCTGCCGGGACGCCCCGCCGGTACCCGTCGCCGATGCTTCGCTGCTCGGTGGCGTGGCCGTCCCGGGCCGTCGCCCGCGCGAAAGGCCACACAACCTTCCCAGAGCAGGCGCCTGAGGCGCCCGCCGCGCCGCGTACCTTGACGCGCCCTTCTTTTGCCCGCCTCCTCCCATGTGCGGATTCGCTGCCGCCTTCGCCTACCGCGCCCCGGCCCTCGGCGCCCATGCCGGCCGTGACGCGCTCGGTCGCGCGGCCGAGCGCATGGCCCGCCGCGGCCCCGACGGCGAGGGGGTCTGGACGAGCGACGACGGCCGCGCCGGCCTCGCCCACCGCCGCCTGGCCATCATCGACCTCTCGGAGGCCGGCGCACAGCCCATGGTCGCCGAGGCGCCGGACGACGGGGGTGCCGGCGGCGAGGCGCGCGCCGAGGGCGCGCTCCGGATCGTCTTCAACGGCGAGATCTACAACTACCGCGCGCTCCGGGCCGCGCTCGAGGCCGAGGGGCAGCACTTCCGCTCAGACTCCGACACCGAGGTCATCCTCCACCTCTACCGCCGCCACGGGGCGGCGCTCGCGGGGCTCCTGCGCGGCATGTTCGCGTTCGCGCTCTACGACGAGGCGCGCGGCGGCGTCCTGCTCGCGCGCGACCCCTACGGCATCAAGCCGCTCTACCTCGCCGACGACGGGCACACGCTGCGCGCAGCCTCGCAGGTGAAGGCGCTCCTCGCCATGGGCGGCGTCGACACGGCGCCCGACCCGGCCGGGCACGCGGGGTTCTTCGCCTTCGGCTTCGTGCCCGAGCCGCACACGCTCTACCGCGGCATCCGCGCGCTTCCCCCCGGCACGACGCTCTGGGCCGACGCGCGCGGCGCCGGCATGCCGCAGCCGTTCGCGTCGGTCGAGGAGGCCCTTGGCAAGGCCGCCGCCTACCCGGCGCCGGTCGGACCGGACGAGGCGCGTGCCGCCCTCCGCGAGGCGCTCCTCGACACCGTCCGCGCCCACCTTGTCGCCGACGTGCCTGTGGGCGTCTTCCTTTCCTCGGGTCTGGACTCGGCCACGCTTGCCGCGCTTGCCGCCGAGGCCGGCGGCGACCTGCGCACCGTCACGCTCGGCTTCGACGAGTACGCCGGCACGCCCGACGACGAGGTCCCGCTCGCCGAGGCCGTCGCGGCCCACTACGGCGCCGCGCACACGACCGTCCGCGTCGGGCGCGCCGGCTTCGAGGCGCACCTCGCCGCGTTCCTCGACGCGATGGACCAGCCGAGCATGGACGGGCTCAACTCGTTCCTCGTCAGCTACGCCGCGCGCGAGGCCGGGCTCAAGGTGGCGCTCTCGGGCGTGGGCGGGGACGAGCTCTTCGGCGGCTACCCGAGCTTCGCCGAGGTGCCGCGTCTCGTCCGCGCGGCCGGTCGTGTGCCGGGTGCGGGGGCGCTTGGGCCGGCGCTGCGCGCGCTCGCGGCCCCCATCGCCGCGCGTGTCACCTCGCCCAAGTACGCCGGCCTGCTCGAGTACGGGACGGACTTCGGCGGGGCGTACCTGCTGCGGCGTGCGCTGCACGCGCCGTGGGAGCTACCGCGCGTGATGGACCCCGACCTGGCCCGCGAGGGCTGGGCCGCGCTCGAAGCCCGCGCGCGCCTCGCCGCGACGGCCGCCGCCATCCCCGGCGAGGGTCCCGCCGCCGCGCACCTCCGCGTGAGCGCGCTCGAGTCCACGTGGTACATGCGCAGCCAACTCCTCCGGGACACCGACTGGGCCTCGATGGCGCATTCGCTCGAGGTTCGCACCCCGCTCGTGGACTGGGCGCTCCTGCGCGCCGTGGCGCCGCTCATCGCGCGGCAACCCGGGCTGGGCAAGCGCGCGCTGGCCGAGACGCCGGCGCGCGCGCTCCCGCCGGCCCTTCTGAACCGGCCGAAGACCGGCTTCACGACCCCCGTGCGCCGGTGGGCCGCGGAGGCCGGGCTCGCGCCCGAAGCGCGCGGACAGCGCGGATGGGCGCAGTTTGTATATGAAAACATGACCGGGCTCGCCCGTTCGGAATCCGAAGCCGACGCCCGCGCGTCCGTGCCCGCGTGAAGATTTTCGCCCTCCTCACCGACGCCTACGGCGGACGCGGCGGCATCGCCAAGTTCAACCGGGACCTGCTGGCCGCGCTCGCCGCGTGGCCGCCAGCCACACATGTGGAGGCGTACCCCCGGCTGATCCCGGAGCCCGTCGAGGGCGTCCCGCCGGGTGTGACGTTTTACGAGGAGGCCGCCGGCGGCAAGGACCGCTACGTGCGCGCCGTGGGCGCACGCATCCTGCGCGGCGGCTACGACGCCGTCGTCTGCGGACACGTCAACCTGCTGCCGCTGGCGCACCTGGCGGCGGCGCGCGCGCGCGTGCCGCTCATCACGATCGTGCACGGCGTCGAGGTCTGGGAAGCCCCGGAGGGGCGGCTCGCCTGTCGCGTACGTCGGGCCGGGCTCGCGCGCTCGGCGGCCGTCGTGGCCGTCTCGGACTTCACGCGCCGCCGCCTGCTCGCGTGGGCCGGTGGGCCGGGCGGGCTCGAGGCCACGCGCGCGCATGTCGTGCCCAACTGCATCGACGCGGCGCCGTTCGGGCCGGGGCCGCCACGCGCCGACCTCGTCGAGCGCTACCGGCTGCGCGGGCGGCGCGTGCTGCTCACGCTCGCGCGGCTCTCGGCCGCCGAGCAGTACAAGGGCATCGACGAGATCCTGGAGGCCCTGCCCGCGCTCACGCAGCACGTGCCCAACGTGACGTACCTCGTCTGCGGCGATGGCAACGACCGCCCGCGCCTCGAGGCGAAGGCGCGCAGCCTCGGGCTCGCCGGGCGCGTCGTGTTCACGGGCTACGTGCCCGAGGACGAGAAGGCCGACTACTATCGCCTCGCCGATGCCTTCGCGATGCCGGGGCGCGGCGAGGGCTTCGGCATCGTGTACCTCGAGGCGATGGCCTGCGGCATCCCGGTCGTTGCCTCCGTCGCCGACGCGAGCCGCGAGGCCGTGCGAGACGGCGCACTCGGCTTCGTGGCCGACCCCGACGATCAGACAGGCCTGGTGACCACGCTCCGCGACGCGCTCGCGGCCCCGAAAAAGGTCCCGCCCGGCCTGGCGTACTTTTCGCCGGAACGCTTCACGCAGCGCTGGCACGAAGTGCTGGACCGCGTGTTCTTGCTCTCCCCCGAGCCCGTCACTTGAGCGTCCCCACGGTGTCGTGAAGCCGAGCGATTGATACGCGTTCTGATTACATGTAAGCGTCGATTCGTCTGGCAGTCACCCCTCGCATTGCGGTGGTGGGTCTGTTGATAGTGGCAAACCTTACTCCGTCCCGCTCCCTCTTGTTCTTCTGCTTCGGCACGCTTGCATGATCGCTGTCCTCCGAAAGCTAGGCTACCTCTTTTCGGCTCGAGACCAGCGGAACGGAGCGATCCTGTTCGTGTTGATGTTCGTTGGGTCTGCCTTGGAGGTCGTAGGGATTGGATCCATTCCTCTCTTCGTCGCGCTCATTGCAGACCCCCAGCGGCTGACGGCAAACCCGATCGTCAACCGCTTCGTCTCTGCGCTCGGCATTACGGACCAGACGAGTCTTGTGCTTTGGGGTGCTGCACTGCTTGTAGTCGTTTTCGCTATTAAGAACAGCTACACCATTTTCCTCGCAGGCATCAGCTCTCGCTACACGCAGCACCGGAGAGTGGAGATACAGCAGCGGCTGTTTCGGGCATATCTATACAGCCCGTATACCTATCACCTCGGGCACAACTCGACGCGCCTTCTACACACCTTGGATCGGGATGCGGAAAAGGTGATTTCGGGCGCTTTTGCCCCCGTGCTCAACATTACGCGTGAGGTTATCATGATGACACTCACGGCGATGCTGCTATTCTTAGTGGAGCCGACGATATCTGTTGTGATGATCGGGATGCTAGGGGTGGTCAGCTTCTCGTACTTCCAACTGATTAAGCCCCGGATCGCGCGGCTCGCGAAGCTGTCGCAGTACCACCACCGGGCGCAGATGAAGGCGGTACAGCAAGGACTGCATGGTATCAAGGATACGAAGGTGCTAGGAAGAGAGCACTATTTCATAGGAGAATACAAGGTTTCCGCATACATCCGGGCGAAGGAGGCACACCAGCTCGCGGTAACCCAGGCTGTTCCGCGTCTGTTGCTTGAGACTGTAGTAGTAGTGGCTATGCTTTTCGTATCTGGACTGATGGTTTGGCAGGGAAGGGCGCCGCAGGAGATTGTGCCCGTGCTCACGCTGCTCGCAGTCGCGGCTGTCCGGATGATTCCATCATTCAACATACTCAGTAGCAGTTTCGCGTCTTTGAAAAATGGAGAGCCTGCCATTGACTCCGTCATTGAAGATCTTCGAGAGCTGGACGGATCTTCAGTGCCTCCGCCGCGCAATATGACGCCGCTTTCGTTCCAGAGCGAGATCCGGTTTGATAACGTTCGCTTTCGCTATCCCAACGCGGAGGTAGACGCACTGCAGGGACTCTCTCTAACCATACCGCGAGGAGCTTCGGTTGCTTTCGTCGGGTCTTCGGGGGCAGGCAAAACCACGGCTGTGGACATTTTGCTTGGTCTGCTTGAACCCCGTGAAGGGCGTCTTCTCATCGATGGTGTGGACATCACAGGTAACACGCGGGGATGGCAACGCCAGATCGGCTACATCCCGCAGCACATCTACCTCATAGACGATTCGCTGCGCCGCAACGTAGCTTTCGGACGAAAAGACGATGAGATAGACGATGCGCGTGTGTGGGAGGCGCTGGAGCAGGCGCAGCTCCGAGAGCTTGCTGAAAGTCTGCCGGAGGGGCTCGACACAGTGATCGGGGAGAGGGGCGTGCGTTTCTCGGGCGGACAGCGACAGCGGGTGGGCATCGCGCGCGCGCTCTATGGGCGACCGGATGTGCTCGTGATGGACGAGGCGACAAGCGCACTGGACAACGTTACAGAGCGCTATATCGTCGAAGCACTGGAGCGTCTCCACGGTGAGCAGACCATCATAGTCGTGGCGCACCGGCTTTCGACGGTGAGAAACTGCGACATCCTGTTTCTTCTGGATGGCGGAGTATTAGTAGCGCAGGGTACCTATGAAGAGCTGATGGAGAAGAGTGATTTGTTTCGTAAGATGGCCGGAGCGCATCTCGTTCCGGAAGGGGCAACATGAGCGCGTCGTCCTTGCGCATCGTTATGGGGTGCACCTCTCCCTGGGGAGCGGTTGGAGGGATGGAAAACGTGTTCTCCGGGCTGGCAAGAGGGCTACGCGCGCGCGGGCACCACGTTGTCGAGATATGGAACGGCGCCAAGGAGCAAACGGCCGAGGGAGCGGTCTGTAACCTTCGGCTCCACACCCCTCGCTCCTGGAAAAGAGTTCCTACTCCTGTCTCACTCGTGCGCTGCGCTGGATCTGCTGTCGCACTCGCCAAGGTTTTGAAGGACGTTCGCCCTGAGGTCGTGAACTTCCACTTTCTCAGTGCTGAATGCCTTTACCCCATCGCGCTCCGTCCGCTCTTCGGATACGGAACAGTCCTTTCTGCTCATGGGAGCGACCTCATGCGTCCAGCGAACGCCCTTGACCGTGCGCTCGTACCTTACGCTCTCCGCCGGGCCGACGCAGTAACAGTCGTTTCTGCCTCACTTGCCAGTCGCTGCAGGGAGATGTCGGGTGGACGAGGACCCGAGCCGTTCATCATCTCCAACGGGGTGGATCTTGCGCAGTGGAGCATTTCCGGCCCCCGCCGCCTCGCGCGCCCCGTAATCCTATCTGTGGGTCGCCTGACAGCAGTGAAGGGGCAGGATGTACTGGTCGAAGCGTTCGCCGAGGTTCTTCGACGACGCCCAGACGCGGAACTCGTGTTGGTTGGTGAAGGGGACACCCGGGGCGAACTGGAACGACTCTCCGAACGACTCGGTGTCCGGGAAAGGGTAACCTTTGCGGGAAAGCTAAACGGTGAGGGGATAAGAAAGTGGATGGCGCGTGCGGCAGTCTTTGCTCTGCCCTCTCGGAGTGAGGGGCAACCCATTGCATTGTTGGAAGCCATGGCCGGGGGCTTGCCGGCAGTTGCTACGTCCGTAGGGGGCGTTCCAGAGATACTGCGGCGCGGGGGGGGAGTGCTCGTTCCGCCGGAGGCTCCGGAGGCTTTGGCCAATACGCTCGCCGCTGTCCTGTCGGACCCGGAGCTCGCCGGTCGGCTCAGTCACGAAGCAGCCGTGGCAGCCCGTGATTACGACTGGGAAAACACTGTATCGGGATATGAGCGAGTGCTGAGCGCCGTGGCAGCGGCGCGCTAGTTTGTCCACGCTCCTGGGAGCCGTCGTATAGATGCCCCTTCGTAGACCTGCAAGCTAGAGGATGTGACCCGCCTTTTCGGACGTGCCCGTGAGCGCTTGGGCACGGTGGCCGCTGCGGCTCGGCGCAGGAGACGGGAGCGGTCTTTTTCGCTTCTCGTCCATTACCGCTCCGGGCCTCGCCACGTCGCACTCGGCCCGGAGGAACTCGCCGTCGTATGCCTCGTCCGCGACGGCATAGCGCACCTCGACGGGTTCCTCGCGCACTACCGCGCGCTCGGGGCGCGACACTTTGTCTTTCTTGTCAGACACCTTGTCTTTCTTGTCAATGGATTGACGGACGGTGCTCCCGAGCACCTGCGCAGCGAGAAGGACGTAACGGTGCTGGCAACGGCCGCTCTGTGCTCGCCCAGATGCTGGACCTCTTTCCGGAAGTGGATATCGCCGTCTCCATAGACCGCGAAGCGCACCACTATTACAACCTCTCGGTTCTGTCGCGCTCATCCATATGCAACAGCGCTTGGTACCGAAACCACAGGGTCACATCTCCAACTCCGACCTTTGTCTGTCGCCTGGACGGGGGCGTGCGCCTGTAGCGCTTCAGGGTTTTGCCTCTCCTGGCGAATCATCTCCTCATCCAGCCGTCCACGAGGGTCAGAATCGTCATCTCGCACTTCGCGTGGCAAGCATATTTTGCTAATTATAAAATGGTATCATTGTGGCATGGATATAGTAGTTTTTTCGGCGAGATTCATGTTCTCGCTCCGCGAGTGCCCGGGTAAATGCTCCCGCTACGCGCCATATGGGTTCAAGGTGCTGTTCCGCGAGTGGGATCACTTCGAACTCCTACTAGGTTATAGTGGGTCGTTTGAGACGATCGGCATCCTGATTCAGAGGATCCTCATCCAGAGCAAAATATCTTCACCTGTTCGTTCTTTCATGAAGGCAATGATTCACCTCATCCCGAAGTTGGATCGGTTCGTGAAGGCGCAGTACAATACGGTCCAGCGCTTCGACGAGACGAGCCGGGTGGATACCATGCTCCCCTCGAACATCCAGGCCGTGGTAGTGAAATGACGTCAGGACGCCCAGGCCCAATCGTCTCCGTTCTCCTTGCGGCCTACAACGCTGAGGCTTTTCTCGCTGAAACGCTGAACTCGGTGCTCGCCCAGACGCACCGCCCGCTCGAGATCATCGTCGTAGACGACGGCTCTTCCGATGGCACGCTCGCCCTCGCGCAGCGCTACGAGGTGGCACACTCCGAGACGATCCGTGTCATCACACAGGCAAACGCGGGGGCGTGTGCCGCGCGAAACCGAGCATTC
>JBKBRC010000048.1:0-16936 GCA_046292345.1 Rubricoccaceae bacterium
GAGTCCTGTCGGGGCCGCCTGCTTTTGAGGAGTCTCTTTTGAGGAGTCTCTTTCGAGGGATTTCCTTCGAGGGATTTCCTTCGAGGGATTTCCTTCGAGGGATTTCCTTCGAGGGATTTCCGCGCGCGCAGCGCCCGCCGAACCGAGGCCGGCACGATCCCGTTCGAGCCCCGCTCGTCCTCCCCCCTGCCCCTCCGCTTCGCATGCCCACTGCTCTGCTGCTCGGCGCGACCGGCCTCGTCGGCGGTCACGTCCTGCGCGAGCTCGCCCGCTCGGCGCGCTATGACCACGTGGTCACGCTCGGCCGGCGTCCGCTCGCGCGTATCGTCCCCCACCACGCGCACCACGTCGTCGATTTCGACGCGCTCGCGGCCCGGCGCGGCCTGTTCGCCTCCGACGACGTGTTCTGCTGCCTCGGCACGACGATCCGGCAGGCCGGCTCGCGCGCCGCGTTCCGCCGGGTGGACCTCGGCTACCCGGCCGTCGCGGCGCAGCTTGCGCGCGACGCCGGCGCGCGGCAGTTCCTGCTCGTCTCTGCCATCGGCGCCGATGCAGGCGCGCCGTTCTTCTACAGCCGCGTCAAGGGCGAGGCCGAGGACACGATCGGGCTGGTCGGGTTCGAGGCGTACCACGTCTTCCGGCCCTCGCTTCTGACCGGCGACCGCAACCAGACCCGGGTGGGCGAGAGCGTCGCCGAGGCGCTCCTCACGGCCGGCCGGCCGCTGCTCGTCGGGCCGCTGCGCGCGCTGCGTCCCACGCCTGCGTCGGCGCTCGCGCGCGTCATGGTGGAGGTCGCGGCCGAGGAGCACACGGGGCGCCACGTCTACGAAGCGCCCGAGATCCTCGCCCGGGCCGGGCTCTGAGCCCAGCCGGCGGACCCCTCGGCGCTACTCGGTCACGGTGATCTGCACGCTCCGCGCGGCGAACGACCCGAACACGCCCAGCCCGCCTTGCACGTTCGTCGTCACGTTCGGGATCTCGCCGGGCGAGAGCGTCCCGCCAGGCTGCTGCGTCGCCTGCGACTCGACGAAGCGCACGAGCGCGTCGTCGAGCGCGTTGATGACCAGCTTCTGCGGGCCGTAGAACCCGAAGGCGAGCCACGGCGCACGCACGACGAGCGTGCCGTCGGCGTTGCGGATGTAACTGGCCTCGTTGAGCAGGGGCGACGAGCCCGAGACGACGTCCTCAGGGCTGAACGGGCAGTTGAGCGTCCCGTCGGCGCGGCGCGTGCAGTCCCGGCCGAGGATGACGTTGGCGTAGAACGGCGTCAGGCCAAAGCGATCGGGCAAGCCGAGCCGCACCCACCGGAAACGTCCCGGCTCCACCTCGGCGATCTCGAACGCGTCCGGCGCGAGCGCGCGGACCTGGAGCAGGTAGACCGCCTGCCGACCCGGCACCGAGCTCGCCGTGATCACCGATTCCGGCCCCTGCCCGGTCTGGTAGCGGATGCTGCCCTCCGGCGCGCGCACTACCTCGAACTGCGGTGGGACAGTCGTCGTGGCCGTGAGCGGCGTCTCGAAGCCAGGGGCCCGCACGTCGAGGCGGTACGTGGCCCCGGGCACGATGCGCGGCTGGCCCGAAGGCGGAAAGTAGCGGTAGCGGTCCGGACGGTAGTGGTAGCGGTAAACCTCATCGTCGGCGCCGTCGGCAGCGAGGCGGGTGATCGTCACTTCGGCGTCCGGCACGGCCACGGCGGCCGTGTCATAGACCCGGTCGATGGGCACGGTGCGCGTCAGGCGCAGCGCGGGCAGCGGCGCCCCGGCCTCGAGGGCGGCCGAGACGACAAGCTGCTCGCGGTAGCCGTCGGCCGGCGTAAGCAGGTCGCACGCTGCGAGGAACAGGAGGATCGGCAGCAGGACGAGCGCGCGCATAGTCATTAGAAGCGGACCGAGAGCGACACGTTGGGCAGGATAGGCAGTTGCCGCACGGGCGTGCGGCGCACGGGCGTCTGGCTCGTGTCGAGTTGCACGAACCACACGTTGCGCCGGTTGTAGACGTTGACGGCCTGGAGCTGCAGTTCGTAGGAGCCGAGGTTGAAGAAGCGCCCCTCGCGCGCGAAGCCGGTATCGACGCGGTGGTAGGCCGGCAGGCGCGCGCCGTTGAGGACGGACGTGTAGAAGCCCGGCAGCCCGCCCCCGAGCACGGGGATCGTATCCACCTCGTAGTAGGCCGTCGGCTCGGTGTAGGCCTGGCCGGTGGCATAGGTCCCGGCGGACGTCCACGACCAGCCGCGCCCGAGGTCGAGCTGCGCCACGAGCGTCAGGTCGTGCAGGCGGTCGTACTTGGGGGCGAAGTACTGCTGGAAGCCCGGCTCGTCCGGGTAGCGGCGGCGCGTGACGGCGAACGTGTAGCCGAGCAGACCCGTCAGGCGGCCCAGCCCTTTCTCGATCAGGAACTCGGCGCCGTAGGCGTAGCCCTCCCCGAAGCGGAACAGGTCGCGGTAGTCCAGGCCGGAGACGTCCTGCAAGCCGGGGCGCGTGTCGAACACGTCGCGCAGCGTGCGGCCGTAGACCTCTACGTCGAGGCGGTAGGCGGGCGAGAGGCGTGTCTTGAGGCCGAGCACGACCTGCTCGGACTGCTGCGGCGGCACGCCCTCACCGGTCGTGACCCAGGTATCGAAGCCCGAGAAGGCCTCGTTCGAGATGAGCGAGAGGAACTGGTGGTAGCGCCCGGCGGCCAGCTGCACGACCGTGTCGTCGCCCAGACGACGCTCCACCTGCGCCTGCGGCGAGAGGCGGAAGTAGTCGCCGCGCTGGAAGTACTCGCCGCGCAGGCCCGCCGTCAGGATCCAGTCCGGTGTGGGCCGGAAGCGGCCCTGCACGTAGCCCGAACCGTAGGCCGAGGGGCTCTCGAAGTCGATCTGCGTCTCGCCGTTGAAGCGGCTCTGCAGGCGGAGGTCGAGGTAGCCGCCCCAGGCTCCGGTGGCCAGCTCGAAGCGCTCACCGGGCAGCCACTCAAGGTCTGCGCGGGCCGAGAAGTCCGTGATGAAGTTGGGCCGCTCGAACTCCGTCCCGGCGATCACGCCGACGGGCGTCGAGAAGTAGCGTGAGAACGTGCCGCGCGTCTGGAGGAACGCCGTCGGCGAGAGGATGCGGTTGTAGGCGAGCGACGCGGTCTGGTTGCCGTAGTCGAGCGAGAAGCGCGCGTCGGCGGCGAAGGGGATGCGGACGAGGTCGCGCCCGGCGTAGCCCGCGAGCGAGATCCGGTCAGACGGTGAGAGGTCGATCCCGACCTTGCCGTTGAAGTCGTAGAAGTAGAACGACTCAGGGATACCCTGCTCGTCGAGCTGCTCGCGGAGCACGCCCAGCAGCGGCTCGAGCGTCGAGCGGCGGCCGGCGAGCATGTACGAGCCGCGGCCGCGCGCGATCGGCCCCTCGACGCCGGCGCGCGAGGCGAGCAGGCCGAGCGAGACGTTGCCCGCCATACGGTTGCGGTTGCCGTCGCGGTTGTAGACGTCGATGACCGAGCCGAGGCGCCCGCCGTAGGTGGCGGGGTAGGCGCCCTTATAGAGGCGCACGTCCTTGATCGCCTCAGTGTTGAAGGTCGAGAAGAAGCCGAAGAAGTGCGTCGGGTTGTAGACCGTCGTGCCGTCGAGCAGGATGAGCGTCTGGTCCGGGCTGCCGCCGCGGATGTAGAGCTTGGACGAGAAGTCGGACGACGCCTTGACGCCCGGCAGGAGCTGCACCGAGCGGAAGAGGTCTTTCTCGAACACCGTCGGGAGCTGCTCGACGAGCCGGATGGGCACCTCCTGCACGCCCACCGCGCGCTCCTCCTCGATCCGCTGCTTGCCCTGCACCACGACCTCGGCGCTGCGCACGCCCTCGGCGCGCAGCGCGAAGTCGAGCCGGCGCGCCTCGCCGGCAGCCAGCGTGACCGTCTGCCGCTGCGGCTGGTAGCCGATGAACGTGGCCACGAGCGTCACCTCGCCCGGCGCGAGCCCCGCGAGCGAGTAGAAGCCCTGTACGTTGGTCGCCACGCCGCGCGTGGTGCCCTCGACGACCACGTTGGCCTGGATTAGCGTCTCGCCCGAGGCCGCGTCGCGCACGACGCCGCTGACGGTGGCCTGCTGCGCGGCGGCGGCAACCGGCCAGAGGGCGAGAAGGACGAGGGCGCACGCGTACCCGCGTGCCAGCAGCGAAGCCATGAGCTCGGGAGGATCGGAGCGGCGGGCACGCCAACGGACGCGCCACGACCGCAACGGTTTTAACCTGCGCGGGATTTTGTCACGCCAGCCGGGCACGCTCTCGAAATGTTGCGTGCCGGCTGGCCCTCGCAGACGAGCTCACGGGCGCGCGGGCGACCCCGCAGCGGCTCAGGCGAGCCCGAGCGCCTCGTCGGCCTTGTCAGTTGCGGGAAGGTCGTCGGCGAGGTGCTCGCCGAACCAGACCGCGAGCGCGAGCGCCGTCGCCACGTCGGCATGCTCGCCGAGGTCGGGCGGCGTCGAGGGGTCGCCCGGAGCGCCGAGCCCGAGGCGCGGGGCCTCGGCGAACTCGGCTGCCAGGACCATGGCCTCGCGGCCTTCAGGGCGGCCCTCGATTTCCTCGGTCGAGAGCGCCTTGGCGCCACCCGACTGCTCGACCTCGGCGGGCGCGGGACCGTCGGCGGCGTCGGCGGCGTCAGCGTCGAGCGAGAAGTCGTCCTCGTCGCGCTCGGCGTCGCCGGCGGCCGCGTCCAGGTCGGCGGCGCGGTAGAGCGCGGCGACGGCCTCCGAGGCGAGGTCCAGATGGCCCGGCACCTCGACGTGCCCGTCGCGGAAGAGCCGCACGAACGTGTTGACGAGCGCCGCGGCCGGCGTAGCGTGCACGCCCGGCCCGGCCGACGTGCCGTCGCCGGTGAGCGCAACGGCCGCTGCGCTCGGGCCGGCTTCGCGTAGCGCGTCAGCAGCGCGCTGTCCGCCCGTGGTCACGAAGAGCACGCGGCCGGCCCACTGCTGCTCGCGCGCGACGAAATCGAGGACGGCGCGCATCGGCTCGTCTTCGGGAAGTTGCGCAAGGTGGCGCACGACGTAGGAAGGCTCGCCGCCGGGGCTGGTGGGCTGCTGCTCGACGAGCGCGAACGCGCGCGGAGCGGCCTTGGTAGCGTGGAGGGCACAGAGAAAGCGGGCCATGAAGGGCAGAGGTAAAAAGGAGAGGCAGGGGCCTGTGTGTACCCGGCCGCCCCCCTGCCCTGTTCCACCCCGTACGCTTCCGAGCAGGCCAGGGGCGGGGGACGCCCGCAGGCGTACCGCGCGCCGTTGCAAACGCTCAGTTGAGGGAGGCCGCCGCCCGGCGGTGCGCCTCGGGCGGCCCCGGGGGCCCGGCCACGTGGTAGCCGGCCAGCTGCTTCCCCTCGATGAAGACCACCACGGCCGCTTCGCGCGGGTCGTAGCGCTCGAGTTGCCGCGCCGCCCACCCGTCGAAGGCGTCGGGGCCGGCCCCGGGCAGGTTGTGCACCTGCGTCGCGTACCACAGGCGCTCGGGCGCAAACGGACGCGGGCGCAGCCGCCCCGGGGCCGCGTCGCGCCACAGCACGACGGCCCCGGCCCCGTGCCGGAGGTAGCCTTCGTAGGCCGCCGCGGCGAGCTCGGGCCAGTGATCGGCGACGAAGCGGCCGTGCGCGTCGGCGCGCCGCGCCGTCGGCGCGTGGGCCTCGCGGGCGACCTCGATCAGTCCCTCGGCGGAGACGTACGTGTCGTGGCGGGAGTCGGACATGACGGCAGCAGAGGGTGGAGCCGGGGCGCGTAGGCCACGCGAGCGGGTGAACGGTGTTCCGTTCGCGCTATCTTCGTGCGCCACTGTCTTCCTTCTCGCCATCCTGCCTCTCCCATGGCCCGCTACGCCAGCCTCGACGAAGTCCTCGCCTCCTACCCCTCCCGCTTCCGCGCCGACAAGGCGGAGGGCGCCGACGCGGTCGTCCACATGCACCTGACGGGTGACCAGGCCCGAGACGTAGCCCTGCACGTTCACGACGGCACCCTGCGCATCGAGGAGGGCGTCACCCCTGAGGATCCCACGCTCCGCGTGACGGCCGACGCCAACGACTGGCTCGCGATCGAGAACGGCCAGCTCAACCCCATGATGGCCATGATGCAGGGCAAGCTCAAGATCAAGGGCTCGGTGCCCTTCGCAACTAAATTCATGGGCATGTTCGGCTACGGCGGCTGAAGCCCGCCCGCGGTACGAAACTTGTCCTCCGAGCGGGGCAGGGCGTGACGGTGCGCTCTGCCCCGCTTCTCGTTACGCCTGTGGCCTTCCCTGCTCGCCTCCGCACGCTCCTGCTCGCGCCCGCGCTCCTGCTCGCGCCCGCGCTCCTGCTCGGCGCCTGCGGCCCCCCTGCTCCCGGCGCCGACGTCCGCCTGCTCACGCGCTCGTTCGGAAGTGTGTTTGCGCTCGACAGCCTTGGCAACCTCGCCGGCGAGGCGCTCGCGGGCGCGGTCGCGCGGCAGTACGCGGCCGCGCTCGCGAGCGATCCGCTCTGGCGCGTCGCCCACATGGCTGACGAGATCGCGGCGGCGCGCCCGGACGCCGTCGCGCTGCAAGACGTACCGCTGTTTCGCACGCAAGCGCCCTCAGACTACCGCCCCGGCGAGACGACGCCCAACGCGACCCGCGTCGCGCTCGACCCGCTCGCGGCCCTGCTCGACTCGCTCGGCGCGCGCGGCACGCGCTACCGTGTCGCCGCCGAGGCGACGACGCAGGACGCCGAGTACGCCGCCTCGCCCAACGGCGCCACGTTCTACGACGTCCGCCTGACGCTGCGCGAGCTCGTGCTCGTGCGCGACGACCGGGAAGCGGCGGCGCTGCCGCAGACGGGACCGTTCGCCGCCACCTCGGCGCTCCGCATCGACGGGCGCGACGTGGTCGTGGGGGGGGGGCGGCGGCCCCCCCCCCCCCCCCCACGTCCGCCTCGGGAGCACCGACGCGGTCGTGGTCTCGGCACGGCTGGGCAAGGGCCCCGTGCGTGAAGCACAGGCACGCGAGACCGTGGAGCGCCTGGCGCCCCTGCCGGACCCGGTGCTGCTGGCCGGACGGCTCGCGCCCGAGGGCTCGCCGGCCTACGTCACGCTGATCGGCCCGGCCGGCTTTGCCGACGCGTGGCCGTTTCTGCGCCCGGGCGACCCTGGCCTGACGTGCTGCCACCCGCCCACGCTAACGGGCGCGCAGGCGCTCTCGGAGCGCTCCACGCTCGTGCTCGCCCGCGGCGACGTGCTCTTCCTCGACGCGGAGCGGCTCGGGCTGCGTCCCGGGCAGCGCACGCGCACGGGGCGCTGGCCGGCCCCGCACGGGGGCCTCGTCGTCCGGGCGCAGGTACGGCCCTGACGGCAGCGGGGCCATGCCCGAAAAGGCTCAGGACGGCACCTGGAGAAACGGATAGGCGGCGTCGCGCGGATGAATGACGCGGACAGGCTCGGGCCATGCGATCCCGAAAGCCGGGTCTGCATGGTGCACGCCGCGCGCGGCCTCGGGCACGTAGGGCGCCGAGATCATGTAGAACACCTCCGTCTCGTCGGCGAGCGTGAGGAAGCCGTGGGCGCATCCTTCCGGGATGAACAGCGCGAGGCCGTTCCCGGCCGTCAGTTCGGCGGCCGTCCACCGGTGGAACGTGGGCGAGTCCGGGCGCAGGTCCAGGCAGACGTCGTAGAGGGCGCCGCGCGTGCAGCGGACGAGCTTGCTCTCGGCGTGCGGCGGCGCCTGGAAGTGCAGGCCGCGCAGCGTACCCCGCGCGTGGTTGAACGAGACGCTGCACTGGGCCAGGCGCGCGTCGAGGCCGTGCTCGGCCAGGCGCGCGCCGTCCCACGTCCGCGCAAAGTAGCCCCGCGCGTCGGCGTGGCGCTCCGGGCGAACGAGGACGCATCCGGGAATTGCCGTGGGCTCGAACGTCATGGCAGGCACCTCGGAGCAGCCGGCAGGCGCGGGGCTTCACTCCGTCCGCTCAGAACACCTCCACGGCCGGAATCGGCACGACGAACCGGCCGCCCCACGTGCGGATGTGCGCCATCTGCGCCGCGATCTCGTCGCGCAGGTTCCAGGGCAGGACGAGCACGTAGTCCGGCCGCGCCTCGTCGATGGCTTCGGGCGCGAGCACCGGGATGCGCGAGCCCGGCAGGTAGGTACCCTGCTTGTACGGGTTCCGGTCTACGGTGAACCGGACGAGGTCCGTGCGGATGCCGCAGTAGTTGAGCAGCGTGTTGCCCTTGCCAGGCGCCCCGTAGCCGACGACGGTCTTGCCCTCGTCGTTGGCCCGGATGAGGAAGCTCAGCAAGGCCCGCTTGGTCTCACGGACACGCTCCCCGAACGCCTCGTACGTGGCCGGATCGTCCACGCCCCAGGCCGCCTCGCGCGCGCGGAGCGCCCCGACGGCAGGCGCGACCGGCCGCGTGCCGTCCTCGTCGTGACGCGCGTAGAGGCGCAGCGAACCGCCGTGCGTGGGCAGTTCGTCCACGTCGAAGAGCGTCAGGCCGTGCGCGGCGAAGATGCGCTCGGCCGTCGTGAACGAGAAGTAGCTGAAGTGCTCGTGGTAGATCGTGTCGAACTGGTTGCCCTCGGCCAGGCGCACCAGGTGCGGAAACTCGAGCGTGACGACACCGCGCGGTGCGAGGAGCACCTTCAGGCCGGCCACGAAGCTGTTCACATAGGGAGTGTGCGCGAAGACGTTGTTGCCGAGCACGAGGTCGGCACGGAGGCCCTCGGCGACCATGCGACGGGCCTCGTCCTCGCCGAAGAAGGCCACGCGCGTCGGCACGCCGCGCGCGCGCGCGGCCTCGGCCACGTTGGCGGCCGGCTCCACGCCCAGGCACGGGATGCCGCGCGCGACGAAGTTCTGGAGCAGGTAGCCATCGTTCGAGGCGACCTCGACGACGAACGAGGCCGGGCCGAGCCCGAAGCGCGCCACGACGTCCTCGGTGTAACGGCGCGCGTGGTCGAGCCACGAGTCCGAGTAGGACGAGAAGTAAGCGTACTCGGTGAAGATGTCCTCGGGCGGTACGGTCGCATCGATCTGCACCAGGCCGCAGCGTTCGCAGAAGAGCGCATGCAGCGGGTAGTAGGTCTCGCCGCGGGCGAGGTCCTCCTCGCGCACGACGTTCTGGCACGGCGGGCTCGAGCCGAGGTCAGCGAAGGAGACGCGCAGGGGCGCGCCGCAGAAGCGGCACGCGCCCGTGCTCCGCGTTGCCGGACGCGCGAGCAGGTCACGGGCGGACGGGGCGGTCTCGGTCATGGCGCGGCCGGCGTGGCGGCGAGCGGGCGCAGGTCGGGGCGGACGCTCCCCTCCGCCATGCGCGTCCGCAGGTGCGCGATGCGGGAAAAGCGGGGCCCCTCGAACACCTCGGGCGGCAGAGCCCGCGGAGCGAGGGCGGCAACGAGTTGCTCGATGCCCTTGCGCACCGTCCAGCGCGGCTGCCACGAGGGCAGGCGCTCGGCGATGCGGGCGAACGAGACGCGGTACGAGCGCGTGTCCGGGCTGGCGCCGTCGGCGAACGAGACGGCGCAGTGGGGCACGACCTCGCCCACAAGGCGCGCCACGTCGCGCACCTGGTAGTTCTCGCCCTCGCGGCCCACGTTGAGCGCCGTGTCGTGCACGGCCTCGCGCGGCGCTGCGAGTACGGCTACAACGGCCGAGGCGACGTCCTCGACATGCACGAGCGGCCGCCAGGGCGTGCCATCGCTCGTCATGCGGATCGCGCCCGTGGCCACGGCCCAGGCCGTGAGGTTGTTCACGACCAGGTCGAAGCGCAGGCGCGGCGAGACACCGTAGACGGTGGCGTTGCGGAGATAGACGGGCGAGAAATCGTCCGACGCGAGGGCGCGAAGGCCCTCCTCGGCGAGCACCTTGGCTCGGCCGTAGGCCGTGACCGGGTGGAAGGGGGCCGTCTCGTCTACGGCATCCTGCCCCGCGGCGCCGTATAGGCTGCACGACGACGCGAACACGAAGCGCTGTGCGCCCGCCTCGCGCGCGAGCGCGGCCAGGCGCACCGTCGCGACGTGGTTGACGTCGTAAGTCAGGTTCTCGGCCAGGTTGCCGAGGGGGTCGTTGGAGAGGTTGGCGAGGTGCACGACCGCGTCGAATCCCTCCAGGTCGCAGGCGCGGACGTCGCGCAGGTCGCGCCGAAGCGCGGGCAGCGCGGGAGGCGGCGTGAACACGCAGTCCGTGAACAGGCCTGCGTCCAGCCCGGTCACCTCATGGCCTGCCTCGCGCAGCATCGGCGAGAGCACCGTTCCGATGTAGCCTTCGTGGCCGGTGAGCAGTACGCGCATGACGGAGAGCGGGGAGCGAGCGGCCCGTCTGGTATCGGCCCGTCCGGTATCGCCGGACGCGCGGCGCAGGTTAACGCCGGCGGCTACATCGCTGCACTCGGGCCGGTCTCTAAAGAGCCGAGCCGCCTGCGCGGAGGCAAGCGGCTCGTACCACGGGCAGACGCGACCCGAGACGCCGGCACAAAGCTCAGTCGTGCGAGAGGTGCACCTCGAATGTGTCCCCCTCGACGCGCCTACTACGCATCCGAAAAGCTTCGCCGAAGTTGCGGCGCATGAAGTTGCGCACGCCCTGCACTTCGTTCTTCTGCGCCTGAAAAACCAGCACCTCGTTCTTCGAGAGGTCTCCGAACTTGTCTCCGATGACCGAGTACTTGCTGCGCCGCTGACCGCGCTGCGAGCGGCGCTTGGCGGCTTCGTCTTTGGAGATAGTCTGAAACTCGAACGACGACGCGCGCTGTGGACGCCGGGTCTTGGCCATGAGGTTTGATATGCGAAAGGGTAAGGGTATGGCCCTTACTCAAACCCACAACCAATAGTTTCTAGACCCCTGCTACATTCCCGATCGCGCATACCGTGCAAAGCCGAGCCATTCCCACGCCTCATCTCCGTATGGTGGCTTTGTAGGCTTCGGCCCAGACGCTGCCGGCAGCGTTCCTCGTTTCGACCAGCCCCAATAGCTGTATGAACCCGGCAGGAGCAGACGCTGCAAGACTCGCCGCCCCAGCAGCAGGCCAAGGGCCGCGCCCGTGGCGCGAACGCGCGCCAACGGCGGGATGCGCGCCTGCCACGGCGCGAGAACATATCGCCGGAACGTGCCGAGCAGGAGCGCCATGTTTCGGCCGGACCCGGTGTCAGGCGCGGCGCCGGACTCCCGCGCCAGGCGCTCCGCGTGGGACAGGTGCAGCGTGCTCGCCTCGTGAATGCGGTAGCCGAACAGGGGCGCGTCTACGTACGCCCACGGGCCGGCCAGCGCCGCGCGGGCCAGCACGAGGCGGTCAGAACCCTCGACGCTCATGTGCCCCACGCGCGCGAACACGTCGGAGCGGAAGAGCCCGTGGATGGCGCCGTTGATGTCGCTCGCTCGCAGCACGGCCGCAAAGCGCGCCGCCGCGTCGGGGCCCAGGTCGCGGTCGAGCGTGCGGTCGTAGGCGTAGGTACGGCCTTGCGCGTCGGTGTAGCGCGCGGACACGGCGTCGAAGTCCATCGGCACGTCGTGCGCGTCGATGAGCGTCGTGCCGGCATGGGCAAGCACGGCTGCGGGGCGCGCCTCGAGCGCAGCGTTCAGGCGCTCCAGGAATGCCGGGTGGCGGCGGTCGTCGTGCGAGGCGAGCACGTAGCGCGGGCTGCGCGCCTGTGCGAAGGCAAAGTTGGCGTTGGGCAGCGCGCCCAGATTGCGCGCATGGCGGAAGTAGCGCACGCGGCGGTCCCGTGCGGCCGCGTCGCGCACGATAGCCTCCGTCTCGTCCGTCGAGGCGTTGTCGCACACGATCAGGTCGAAGTCGCCGAACGTCTGCCCGAGCAGGTCCGCGAGCGTCTGCTCGAGGTAGCGGGCGCCGTTGTAAACCGGCAGGCCGATGGCGATGGGCGGGGGCGAGGGCATGGCGGGACGGGCGAAAGACGAGCGGGAGGCCGGCCGTGACCCGCCCCCCGCTCCGGACAGCCGCAGGCCGGCGCTCAGGCTGCGGCCGAGGCCACGGCGCCATCGCCGCCGGCGAGCTGCGCCTCCTGCGCCTCGCGGGCCTTCTTGGCCCGCACCTGCTCCTCGATCCAGGCGTACGTGCGCGCGATCCCATCCTCAAGCCGGATCTTGGGCTCCCAGCCGAGCACCTCGCGCAGCTTCGAGTTGTCCGAGTTGCGGCCACGGACGCCCATCGGGCCGTCGACGTGGACCTTCTCGATCTCGATGCCGGCGGCGGCGGCGGCGATGTCGGCCAGCTGGTTGATCGTCACCATGCGGTCGCGGCCGAGGTTGAGCGGCTCCGCGTAGTCAGACTGCATGAGGCGGTAGACGCCCTCGGTGCAGTCGTCCACGTGCATGAACGAGCGCGTCTGCTCGCCGTCGCCCCAGATCTCGACGCGGTGGTCGCCCGAAAGCTTGGCCTCGGCCACCTTGCGGCACATGGCCGCCGGCGCCTTCTCGCGCCCGCCCTCCCAGGTGCCAAGCTCGCCGTAGACGTTGTGGAAGCGGACGGTGCGCGTCTCGAGGCCGTACTGCTTGCGGTAGTGGTAGGCCAGCTGCTCCGTGATCAGCTTCTCCCAGCCGTAGGCGTCCTGCGGCTGCGCCGGGTAGGCCTGGTCCTCGCGCAGCGGCACCACGTCCGCCTCCGTCTGGAGGTACTCCGGATACACGCACGCCGACGACGTGTAGAGGTAGCGCGAGACGCCGTTGATGCGGGCCGCCTCTATCGTGTGCGTGTTGATGAGAATGTTGTTGTGCAGGATCTCGGCGTGATACTTCGAGATGAAGCCCATCCCGCCCATGTCAGCCGCGAGCGCATAGACGTGGTCGATGCCGCGCGTGGCCTGCAGGCAGGAGGCCCAGCGGCGGAGGTCGAGGATCTCGAACTCATCGGCGACCGAGTCCTCGAACTCGGGGTACTTCAGGTCCACGCCGCGGACCCAGTAGCCTTTCTCCTTGAGGTATTTCACGAGGTGATGGCCGATGAAGCCGCCGGCGCCGGTGACGAGCACGCGGGCGTTCTGGTCGAGCGTGGACATGTGTGGGGTAAGGGTGTGTGAGGTTTTAAGAGCCGGTGTACGAACGAGGGCTCCGGATTCGGGACTCAAAATAGCCCGCTCGGAGAGGGGTCAGCGTGTACGAATGGCTTGTCTTGCGTAGCCGAGCGCGAAGCGCGGCACGACGCGCGCGTAGCGCCGCCACAGCCGCCGCGGCTCGACGGCGAGGCGGAACGCCCACTCGAGGCCGAGCCGCTGGAGCGCCGGCGGCGCCTGGCGAAGCCGGCCCGCATGGAAGTCAAACGCTGCGCCGACGGCTAGCAGCACGGCCGGGAGGCGCGCGCGCTGCCGCGCGCACCAGAGCTCCTGCCGTGGGCAGCCGAGTCCCACGAACACGAGCCGTGCGCCGGAGGCGCTCAGCTGGCGGGCGTAGGCCGCGTCTTCCTCCTCGGTGAGCGGTCGGAAGGGCGGCGAGATGGCCGCGGCGATCGTGAGCCCGGGGGCGAGCGCGGGCAGGCGCGCGCGGAGAGCGGCAAGCGTCTCCCCGGTCGAGCCGTAGAAGGCGACCGGCAGGCCGGCGCGTGCGGCGGCGCGCAGCACGTGTGTGGTGAGCTCGGGGCCGTAGACCCGGCTCGCATGGGGCACGCCCTGGTGCCGGAGCGCCCACACGAGCGGCATGCCATCGGGCACGACGAGGTCGGCCGCCTCGAGCGCGGCGCGGAAGACGGGGTCGTCCTGCGCCTCGATCACGCCGTGCGCGCCCGTCGCGCAGACGACGCGCCCCTCCCCGGCCGCAGCCCACGCCAGGATGCGCGCGGTCGCATCGGCGTAGGACGTCGCGTGCACAGGCACGCCGAGCACGCGGCGCAGGACGGGCGCGTCCGGGAGCGAGGGAGCACGTGCCGGGAGCGGGGCGGAGCGCATCGGGGAGGGGATAGCGGACATGCTAGCGGCGGGCGCGCGAGCCGACGGATGGCAAGCCGACCGGGGGCCGGCCGGCAGCGCCGTCGCCGGTCCGCGCGCCCCAGTGCCACGGTACGGGCGTGCTCGGTATCGCCCTGACCACAGGTAGACCTAAGCGAGGTAGACCTAAGCGAGCGCGGTCGGCGTCGGCGAAAAGGTCGGGACGGGTGCGCCGGAGCCGCGCCGCCGCCAGTCCTGTGCCGACCACAACCCACAGCCAGATGCCGCCCATCGGGCTCTCCAGGTATACCTCGAACATGGCATTGACCGTGATCGCAACCCAGTAGCAGAGCAGCATCGCAAGCACGGCCATCCACGTGCGCTGCTGGAGGAGGCGCGCCTCCCACCACGCCGAGAGCATAGTGAGCACCCAGAGGCCCTGGAGGACGAGCCAGACGACGAACGCGGGCACGCCCATGCGTGCCAGAATCGTCATGTAGCCGTTGTGCGGGCTCCGGAGCGCCGCGTCGTCCGAAGTCTGGAATCCGTCGTCCACGGCCAGGTTGATGCCGAAGCCCTTGCCGTCCCAGAAGTAGGGCCCCTGCACCGTGTAGCCGACGATCCTGGTCCACCACGCGAGGCGCCATGTCTTGGTCGTCTCGAGCGAGGCCGAGTCGCTCTGGTCGACGATGGAGACGAGGTTGGTCCAGAGCTGCTCCACCGAGATGCTGCGCGTGCCGCCGTGGATCTGCACGGTCGGGCCGACGAGCAGGCCGGCTGCCAGGAAGAAGACGAACGCGAAGATGAGCTTGCCGAAGTGGGCCGTTGGAGGGCGCAGCGCCCAGGCGACCGCCAGCGTGAGCACGAACGCGATCATGCCGCCGCGGTTGCTGACCATGATCAGGCCGGCGTTGGCCGCCAGCGCCGCCACCACGAGCGGCGTCGGCCGGATCAGCCCCAGCACCACAAAGGCGGCGATGGCGCTGATATGCACCATGATGTCTCCGCCCTTGGCCTCCACCACGCGCGCCGCCCCGGGCGCCCACGGGATCCAGGGCAGCGACTGCTCGAACACCTTGAAGGCGATGTAGACCGCCCAGACGAGCGCCAGCATCACGACCGCGAACACGCGGTAGCGCTCCACGAGCAGGCGCAGGCGCTCGGGGCGCGACAGGATGAGCCCGGCCGCGACGAAGGCGAAAAGCCCGTAGCCGAGCACCATCCAGTCGCGGAACGCATTGAGCCCGTACTCGGGCACGTAGGGAAGGGTCCGGACGAGCCCCCACGCGATCAGCAGCAGCAGCAAGCCCAGGACGGGCATGCCGGAAAGAGACGCCAGCGCGCGCGCGCGCGTGACAAGCAGCAGGAGCCCCAGGCCGAGCACGACCTCGCCGATGAACAGCGGCGGGACGCCCACGTACGCGAACGCGCGCCCAAGCAGGGCGTATCCGAGCAGGCACGCCGCCAGCACGAGCATGTAGCGGTCGCCGAGATGCTGCGGCGGCGTGAGCGGCGGAGGGCTGTAGCGGAGCTCCATGGTGCAGCGTCAGCCTGGCATCGTTGCGGGGGCGCTCGCGCAGCCGTCACCGGCCGGGGGCGGGCCGGCCTCCTCCCAGGCGGCCACCTCGGAGGGGGCGATCGGGTGGAGCGCGTCGTAGAAGGCGAGCGTCCGGCCCATGACATGGTCGGCTGTGAACGCCTCGAGCACGCGCGCGCGTGCGGCGCGGCCCATCGCCGCGCGCAGCGCCCCGTCCGCCGCCAGGCGCAGCAGCGCCGACCCCACGTCCGACACCACCTGCGACGGCGACGACGCCCGCACCGCCACCCCGCACGCCGGCGTCACCTGCTGCGCCGGCCCCCCCAGCGCCAGGCACACCACCGCCCGCCCGGCCGCCATCGCCTCCAGCGTCGCGTAGCCCCCGCTGTCGTGGAACGACGGGTGCACCAGCACGTGGCTCTCCGCCAGCGCCGCCAGCACCACCGGGCGCGGCACGCGGCCCCGCAGCCGCACCCGCCCCTCCAGCCCCAGCGACGCCACGAGCGCCTGCAGGCGCGCCCGCTCCGGGCCCTCGCCCAGGATGTCGAGCGTGGCCCCGTCGAGCGCCGGCGAGCCGGCGGCGCGCGCGGCCGCGAGCGCCGCCGCGAAGCCGCGGATCGCGTAGTCGAACCCCTTCCAGTGCACCAGCCGCCCGACGGCGACCATCCGGAAGGGCCCTGTGGGCGGGGCAGGGATCCCGACCAGCTGCGCCAGGTCGTCCTCGCCCAGCGCGACGCCCGGCATCACGCGGACGCCCCGTGCCCCCAGGCGCGTCATGAGCGCGGCGCTCTGCTCGGTCGTTGCGAGCGCAACGGCCGCGCGGCGCGTCGTGCGGCGCATGAACGGGTCGAAGCGGGTCAGCCACCGTGCGGCGTCGCGCAGGCGCTCGTAGCGCCGGCCCTCTCGGCTGAAGGCGGCGTAGAACTGCCTCGGCGCCGACTCGCCGCCGCCCACCGGCCCCCACACAAGGGGCGCCGGCACCCACGCAGCCGCCGTCGGCGACCAGCAGCGCATGTACGAGACGTGGTGCGTGAGATCAAAGCCGACGCGCGCGTGCAGGCGACGCATCCGCCGCCCGGCAGCCCACTGCCACGCGTAGTAGTGGAACTGCTCGCCCACGCCGCGCCGCCTCTGCTGACCCGTGCGGAAGCGCGCGCGCTCAAACGGCAGCGCGTAGTAGACAGGGTGGATCCGGAGGTCGGGCTGCTCGCGGAGCGCAGCCGATAGCGCTGCGCGCGAGGCCTCGTGCGTAAGCACCCACACCTCCGACGAGCGCGCCGCGTCGCGCACGAATTGCCAGCCCTGGCTCTGCTCGGAGCCTTTGCCGGGCTCGCAGGCGAACGCGTTGACGAGCACGCAGCGCGGCGCCCGCTCCAGCCCGAGCACCTCACGCTGTGCCTGCCGGCGCTCGGCCACGATGAGCGGCCAGCGGTAACACGCGCGGACACGCGCGCGCGCGGCGCGGCTCATCGCCGCGCGCAGCGCCCCGTCCGCCGCCAGGCGCAGCAGCGCCGACCCCACGTCCGACACCACCTGCGACGGCGACGACGCCCGCACCGCCACCCCGCACGCCGGCGTCACCTGCTGC
>JBKBRC010000049.1:0-5910 GCA_046292345.1 Rubricoccaceae bacterium
TACGAACGACGCGGCCCGGACGCGCCCGCCGGCGCAGGAGTTTCCGGCTAACTCGGAAGTTTCCGGCTATCTTGCACTTGCTCAGCGGCGCACGCGGCGGTACGGCTTCCGCGCGTTGCTCCTGCGCATCAGCCCAGCCCCCGCCCGGTATGCAGCTCACCGCCGTTCCCCGCGCCCTCCCGGCTCCCTCTGACGTCCACGCCATCCTCCGCCGGCACCTGCTTGCGGACGGCTACCCGCTCGTGCTCGACATGGAGCAGAGCCGCGGGGCGTACCTGCGCGATGCAGTCACCGGGCGCACCTACGTAGACCTGTTCACGTTCTACGCCTCCAACCCGCTCGGCATGAACCACCCGGCCCTGGCCGGCGAGGGGCCCGACGCGGAGGCGTTCCGGGCCCGCCTGATGGACGCGGCGCTCAACAAGGTCGCCAACTCGGACATCTACACGCCGCACTTCGCGCGCTTCGTCGAGACGTTCTCGCGCGTGGGCATTCCGGAGCAGCTTCCGCACGCCTTCTTCGTATCCGGCGGCGCGCTCGCCGTCGAGAACGCGCTCAAGGCGGCGTTCGACTGGAAGGTGCGCAAAAACGCCGCTCGCGGGCTGCCGGGCGAGCGCGGCCACCAGGTCGTGCATCTGCGGCAGGCCTTCCACGGCCGCAGCGGCTACACGATGTCGCTCACCAACACAGACCCCAACAAGGTCGCGCATTTCCCGAAGTTCGCCTGGCCGCGTGTCGACAACCCGCACTGCAACGGCCCGGCCGACGAGGCGGACGTCGAGGCGCGCGAGGCGGCCAGCCTCGAGCAGGTCCGGGCCGCCTTCCGCGAGCACCCGCACGACATCGCGGCCATCATCCTCGAGCCCATTCAGGGCGAGGGCGGCGACAACCACTTCCGCCCGGCCTACCTGCACGCCCTGCGCGCGCTCGCCGACGAGCACGAGGCGATGCTGATCTTCGACGAGGTGCAGACTGGCGTCGGGCTCACGGGCACGTTCTGGGCCTGGCAGGGCCTGGGCGTGGTGCCGGACCTGATCGCGTTCGGCAAGAAGACGCAGGTCTGCGGCATCCTGGCCGGGCGGCGCATCGAGGAGGTGGACGACCACGTGTTCGCCAGGTCCAGCCGCATCAACTCGACCTGGGGCGGCAACCTCGTCGACATGGTCCGCTTCGACCGCATCCTCGAGGTCATCGAGGCCGACGACCTCGTCGGGCACGCCTGGCGGGCGGGCGAGTACCTGCTTGGGCGCGTGCGCGGCCTCGCGGAGCGCTTCGAGGCGGTCGAGAACCCGCGGGGCCGCGGGCTCATGTGCGCCTTCGACCTGCCCGACGGGCCCACGCGCACGGCTGTCGTGGAGGCGGCCTACCGGCACGGCGCCGTCATCCTCGGCTGCGGCGCGCGCAGCATCCGCTTCCGCCCGGCGCTGACCATCACGCCCGGTGAACTGGACGAAGGTGTCTCGGTTCTCGAACGCGCGCTCGCAGACGTGCTCGAGCGCTGAAGCCCTGCTGCACGGAACGGCGCCGGCCGAAACGCCGCACGCCGCGCGCGGGCAGTCCGGCGCGGCGCGCGGCGTAAGGGCCGAAGGCGGGGCTGGCTAGCTGCGCTGGGTAGACCGGCGGCGCGGGGCCGCGGCGACGGCGAGGAGCAAGAGCAGCGCCGTCGGTACTGCGAGTTGAAGCGCAAGGACCATGGGGTACCGGGCGGCGGGTGGAAGGGGCTACGACGTAGTCGCAAGCAACAGCCATCAAGTTTCGGACCGCAGTGCAAAAAACGGCCAGCGGGCCGTTTTTCGGGCCGAACGGTCGCGTCTGTGATGTGCGTGTTCAGCCCGGCACGCGCGGCGAGGAGGGGCCGCCGCCGCGGGGCTCGTCGGCGGCCTCGCCGAAGCGCTCCTGCGCGTACTGCCGGGGCGTCTTCCCGAAACGGTCCAGCTCGTCTGGCGCGAGGCCGGCGGCGAGCAGGAGCCGGTACACGGCCGGGCTGGAGGCTTGCGCGGCGTGGTGGAGCGCAGAGCGCCCGGCGCTGTCGCGCAGCGCGAGGTCGGCGCGCGGGAGCAGCAGGGCAACGAGCGCCTCGGCGCCGGCGGCGGCGGCATGCATGAGGGGTGTCCGGCCCTCGGCATCCTGGCGGTTAGGGCGGGCGCCGGTCTGCAGGAGCACGCGCGCGGTGCGCGCCGAGGCTGCGCCGCGCGCGGCGTGCATGAGCGGCGTCCGGCCGGCGTCGTCCGGGCGGTCGGGTTGCGCGCCGTAGGCGATCAGGGTGCGCGCGAGCGGCGCGTGGTCGTGCGCGGCGGCGAGCATGAGCATCGTCTGCCCGCCGGGCAGAGGCGCGTCCGGCGGCAGGCCGCCATCGAGCCAGGCGCGAACGCGCGCGGCGTGCCCGGCCAGGGCCGCCGCGGCGAGCGTGTCGGGGGGCGGCCACGCCTCGAGCGGCGTCCCGAAGTGCGGGTCGGGCGCGCCGGGGAGGCCCACGGGCGTCGCCGCCGCGGGAGGCGCGCTCTGCGCCGCCGCCGGGAGCACAGCCGCAGCGAGCGCGATCAGAACGACGAACGGGCGAAGCATGGCAGACGCCGGCGGCATGCTAGCTTGAGCGGACGCTTTCCTGAGCCGCCGCGATGCCGCGAAAAATAACCGACCCCGCCCGCATCCCCGTACCGGGCGACAAGCTGATCGAAGAATACGTCGGGCGCGTGCGCACGGGCACGGCCTCGCTCTCGGTGGCGCACATGGTGGCTCCCGGCGGCTGGGCCGAGCCGTTCCAGCAGCCCGCGTTCGACGAGGTCACGATCGTGCTGCAAGGCACGATGCGCGTCGAGCATGCGGGCGGGCATACGGACGTGGGGCCGGGCGAGACCGTTCTCGTCGAGGCCGGCGAGCGTGTACGCTACTGCAACCCCTCGGCCGAGGCGCCGTGCGAGTACTGGGCCGTGTGCGCGCCCGCGTTCAGCCCTGAGGCCGCCCGGCGCGACGCGTAGGCGACCCCGCTTCTTTCAGCTGGCCTCGGAGGGCACTTCGGAGGGCACCTCGGCCGGCGCTGCATCGGCTGAGGGCCCGGGAAGCACGCCCTCAGGGTCGTCGCTGGCGGCCAGGCGCGACACGTCGGCGATGGCGTCGCCCTCGCGCAGGTTGATCACGCGCACGCCCTGCGTGTTGCGCCCGAGCGAGGAGATGTCGGAGACGGGCATGCGGATGAGAAGGCCGTTCTGCGTGACGATCATCAGGTCGTCGGTCGCGGTGACGCTCTTGAGCGCGACGAGGTCGCCCGTCTTGGCGGTCGTCTTGAGCGTGAGGATGCCGAGCCCGCCGCGCGACTGCTCGCGGTACTCCGCGAGCGCGGTCCGCTTGCCGTAGCCGCCGGCCGAGACCGCCAGGATCTGCGCGTCCTCGTCGCGCACGGCTACCATGCCCACGACGTGCTCGCCTTCGCGCAGGCTCATGCCGCGCACGCCGCGCGTGTTGCGGCCCATCGGGCGCACGTCGGCCTCGTGGAAGCGGATCGCGCGGCCGGCCGAGCAGGCGAGCAGCACCTCGGTGTCGCCATCGGTCAGGTGTGCCTCGATCAGCTCGTCGCCGTCGACGATGTCGATGGCGATGATGCCGTCGGCCCGGGGGCGCGAGAACTGCTCGAGCGGGGTCTTCTTGACCGTCCCGCCGCGCGTGGCCATGAGTACGAAGTGCGCGCTCAGGAAGGCGTCGCTGCGGAAGTCCTCCTTGCGCACGGCGAGCACGGCGCGCACGCGGTCGTCCTGGTGGATCTGGATCAGGTTGCGGATGGAGCGGCCCTTGGCCGTGCGGCCGCCCTCGGGCACGTCGTAGACGCGCAGCCAGTAGCAGCGCCCGTGGTCGGTGAAGAAGAGCAGGTAGTCGTGCGTGCCGGCGGCAAAGAGGCGCTCGACGTAGTCCTCGTCGCGCGTGCCGGCGCCGAGCAGGCCGCGCCCGCCACGCCCCTGCTGCCGGTACTCGCCGAGGGCGGTCCGTTTGATGAGTCCCTGGTGCGAGATCGTGACGACGACGTGCTCCTCCTCGATCAGGTCCTCGAGGTCGATCTCGCCCCCGCCGACGACGTCGATCTCGGTGCGGCGCGCGTCGGCGTAGCGCGCGCGGACCTCGAGCAGCTCGTCCTTGATGAGCTGCATCCGGAGCGCTTCCGAGCCGAGGATGGCGCGCAGGCGCTCGATTTCCTGGAGCACCTCGCGGTACTCGGCGAGGATCCTGTCGCGCTCGAGGCCGGTCAGGCGCGAGAGGCGCAGCGCAAGGATGGCGTCGGCCTGCGCCGACGAGAGCCAGGGCTGCGGCTGGAAGTCCGGCCGCTCGGAAGTGGCCTCGCGCGGGCCGCTCCGCGCGACGGGCGCCGCCCCGGGCAGCCCGAGACGCGCGCGCTGCGCCTCGGTCAGGCGCTGCGGGTAGACGCCGGCCATGAGATTGCGCCGCGCCGCGTCGGTATCCTCGGAGTGGCGGATGATGGCGATGACCTCGTCGAGGTGGTCGAGCGCAACCGTGAGGCCCTCGAGGATGTGCGCGCGCTCCTCGGCGCGGCGCAGGTCGAACTGCGTGCGCCGGTAGACGATCTCGTGCCGGTGCTCGACGTAGTGCTGGATGAGCTCCTTGAGCCCGAGCGTGCGCGGGCGCCCGCCGACGAGGGCGACGATGTTGACGCCGAACGTCTGCTGGAGCTGCGTGAACTTGAAGAGCTGGTTCTGCGTGACCGCCGGCACGGCGTCGCGCCGCAGCTCGATCACGATGCGCATGCCGTCGCGGTCGGACTCGTCGCGCAGGTCGGCCACGCCGTCGATGCGCTTGTCGCGCACGGCGTGCGCGATCTTCTCGATCAGCGCGCTCTTGTTGACCTGGTACGGGATCTCGGTCACCACGAGCGCCTGCCGCTCGACGCCCTCGCCGCGCCGCTTGATCGTCTCTTCGTGCATGCGCGCGCGGATCACGACGCGCCCGCGCCCGGAGCGGTACGCCTCGCGCACGCCCGCGGCGCCGTAGATGAGCCCGCCCGTGGGGAAGTCCGGGCCGGGCAGGTGCTCCATAAGCACCTCGAGCGGCACGTCGCGGTCGTCGATGTAGGCCACGACGGCGTCGATGGCCTCGCCGAGGTTGTGCGGCGGGATGTTGGTCGCCATGCCGACGGCGATGCCGGCGGCGCCGTTGACGAGCAGGTTCGGGAACGCGGCCGGCAGCACCGACGGCTCGTCGAGCGAGCCGTCGAAGTTGGGCGTGAAGTCGACGGTTTCCTTGTCGAGGTCGCGGAGCAGCTCCTCGGCCAGGCGTGTCAGGCGGGCCTCGGTGTAGCGCATCGCCGCCGCCGAGTCGCCGTCGACGGAGCCGAAGTTGCCCTGCCCGTCCACGAGCGGGCCGCGCAGGTTGAAGTCCTGCGCCATGCGCACGAGCGCGTCGTAGACCGACTGGTCGCCGTGCGGGTGGTACTTGCCGAGCACCTCGCCGACGATGCGCGCGCTCTTCTTGTGCGCCCGCCCGGCGCCCACGCCCAGCTCCTGCATGCCATAGAGCACGCGGCGCTGGACCGGCTTGAGGCCGTCGCGCACGTCCGGCAGCGCGCGGCTCACGATGACCGACATCGAGTAGTCGATGTAGGAGGACTTCATCTCCTCCTCGATGTTGATCGGGACGATGCGAGACTCGGCCATGGGCAGACGGTGAGGCGGGATGGAGACGGTGGGGAGCGGGGTGCAGAGAGGGCCGCACGGCGCAGCGGAGGGCTTCCGCGCCGGCGGCCGGGCAATCGCGCCAAGGTACCACCGAGGGGTGCCGGCTGCCCTTCACAGGCCCTTGCCCGGGGCCGTATCGCCCTCGCGGAGGCGCTGCGCCGGGGCGGCTGGTCGGCTCCCCGGGCAGGGCGCCGCAAGGTGGGAGGGCGCCGCAAGGTGGGAGGGCGCCGCA
>JBKBRC010000049.1:6010-16612 GCA_046292345.1 Rubricoccaceae bacterium
TACGGTCCCTTTACGGTCCCTGTACGGCCTCTGTACGGCCCCGTCTCTGCCGAGCTCGCCCCGCCTGCCTATGCCTCGCCCGCCTCTCCGCCGCACCAAGATCGTCTGTACGCTCGGCCCCTCGGTCGCCTCGCGCGAGGGCGTGCGTGCGCTCATCGCCGCCGGCATGGACGTGGCGCGCCTCAACTTCTCGCACGGCACGCACGAGACGCACGCCGAGATGATCGGCATCGTGCGCGAGGAGGCGCAGCGCGCCGGACGGACGGTGGCCGTGCTGCAGGACCTGCAAGGGCCCAAGATTCGCATCGGCGAGGTGATGGGCGGCGGCGTGCTGCTCCACAAGGGCCGCCCGCTCACGCTCACGGCCGAGCCCATGGACGAGAGCACGCGCGAGCGCGTCTTCGTCTCCTACGAGCCGCTCGCCGAGGAGGTCGAGCCCGGCGGGCGCATCCTCATCGACGACGGCAACATCGAGCTGCGCGTGACGGCCGTCAACGGCGTCGACGTGGAGACCGAGGTCGTCGTCGGCGGGGCGCTGCGCTCGCGCAAGGGCGTCAACCTGCCGCGTATCAAAAGCACCCGCCCCTCGCTGACGCCCAAAGACCTCGCCGACCTCTCGTTCGGCCTGGCGCACGACGTAGACTTCATCGCGCTCTCGTTCGTGCGCTCGGGGACGGACGTCGAGGACCTGATGCGGCGCATCCGGGCCGAGGACAAGCGCGTCGGCGTGATCGCTAAAATCGAAAAGCCCGAGGCCGTCTCGGACTTCGACGCGATCCTGCAGCAGTCCGACGGCATCATGGTCGCCCGCGGCGACCTCGGCATCGAGATCCCGATGCAGGAGGTGCCTATTGTGCAGAAGCGCCTCATCCGGGCGTGCCTCGGCGCGGCCAAACCGGTCATCACGGCCACGCAGATGCTCGAGTCGATGATCGACAACCCGCGTCCGACGCGCGCCGAAGCCTCCGACGTGGCCAACGCCGTCCTCGACGGCTCCGACGCGGTCATGCTCTCGGGCGAGACGGCCGCCGGCAAGTACCCCATCGAGGCCGTGCGCGTGATGGACGAGATCATCCGCTCGGTCGAGGCCAACCGGCGCGTGCTGGGCGGGCAGCAGGCTGCCGACACGGTCACCGAGCAGGCGTCGCGCATCACGCAGGCGATCTCGTTCACGGCCGTGCGCCTGGCCGAGGAGGTCGGGGCGGTGGCCATCTGCTGCCTGACGCACTCGGGCTCGACCGCACGCGCCATCGCGCGGCACCGCCCCGGCGTGCCCATCTACGCCTTCACCGACGACGCGCGCGCCGTGGCGCGCATCATCCTGACGTGGGGCACGGAGGCGCTCCCGATCCACTTCCAGAAGCACACCGACGGCGGCATCAAGGCCGTGCACGAGGGCCTGCTCGCGCGCGGACTGGCCGAGCCCGGCGAGCGCGTCGTGATCACGGCGGGCCTGCCGCTCCCGGCGATGGGCCTGACGAACACGGTCCACGTGAGCGTGCTCGGCGAGGGCTGGGGGTGAGCCCGGGCGCGGGCGCACGAGAACAGAGGGTGCCGCGTTGTGACCTCGCGGCCGGGGGCGCCCCGGCCGGGCCGTATCATACTGCGCGGCCCCCGCTGCGCGGCGCGACCACGCCTGCCGCGCCGTCGGCCGCGTGCCCGAGTCATACGCCCGCGCCCATGCGCCCGGAGCGCCCCCTGCGCCCAATGCTTGCCTCCCCTGCCGCGCGCCTGGCGTGCGCCGGCCTGCTCGTGTGCGCCGCCGCCCTGGCAGGCTGCGCGCAGGGCAGCCCGCTGCACAACCGCTACAACAACTTCCGGGCGTACTACAACACGTACTACAACGCCTCGCGGGCCCTCGAACAGGGCGAGCGCAGCTTGCAGACGGCCACCACCGCGCTCGACCGCTCGCGCCTGGTAGACGTGTTCCCTGTTGCGCGAGCGACGGCGGCCGGCCGGGACAACCCGTTCCAGAAAGCCATCGACAAGTCGGCCGAGCTGCTGCGCAGCCGCCCGACCTCGCGCTGGGCCGACAACGCGCTGCTCGTCATCGGCAAGGCGTACTTCTACCAGGGCAACGTGGTCGGCGCGGAGCAGAAGTTCCGCGAGACGCTCGCCGTCGCCGACGGGGACCGCCGCCTGACCGACGAGGCACGCTTCTGGCTCGGCCGCACCCTGGCCGCGGCCGGCCGGCCAGACGAGGCGGCGTCGGTGCTGACCGAGGACCTCGATGGGAGCACGCGCTTCTGGCGCCCGCGCCTGCGCCTTGCGCTCGGCTCGCTCTACGCCCGCGCGGGCCGCTACGACGACGCCGTCGAGGCGCTCGAGGCCGGCGCCGCCGACGTCTCCGATGCCGACCTGGCCGCCCGCGGGCTGGTGCTGCTCGGGCAGGTGCACGAGCTCGCCGGGCGCCCGGCTGAGGCTGCCGCGGCGTTCGAGCGCGCGCACCGCCGCAAGCCCTCCTACGAGCTCGCCTTCGCGGCCGAGCTCAGCCAAGGGCTCGCGCACAGCGCCGCCGGGCAGCACGACGCGGCCCTGGCCGTGCTGCGCCGCATGCGCCGCGACGACAAGCACTTCGCGCACCGGGCCGAGATCGAACTGGCGCTTGCGCGTGCGCTGGCCGCAGCGGGGCGCCGCGCCGAGGCGCAGGAGCGCTTCCGCGCCGTGCTCTACGACCAGGCCCTCGGCGGGAACGCGCTGCGCGGCGAGGCGCACTACCGCCTGGGCGAGTTCTACCGCGACGTGCTCCGCAACTACGTCCGCGCCTCGGCCCACTTCGACACGGCCGCGACGAGCCTGCGCGCGCCCGACGGTCGGGACGCACGCCTCGCCCGCGATGCCATCGCGCAGCCGACGCGCACGGCGTCCACGTTCAACGCGTTCGCGCGCGCGGCGACCCGCCTGGCAGAGGTGGACTCGCTGCTCGCGCTCGGCGCGCTCCCGGAGGACGCGTTCCGCGAGCGCATCGCGCGCATCGAAGCCGCGCGCCTGGCCGAGTTCGAGGAGCAGCAGCGACGGCAGGCGCGGCTGCGCGACGCGCAGGCGTTCGGCGAAGGCGCGGCCGGGCTTCGTGGCGGCATGGACGGCGGCCGGGGGGGCGAGGCCGGCACGGGGTCAGCCGCGGCGTCGCAGGAGGCCGGATACCTCGGCTTCCGGAGCCCGACGAGCGTGCAGGCCGGCCTGGCCGCGTTCCAGTCCGTCTGGGGAGACCGCCCGCTGGCGCCCAACTGGCGCCGCCGCGCGGCCATCAGCGCCGGCGCCGTCGCCTCGGGCGTCGGGGCGGGCCTCACGCAGGGGCAGTTCCAGAACCGTCCCTCGGGCGTGGGGCCGCGCCCGCTCGACCTCTCGCCCGTCCCGCGCACGCCGGCCGCCCTCGAGGCCCTGCGCGCCGAGCGCGCCGGGCTCCGCTACGAGCTCGCCAACGCGCTCTTCCTCTCGCTCGGCCGCGCCGACTCGGCGGCCGCCCTCTACGCACAGGTCCTCGCCGAAACGCCCGACGCGCCGGTTGCGCCGCGCGCACTCTTCGCACTAGCCGAGCTCGAGTGGGCCGCCGGCGACACGGCCCGCGCAGCAGCCCGCTACCGCACGCTGCTCGCGCGCGACGTGCCGCCCGAGCTGGCCGCAGCGGCCCGTCTCCGCCTGGGCGAACCCGAGCCCGACGCCGAGACCGGCGACGCGCAGGCCGAGCGCGCCTACGAGGCGGCACGCCAGCGCTGGCTGGCCGGAGACCCCGCCGGGGCGGTGCGCGACCTGCTCGCGCTCTCCGAGGCCGCCCCGCCGCGCGTGGCGCCGCGGGCCGCGCTCGCTGCGGCCGTCGCTGCGGCCGAGTGGATCCGGCACGACGGGCGAGACCTCCACGCACCGCTGCCGGACTCCCTGCTCCCGCCGGCGCTGGCCGGGGGGGACCCGGTCACGCTTCGCGCGCTCCTCGCGCGTGTCGAGGCGCAGCACGCGGGCACGCCGTACGCACGGCAGGCGCTTGCGCACCGGCAGGCGCTGCCGCCCCCGCCCGTCGCCGCTGCAGAGCACGCTGCGGAGGGCGCTGCGGGAGTGGCCCCCGCGGAGGCCGTGCCGGCCACCGAAGACGCGCCCGAGGCGCCGGAGCCCGCGGCCGCGCCCGGCACGTCACCACCGGCCGCCATGACGCCGGAGGACGTCGCCGCCGAGCGGCGCCGGCGCCTCCTCGAGGCCGAGCGTGTCGTGTTCGACCCGCCGCCGGGCGCCGAACCGCCCGCAGAGCAGGAGGAAACCGCGGATCTCGCCGTGGCCGACCGCTCGCCTGAGCAGATCGCCGCCGCGCCCGAGGGCACGTTCGGCCTGCGCGGCGCGGCACCGCTCGACGCGTCGCAGGGCGGCTACACCTGGCGGGTGCAGGCCATCCCGAGCGCGCTCGCCGCCGATGCGCTCCTGCGCACCTACCTCCGCCGGGGCTATCGGGCCGCGCTCGCGCTCGAGACCCGCACCGACGGGCTCGACCTGTACCTCGTGCTCGTCGGCCAGTTCGGCACGCGCGCCGACGGGCTCGCCGCACGTCCGGACCTTCCGCCGGAGGGGCAGGGCACCGCGGCGGCGCTCGTCCCCCTGGCGCCTCTGCAACTGCTCGAGAGCAACGCGCCGCCCCCGCGGGAATAGGCTGCGAAGGGCGTACGCGTGGCCCTCCGGCTTCCGTTTGCGATGAAGTGTGGCCCCGGGCAGCCCGCGTGCCGGAACTTGGCCCCCGGCATACTGTACGGCTTCGCCCCGCAGCGAGGTTTTTTCGCGCGCCGCGCCGCATTGCCAGGCGCAGGCGCCTCTCCGAGATAGCTATCGTATGGCTGAGTCTAAGCGACCGTCCCAGAACCCCCGCGACGGGCAGGAGAACCGGCCGGGTACGGCGCCGCGCCGCCCGCGATTCTCGCTGGGCACGTTCTACCTGTTTGTGCTCGCGGCGCTCGTCATCCTGGCGCTGCAAACGCTGTTCGCCGGCACGAGCGGGCGCGAGATTGAGTACAGTACGTTCCTCGAGCAACTCGAGCGCGGGGACGTCGAGTCGTTCTCGATCCGGGACAACACCAAGCTGCAAGGGCTCTACACGGCCGAGGCCGTGCAGGCCGGGCGCGTGCAGGCTTCTGAGGTGCCGCCTGCGCTCGGGCGCACGCCGGGCGAGCAGGACCGCCGCCGCTTCTCCTCGACCAAGCCGTCCGACCATGACCTGACGGATGTGGTGCGGGCCATCAACGCCGAGCGGCAGGCCGCCGGGCAGCCTCCCGTAGAGTTCTCCGTCTCGTACTCGGATACGTGGCTGACGGGCCTGTTCTCCTGGATCTTCCTCTTCGCCCTGATCGCCATCTTCTGGCTGTTCATCCTGCGCCGCATGGGCGGGCCGGGACAGCAGGTGCTTAACATCGGCAAGAACAAGGCGGTCCTGTTCGACCAGAGCGAGGGCGCGCCGATCACGTTCTCGGACGTGGCCGGGCTCGACGAGGCCAAAGAGGAGATCGAGGAGGTCGTGGACTTCCTGAAGAACCCCAAGCGGTTTACCAAGCTTGGCGGCAAGCTGCCCAAGGGCGTGCTGCTCGTCGGGCCTCCGGGCACAGGCAAGACGCTGCTCGCCAAGGCCGTCGCGGGCGAGGCCGGTGTGCCGTTCTTCTCGCTCTCGGGCTCCGACTTCGTCGAGATGTTCGTCGGCGTGGGCGCCGCACGCGTGCGCGACCTCTTCAAGCAGGCCAAGGAAAAGGCCCCCTGCATCATCTTCATCGACGAGATCGACGCCGTCGGGCGCTCGCGCGGGCGCGGCGCAGTGATGGGCGGCAACGACGAGCGCGAAAACACGCTCAACCAGCTCCTCGTCGAGATGGACGGCTTCAACACCGACAAGGGCGTCATCATGATGGCGGCCACCAACCGGCCGGACATCCTGGACTCGGCGCTGCTTCGCCCGGGACGCTTCGACCGCCAGATCGTCATCGACCGGCCCGACCGCCGCGAGCGTGCGGCCATCTTCAAGGTGCACACGGCCAACCTGACGCTTGCCCCGGGCGTAGACATGGACCTGCTCGCGGGGCAGACGCCGGGCTTTGCCGGCGCCGAGATCGCCAACGTGTGCAACGAGGCCGCACTGCTGGCCGCGCGCGAGGGCAAGGACGCCGTCGAGATGGTCGACTTCGAGCGCGCCATCGACCGCGTCATCGGCGGGCTCGAGAAGAAGAACAAGCTCATCTCGCCCGACGAGAAGCGCATCGTGGCCTACCACGAGGCGGGGCACGCCGTCGCCGGGTGGTTCCGCGAGTTCACCGATCCGGTCGTCAAGGTCTCCATCGTGCCGCGCGGGCTCGCCGCGCTCGGCTACGCGCAGTCGCTCCCCGAGGAGCGCTACCTCTACACCAAAGAGGCCCTCATCGACCGCATGGTGATGGCTATGGGCGGGCGCGTGGCCGAGGAGATCATCTTCGGGCGCATCTCGACGGGCGCGCAGAGCGACCTCGAGCGCATCACCAAGATGGCCTACGCCATGGTCGTCGACTATGGCATGAGCGAGAAGGTCGGCTACGTGTCGTTCAACCTCTCGGGGCGCAGCGACGAGCCGCTCCTGCAGCGCCCGTACTCAGAGGAGACGGCGCGCCTGATTGACGAGGAGGTGAAGGCGCTGATCGAGGACGTGCGTGCGCAGACGCGTGTGCTGCTCGTCGAGAAGGGTGACAAGCTCGAGGCGCTGGCGCAGGCCCTGCTGAGCAAGGAGGTGCTCAACGAGAACGACCTCAAGGAAGTCCTCGGCGAGCGCCCATTCCGCCCCTCCACGGCCGAGATGGGGGTGACGGCGGAGGGCGAGCCCGTGCGTCCGGTGCTGCCCGAGCCGCCCGTCGTAGGCGACGCGCACGGGGACGGCGTCGGGAGCGCGGCGCCCCGCCTGGGCGAGACGCCCGGCGAACGCCCTGCGAACGAGCAGGCGGCGTAAGACGCGCCCTGCCCTCCGGGCCGCCGGTGCAGGTCATATGAACAGTGGCTCTCTGGTATATATCAGAGGGTCACGTTCGTTCAAGCTTAACGCTAAAGCGGGCTCTGAGAGAGATCTGGGGGGACTTTGGGCGGCGCGATCGGTTGCGGCCCGGGCGCGGAGCCGTGTAGATTGCCGTTCTGAACGTTCGCGTTCCCATGCCGGGTCGCGCCCGTCGAACCCAAGCAGAGCAATCTCGTGCCCACGATCCAGCAACTCGTCCGGAAAGGGCGGACCCCGAAGCGCAAGACGTCCAAGTCGGCCGCGCTGCAGAGCAACCCGCAGCGTCGCGGGGTGTGTACGCGCGTCTACACGACGACCCCTAAGAAGCCCAACTCGGCGCTGCGTAAGGTGGCCAAGGTGCGCCTCACCAACGGCATCGAGGTGATCGCCTACATCCCCGGCGAGGGCCACAACCTGCAGGAGCACTCGATCGTGCTCGTGCGCGGCGGCCGCGTCAAGGACCTGCCGGGCGTGAAGTACCACATCGTGCGCGGCGCGCTCGACACGGCCGGCGTCAACGACCGCCGCAAGAGCCGCTCCAAGTACGGCGCCAAGCGCCCGAAGGCCAGCGCCGCCAAGAAGTAAAGCCCGTCCCGCTCGGCCTCCCCGGCCGGGCTTTCCGGCTCCGCGGTGCGCCAGGCGCGTGCCGAGGAGATTCTCACTGAGCCGGCCGCGCCGGTCGTCCGCCTCCGCCGCGGGCACTGCACGCGCGGCCTCCCTATACGGGCCGTCGGCGGCCGCGCCGCCGGCCGAGCCGAGCCCCCTTCGCCCATGCGCAGGAAGCAAGCCGAAAAGCGGATCCCCACGCCGGATCCCATCTACGGAGACGTCACCGTAGCCAAGTTCATCGCCGCCATCATGCGCGACGGCAAGAAGTCGGTCGCGCAGCGTCTCGTCTACGGCTCGTTCGACCTGATCGAGGAGCGTAGTGGCGAGCCGGGTGTGGAGGTGTTCCGCAAGGCCCTCAACAACACGGCCCCGCTCGTCGAGGTCAAGAGCCGCCGCGTCGGCGGCGCGACTTACCAGGTGCCCGTCGAGGTGCGCCCGGAGCGCCGCACCAGCCTCGCCTTCCGCTGGCTGATCCAGTATGCGCGCCAGCGCGGCGACAAGAGCATGGCCAACCGCCTCGCGGCCGAGCTGCTCGCCGCCAGCCGCGGCGAGGGCGGTGCCGTCAAGAAGAAGGACGACACGCACCGCATGGCGGAGGCCAACAAGGCCTTCTCCCACTTCCGCCTCTAACGCCTGCACGCGCGCCCGCGTCGGGGCCCCGCGCCTCGCCTGCCGGCCCACGCTGCCTCACGCTCAACGCCCCAACGACATGAGCCTCGCAGGAAAGAAGTTCCCCCTGGAGCGCACCCGCAACATCGGTATCTCGGCGCACATCGACGCCGGGAAGACGACCACGACCGAGCGCATCCTCTACTACACCGGGCGCCTGCACCGCCTCGGCGAAGTGCACGAGGGCGGCGCGACGATGGACTGGATGGAGCAGGAGAAAGAGCGCGGCATCACGATCACGTCGGCCGCCACGACGGCCGAGTGGAACGGTCACCGCATCAACATCATCGACACGCCCGGCCACGTCGACTTCACGGTCGAGGTCGAGCGCTCGCTGCGTGTGCTCGACGGCGCGGTCGCGCTCTTCTGCTCCGTCGGCGGCGTCGAGCCGCAGTCTGAGACGGTCTGGCGGCAGATGAACAAGTACAACGTGCCCCGCATCGCGTTCGTCAATAAGATGGACCGCACGGGCGCCGACTTCGCAGCGGCGGTGCAGCAGATGAAGGACCGCCTGGGCGCCAACGCCGTCCCGGTGCAGATCCCGATCGGCGAGGGCGACATGTTCCGCGGCGTGATCGACCTGATCGAGAACAAGGCGATCGTGTGGGACGACAAGACGCAGGGAGCCACGTGGGACGAGATGCCCATCCCCGAGGACCTCAAGAACGACGCCCGCCACTGGCGCATCAACCTGCTCGAGGCCGTCGCCGAGCACGACGACGGGCTGCTCATGCAGTACCTCGAGGGCGAGGAGCTCGACCCGGCCGAGATCAAGCGCGTCGTGCGCGCGGCTACGATCTCGCTCGACATCACGCCTGTCTTCTGCGGCTCGGCGTTCAAGAACAAGGGCGTGCAGCGCCTGCTCGACGGCGTCATCGACTACCTGCCGGCTCCGACCGACCTGCCGCCCGTCTCGGGCTTCGAGCCGCGCTCGGACAAGGAGGTCGTGCGCCGCGCCGACCCCAAGGAGCCCTTCTCGGCCATCGCGTTCAAGATCGCGACCGACCCCTACGTGGGCCGCATCACGTTCGTCCGGGTCTACTCAGGCACGCTCAACAAGGGCGACGCGATCATCAATGCGACCAACGAGAAGAAGGAGCGTGCCGGCCGCCTGCTCTTCATGCACGCCAACTCGCGTGAGGACATCGAGCAGGTCTCGGCGGGCGACATCTGCGCCATCGTCGGGCTGAAGGACACCCGCACCGGCGACACGCTCTGCGACCCCAACCACCCGGTCGTGCTCGAGAGCATGGACTTCCCGGAGCCGGTCATCCGCATCGCCATCGAGCCCAAGACGAAGGCCGACATCGACAAGCTCTCGATCGGCCTGCAGAAGCTGGCCGAGGAGGACCCGACGTTCAAGGTGTCCACGGACGAGGAGACCGGCCAGACGCTCATCGCGGGCATGGGCGAGCTCCACCTCGAGATCATCGTCGACCGCCTCAAGCGCGAGTTCAAAGTCGAGGCCAACGTCGGCGCGCCGCAGGTGTCCTACCGCGAGGCGATCCGTAAGCCGGTCCGCCACGCCTACACGCACAAGAAGCAGACCGGCGGCAAGGGGCAGTTCGCCCACGTTGAGATCGAGTTCGCGCCCATTGAGAACGGCACCGGCTTCGAGTTCGAGAACGCCATCGTCGGCGGCGCCATCCCGCGCGAGTTCATCCCGAGCGTCGAGAAGGGCCTGGCCAGCAGCATGGACCGCGGCCCGCTCGCCGGCTACCCGGTCGAGGGCGTCAAGGCGCGCCTCGTCGACGGCAAGTTCCACAACGTGGACTCGGACCAGCTCTCGTTCGAGATCGCCGGCCGCATGGCCTTCCGTGAGGCGGCGCGCAAGGCGGACCCCGTCCTGATGGAGCCCATCATGGCCGTCGAGGTGGTCACGCCCGAGGAGTACATGGGCGACGTCATCGGCGACCTCTCCGGCCGCCGCGGCCGCATCGAGGGCATGGGCCAGCGCGGCGACGCGCAGGTCATCAAGGCCATGGTCCCGCTCTCGTCCATGTTCGGCTACTCGACCGACCTCCGCTCGATCACGCAGGGCCGCGCCATCTACGCGATGACCTTCGACCACTACACCGAGGTGCCGAAGAACATCGCCGACGAGATCATCTCCAACAGCAAGGCGGCCGTGGCTGCGTAAGCGCCGGCCCGCGTACGCGCCGGCCCCCTGGCGGGGCCGGCCCTCCCCAACCCAAGACAACTTCCTGCATTCATGGCAAAGGAAACATTCCAGCGGACGAAGCCCCACGTGAACGTGGGCACGATCGGCCACGTCGACCACGGCAAGACGACGCTGACGGCGGCGATCACGAAGGTGCTCGCCGAGAAGACCGGCGGCGAGTTCCGCT
>JBKBRC010000050.1:0-8344 GCA_046292345.1 Rubricoccaceae bacterium
GCGAAACTTCCGCCGGGGGCCGGCCGTGAGCGCGAACGCGCACGTCCGCCCGGCTGCCTGCCATGCTCGTACCGCCCGCCCTGGCCCTGCCGCTGCGCCGCCTGCTGCTCGCCCCCGCGCTTGCCTCCGCACTTGCGTTCGCGCTTTCCGCCTGCGAGCGCCCACCGCTTGACGACGTCCCGCCCGCCCTCGAGGTGCTCAGCCCGGACCTCGGCGACGTGCTCCTCAACGCGCGCCTCGCGCTCGACCTGCGCGTCGTTGCGCCGGGCGGCGCCGAGCGCCTCACCGTGCGCGGCGCCGAGGCCGTGCTCGACCCCGTCCGGCAGCGCTACACGGCCGCGCTCGAGCTCGCGCCCGGCCTGAATGTGCTCCCGGTCGAGATCACCGTGCGCAGCGGCGCCGTGACGCGCGACACGCTCTATGCCGTCTACCTGCCCGCGCGCAGCGGGCGCTACACCGCCGCCGCGCTCCCCGGCGGCGGGCGGACGGGCCATGCGGCAACGTCGCTCGACAGCCAGACGGCGCTGCTCTCGGGCGGCTTCGACGAGGCCGGCGCGGCGCGCGCCGATGGTGTCGTGGTGCGCACGCAGGGCTCGCTCTTCGGCTTCGAGGCCGTCTCGACGGGCACGCCGCGGGGCGGCCACACGGCGACGCGCCTGCCCGACGGGCGCGTGCTGCTGCTCGGCGGTGCGCGCGCCGAGAACCCGGCCTCAGCCGCGCAGCTCGTCCTGCAGACCGAGGTCTTCGATCCCGCCACCGGCACGACGCGGGCTGTCGCCGTCTCGGGCGAGGGCGTGCCGCGCGCCTTCCATACAACCGAGGCCCTCACGACGCCCGACGGGCGCTTCGTGCTGCACGTCTACGGCGGGCGCGGCGTTCTCCCTGGTGGCGCCTTCGGCACGCTCTCGACCGTCGCCATCCTCGAGTGGGAGCCCACGGCCGACGGCGGGCGGCTCGTCACGCGCACGCCCGCCGGTGGGGCCGGGTCGTTTCCGCCCGCGAGCGGGCATGCCCAGGCACCGCTGCTCGGCGGCGGCCGTCCGGAAAGCCTTGTCGCGGGGCTCTACACCGCCGCAGGCCCCCCGGTACCCGTGGGCTTCCGCTTCGTCTATGCCGCGCCGGGCGCGCAGTATCCGTTCAACGTGACGCGCCGCGAGGCGGCCCGGCCCCGGGCACCGCGCGAGCGTGCCACGCTCACGCGCCTCGGGGAAGGGCTCGCCGTGCTCGCCGGCGGGCGCGACGCCGAGGGCCGCCCGGTCGCCTTCCGCGAGCTCTACGCCGCCGGGGCAGACCGCTACTTCCGCTTCCCTGACGCCGCCGACCTCGTCACGCCGCGCAGTGGCCACACGGCCACACCGTTTGCGCCGGCCCGCACGCTCGTCGCCGGCGGGCGGGACGCGCAGGGCCGCGTGCTGGCCGACCTCGAGATTCTCCTACGCTAGAGCCCCCTGTGCGCTGGAGGTTTCCCCCCACGGGCTCAGCCGAGCGACGCGATGTGCCAGCGCGCTGCGACCACGGCTTCTTCCCGGCGAGCCCCCTGACGAGCCTCCTCACCGGGCGCCGTATCTGGACGCTGCCGGGGGCAGCGTCCAGACCACTTTCGTCCGTTCACGGCGCGGGCGCGGCGGCAGGCACCGGCGGACGCGTCTCGAAGGCGCGGTCTACGGCCTCCGGCGTCTCGACCCAGTCGGCGACGAACACGTTCGTGTCCCGGCTGTCGGCGCGGTCGGCGCGGCGGTTGGAGGCGAACACGAGCCGCGTACCGTCCGGAGAGAACATCGGGAAGGCGTCGAACGTGCCGCTGTGCGTGATGCGCGTCAGGCCGGAGCCGTCGAGGCTGATCATGAACAGGTCGAACTCACGCCCGCCGCGGTCCATCGTGTGGAAGTTGGACGAGAAAATGATCTTCTGCCCCGAGGGGTGGAAGAACGGCGCCCAGTTGGCGCCGGGCAGGTCCGTGATGCGACGCGCGTTCGAGCCGTCGGCCTCGGCGACGTAGAGTTGGAGCACGCCCGGCTCGACGATGTCGCGCGCGAGGTTGGCCCGGTAGCGCGCGGCGTCGTCGCCTGTGGGGCGGCTGGCGCGCCAGACGATGTAGCGGCTGTCGGGCGAGAAGAATGCGCCGCCGTCGTAGCCGATCTCGTCGGTGAGTTGGAGCAGCTCGCCGGTGGCCAGGTCGAGCCGCCACAGGTCGAGGTCGCCCGAGCGGGTAGAGGTGAAGACGACGTAGCGGCCGTCCGGGCTCACGGTCGGCTCGGCGTCGTAGGACGCCCCGCCGACGAGCTGCTCCGGATTGGCACCGTCGGCATCGGCGACGTAGATGTCGTACGACGGATGGATGGGCCAGACGTAGCGGCCCGAGGCGGCCGGCGGCGGCGCGGGGCACGCAGGCGAAGCGGCATGCGTGGAGGCGTAGAGCAGGCGCCCGGCGTGCGGCCCGGGCGCATAGTCCGGAATGAAGTAGCCGCACGTGGTCCGACCGCGGCCGGTCGAGACGAGGCGGTAGCGCTCACCCGAGGCGAGCGGCGAGCCATCGGCATTCATGACGAACTGCTGGTCGCAGCCCTGCGGGTTGATGGCGTCCCAGTCTGACTGGAAGATGAGCTGCCGTCCGTCGGGGCTCCAGTACGCCTCGGCGTTGTTGCCGCCGAAGGTCAGCTGGCGCACGTTGCGGAGGTGCACCTCGCCCGTGAACCGGAGCTGGTCCGTAGCCGGGTCGTAGGGCACGGGTGGGCGGGCCGCGACGCGGCGCGAGCCGTCCGGCTGAAAGGCGTAGGCGAACGTGTAGTAGCGCGGCGTGTGCAAGCCTGGCTGCGGCGCAGCCGGTGCGTCCCGGTAGTAGCTCTCGATGCGGAGCTTGGCGTAGCGGCCGTCGGCGGTGCGCACGGCGAGCACGCGGCCGGGCGCGGGTGTAACAACGCCCTCGCCGTAGTCGAACCAGCGCGCGGCGAGCGCGGGCGCGTAGCCGTCTGCGGGAAGCTCGGCCAGCGCGTCGAAGTCGGCCTCGAGGAGTTGCACGCCGCCGCGGCCTGGCCCGTGCGGCGGCGCGTTGGCGATGATCTCGGTGCCGCGCAGGCCGATGTCCCAGGCCGTCGTCCCGGCCAGCTCGCGCGCGTCGGCGGTGTAGGCCAGCACGAGGCGGCCCTCGCGGAGGCTGTAGAGCGCGTAACGCGGGTCGGGCGCGCCGCCCATGGTGGCGGCGACGGGCACGTTGCGCGCCTGCCGCAGCACGGGTTCGGCGAGGGATGGTTCGGCGAGGGCTGGCCCGGCCCGATCAGTCCGGTCGGCCTCCCCGGCCGGTGGGGCAGAAACGGTTGCGCAGCCGGCCAGGGCCAGTGCCAGGGCGAGGAAAGACAGGTATCGCATGACCAGACGAGAGAGGCAAGCGCCGCAGCGGTTCACTTTGCTCCGAGTGTGCTCAGGGCATCGCCTGCTCAAGGTATCGCCACTTCCCGCAGCCCCCTGCCGGGATCCCCTTCTGCGCGAGGCTCCCGGGCCGCCTCCGGGCGCCCGTCCGGTGAAGACTCAGGCAAGACGCCACCTCTGGCCAGAGAGCGCGTTTTTGCGGGCTTCCGCCCGCTTCCATCGCTCCCTTCATCTGCCTGCATCCTGCGCCCGATGCAACGCCCGTTCCGCCCCCTCTGCCTCGCCGTCGTCCTCGGCCTGGGGCCCGCTCTCGCCGGCGCGCAGTCGCTCCCGCACACGCTCGGCGTGGCTGCCAGCGGCGTCGTCCAGACCGACTATCGCCTGTATAAAGGCGCCGGTGCCAGTAAGGGCACCAACGGCTTCGTGATGCGCCGCGTGCGCATCGAGTTCGAGGCAGAGATGGGGCGCTTCCGCGCCGTCGTCGAGCCCGACCTCGGCGAGGGCGAGGTCGCCCTCAACGACGGCTACCTCGAGGCCGACCTCGGTCGCGGCGTGCTCGTGCGCGCAGGCCGCATGAAGACGCCCATCGGGCGCGAGTCGCTGCGCTCGGCGACGGCGCTGCGCTTTACCGAGCGCGGCCTCCCAACGTCGCTCGTGCCGCGCCGCGACCTCGGCGTGATGGCCGAGGGCGCCTGGCTCGAGGACCGCCTCGAGGCCGCCTTCGGCGTCTTCAACGGCGTCCTCGGCGGCGACGACGACAAGGGCGGCGACCTCTCGGACGCGCAGGACTTCGCCGTGCGGGTGGCTGGGCGGCCCACGAGCGGGCTCGGGCTCGGGCTCGGGGCCGTCCTCGGCTCCGAGCGCGGCGTGCCCCGGGAGCCGCGCACGCCCGTCCTCGAGACGCCCGGAGACCGCGACGCGCTCGCCTTCCGCGACAGCGTCGTGGCCGATGGCGTCCGCCTCCGCATCGCTCCCGAGCTCGAGTTCTACCGCGGCCCCTTCGCGTTCACAGGCGAGTACGCGTTCGCGCGGCAGCGCGTGACCGACCTCCGCGCGCCGGGTATGGCCGGCTTCATCGACCAGTCCGCGTGGCAGGTCTCGGCCGTGGTCAGCCTCACCGGCGAGGCGCAGCACGCAGGCGCGCTCCGGCCGCGCCGCTCCGTCGAGGAGGGCGGCCTCGGCGCGCTCGAGTTCGCCGCGCGCGCGCACGGCCTCGACACCGAGGGCGACGCCTATCCGGCCTTCGCCGGGGCCGACCAGGTGGCGCGCGCGCGCGCCTGGGGCCTCTCGGCGCTCTGGACCCCCGCCCCGGGGGTGCGCCTGAGCGCCTCCTACGACCGCACCCTGCTCACAGCCTTCGACGGGGAGGCCCTCACGCCCGAGGACTTCGTATCGGTGCGCGGGCAGATCGTGTTCTGAGCGCCACCCGCGCCGGCGCGCGCACCCGGCGCAGGGCGGCGCGGGAATCCTTCTGCGTGCCCGGGGCGTCTCCGGCGGCGCCGAAACCTCCTGCTCAGCCAGAACCTGCCACTCCGCATGCTCTCTTCCACCGACACCCTGGACTTTGACGCGGACGTACTCGAGGCCAGCCGCCAGACTCCCGTTCTCGTGGACTTCTGGGCCGCCTGGTGCGGCCCCTGCCGCGTGCTCGGGCCCCTCCTCGATGCGCTCGCCGGGGAGGAGGCCGCCCGGCCCGGCGGCCCGCGCTTCCGCCTCGTCAAGGTCGATACCGACGCCCACCCACAGCTCGCCGCGCGCTACGGCATCCGGGGCATCCCGGCCGTGAAGCTGTTCTCGGACGGTGCCGTCGTGGCCGAGTTCACGGGCGCGCTGCCCGAGCCGGCGCTCCGCCGCTGGCTCGGCGAGCACCTGCCCACAGCCGCCGGGCGCCGCCTGGCCGAGGCGCGCACCGCGCTCGCCGAGGGCCGCCAGGCCGAGGCGCGCGCGCTGCTCGAAGCCGCCGTGGAGGACGCCAGCGCCGAAGGCACTGCGGACGCGGCGGAGGCGCGCGTAGCTCTGGCGCGCCTCGTTGCATCCGAGGCGCCCGAGCGGGCGCTCGCGCTCGTCGCGGGGGAGCACTCGCCCGAGGCCGAGGCCGTCCGCACACTCGCCGCTGCGCTCACGGCTGACCCCGACGAGCTGCCGGAGGGCCCCTCGCGCGAGGCGTTCGCGGCCGCCCTGTCTGACCTCCGGGCGAGACGGTTCGACGCGGCCTTCGATGCCCTCATCCGCCTCGTACAGCACGACCGCGCCTACCACGACGACGGCGCGCGCCGCCTGCTCGTGGCCGCCTTCCAGGTGCTCGGCGACGACCACCCGGCAGTGCGTACGCACCGCCCCGTCTTCAACCGCGTTCTGTACTGAAGCCGCGTTCTGTACTGAAGCCGCGTTCTGTACTGAAGCCGCGCACACGTCCCCTCTCACATGCTCCGCTCTCCCATGCCGCACCTCGCCCGCATCCCGGTCCGCTGGTCTGACCTCGACGCACTCGGCCACGTCAACAACGCCGCCTACCTCACCTACTGCGAGCAGGCCCGCATCGACGTGCTGACAGCGATCGCGCCCGAGTGGTGGACCGACGAGCAGGGACCGGTCGTGGCGCAGGCAAGCATCCGCTACCGGCGGCCCATCCGCGCGACGGGCACCGTGCTCGTGGAGGTCGGCTTCGAGACGCCGGGGCGCTCCTCGCTCGGCACCACGTACCGGCTCGCGCTCGCCTCCGACCCGGCCACGACCGTCGCCGAGGCAGACGCCCTGCTCGTGTGGGTGGATGCTGCGACGGGTCGCCCGACGCCCCTTCCGGAGGCGCTCCGCGAGGCACTCGCGCGTGCCGCCGAGACGCCCACCGGGGCGCCAGCCAGGTCCCGGGACGGCGCCCGGTGAGGGGCCCGGGAAGGTGACGCTTCGCCTCGCCTCACGCTGCTGCTCCCTGTCTTATGCCGCCCGCTGCTCCTGCGCGGCGTACTGGAGCTCGTAGAGCCGGCGGTACAGCCCGCCCCGGGCCAGCAGCTCCTGGTGCGTGCCGCGCTCGCGGATGGCGCCCCGGTGCAGCACAAGGATCTGCTCGGCATGCTGCACCGTCGAGAGGCGGTGCGCGACGACGAGCGCCGTGCGCCCCTTGCGGAGCACATCGAGCGCGTGCTGCACGAGCGCCTCGGTCTCGGTATCCACCGACGACGTCGCCTCGTCGAGCACCAGAATGGCCGGGTCGTAGAGCAGCGCGCGCACGAGCGAGAGCAGTTGCCGCTGCCCGAGCGAGAGCGTCGCGCCCCGCTCGCCGACGACGTACTCGAGCCCTCCGGGCAGGCGCCCCACGAAGCCGTCGGCGCCGACGAGCGCGAGCGCGCGCTCAACCGCCTCGCGGCTGACGGCCGGGTTGCCGAGCGTGACGTTCTCGGCGAGCGTGCCCGAGAAGAGAAACACGTCTTGCAAGACGAGCCCGACGTGCGCGCGCAGCGTGGCCACGTCGAGCGAGCGGATGTCGTGGCCGTCTATGAGGATGCGCCCGCGCTGCACGTCGTAGAAGCGCAGCAGCAGCGAGATGATGGTCGTCTTGCCCGAGCCGGTCGCGCCGACGAGCGCGAGCGTCTGTCCGGGCAGCACCTCGAACGAGACGTCGCGCAGGACCCAGTCGGGCTCGGACGCCTCGTCGCGGGCCGCGGGCGCTCCGTCGCCGCCGGGCGCCTCGGCGCGGGGCGCGGCGGTGTCGTAGGCGAACCAGACGTTCTCGAACGCAATGTGGCCGCGCGGGCGGCCGAGCGCGACCGGCGCGGCCGGCGAGGGCAGCGCCTGGTCGTCATCGAGCAGGTCGAAGATGCGCTCGCCGGCCGCGAGGGCGCTCTGGAGCGTGTTGAACTGGTCCGAGAGGTTGCGCACCGGCTCGAAGAACATGCGCACGTAGAGCGTGAAGGCGATCAGCACGCCCACGTCGAGCGCGTCGCGCATGGCCTGGCTGCCGCCGTACCAGAGCACGAGCCCGAGCGCGAGCCCCGCGATCACGTCCACGACAGGCCAGAAGAGCGCGAAGTAAAAGATGGTGCGGATGTGCGCGCGCCGGTGGTCGTCGTTGATGGCCTCAAAGCGGCGCTGCTCCTCGGCCTCGCGCCCGAAGATCTGCACGACCGACATGCCTGTCAGGTGCTCCTGCAGGAACGCGTTCAGGCGCGCCACCTGCTTGCGCGTCTCGCGGTACGCCTCGCGCATCTTGCGCCGGAAGTACTCGGTCGCGCCGATCATGAGCGGCAGCGTCGTCAGCGCCACGAGCGCCAGCTCGACGCTGTACCAGAGCATGAACCCCGCAATGAAGAGGATGCGCGCCAGGTCGCCGAGCATCGTGACCAGGCTGGCCGAGAGCAGATCGGCGAGCGCCTCGATGTCGCTCGTGGCGCGCGTGATGAGCCGGCCGATGGGCGTGCGGTCGAAGAACGCAAGTCGCTGCCGTTCGAGGTGCCGGAAGACGCGCGTGCGCAGGTCGAAGAGAGCGTGCTGCCCCACCCACTGCGTGAGGTAGCCCAGCGCGAACGCGAACACGCCCTCGAGCAGGAGCGCCCCCCCGATGAGCGCCACGATGCGCAGCAGCCCCGGCGCGTCACCCTGCACGATGGCGTCGTCTACGGCGCGCTGGATCAGGTACGGGCGGAGGGGCCCGAGAAAGGCACTGCCGAGCGTGAGCGCGAGCGCGAGCCCGACGCCGTAGCGGTAGGGCCACAGCACAGCCCCGAGGCGCCGCAGCAGGCGGCGCGGCACGGCGGGGCGGGGGGCGTCGGCGGAGGGGGCGCGGGACAAACGAGCGGGGGACGTCGGCGAGGCACGCCATGGGAGCAGCTTAAGTTCGCGCCCGGCGCGGGGCCATGCCGAGCGCGGGGCCATGCCGAGCGCGGGGCCATGCCGAGCGCGGGGCCATGCCGAGCGCGGGGCCATGCCGAGCGCGGGGCCATGCCGAGCGCGGGGCCATGCCGAGCGCGGGGCCATGCCGAGC
>JBKBRC010000050.1:8444-16535 GCA_046292345.1 Rubricoccaceae bacterium
GCGCGTCAGCGTGCGACGGCGTAGACGCGCAGTTCCTCAGCCACGTCGGCGGCAGGGAACACGGCCTGCGCTTCGGCCGCGAGCGGCGTAGCCTCGGTGTAGCGCGCCGAGACGTGGGTGAGGAGCAGGCGGCGCGCCCCGGCCTCGCGTGCCAGCGCGGCTGCCTCGGCGGCGGTCGAGTGGGCCGTCTCGGCGGCCCGCGCGGCCAGGTCCTGCGTGAACGTGGCCTCGTGCACGAGCAGGTCCGCCCCGCGTGCCAGGCGACGGCCGCCCTCGCACGGGCGCGTGTCGAGCACGTAGGCGAAGACCGCCCCCGGCCGCTCCGGCCCGACGAGCCCCTCGGGCGAGACGACGCGCCCGCCCGCGAGCGTGACCGGCGCGCCGCGTTTGAGCGCCTCGAACTGCCAGCCCTCGGCCACGCCGGCCGCGCGCGCGCCCTCGCCGTCGATCTTGCCCGGGCGCGCGTGCTCCTCGAGGCGGTAGCCGGCGCACGGCACGCGGTGCTCGAGCGGCCGCGCCTCGACGCGCACGCCGCCGTCGCGGAAGACCTCGCGGCAGGCCGCCGCATCGGACATGAACGCGGCCCCCAGCTCGACGTGCTCGACGCCGAAGGGCAGCGCGTCCGGACCGGTGCCGGGCAGCGCAGCCAGCATCGCGCGTAGCCCGGCCGGCCCCGCGAGCACGAGCGGCGCCTCGCGCCCGTTCAGGGCGAGCGACGTGAGCAGGCCCGGCAGGCCGAACACGTGGTCGCCGTGGAGGTGCGTGATGAAGATGGCCGCAAGGTGCCCGCGCGCCAGGCCGGCCTCGAGCAGCCGGCGCTGCGTGCCCTCACCGCAGTCGAACAGGTACACCCGGCCCTCGCGGCGCACGGCGCACGCCGAGAGGTGGCGCAGGCGCGTGGGCACGGCTGCGCCCGTGCCCAGGGGGACGACGTCGAACATGGGCAGGGAAAACGAGACTGACTCCGGCAGGACTCCGGCAGGACTCCGGCAAGACGTGTGCAGAACGGACGCAACGCGGCGCGCCCGGACGCGGTTCGCGCTCCGCGCGTGTCCCGGTCGCAGGTCCGCCCGCAAGCGTTCTACGACCCGGCCGCCGTCCTCGTCGCCAGGCTGCAGGCGCCTCCGGAGCGCCTGCCGGCACTCGCCCACAGCCCCGTCGCCTTGTCTGTTACCCCCGGCCGCCTTGCGCCGGCGAGTAGCTTGAGCCACCCCCAGCCCTTACGCCCATGCGTCCCGCTACCGCTCTATTTTTTACAAGTTTGCTGCTAGTGCTCGCCGTTCTCCCGGCCTGCGTCTCGGCCGAGCGCACGTACCGCCGCGGCCTCGAGCGCGAGCAGACCGGCAACGCCGAGGCCGCGGCCAATGACTACATCCGAGCGCTCGAGCGCGACGCCTCGCTCGCCAACGTGCGCGGACGGCTCGAGGTGGCCGGCCGCGAGGCCATCGAGCTGCGCGTGCGCCGCGCCGAGGGCGTGCGGCCCGTCGAGGCGGCCGAGCACTACGCCGCCGCCGACGACCTCGCCCTGCGCGCCCGCGCCGTGGGCGTGGTGCTCGCCCTCCCGCAGGGCTTCGCCGACGCACGCGACGACGCTTTCGCCGCCGCCATCGAGGAGCTGCTCGAGCAGGCGGCGATGCTGCGCGAGGCGCAGCAGTACGCTCCGGCGCTTCAGGCACTCGACCGCGCGCGCACCTTCCGCCCGACGGCTGCAGAGGCCGCCGCGCTCGACCAGGCCGCGCGCGAGGCCTACGGCGAGTGGGCCGAGGCCGAGTACGCCGCCGGGCGCTTCCGTGCCGCCTACGAGCGTGCCGGGCAGGCGCTCGGGATGGCGCCCCCCGGCTCGGCCGGCTTCGCGCGCCTCGAGCGCCTGCGCGAGGACGCCCTCGCCACCGGCACACGCCGCGTCGCGCTCTTCCCGGCCGAGGCCGCCTCGGCCCGTGCCGACCTCCCGGAGGGCTTCCTGAACGACTTCAACGACATCCTCCTCGACGAGTACGCCGCGCGCCCGCCGCTCTTCGTGCGCTTCGCCGAGCCCGCCGCCGTGCGCCGCCTCCTGCGCGTCGAGCGCGACGCGGCCGGCCGCCTCGCGCGCCCCAGTCGCACCGGCTCGCTCGCGCGTGACCTCGACGCGCACTTCGGCGTCGCGCTCGACGTGGGCAGCTACGCCTCGAGCGAGGAAGAGCGCGGCCGGCGGACCGAGAGCGCGCGCCTCCGGCAGGGCGGCGCTCGCGTAGACTTCACGCGCGTAGAGCGCCGCGTGACGCTCTCGGCACGCGCCGAGTTCGCTGTCGTGGACGCGGCCTCGCGCAACGTCGTATGCTCAGACCAGGTCCAGCGCCAGGTCTCGGACACCTACGCGACCGCCTCCTTCGACGGCGACTACCGCGACCTCGACCTCTCCCGCGAACGCCGCGCGTGGTTCGACGGCACGGCCGAGCAGAACACGCGCGAGGCGCTTCAGGAGCGGCTCCGGCAGACCCTCGCCGAGGCCGTCGCCGAGCGCGTCTTCGCCTGCCTCGGGCGACAGGTGCGCTGAACCGGGCGGCTCCAGCAGCCGCCTCCCCCCGCACGCAGCGTCCGGCGGTCCCCCCGGGGCTCGTCCCGCCGGGCCCCATCCGCCTCGTGGACTACTTCACGCTCCGCGCTCTCGCTCACGCCTGGCACGCGCGCCTCGCCGGCGCTTGCGTTGCAGACTCGTGGACGCAGGACCGCGCCGAGTGGAGTCTCGCGCTCGAGGCGCCCGAGGGGCCGCTCATGCTGCGCGTCCGCTGCGACCCCGCGCGTCCGCTCGCCTTCCTCGGCGCCGGGCACGGCCGCCAGCGCCGCAACACCGCCGACGTGTTCGGCGGCACGGCCGGGCAGACGCTGGCAGCGGTCGTGCTCGCCGAGCGCGACCGCCGCCTCTCGCTCGTGCTCGCGAGCGGCGCGGCATGGCACCTGTACCTTTTCGGCCCACGCCCTAACGTCCTCCTGGCCGACGCCGCGGGGCGCGTCGCCGAGGCTTTTCGGCAGCCGGCGGCGTGGGCCGGACGCGAAGCTCCGCCGCCGCGTCCGGCGCCCGATCCGCGCACGCCCGCAGCGTTCGCCGCACGACGGGAGGCTGCTGCGCGCCGCCCAACGCTCGCGCAGGCCGCCGCGGCCCTCGCGCCTCTGCTCCCCCGCCTGCTCGCCGCCGACGCTGTGCGCCGCGCCAGCCTTGCCCCCGAGGCGCCGCCGCGCGCGCTCGGCGAGGCGGCCTGGGATGCTCTTTACGCTGCCCTCGCGACTCTCCGCGACGCGCTCGAGACGCCCGCGCCGCACGTCTACCGCGTCGCAGACGCGCCGGCGCGCGCGCCCCTGGCCCTCGTGCCCGCTCCGCTCGCTCACCCGCCCGAGGGCTGGCTGGCCGAGTCGTTTCCCTCGGCCGACGAGGCCGCGCGCGTCTTCGCCCGTGCGTCGCTACGCGGGCGCGCCTTCGAGGCGCGGTTCAGGCCGCTCGAGCGGGCCCTCGCGGCGCTGCACGAGCGCCGCGCGCGCAGCGCCGAGGCGATGCTCGCCGAACTCGCTCGCCCCTCCCGAGCCTCCCGCTACGAGGCCTTCGGGCACCTGCTGATGGCGCAGGCCGCCGGGCAAGGCCCGGGCCACGAGGCCGTCACGCTGCCGGACGTCCTCACCGGAGGGCCGCCCGTGGCCGTCCCCCTGGACCCGGCGCGATCGGCCGTCGAGAACGCGGCGCGCTACTACGCGCGGGCGCGCCAGGCCCGGCGCGCCCGGCAGGCGGCGGAGGGGCGCCGGGAGGCGCTCGCCGCCGAGGCCGAGGCGGCCGCGCGCCTCCTCGCGCGCCTCCGCGCCTGCAAGAGCGCCGCCGAGGTGGACGCGCTGCGCGCCGAGGCGCTGGCCGCGCTGCCCGCCCTGGGCCGCGCCGAGGCGCAGACCAATGCCCCCTCCGAGCCGTTCCGGCGCGTGGCCCTCCCGGGCGGCTTCGAGGCGCTCGTGGGCAAGCACGCCCGCGGCAACGCGGCGCTCGTGACGCGGCACGCGCGCCCGCACGACCTCTGGCTGCACGCGCGCGGCGTATCGGGCGCGCACGTGATCGTCCCGCGCGCGTCCAGGACGGCCGCGGTGCCTCGCGTGGTCGTCGAGGCGGCGGCGGCGCTCGCCGCCTACCACAGCGACGCACGCACGCAGGCGCTCGCGCCCGTGAGCGTGACCGAGCGCAAGTACGTCCGGCCCGTCAAAGGCGGCCCGCCCGGGGCCGTCCGCATCGAGCGCGAAGACGTGCTGCTCGTAGCGCCCGCACGGCCCTGACGCAGCCGGCGAGCACGCGTCAGCCGGCGAGGTACAGGTAGTAGGCGAGCGCGAACACGCCGACCGCGATCCGGTACCAGGCAAACGGCCGGAACGTGTTCGTCGCCACGAAGCGGAGCAGGAAGTGGATCGAGGCGAGCGCGGCCACAAACGCCGCCACGCAGCCGACCAGGAAAAACGGCGCGTCGGCAGCCGAGAGCTCGCCGGCCGACTTGACGAGCTTCAGGCCGGACGCGCCGACCATGATCGGGATAGCGAGGAAGAACGAGAACTCGGTCGCGGCCACGCGCGAGAGCCCGAAGGCCAGGCCGCCCATGATGGTCGAGGCCGAGCGCGACATGCCAGGAAAAAGCGCAAGACACTGCGCCAGGCCCACCTTCCACGCCTCAGGCAGCGCGATGTCATCCGCCCGCTCGACCGTCACCCGGCGCCGCTCGGCGTACCACTCGACGATCAGGATCAGCATGCCGCCCGTCACGAGCGCGCCGGCCACGGTGAGCGGGTTGAACAGGTGCGCCTCGATGAAGTCGTCGAGCAGGAAGCCCAGCACCGCCGCCGGCACGCACCCGACGACGACCGCAAGCGCGAAGCGCCGCGCCGAGGGATCGGTGGGCAGGCGACGGGTGATGTCGAGGATCTTGGCCCGGAACGCCCACACGACGGCCAGAATGGCCGCGAGCTGGATGACGATGTTGAACACCACCATGCGCGGCTCCGACGGGTCGAGCCCTAGCAGATCGGTCGTCAGGATCAGGTGCCCCGTAGACGAGATGGGGATGAACTCCGTGACCCCCTCGACGAGGCCGAGGATAAGGGCGTTGAGCAGGTCGCGCATGAAGACGGGCGGGTGAGCACAGGAACGAAGGGCGCCAAGTTACCCCGCCCGTCTATCGGCACCGGGAAGCCGGCGTTAACCGGCACGCCCGCGCCTTGCCGAGCGGGCTGCGCGCCGCCTCATGCCGCGCCGCCTTATGCCGCGCCGCGCGCTGCCGATACCGGGCAGGCTCCCCTTCCCCCGAGCTCCCGCTCACGACGAGCTCCCGCTCACGACGAGCTCCCGCTCACGACGAGCTCCCGCTCACGACGAGCTCCCGCTCACGACGAGCTCCCGCTCACGACGAGCCCCCGCCCACGACGAGCCCCCGCCCACGACGAGCCCCCGCCCACGACGAGCCCCCGCCCACGACGAGCCCCCGTCCGATGCGCTACCGCTTCTTCGTCGTCGACGACGACCGGCACTACGGCCGCCTGCTCTCCTACCGCCTCGACAAGGACCGCGACCATGACGTGCACGTGTTCACGTCCGGTGAGGACGCTCTTGACGCCCTGGACACGCACGAGCCCGACCTCGTCCTGCTCGACATCATGATGCCCGGCATCGGGGGCATGGAGACGCTACGACGGCTGCGCCTCTTCCGCCCCGAGCTGCCCGTCGTGATGATCTCGGCGCAGGGCACGGCCGAGGTGGCCGTCGAGGCGATGAAAGGCGGCGCGAGCGACTACATCACCAAGGGCCAGGACGACCTCGTCAAGCTCGACGTCGTCGTGCGGCAGGCCAAGGAGCGCATCCGCCTCCGGCGCGAGGTGGAGCAGCTGCGCGGCGAGGTGGCCAGGAAGTTCGGCCTCGAGGAGATCGTCGGCGACAGCCCGGCGATGGAGAACCTCTACCGGCTCGTGCAGAAGACGCTGCGCGGCAACCTGACCGTGGCCATCCTGGGCGAGAGCGGGACGGGCAAGGAGCTCGTCGCGCGCGCGATCCACTTCAACACGGCCCGCCCGGCCGCCGAGGGCCCGGGGCCGTTCGTGGTCGTCAACTGCGCCGCCATCCCGAAGGAGTTGATGGAGAGCGAGTTCTTCGGGCACGAGAAGGGCGCCTTCACAGGCGCGCATGCGCGCCACATCGGCAAGTTCGAGCAGGCCGACGGCGGCACGCTCTTCCTCGACGAGGTCGGCGAGCTCGACCTCGGGCTGCAGGCCAAGCTGCTGCGCGCGTTGCAGAACCGCGAGATCACGCGCGTGGGTGGCTCCGAGACGATCCGCTTCTCGTGCCGCATCATCTCGGCCACCAACCGCGACCCGCTTCAGATGGTCGCCGAGGGCACGTTCCGCGAAGACCTCTACTACCGCCTGTTCCAGTTTCCGGTGCACCTGCCGCCGCTGCGCGCGCGCGGACAGGACGTGCTGCTGCTCGCGCACACCTTCCTGCGGCAGTACGCCGAGCAGTATCCGGCCTTCAAGAACAAACGCTTCTCGCCGCAGGCCGCGCAGGCGCTCATGGCGTACCCGTGGCCGGGCAACGTGCGCGAGCTCAAGAGCGTCGTCGAGCGCGCGATCCTGATCGCCGACGGCGAGGAGATCACCGAGGCCGACCTGCTGCTGACAGGCGCGCACGCGATTGCGCCATGGGCCGAGCGCGGCAAGAGTGCGCCGCCAGCCGGGGCGGCGCCGGCCGGGGCGGCGCCGGCCGGCATCCCTGCCCTCCCTGCGGTGGCGCAACCTGCGCCCTCCGGAGACGGTATGCACGCGCCGGTCGAGGCCCCACCTCCCGCGCCGGCCGCCGACGACGACGAGGTGCTACCACTCGAAGAGCTCAAGCGCCGCGCCGTCGAGCGCGCGTTCCACCGCGCCGGAGGCAACGTCGAGCGCGCCGCGGGCGACCTCGGCATCGGCCGCGCGACGATGTACCGCCTGCTCAAGAAATACGACCTTTCCACCGACTAGCGGTCCGGACCGGGCCGCGCCTCCCCTCTGCGGCCCCATGCGCCTCAACGACTACGAACGCCAGGCCCAGCGCGAGATCGAGCGCTGGCAGCGCGGCGAAACGCTGCTCCAGCAGGCCCTCGACTTCGCCCTCCGCCCCGTCGACTGGGCCCTTGAGCAGTTCGTGCCCGAGCACGTGCTCGAGGCGGGAACGGACGCCCTCACGCAGGCCCTCGCGGCGCTCAACGACGCCTCGGCCTGGACCTACGACGAGGCGGACGTGCTCGCGCGGGCCAGGGCCGCCGGGCTGGACGTGCCGGACGTGCCGGCGCTCCGCGACCAGCCGCTCGAGCGGCTCGACGCGCTCGCGCGGGGCTACGCCTCGCAGAACGCCCTGCTCGCCGCGCTCTCCGGCGGCGGCGCCGGGCTCGGCGGCGCGCTCCTGATCGCAGCCGACATCCCGGTGCTCTTCACGGTCAACTTCCGCCTGATCCAGCAGATCGCGGCGGCCTACGGTTTCCCGCTGCGCGCGCCTGAGGGCGAGAGCCCCTCGCCCTACCTGCCGCTCGTGGTGGGCATCTTCAACGTGGCCGCGAGCGGTAGCCGCCAGGCCAAGTCCGACGTGCTGCGCGAACTGAGCGTAGCCGCGGCGGCGTTCGCGCACGGCTCGGGGTACCGGGGGCGCGCCGCGCAGGGCACCGTGCGCGAGCAGATGGGGCACCTGCCACGCGAGATCGCCAAGAACCTCGTCGGGCGCAAACTTGGGCAGCTGATCCCGATCGCGGGCGCAGCCGTGGGTGCGGGCGTCAACTACTGGTTCACCGACCAGACGGCCCAGGCGACGCTGATGCTGATGCGCGCGCTCTACCTCGAGCGCAAGGAGCGCGTCTAGGGCGTCGCGCCTGGCGCGAAGGCAGGGCAGTCCTGGCCCCGGTAGTCGGCGCACCGCCGGCCCGGAGAGCACTGCCGGCCCGGAGAGCACTGCCGGCCCGGAGAGCACTGCCGGCCCGGAGAGCACTGCCGGCCCGGAGAGCACCGCTGGCCTGGAGAACGTCTGCCCGGAAAGTCTCACGCCCCGCCGTCGGCTTTCGACGGCGGGGCGTG
>JBKBRC010000051.1:0-13728 GCA_046292345.1 Rubricoccaceae bacterium
CCGCCGCCGGGTCCGGCAGCGCCGCCGCCGCCGCCGCCGCCACCGGTCGTGCCGGACGAGCCGGAGATCTTCGAGGTCGTGGAGCAGGACCCGGTCCTGATCGGTGGCATCGAGGGGCTCCAGGCCCGCGTGCAGTACCCCGAGATGGCGCAGCGTGCCGGCGTTGAGGGCACGGTGTTCGTGCAGTTCGTCGTAGACGAGCGCGGCAACGTGGTTGATCCGCAGGTTGTGCGCTCGCCGAGCCCGCTGCTCTCCGAGGCCGCGCTCCGCGCCGTGCGCGAGTCGCGCTTCCAGCCGGGCATGCAGCGTGGGCGTCCCGTAAAGGTGCGCTTCACGCTCCCGGTACGCTTCGTGCTCCGCTGATCCGGTGCCGCCGGGCGCGGCTCGGCCGGCGGCGCTCTCCCTGGCGCGCCCCGCTGGCTTCGGCTGGCGGGGCGCGCTGCGTTCCAGGCCTGCCTACGCGCCCCGGCGCAGGTGCTCCGCGCTCCCGCCGGCCTGCCCGACGAGCACGTCCGTCGCCAGCCCTACGAAGAGGCCGTGCTCGAGCACGCCCGGGATGGCGCCGATTTGCTCGCCGAGCGCGCGCGGCGCCTCGATGCGCGGCCAGCGCGCGTCGAGGATCCAGAAGCCCTGGTCGGTCACGACGGGCCCGTCCTTGCGCTGCCCGAGCCGCAGTTCGGGGCGGGCGCCGAGGCCGCGCAGCGCGCGCGCGACGGCCGCCGCCGCCATCGGCAGCACCTCGACCGGTACGGGCATCTGCGCGCCCAGGTGCGGCACGCGCTTGGAAGGGTCGATGAGCACGACGAAGCGCGCCGCCAGCGACGCGACGACCTTCTCGCGCGTGTGCGCCGCACCGCGCCCCTTGATCAGGTCGAAGCCCGGATCAACCTCGTCGGCGCCGTCGAAGGCCAGGTCGAGCGCAGGCGCGCCGGGCGCGAGCGCGTCCAGCCCGAGGTCGTCGAGCGTGACGAGCGGCACGCCGTGGCGCCGCGCAAGGCGCTCAGCCTCGAACGACGTCGGGACGCCGGCCACGCGCAGGCCCTCCTCGCGGACGCGCCGCCCGAGCGCCTCGATGGCAAAGGCGGTCGTCGAGCCCGTACCGAGGCCCAGCCGCATGCTGTCTTCGACGAGCGCCGCCGCCGCCTCGCCGGCGGCGCGCTTGGCCGCGTCGGCCGCGTGGGACGTGGAGGCGTGAGCGTCGGGCATGGCGAGACGCGCGGAAGCGCGGAACGGACAAAGGGCGTGGCGCGCAAGCTACCCCTGCCATGCAAGCTACCCCTGCCACGCCCCCCGGCCGCTACTCGTAGCGGAGCGCGTCGATGGGGCTCAGGCGCGCCGCCTTCGCCGCCGGGTACACGCCGAACGCGAGCGCGACGAGCGTAACGCCCGCAAACGCGCCGAGCGCCCAGCCGAGCGGGAACGCCGGCGCGTCGCGCAGCAGAAGCGCCGCCACGTTCCCGCCGGCCACCCCGAGCAGCACGCCCGCCAGCCCGCCCACCTGGCACAGCAGCACGGCCTCGACGAGGAACTGCTGCCGGATCGCCCGCGGCGTGGCCCCGAGCGCCTTGCGAACGCCGATCTCGCGCGTGCGCTCGGTCACGCTCACGAGCATGATGTTCATCACGCCCACGCCCGCCGCGAGCAGCGCGATCAGCCCGATGCCGGCGCCGCCAAGCGCGAGCGCGCGCGTGAACGAGCGGAATCCCTCGGCGAAGGTGGCGCCCGAGGTGACCGCGAAGTCGCTCTCGGCCTCGGGCGGCACGCGCCGGATGGCCCGCAGCAGTCCCACCGCCTCGTCCTGCGTAGCGGCGAGCAGCTCGGGCGAGGGCGCCCGCACGTCGATCGCCACGTCGGACTCGAACAGGCTGTAGGCCGCGAGCACGCGCGTGACGGGCGCAACGAGGTTGTTGTTGGGGTCGCCGAGGCCGAAGCCGCCGCTGCGCGGCTCGAGCACGCCCACGACCGTGTAGCGCTGCGCGCCCGCGCGCACCTCCTGCCCGAGGGCCTCGCGCCCGGCGAAGAGGCGCTCGGCGAGCGAGGAGCCGAGCACGGCCACGGCGCGGGCCGTCCGTACGTCGTCCTCGTTCACGAAGCGGCCCGCGCGCACCGAGAGGCCGTTGTTGACCGCGTAGTCCGCGTCCGCGCCGAGGACGGTCACGTTGGGATCGGTCTGCGCGCCGCCGCCGCGCACCTGCTCGCCGAAGTGCTGCACGGAGGGGCTGACGGAGACGGCCAGCCGGGCGCGGGCGCGCAGCCGCTCGGCCTGCGCGTACGTGAGCGGCGCCCGACGGGCCTCGCCCTCGCGGGGCGGGCCGTCCGATGTCGTGCGCGTGATCGTGAGCGTGGTGGCCCCCATCGCCGAGAGGTTCGAGAGGAGCGTGCGCTCGAGCACCGTCACGGCCGTCACGGACGCGATGACCGAGAACACGCCGACCGCCATGCCGCCGAGCGTCAGCGCCGAGCGGAGGCCGTTCGCGCGCAGCGCCCCCCAGGCCATGCGCAGCGTCTCCGCTAAGGCGACGCTGCCGGAGGGCGCGCGGGGCGAGGAACCCCGGGGCGGGGCAACGGCCCCGGACGAAGGCTCGGCGTGGTAGGGCATCACTCGTAGCGGAGCGCGTCGATGGGCCGCGCGCGCGCCGCCTGCCACGCCGGCGCCAGCCCGAACACGATGCCCACGACGACGCAGATGCCGAACGCGAGCGCGACCGTCGCAGCCGAGAGCACCGCCGTGAACACGAGGTTGATCAGCGCCGCCACGCCCGCTGCGAGCGCCACGCCGATCGCCCCGCCCACGAGGCACAGCGTAACCGCCTCGACGAGGAACTGCACCAGGATGGCCCGCCGCCGGGCCCCGAGCGCCTTGCGGATGCCGATCTCGCGCGTGCGCTCGCGCACGCTCACAAACATGATGTTCATCACGCCAATGCCGCCCACCAGGAGCGAGAGTGCCGTCAGGAAGATGCCCACGCCGTACGTGGCCACGCGCATCGCCTGCACGAGCTGCCGGAACTGCTCCTGGCGGTTGACCGAGAAGTCGTCATCGGCGAGCGGATCGAGACCGCGGAAGAGGCGCGTCAGGCCGATGATCTCGGCCTCGGCCGCGGGCAGGTCCTCCAGGCGCGCCACACGCACCTTGACCGAGACGGCCGGCGCGCGCTCGAACAGGCGGCGGTAGGTCTGGATCGGGACGACCGCGCGGTTGTCAGCCGAGACGAGGCCGAGGAACGACCCGCGCTGCGCCAGCGTGCCGACGACCTCGAAGCGCTGCCCCTGGATGCGGACGTGCTTGCCGAGCGGATCCTCGACCGGGAAGAGCGCCTCGACCACGTCGTGCCCGAGCACGACGACGGCGCGCCCGGCCCGCGCCTCGGCGTCGTTGAAGAAGCGCCCCGCGACGACGTCCACGCCTCCTGTGTCGGCGTACTCGGGCGTGGAGGCCTCCAGGCTCACGCCGCGCGCTTCGTCTGCCCCGCGGCGGATGGTCGCGCCGGTACCCGTAACGGGGGCCACGGCGGCCGCGTACTGCGAGCGCGCGGCCAGAAACGGCGCCAGGTCTTCGGGGATGGGCCGGCGGTTGCGGTAGCGCCAGGCGTCGTCGGTCGTGAACCACGGCTCGCGCTGCACGAACAGCGCGTCGTCGCCGATGATGGCCATCGAACGGTCGAACGCGCGCTCGATGCCGTTGATGACGGTGAACATGGACGTGACCGAGACAATACCGATCACGATGCCGAGCATCGTCAGGAGCGCGCGCAGCCGGTTGGCCCGCAGCGCCTCGAGCGCGATGCGGATGGCCTCGAGCAGTTCGGTCGTTGCGGCGCGCATGGCGGAGGGGCGACGGCGGCTCTACGCGCCGCCGCCAAAGCATGTTACGCGTGGCGGCAGACCGGACGCCTCTGCGGATCACACGCCCCTGCGTATCTTCTCGGGCGAGCGTTTTCCTCTCGTCGCTTTGCCTGCCGAGCGGTGCGGGCCGTGCCCTCCCCTAGCCTGCGATGTCCAAGTCCCGTGTGATCCGCGAGTTCTGGGAGTTCCTGCGCGTGCGCAAGAAGTTCTGGCTCGCGCCCATCGTCGTGCTGCTCGTGCTGCTCGGGCTCGTCGTGGTCGCTTTCGAGGGCTCGGCGCTTGCGCCGTTCATCTACGCGCTGTTCTGACGCCTGCATGCTGCCCCGGGGCACGGCGCAGAGCGGCTCTCAGGACCAGAGCGGCTCTCAGGATCAGAGCGGCTTCTCAAAGCGGAGGCGGTAGTCCCGGTAGGCGGCGTTGTAGCCGGCCGCCGTCACGCGGAAGCCCTCGGCGAGCGCCAGGACCGTCATTCCGGGGTGCTTGTTGGGGAACGTATCGAACGCGAAGCGGCGGTAGCCGAGCGCGCGCGCCTCGTCCTGCAGCCGGTACAGGAGCGCGCGGGCCACGCCGGCGCGCCGGGCCTCGGGCAGCACGCCGCCCTTGGCGCTGTAGAACACGCCCGCGCTCTCGCCATAGCCCACCTTGAAGCCGACGACGTCCCCGCCGCTGCGCGCGAGCAGGATCGTGAGGTCATCGCGGTCGAGGCGGTAGATGACGCGCCGCTCGCCGAAGATGGCCTCGTTGATCGCCTCGACCTCGGCGAAGCGATCGAGCCCTACAGCCTCGATCGCGAGGTCGGGCAGGGCGCACACAGACGGAGTAGCGGCGATTTGCATGGCAGTCTGGCGCCGGGCAGGCCGCGCGCAGAACAGGGCGCGACGGCACAGCCCCAACGTACGGCAGCGGATTCGGTTCGCCGGCACGCCGAGTCGAGGCACTTCGGCCGCCCCTGCCGGCGCCTCCGCGCCTGCTCTGCGGCGGAGCACACCAGCCCGGCGGCGCTGCCCGCGAGCCTCCCGGCGCCTCTATATTGGAACGGGCCGAGCGGCCCCGCGCATGCCCGCAGTTTCCCGGTCCTCCGCAGTTTCCCGGTCCTCCGCAGTTTCCCGGTCCTCCGCAACTCCCGGCGCCCGTCGCGCCGCCACGCAGCGTCTTCCATGGGCAAGGTCATCGCGGTCGCGAACCAGAAAGGCGGCGTCGGCAAGACGACGTCGGCCGTCAACCTCGCCGCGTCGCTCGCGGCCTCGGAGCACCCGACCCTGCTGATCGACGCGGACCCGCAGGCCAACGGCACGTCCTCGCTCGGCATCGACCCGCGCACGGTCGAGGCGTCGATCTACGAGGTGCTCACGGGTACCGTCTCGGCCGAGGACGCCGTGCTGCAAACCGAGATGCCGTTCCTGGATCTGGTGCCGAGCCATATCAACCTCGTCGGCGCCGAGATCGAGATGATCGAGCTGTTTGAGCGCGAGCAGGTGCTCAAGAAGGCCCTCACGCGCCCACGCCGGCGCTACGACTTCGTCGTCATCGACTGCCCGCCGAGCCTGGGCCTGCTGACACTCAACGCCCTCACCAGCGCCGACTCGGTGCTGATCCCGGTCCAGACAGAGTACTTCGCGCTCGAGGGGCTGGGGCAGCTACTCAACACGATCAAGATCGTCCGGCAGCATCTCAACCCCGAGCTCGAGATCGAGGGCGTGCTGCTGACGATGTACGACGGGCGGCTGCGCCTGAGCAACCAGGTCGCGGCCGAGGTGCGGCGCTACTTCGGCGACCGCGTGTTCCAGTCCGTCATCCAGCGTAACGTGCGCATCTCGGAGGCGCCCAGCTTCGGCAAGCCGGTGCTGCTCTACGACGCGCTCTCGGCCGGGACGCGCAACTACATGGCCCTCGCGGCCGAGATCATCCGCAACAACCAGCGTTACCTGACGCCCGCGCCCGAGGCCGCCGACGGCGTGGAGACGGCCGCCGCGCCGCACCTGCGCGTCCCGGCGACGCCCCCGGCCGCGCCCCCTGCGGCAGCCAGAGCCACGCCGAACGTCACGTCCGCGTCGCCGGAGACGGCGCGCGCGCCGGAGCGCCTCGTGCTGCCCTCGCGCGCCAACGAACCCTCGCGCGCCAACGAACCCTCGCGCGCCGGCGAGCCCGCCCATGCGGCTTCAGACAAGCCGCGCGACTGACCCTCCTCGGGCGTCCTGCCCGCCGCCCCTCCGCAAAGCCTTCGGTCTCCGCCTTCATGGCCACCAAGAAAGCCGCCCTCGGCAAGGGCCTCGGCGCCCTCCTCCCCCAGTCTTCCGCCTCGTCGGCCCCGGCCGACGAGCACGACGACGCGCGCCCGGCCAGCCGGCTCTACCACTTCGAGGACCGCGTGCGTCTGGCCGGCCGCGTGGCCGACCTCGAGGTCGAGGCCATCCGCCCCAATCCGTACCAGCCGCGCAAGGACTTCGATGAGACTGCGCTGGACGAGCTCGCCGCCTCCATCCGCCAGCTCGGCATCATTCAGCCGATCACCGTACGCGCGCTCGGGCAGGGTCGGTTCGAGCTCATCTCGGGCGAGCGCCGCCTGCGCGCGGCGCGGCGCGCGGGCCTGCGCAAGATTCCCGCGTTCGTACGCGAGGCCGACACCGAGGCCATGCTCGAGATGGCCATCGTCGAGAACGTGCAGCGTGAGGACCTCAACCCGATCGAGGTCGCGCTCGGCTACCAGCGGCTCATCGAGGAGATCGGGCTGACGCAGGAGCAGGTGGCCGACAAGGTCGGCAAGAGCCGCACGACGGTCACCAACGTGCTGCGCCTGCTGCGCCTGCCGCCGCGCGTGCAGGCGGCCCTGCGCGACGGCTCCATCACGGGCGGACACGCGCGCATGCTCATCACGATCGAGGACGAGGCGCAGCAGACGGCGCTGCTCCGCGCAATCATGGACGACGGGCTCTCGGTGCGTGAGGTCGAGCGGCGCGCGCGGGCTCTGCGCAGCGACGCGCCTGCCGCCCCGGCCCCCCAGCCCGGCGGCGACAGCACCCCCGCCCGCCCCGTGCTCGCCGAGCGCGACCGCCTCGAGGTCGAGCAGCTCGAGGCGCGCCTGCGCGAGGCCCTCGCCACGCAGGTCGCCGTGCGCCACGGCGCCGCGGGCAGCGGGCGCATCGAGATCGCGTACTACTCGCCCGACGACCTCGCGCGGCTCGTCGAGCAGATCGCTGGCGCGTGACCGCGCGCGCCAGCAGACGCCCTGCATGCCCGGGCGAGCCCGGGCGCTCGGGCGGGCGCCTCGCCGTGCTCGCCGTGCTCGCCGTGCTCGCCGCCAGCCCGCGGGCGCAGACCGCCCCGGCCGACACGTCCGGCGCGCCGCCGGCCGCCGTGGGCGCGCTGATCCCGCCGCCTGCGGGCGCGGCCCTGCCGCCACCGGACAGCGTGCGCGTCCGCTCCCCACGGGGGGCCGTCCGGCGCGCGCTCGTGGCGCCGGGCTGGGGGCAGCTCTACAACGAGCAGCCCGCCAAGGCCCCCTTCGCGGCCGCGGCCGTGCTGGGAACGAGCGCCTTCGCGGCCTACTCGCAGCGGCGCTACACGCGCCTGCGCCGCGCGTTCCTCTACGTCTCGCGCGAGCAGAACGACCCCGCCGTGCCCGATCCGGACAACGAGTTCGCGCGCTTCTTCGCAGAGTGGGACGCCACGGGGCGCCGTCCGGCCGCCGTCACGCGCGCGCTGCGCGACAACGCGCGCCAGAACCGCGACCTGGCCGTGCTCGGCGTCGGCGTCGCCTACGCGCTGCAAGCGCTCGACGCCTACGTACACGCGCAGCTCGCCGGCTTCGACGTGAGCGAGGACCTCGCGGTCGTCCTCGGAGCCGCACCCGACGCAGCCATCGCCGTGCGCGTGCGCCTGCCCTGAGGCGCCCCGATCGGCAGCCGGGGGCTTCACCCTTTCTGTGCCCCTCCCACAGGGCGCGTGGTCTATCTTAGGCGATTCCGACGCCGCGTGCCGGCTGTACGCATCCCCATGACGCTTCCCGACTTCCACGGTCAGCGGTCCGCTCCGGCGGCCCCCGCCGCGAGCGCCCACCGCGCCACCCCCTCTCTGCTGGCCAAGGCCGAGCGGTTCTTCGCACCCGAGGGGGACTTCAGCCGTGTGAAGGCGCAGGACCTCTACCCCTACTTCCGCCCCATCTCGGTGGCCGAGGGGACGCGCGCGCTCGTGGGCGGGCGCGAGGTCATCATGGCCGGCTCGAACAACTACCTCGGCCTCACGAGCGACCCCCGCGTGCGCGAGGCGGCCAAGCGTGCCATCGACACGTACGGCACCGGCTGCACCGGCAGCCGCTTCCTCAACGGCACGCTCGATCTCCACCTCGAGCTCGAGGAGCGTCTGGCGCGCTTCATGGGCACCGAGCGCTGCGTGCTCTTCTCGACCGGCTACATGACCAACCAGGGCGTCATCCAGGCCCTGGCCGACCGCGGCGACCTTATCTTCTCGGACAAGGACAACCACGCCTGCATCATCGCCGGCACGCAGGTCTCGCTCGCCGAAACGATCCGCTACCGGCACGACGACATGGAGCACCTGCGGCTCCTGCTCGAGCGGCACGCCAACGACAACCCCGACGCGGGCAAGCTCATCGTCACCGACGGCGTGTTCTCCATGTCGGGCACGATCGCGCGCGTGCCAGAGCTCGTCGAACTGGCCCAGACGTACGACGCGGCGCTGATGATCGATGACGCGCACGCCGTGGGCGTCGTCGGGCCGGGCGGACGCGGCTCGGCGGCCGCCTTCGGCCTCGGCGACCGCCCGACCATCACCACGGGCACGTTCTCGAAGAGCTTCGCCTCGCTCGGCGGCTTCGCCGTCGGCTCCGAGCTCGCCATCGAGTTCATCCGGCACCGCGCCAGCGCGCACATCTTCAGCGCGTCCATGCCACCGGCCAACGTGGCCACTGTGCTCGCCTGCCTCGACATCCTTGAGGCCGAGCCCGAGCGCCTCGACCGCCTCGCCGCCATCTCGGACTACATGCGCGACGGCTTTCGCGCCCTCGGCTTCGACGTGTGGACGAGCCAGACGCCCATCATCCCGGTCGTCATCGGCGAGATGTACACCGCGCTCGCGTTCTGGCGCGACGTCCTCGAGGCCGGCGTGTTCGTCAACGCCGTCGTGCCGCCGGCCGTGCCGCGCGGGCAGTCCATCATGCGCACGAGCTACATGGCCACGCACACCGACGACGACCTTGCGCGCATCCTCGACGTCTTCCGCTCCGTCGGCATCAAGCACGGCATCATCAGCCCCGACGGTGGCCCGGGGCGCCTCGTGAGCGGCATCAACGGCGCCGAGAGCCTGACCGGCTAGCGCGAGAGCCTGACCGGCTAGCGCGAGAGCCTGACCGGCTAGCGCGAGAGCCTGACCGGCGGGCGCGAGAGCCTGACCGGCGGGCGCGAGAGCCTGACCGGCGGGCGCGAGAGCCTGACCGGCGGGCGCGAGAGCCTGCCCGGCGGGCACCGATTCGCCGGGAAGGGTCGCACGAGGCGCGCCGGTGCGATTTTCCGCCTCCGCCTTCCCTGCTCCGCCGATGCCCGACGCCCACCTCGAGCCCGACCTCGTTGCCGTGGCCCTGCCGCCCGGGACGGGCCCCGTTGCAGTGCGCCCCGTGCGCACTGCCGCTGACGCGCGCCGCTTCCAGGACTTCCCGTACCGCCTCTACGCCGGGCATCGGTTCTACGTGCCGCCGCTGCGCGCCGAACAGGCGAAGACGCTGAGCCCGAAGAAGAACCCGTTCTTCGAGCACGGACGCATGGCGCTCTTCCTGGCCGAGCGGGGCAACCACGTCGTGGGGCGCGTCGCTGCCATCGTCAACGGCAGGCACCTCGAGACGCACCGCGACGGCGCGGGCTTTTTCGGCTTCTTCGAGTGCGTCGAGGATGAAGACGTGGCCGGCGCGCTGCTCAACGCGGCCGCGGGCTACCTCCGCGCCGTCGGCATGAAGACCATGCGCGGCCCGACCAATCCGACGCTCAACGACACGGCCGGGCTGCTCGTGGACGGCTTCCTGCGCGAGCCGTTCATTCTGATGCCCTACAACCCGCCCTACTACGAGCGCCTCCTCACGCGGCACGGCCTGACGCGCGTGATGACGATGTGGGCCTACTACGTGCACGCGGCCAACGTAGACCATGCCCGCTTCAAGCGCGGCGTGGACGTTGTCTACCGCCGCCACCCGGACCTGCGTGTCCGCCCCCTCGACAGGCGTCGCCTCGGCCAGGAGGTCGCGGCTGCCATGCGCATCTACAACGCCGGCTGGGCCGGCAACTGGGGCCACGTGCCCTACACCGAGGCCGAAGCGCAGCACCTCGCCGCCGACCTCAAGCAAATCCTCGACCCAGATCTGTTCCTGTTCGCCGAGCTCTCGGGCGAGCCGGTCGCCTTCTCGGTCTCGCTGCCCAATGTGAACGCCGCCCTCCGCCACGTGCCCGACGGGCGCCTGTTCCCGCTCGGGCTGCCACGCCTGCTCGCGCACGCGCGCTTCGGCGCGGTGCACGAACTGCGCATGCCGCTCATGGGCGTCCTCCCCGAGCACCAGGGCCGCGCCTTCGACGTGCCGCTCATCTACGAGACGATCCGGACGGGCCGCCGAAAGGGCTTCGACGCGTGCGAGATGAGCTGGGTGCTCGAGACCAACACGCGCCTCATCAACGCACTCGAGAACCTCGGCGCCGTACGCGACAAGGAGTACGCGCTGTTCGAACGCGCGCTCTGACGCCTCCGGCTGCCCCACTCCTCCCGGACGCCCCGATGCGCCCCCGCTTCGTCTACTTCGACCTCGACGACACGCTGCTCGACCACCGCCGCGCCGAACGCGCCGCGCTTGCCGACGTGTACCGCCGGCACAGTGCCTGCCTGGGCGCGCAGCCGCTCGAGGCCGTCTGCGACACCTACCGCCGACACAACGCGCCGCTCTGGCGCGACTACGCTGCCGGCGCCATCTCCAACGCCGACCTGAAGCGTCTCCGTTTCGCGCGCACGCTCGACGCCCCCGGCGTGCGCGGGCTCTGCCCGGAAGCGCTCAGCGACGCCTACCTCGAGGCCTACGGCACGCACTGGACGTGGACGCCGGGCGCGGAGGCTGCGTTCGAGGCGATCGCGGCACGCTTCCCTGTGGGCTTGCTCACAAACGGATTTGCCGAGCAGCAACGGGCAAAACTGGCCCGCTTCCCACGTCTTGCCCGGGCCGCGCGGGCCGTCGTGATTTCCGAGGAGGTCGGCGCGATGAAGCCCGATCCGGCGCTGTTTGCGCACGCCGCGCGCTGCGCCGGCGTCCCGCCCGAGGGCATTCTCTACGTCGGCGATGCATTGCACAGCGACGTGGACGGCGCGCGCGCGGCCGGCTGGCAGGTCGCCTGGTACCGCGGCGACGCGGACCTCCGCCCGGGCGTGTTCACGTTCGACGCCTGGCCGTCGCTCCTGCGCGTCCTGCTCGGCGAGGGCCCACCGGCGTAGCTTACAGCCCGAGGCCACGCAGGAAAATGCCTACCGCGGCCGGGTAGAGCAGAATCGTCAGCGCGAGCCCGCCTAGCGCGCCACCGAGGTGCGCCTCGTGCGCAATGCGCCCGCCGCCCTGCTGCGCCGCGTAGGCTGAGAGCGCGAGGTAGGCGAAGGCAAACACGATGGCCGGGATCCCCACCGGGATGAACATGAAGTAGAGCGGCTGGAGCGGCCGGAAAAGGCAGAATGCGAACACGACGCCCGCGATCGCCCCGCTCGCGCCCACGGCTGAGTAGGCCGGGTTCTGCCGGTGCCGCCAGTAGGTGAGCGCGTTCGCCGCGAGATCCGAGCCGACGTAGAGCGCCAGGAAGCGCCACGCGCCAAGCTGCAGCTCCACGGGCGGCCCGAGAAAAAACAGCGTGAGCAGGTTGAAAAGCAAGTGCCCGAAGCCCACGTGCACGAAGCCGGCGGTCAGCCAGCGGTACCACTCGCGGTGCGCCTCGGCCGGGCGGAACGCCCAACGGCCGACGAGCGAGCCGTCCACGAGCAACGTGTACGCGCCGGTGAGGCCGTTCAGGATGAGCAGGAACGCGACGACGGGCGTGTCGAGCAGCATGGGCGCGGGAAGCAGACGGGCCGCGTAAGTTACCCGCCCCTCTCCTGCGCGCTCGCCCATGCCCGCCGCCTGCCGCCTTGCGGCGCTCCTGATCCTGACGCTCCTCGTCGCCTGCACCGACCGTCCCGGCGACCGCCTTGCTGGAACGTGGCGCCAGGCGACCGACGCCGACTCGCTCGGGATGCGCTACACGTTCTTCGCCGACGGACGCGCCCGCATCGTCTCGGTACCGGCCGAGGGGACGCCGCAGTCGTACGACGCACGTTTCTTCGTGGCCGACGACTCGCTGCTCACGCTCGCCGATGAGCAGGGTACCGAGCAGTTCGTCTTCCGGCTGCGCGGCGATACGCTCGTGCTCGGGAGCCGCGACGGCCCCTCGCGTACCCACCTCGTACGCGTCCGCTAGCGCGCGCCATGTCCGGCTGCCGGGCGAACGTTCCCGGACCGCTGGCGTAAAGCCCTTCCGCTCTCCCGTCTTTTCCGCTATGCCTCGCCTCTCGCTCGCGCTGCTGCCTCTGCTCCTCCTTGCGTGCCGCTCCGAGCCGGAGCCGGCCGTAGAGGTGGAACCGCTCCCGTCGCAGGAGGTCGCGGCCGATCTCCTCGGCACCTGGGTCGTGACGCGCGTGGACGGCAACGTACCCTCTGAAGAGGTGCGCCTCCAGTTTTCGCCGCAGGGTGAGCTCGTCCGCATGAGCGGCTCCGATGTCTCGCGCGGCGAGTACAGCCTGGCTGCGGACGACCGGCTCACGATCACCGACGCCACCGGCACCCGCCTCTACACGCTCCAGATGAGCGGCAACCTCGCCACGCTGCGCCATGAGGACGGCTCCGAGACGCTCGAGATGAGCCGCCTGGCCGGCGTAGACGTCGAGCGCCTGGTGCCCTCCGCACCCGGCGAGGGTTCCCCCGCCGCGGAGCCCACACCGGGCGCCGGGGAAGCGCCGGCGCCCGACGCCTCCCCGGCGCCTGGCGTTACGCCAGGCCCGCAGCAGCCGGCGGCCCCGCAGACGTCCGGCGAGCAGCAGCTCTGAGCCCTCCGCCGCTCGCACACCGGAAGGCCTCTCCGGACACTCTTCCCCGCGGGCACTCCTCCCGTGGACGGCGGGGGTTGCCGGCGCATGACGCTCAGAGCAGCGCGCCGATCCAGGCGCGCAGCTCCGCGATGCCGTCCCGCTTCTCTGCCGACGTAAGCACAACGGGCACTTCGAGTCCGTAGGGCGCAAGATGCCGCTCGAGCGCGGCGCGCGCCGTGGCGCGCCCGTTACCCGAGAGCTTATCAGCTTTGGTGAGCGCGATCAGGTGCGCGGCTCCGCTCTCGCGCAGGAGGGCTATCAGCTCTTCGTCGAGCGCCGTCGGCGCGTGGCGGCTGTCGATCAGCTGTACGACGGCCCGCAATTGCGGACGCTCGGTGACGTAGCGCCCCACCAGACGCTGCCACGCCGCGCGCTGCGCCTGGGCCACCTTCGCGTAGCCGTACCCCGGCACGTCGACGAGGAAGAAGCCACCCCTGAGCCCGCCCTGTCCGTCCGGCTCCGCGTTGGCAAGGTAGAAGTTGAGCGTCTGCGTCTTACCTGGCGTGCTGCTCGTGCGCGCGAGGGCTCTGCGCCCTGCGAGCGCGTTGAGCAGCGAACTCTTGCCCACGTTGGAGCGCCCGACAAACGCCACCTCGGCCCGCTCACCCTCTGGCAGCGCGTTCCAGGTTGGCGCCGCGAGCACGAAGCGTACGTCGGTAATGTTCATCGGACGGGGGCGTTGGCCGGACGGGGGCGTTGGCCGGACGGGGGCGTTGGCCGGACGGGGGCGTT
>JBKBRC010000051.1:13828-16530 GCA_046292345.1 Rubricoccaceae bacterium
CGGACGGGGGCGTTGGCCGGACGGGGGCGTTGGCCGGACGGGGGCGTTGGCCGGACGGGGGCGTTAGCCGGACGGACGCGTTGGCCAGCGGAAAGCGTGCGGGGGCGGGCGCTCGTGCGCCGCGCCCCCGCGCAGGAAGTGGTCCGGTGCGCGCAGCCGCCGCAGGCGGCCGCTGCCTCAGGCGACCTGCGCGAAGTGCTGACGCACCGTCTCGCCGAGCGCCGCCGGGCTCTCAATGGTCGTGATACCGGCCTCGCGCATCGCCTTGAGCTTCTCCTCGGCGGTGCCGGTGCCGCCGGAGATGATCGCGCCCGCGTGGCCCATGCGGCGCCCCGGAGGCGCCGTGCGCCCGGCGATGAAGCCAAAGACCGGCTTGGTCATGTGCTCCTTGACGAAGCGCGCCGCCTCCTCCTCGGCCGAGCCGCCAATCTCGCCGATCATCACGACGGCCTCCGTGGCCGGGTCCGCCTCGAAAAGCTCGAGCGCGTCGATGAAGCGCGTGCCGATGATCGGGTCGCCGCCGATGCCAACGGCGGTCGTCTGGCCGAGGCCGGCACGCGTGAGCTGGTCCACGCACTCGTACGTGAGCGTACCCGAGCGCGAGACGACGCCCACCGGGCCGTCCGAGAAAATCATCGTCGGCATGATGCCGACCTTGGTGTTCGTGCCGGGCGTGAGCACGCCGGGGCAGTTGGGCCCCACCATGCGCGCCCCCTTCTTCTTGACGAACGGCACCACCGGGATCATGTCCTGCACCGGGATGCCCTCAGTGATGCAGATGATCGTCTCGATGCCCGCGTCGGCCGCCTCGAGGATAGCGTCGGCGGCGAACGGCGGGGGGACGAAGATGCATGCCGTGTTGGCGCCTTCCTGCTCGACGGCCTCGCGGACGGTGTTGTAGAGCGGCCGCTCGAGGTGGCGCTGGCCGCCCTTACCGGGCGTGACGCCCGCGACGACGTGGGTGCCATAGGCGATCATCTGCTCGGCGTGGAACGAGCCTTCCTTACCAGTGATGCCCTGGACGACGAGGCGGGTGTCTTTTCCTACGAGAACGGACATGGTGCGAGGGGAAAGCGAGCGGGAGCGAAGCGTGCCAAGTTAGCCACGCGTCGGCTTTGTGGAAGGGCGCGGCGCGTCACTTCTGCGCCGCTTCGAGGGCCGCCCCCACGCGGAGCAGATCGGCCTCGCCGAACGGCCGGCCGACGAGTTGAATCCCCACGGGGAGGCCATCGGCGCAGCCCGCGGCCGGGAGCGCGAGTGCCGGCACGCCGGCCAGGCTCGCCGTGACCGTGAACACGTCCGAGAGGTACATCTGGAGCGGATCGGCGAGCGCCTCGCCCAGCCGGAAGGGCGGCGCGGGGGCAGTTGGCAGAAGGAGCACGTCGGCTTCCGCGAGCGCGCCGAGCACGTCGTCGCGGATGAGGCGGCGCACGCGCTGGGCGCGGTTGTAGTAGGCGTCGTAGTAGCCGGCCGAGAGGACGTACGTGCCCAGCAGCACACGCCGCCGCACCTCGTCGCCGAAGCCCTCGGTCCGGTTGCGGGCGTAGAACGCCTCCACCCCCGCACCGCTCGCGGCCGGGCTCTCCTCGTCCGATGCAGGAGCAGAAGACGCCCCCGCCCTGTGGCCGAAGCGGATGCCGTCGTACCGTCCAAGATTGCTCGAGGCCTCGGCCGTCGTGAGGACGTAGTACGCGGCCACGCCCAGGTGCGCGTGCGGCAGGGCGGCGTCCCGGAGCGTGGCGCCCAGCGCGACCAGGCGCGCCGCCTCCGCCTCGAACGCTGCGCGCACGCCCTCGTGCAGTCCCTCGGCCAGGAAGCTGCGCGGCACGCCGATGACGCACCCGCGGAGGTCCGGCGCGGCGGCCCCCGCCGCCACGGCCGCCGCGTAATCCGGCACCGCCCGCCCGGACGCCGTCGCGTCGGCCGGGTCGGCACCGGCCATGGCGCCCAGGAGCATGGCGGCCTCCGGCACCGAGCGCGCGAGCGCGCCGATGCAGTCGAACGACGAGGCGTAGGCCACGAGGCCGTAGCGGCTCACCCGCCCGTAAGTCGGCTTAAGGCCGACGGTGCCGGTGAACGCCGCGGGCAGGCGTACCGAGCCGCCCGTGTCACTGCCCAGCGCGCCGTGCACGAAGCCGGCCGCGACGGCCGCCGCACTGCCGCTCGAGGAGCCACCGGGCACGCGCCCCGGTGCGCGCGGGTTGCGCGTGGGCCCGTGCACGCTCGTCTCCCCCGTCGAGCCCATGCCGAAGGCGTCGCAGTTGAGACGGAAGAGGCTCAGGGCGCCGGCCGCGCGCAGGCGCGCCACGGCTGTTGCCGTGTAGCGCGCGCGGTGCGGCGCGAGCATGCGCGCGCCGCACGAGAGCGAGCGCCCCGCCTCGGCGATGTTGTCCTTGACGCCGAGCACGAACCCGGCCAGCGGCGGCAGCGGTAGGCCGGCGGCCCGGCGCGCGTCGAGCGCCCGGGCCTCGGCGCGCGCCTCGTCGGCGGCCACCGCCACGACGGCGGTGAGCGCCGCGTGCTGCGTGGCCGCCGCGAGCGCCTTGTCTACGAGCGCCTCGGCCGTCGTCTCGCCCGCCACAAGGCGCGCGCGATCGGCCGTGTATTCGGCGAGGGTCACGTGCGACTAGTTGGCCGAAGGGCCTTCGGCCGGGGGCGCGGCCGGCGGAGGCATCGCCGCAGCCGGCGGCGCGTAGCTGGGC
>JBKBRC010000052.1:0-16304 GCA_046292345.1 Rubricoccaceae bacterium
TGCCGGCGGACTTGCTCGTGCCGGCGGACTTGCTCGTGCCGGCGGACCTGCGCGCGTCCTCGCGCGCCTCGGCGATGCGATCGCGCAGGTGCGCCATCGGGCCGAGCGCGCTCGCGTAGTCCTTCTCGGGCGCGACCCGCTTGAGGCCCGCCTCGCTGGGAATCTCGATGTTGACCGAGAGCCGATCCGCGTAGCGCCCCGCCTCGTCGAGCAACTCCGGGCTCGCGCCCGGGATCACCTTGAGGTGGATGTAGCCGTGAAAGCGGTGCGTCTCGCGCAGCTCCCGCGCCACGCGGACGAGCCGCTCGGTCGTCGTGTCGGCGTCCTTGAAGATGCCTGACGACAGAAAGAGCCCCTCGATGTAGTTGCGCCGGTAGAAGTCGAGCGTGAGGCTGACGACTTCTTCGACCGTGAACGCGACGCGCGTCACGTCGGCCGAGCGGCGGCTGACGCAGTACGCGCAGTCGTAGATGCAGTGGTTGGTGAAGAGCAGCTTGAGCAGCGACACGCACCGGCCGTCGGCGGTGTAGGTGTGGCAGATGCCCATCGCGCGGCTGTCGCCGAGGCCGTCGCCAGGGTTGGCGCGCGTGCTGCCGCTCGAGGCGCACGAGACGTCGTACTTGGCGGCGTCGGCGAGGATTTCGAGCTTCTCGATGACCTGTCGTCTCACGGGAGGCGGGGGCTTGGCGTAAGAGGCGCGGGCCTGGCACAAGAGGCGCGGGCCTGGCACAAGAGGCGCGGGCCTGGCACAAGAGGCGCGGGGCCGGTGAAGATCCAGCCCCCACCTGACGCCCCCGTGTCACCCGTTTGCCTCGCCCATGCGGGCCTCGCCCATGCGGGCCTCGCCCATGCGGGCCTCGTTGCGGGCCTCGTTCGTGCGGGGCACGGCCGCCCATGCCGGTCACTCCGGCGCCTCGCCGAGCACGTCGCCGAGCACGTCGCCGAGCGCGGCGTCGAGCAGGCCGAGGTGGACGCGCACGGCCGTCTCGAGCGGCAGCGGCCGCACGCCGAACGGCGCTGCGAGCGCGGCCAGGCGCTCGGGGTCTGCGGCGGCCGTGGCAAGCCCGGGCAGGAGCGCCTGCCAGCGCCGCAGCAGCGCCGGCTCGCCCGGCACCGGCTCGTACGCCGCCGCGAGTTGAAACAGCGGCAGCTCGGTCACGAAGCAGCGCGGGCGCGCCGCGCCGTGCCGCTCGGCCGCGGCGATGGCCTCCTCCATTGACGAGCGGTGGAATAGAGCGGCCGTCTCGGGATCCCCCGTCCGCTCGAAGTAGGCGCGCATGGCGGCGCCCTCGGGAGTGGTCCAGACGCCTGGCCCGCCGTAGGCAAAGCCCTTGTCGCCCCCCGGCTCGCGCGTGCGGTCGTGGTCGTGCAGGCGGAGGCCGGCCGCGGCGGCAAGCGCGCGGAAGGCGCTCAGGAACGCATCTGCGCGGGGCAGCCACGCTTTCTCGACGAGCACGAGCGCGCCCTCGGAGAAAGCCATGCCGTGGAGGCTTGCGTGGAGCGTGACCGGGCCGGCCCCGAAGAGAAAGGCCGTCGCGGCGCGGTTCTCGGCACGCAGGGCCGGATAGCCGAACTCGAGGTCGCGACCGGGCGGCTCGCGGCGGCGCTCGCGCAGGAACGCCCCGAGGTCCGGCCAGGCCCGGATCCAGGCCGCGTTGCGCGCCTCGCCGTCGGGGTTGACATGCGGGACGATGCGCAGCGTGACGCGCTCGAAGAGCGGGCCGAGCCCGCCGCCGGGCGCGTCCCAGTCGCGCGCGGCGAGCCCCTCGAGCACGAGCGTGCGGAGCGTCTCGGGCCCGACCGGCTCGTCGGCGTGGGCGCCGGCGACGAGGCTGACCGTGCGCGGGCCGTAGCCGAGCGTGACGCCGGCGATGGGCCGCCCCTGCTCGCTGTGCCCGATCGTCTCGAACTGCGCCACGTCCGGGTTCGTCTCGCAGGCGGCGCGCAGGGCCTCGAAGACGTCGGCGGACGAGCGGAAGCGGAGGCCGGCGAGGTTGAGGTCGGCGAGGCGCATGGCGGGGGCGGGTTCGTCGGCGAGGCCGCGTTGGCAGGGCCGCGTCAGCGGATCGGGCGGAAGGTGCGCTCCCAGCGCGGGCGTCCGGCCTGGCGGTCTACGGAGAGGTAGACCGTCACGGCCTTGCCGATCAGGTGGCTCTCGGGCACGAAGCCCCACGTGCGGCTGTCGGCCGAGTCGTCGCGGTTGTCGCCGAGCACGAAGTAGTAGTCCTGCGTGAACGTGTACTCGGTCGCGGGCCGACTTCCGATCTCGAAGCCGCCGGCGACGCGCCCCACCGAGCGTCCCTCGTGCCGCTCGATCGTGTCGCGGTAGAGGCGCCACGTGGTCTCGTCGAGCGGGACGGTGAGCCCCCGCGCCGGCACCACGACCGGCCCGAAGTCGTCCAGGCTCTGCGGCTCGGGCGCGAAGGCGGCGCTGCCGTCATGCGGGTCGCGCACGTACGGCGCTACGGCCTCGACGCCCTCCTCCTGCGCGAGGCGGGCCGCGGCGGCGGCCGTGGCCGAGACCAGGCGCTCGCGCGGCCCGAGGCGGTCGGTGCGGCCCCGCAGGCCGAGCGCGCCCAGGCGCGGCTCGTCCGGCCAGGCCGACTCGCGCGCCAGCGCGACGCGCCAGAACTGCTCGCCCTGCGGCGGCGGCGGCGAAGGCGCTCCGTTGACGAACACCTCCTTGGCCCGGATCACGACCGTGTCCCCCGGCAGCCCGATGGCACGCTTGATGTAGGGCATCCGCCGTTCGACGGGCCCGGACGCACGCGGGTAGTTGAACACGATTACGTCGCCGCGCGCGACCTCACTCAGGCCGGGCAGGCGGCGCACGGGCCATTCGACGCCCGGCAGGTAGCGCCCTGTGAACGGCAGCCCGAGCGTTGTGGGCAGGCGCGGCCCGTAGGCGAGCTTGGAGACGAACACGTAGTCGTCTACGAGAAGCGTCTCCGTCATTGAGGTGGACGGGATGCGGTAGGCCTCGAAGACGAACGCGCGTAGGAGCAGCGCCACCAGCAGCGACCCGCCGACGACGCGCAGCCAGGCGCCGAGCGAGCTACGGCGCGAGCGCGGGTGGGGGGCAGCGTCGGATTCCACGGCGGAGGCGGAAAGAGGAGGCGCGTCCGCAGAAAACGACGTCGGGCGCGCGTCTCGCACGCGGGTGCGCGAGCGCCCTGCGCGAGCGCCCTGCGGGAGCGCCCTGCGCGGACGCCGTTGTCAGCGGATGGGCCGGAAGAAACGCTCCAGGCGCGGGACCGGCGGCACGAGGCTGCGCCAGGACATGAAGTTGAAGACGGCCTTGCCGATCAGGTGGTCCTCGGGCACGAAGCCCCAGGCCCGCCCGTCGACCGAGTTGTCCCGGTTGTCGCCCATCGCGAAGTAGTAGTCCTGCGCGAACGTGTACGTCCCGGCCGGCTGCCCGTCGATGGCGAACGTGGAATCGGAGAGCGCCGCGACGCGGCGGCCCTCGTGGCGGCGAATGGTCTCGGCGTAGAGCGGCCCGGTTTGCCGGTCGAGGGCGACCGTCACGCCGCGCCCCGGCACTACGACAGGCCCGTACTGGTCCGGATTCCACGTCCCGATGTGGTCGAGCAGCAGTTCGGCGCCCTCCGGGTAGACGAACGGCACGACGCGGGCCACGTCAGGCCGGGCCTCGAGCGCGCGGGCCTGGTCGGCGCGGGCGACGACGTCGTACTGGCGCGGCGTGGCGATGGTGCCGTCGGCGCGGCGGACGTCCGAGCCGGGGATGTAAGACACGCCCAGCTCTTCGAGCGCGCGGGCCGTGGGGCGATCGGCGCCGGGCGAGACGACGCGCCAGCGCTGCTTCATCGTCGGGCCGAGCGGCTGCGGCTGCCCGTTGATGTGGAGCACCTTGTCGAGCACGGCCAGCGTGTCGCCGGGCATGCCGACGAGGCGCTTGATGTAGGGCGCGCGCCGCTCGGCCGGGAGCGCGTCCGGGATGGCGCCGCGCACCACGTCGCGATCGGCGGGGTAGTTGAAGACGGCCACGTCGCCACGCTGCGGGGAGGAGAAGCCCGGCAGGCGCGTCTGCGGCAGGCGAAGGCCGGGCACATAGATCTGCGTCAGCGGGAGCCCGATCGTCTCGGGCGTACGCGCGCCGTAGTGCAGCTTCGAGACGATCAGGAAGTCGCCCACGAGGAGCGTGTCCTCCATCGACTCCGACGGGATGCGGTACGGCTCGAAGATGAACGCCCGCAGCAGCAGGATGACGAGGATCGCCTTGACCCAGAACAGGACGTTCTCACGGATGGCCTCGCGGCGGCTCGCGGGCGAGCGGCCCTGGGAGCGCCGGGCGCGGCGGGCAGGCGGGGTAGCGGGCGGGTCGGTCACGCGGGGTTGCAGGGCGCGGGAGGGATGAGCGCAGGGCGCCAAGCTACGGCCGGCGCGCCTCCGGGATGCGGGGCCGCAGCGCCCCGTGCGGGCGCCTCCTGGTAGCAGGCGCTAGCGGTGGATCATCCAGCGCTCGCCGGCGAAGTTGCGCGCCCAGGCCGGCGTGCGCACCGGCACCGTGAAGTACTGCTCGCCGTCGAAGCCGGCGCGGAACCACTGGCGCTGCTCGAAGCTGTGGTAGTAGTCCACGTAGGGCAGCGGCGCGCGCACGTCCAGGAGCTTTTCAGAGAGCGCGGCCTTGAGCTGCGGCAGCAGGTGCTCGTGGCGCTCGTCGCCGGCGACGAGCAGGCCGCGCCCGAACGGCCCGTCGGTGTCGAGCACGAGCAGGGGGATGGAGTCGTTGACGACGAGCCAGTACTCGAACTGCACGTGCTCGCTGCCGCTGTAGCGCTCCTGCGCGGCGGCGGCGGCGTTGCGCGTGGGCGCGCCAAAGACGGCCGTGAGGCGCCCACGCAGCTCGAGCGTGGGGCGCGTGTCCATCGGGAGCGCCTCGTACGTGGAGGCGACACGCCAGAACGTCTCGCCGAAGCGGCTCAGGAACGAGTACTGGCGGTCGGCCGGCACGCGCACCCACTCGAGCACGGGCGGGGCGAGGCGCGCCAGGCGGTCGCGCTCGGCCTGCGCGAGGCTGTCGCGGAGGAAGGCACGGCGCGCGACGGCCGCATCGTGGCGGACCATGAACGGATCCGGTTCGCCGAGCACGTGCGGCGGGCGCAGCGGCAGGCGCCCGTCGCGCGCCGCAACGATCTCGCGCACGATCTCGGCCAGGCGCGCGTCGCGGCGCTGCGCGCGCAGCATCTCGAGCACGTCCTGCGCTTCGGCCCGCGGTGCACCCCCGGCCGCGAGCGCGGCGAGCAGCAGCAGGCGCGGCAGCAGGCGCGGCAGCGAGCGTACGGCCGCGGGCATCAGTCCGTCACCCGGCATCAGTCCGTCACCCGGCATCAGTCCGTCACCCGGCATCAGTCCGTCATCGAGAGCACGGCCAGGAACGCCTCCTGCGGCACTTCTACGGCGCCGACCTGCTTCATGCGCTTCTTGCCCTCTTTCTGCTTCTCGAGCAGCTTGCGCTTGCGGCTGATGTCGCCGCCGTAGCATTTAGCCGTCACGTCCTTGCGCAGCGCCTTGACGGTCTCGCGCGCGATGACCTTGGAGCCGATAGCCGACTGAATGGCGACGTCGAACATCTGGCGCGGGATGAGCTCGCGCAGCTTCTGCGTCAGGCGCCGGCCCATTTCGTAGGCCTTGTCCCGGTGCACGATCGTCGAGAGCGCATCGACGGGGTCGCCGTTGAGCAGCACGTCGAGCTTGACGAGCTTGGAAGGGCGCTCGCCGATGAAGTCGTAGTCGAAGGACGCGTAGCCGCGGCTGACCGACTTGAGGCGGTCGTAGAAGTCGAACACGATCTCGGCGAGCGGCAGTTCGTACTGCAAGTCCACGCGGTCCTGCGTGAGGTACTCTTGCGTGACGTAGGTGCCGCGCCGCTCCTGGCACAGCTTCATCAGCGCGCCGACGTACTCGGTCGGCGTGATGATCTGCGCCTTGACGTAGGGCTCGCGGATCTCGGCGATGCGCGCCGTATCGGGCATCTCAGACGGGTTCTCGACCTCGACCTCCTCTCCATCGGTGAGCTGCACCGTGTAGCGCACGTTGGGCATCGTGGTCACGATGTCCAGGTTGAACTCGCGGTCGAGACGCTCCTGCACCACTTCCATGTGGAGCATGCCGAGGAAGCCGACGCGGAAGCCGAAGCCGAGCGCGGCGCTCGTCTCGGGCTCGTAGGTGAGCGCGGCGTCGTTGAGCTGGAGCCGGTCGAGCGAGGCTCGCAGGTCCTCGAAGTCGTCCGAGTCGGTCGGGTAGAGGCCGGAGAAGACCATCGGCTTGACGTCGCGGAAGCCCGGCAGCGGCGCTTCGGCCGGGCGGCGGGCATGCGTGAGCGTGTCGCCGACGCGGGTGTCCTTGACGTCCTTCACCGACCCGATCACGTAGCCGACCTCGCCAGGCCGCAGCGCGTCCACGGCGTGCATGCCGAGCTTGAGGTGGCCGATTTCCTCCGCGTTGTACCTGCGGTCGGTCGCCATGAACAGGATCGGGTCGCCCCTGCGGAGCGTGCCTTCGACGACGCGCACGTAGACGATCGAGCCACGGTAGGTGTCGAACGTCGAGTCGAAGATGAGCGCCTGGAGCGGCGCCTCGGGGTCGCCCTTGGGCGGGGGCACGCGGCGCACGATGGCCTCGAGCACCTCGGGCACGCCCTGACCGGTCTTGGCGCTCACGTGGAGGACCTCGGCCGGATCGCCGCCGATGAGGTCGGTCACCGACTGCGCGACGAGCTCGGGCTCGGCGCTCGGCAGGTCGACTTTGTTAAGGACGGGGATGATCTCGAGGTCCGAGCCGAGGGCAAGGTATAGGTTCGAGATCGTCTGCGCCTCGATGCCCTGCGCTGCATCCACGACGAGGATAGCGCCCTCACAGGCCTGGAGCGCACGCGAGACCTCGTACGTGAAGTCGACGTGGCCGGGCGTGTCGATGAGGTTGAGCACGTACTCCTCGCCGTCGGCCGCCGTGTAGGCCATGCGGATGGCGTGGCTCTTGATGGTGATGCCCCGCTCGCGCTCGAGGTCCATCGAGTCGAGCACCTGCTCCTGCATCTCCCGGCTGGAGAGCGTGCCGGTGGCCTCGAGCAGGCGGTCGGCGAGGGTGCTCTTGCCGTGGTCGATGTGGGCGATGATGCAGAAGTTGCGGATGCGGCGCTGGTCCACGGCGGCGGGCGGCTGGGTCACGGGTTCTCGGACGTTTTCAATCGAACGTGAAAACTAGCGACTTGGTAAAGCTCCCTTGCCGAAAACGGCGGGAAGCGCGCGTCGGGTGGGCGGCCGTTCAGGCAAGCGGCGGACGCGAGTCGGCCGCGGCGTCCGGAGCGCGTGCGGGCTGCGGGCCGGGAGCAGGATACGGCGTCGCATGCCCGTTGCCGGAGAGTTTCCCGGCTGGCACGGAGGGCGCCGGCACGGAGGGCGCCGGCACAGAGGGCGCCGCTCCCGCGGGTACGGCAGTACTCTCCTGCAGGCGGTCGGGCGCGACGGCCTCAGCGCGGATCTGGTCGTGGAACGGGCCCTGGTAGAGCAGCACGAGCACTACGCCCGCGATGATCGCCAGGTCGGCGATGTTGCCGATCGGGAAGAGCGCGAAGAAGCTGCCGCCCACGAGCGGGACCCACGCCGGCAGGAAGCCGCGCCACACGTCGAGGTGGATGAAGTCGACGACGTTGCCGTAGAACAGAGGCCCGTAGCCCCATACGAGGCCGTAGAACACGCGGTCGATCACGTTGCCCGCCGCGCCGCCGAGGATGCACGCGAGCGCGAGCCGGTAGCCGAACGGCGCGCGGCGCACGTGCCACAGGTAGAGCACGATCAGGAACGTGGCGATGACCGAGAAGAGCGTCAGGAAGAGCTTGCTACCGAGCTCGAGCCCGAACGCCATGCCCGGGTTCTCGGTGAACGTGAGCCGGAAGAACTGCCCCACGACGGGGATGGACTCGCCGGGGTACATCGTCAGGCGGACGAGCACCTTGGTCGCCTGGTCGGCCAGGAGGATGGCCAGCGTGACCCAGAGAACGCGCATGAAGAGAGCCGGGCGGACCGGCGGCTGGCGCCTCAGGGACGCTTTTCCTTGAGCTTGGCTTCGATAGACGTCTCGGTGTGCGGCACCGCCAGCAGCCGCTCCCGGCCGATCGGCTTGCCGGTCACCTTGCAGATGCCGTACGTCTTGTTCTCGATTCGCTCGAGCGCGCGCTCGAGGTGCCGCACGAACTTCTGCTGCCGCGAGATCATCAGGTAGAGCTTCTCGCGCTCCATGGCGTCGGTGCCGGCGTCGGCCATGTGAAACGAGTAGGCGGAGTCGCCGCCGGATTCCTGGTCGTCCTTGAGCTGCGCGCGCATCTGCTCGATCTCCTCGAGCGCCGCGTCGCGCTTGGAGAGGATGAGGGCGCGGAACTCGTCGAGCTCGGCGTCGGAGAACGGGGTGCGGCGGCCGGTTTCGGGGGTTGCCACGGGAGGGGGAGGCTGAAAAAGGTGGAGGAACGCTCAGGCGGGGCCGGCGAGCGTAGCCGGCCGGTCGGCGCCGGCCGCGTCGGCGGGATCGGACACGCCCGGGGCGGCAACGCGCGAGACGTCGGGATCCGTACCGGAATCCGCGCCGGCGCCTGCCGCGCGTACGGCGAGCGAGACCTCGGCGCCACCGAGCGTGACCGTCGCCTGCGCGTCGCCGGCGGGCGGCACGTCGGAGCGCTCCAACGCGAGCGCGAGCGTCTCGGTTCGTATGTAATCGGCGTGTGCGGCGATAGCCTCAGCGGCGGCGTCCGGCGCGGCGTAGGCCACCGCGATGCGGTCGGCGACGTGGTAACCGGCGCTCTTGCGCAGGTTCTGCACGCGGTTGACGACCTCGCGCGCGAGGCCCTCGGCGCGCAGCGCCTCGTCGAGCGCCGTCTCGAGGGCGACCGTGACGGTGAAGCCGCCGCCGGTCTCCTGGCGCACGGGCTGCCCGCCCACGCCCTCGCTCGTGATCTCGAGGTCGCCCGGCCCGAGGCGCACGGCCGCGCCGCCGGGCAGCGCCAGCTCGAGCGCGCCTTCGGCCTCGTAGCGCGCGATGGCCTCGGGCGGGAGCGCGCGGATGGCCTCGGCGGCGGCCTTCATCTGCTTGCCGAGCCGGCGCCCGAGCGCCTTGAAGTTGGGCCGGGCCGCGCGCGCGATGGCGCCGCTCTCGGCCGAGACCGGTACGAGCCGCTTGACGTTGACCTCGTCCAGCACGACGGCCTCGACCGAGCGCAGCGCGGCCTCGTCCACGCCGCCCGTGCCCACAACGACCGTGAGCGCCGCCAGCGGCTGCCGCACGTTGAGGCCGGCGTCGTTGCGGAGGGCGAGCGTGGCCGTGACGACGGCGCGCGCGAGCGCCATGCGCGTCTCGAGCGCCTCGTCGCGCGCGCCGGCCTCGGGCGCGGGGAAGTCCTGGAGGTGGACCGAGTCGGCCGTGGTGCCAGCGAGGGCGCGCCAGAGCCAGTCGGCCGCGAAGGGCGCCAGCGGCGCCATCAGACGCGCGGTCGTGGCGAGGCAGGCGTAGAGCGTCTGGTAGGCGGCCTGCTTGTCGGCCGAGGCGTCGGCGCCGCCGCGCGCGTCGCCCTTGGCCCAGAAGCGGCGGCGGCTGCGCCGGAGGTACCAGTTGGAGAGGTCGTCCACGAACGTCTCGATCGCCCGCGCGGCGCGCGTGGGGTGGTAGGCGTCGAGCGCGGCGTCCACCTCCTCGGTCGTGGCGGCCAGGCGCGAGCGCACCCAGCGGTCGAGCTCGGTCGGCTGGCCGTCGCCGCCGGCGGCGGGGTCGAAGCCGTCGAGCGCGGCGTAGGTGGCGAAGAAGCGGTACGTGTTGACGAGCGTGCCGAAGAAGCGGCGGCGCGTCTCGAGCACGGCCTCGTCGGCGTAGCGGAGGTTCTCCCAGGGCGGCGACGAGGCCACGAGCGTCCAGCGCACCGGGTCAGCGCCGTGCGCGGCGAGCGCCTCGAACGGATCGACGGTGTTGCCGAGCGACTTGGACATCTTCTGCCCGTCGGCGTCGAGGACGAGGCCGTTGACGACGACGCTCTTGTACGCGACCGAGTCCTCGACGAGCGTGGCGATGGCATGCAGCGTGTAGAACCAGCCGCGCGTCTGATCGACGCCCTCGGCGATGAAGTCGGCCGGGAAGTTGCGCCGGAAGGCGTCCGCGTTCTCGAACGGGTAGTGCCACTGCGCGAACGGCATGGCGCCCGAGTCGAACCAGACGTCGAGCAGGTCTGGCACGCGGCGCATGGTGCCGCCGCGTCCATCGGGCCACGTGATCGCGTCCACGAACGGGCGGTGGAGGTCGAGCGCGCCCGTGTCAGGGTTGAGGGCGGCCTCAGGGAAGGCGCCGCCGCAGCGCGCGCGCAGCTCCTCGACCGAGCCGATCACCTCCACGTGCTCCGGGTCGCGGTCGGAGACCCAGACAGGCAGCGGCGTGCCCCAGTAGCGCATCCGCGAGATGGCCCAGTCGACGTTGTTTTCGAGCCATTGCCCGAAGCGCCCCTGCCCGATGCCCTCCGGCTGCCAGCGGATCGTCCGGTTGAGCGCGACCATACGGTCGCGCACGGCCGTCGTGCGGATGAACCAGCTCTCGACGGGGTACGACAGGAGCGGCGTGCCCTTGCGCCAGTCGTGAGGGTAGTTGTGGAGGTAGGTCTCGTGGCGGAAGAGCAGGCCGCGCGCGCGCAGGTCGCGCGCGATCGGCTTGTCGGCGTCTTTGAACCAGAGGCCGGCCACGAGCGGCAGCGTGTCGTCGAAGCGGCCGTCCGGGCCGACGGGGCACAGCATGGGCAGGCCCTGCTTCTGGCCGGTGGCGAAGTCGTCGGCGCCGAAGGCCGGGGCGGTGTGGACGACGCCCGTGCCGTCCTCGGTCGTGACGTAGTCGGCCGGGACGACGCGCCAGGCGGCCTCTGCCCCGAGCTGCTCGCGAAAGGCCTCGAACGGTGGGCGGTAGCGGCGCCCGACGAGCGCGGCGCCGGGCATCGTCTCGACCGTCTCGCCCTCGCCGCGCAGCACGGCCCCGACGAGCGCCTCGGCCACGATGACGTGCTCCTCGCCGTGCTCGCCCGTGAGGCGCACGCGCGCGTAGCGAATCTCCGGGCCGACGGCGAGCGCGGCGTTGGCCGGCAGCGTCCACGGCGTGGTCGTCCACGCGAGCAGGCTCGTGCCCGTCTCGCGGCCGGCCTCGTCGAGCAGCGGGAAGCGGACGGTCACGCTCGGGTCCTGCACCTCGCGGTAGCCGAGCGAGACCTCGTGGCTGGAGAGCACGGTCCCGTTGGCGGGGCTGTACCACTGGATCTTGTGGCCGCGGTAGAGGAACGACTCGCCCTCGGGGGTGCGCCGCTCGCTGATGCGCCGGAGCAGGTTCCAGACCGACTCGATGTAGCGGTTCTCGAACGTGACATAGGGATGCTCCAGGTCCACCCAGTAGCCCATGCGGCGCGTGAGGTCGTCCCAGAGGTCTTTGTAGCGGAGCACGCTGCGGCGGCACTCGGCGTTGTAGCGCGCCACCCCGAACGCCTCGACCTGGTGCCGCCCCTCGAGCCCGAGCGCCTTCTCAACCTCGATCTCGACCGGCAGGCCGTGCGTGTCCCAGCCGCCCTTGCGGTCCACGCGGAACCCCTTCATGGTCTTGTAGCGGCAGAAGAGGTCTTTGATGGTACGGGCCATCACGTGGTGAATGCCCGGGCGGCCGTTCGCTGTGGGCGGCCCCTCGTAGAACACGAACGGCGGCGCCTGCTCGCGCAGGGCGAGGCTGCGCGCGAACGTGTCCTCGGCGTCCCAGCGTGCCAGGATCTCGCGCTCCACGTCAGGATGCGCGAAGACGTCGGCAGCGGGGAAGCGGGGCTCGGACATTGGGGCGGCGGCTGAGTGCGGTAGAAGGGCCAAAATACCATCCGCCGGAGGGCGCCGTTTCGCGGGAAAGCGGCAAAAAGGCCGCACGGCGCTGCTCCGGCCCTGCCACCGCACGCGGCGCAGGGCCCGTTGCGGCAGCGCAGAGCCCGTTGCGGCGGAGGCGTCTGCCCACTACCTTCAACGACCCTTCGCGCCAGCTCGCCATGACGCGCCCGCTCCGCATCGCCCTCGTCTCGCCGCGCGGGCCGCTCTACCGCCACCGCGGTGGCGTCTGGAAGAAGCAGATGCGCTACGCGCCGCTGACGCTCACGACGCTCGCCGCGCTCGTCCCCGAAGACCTCCCGCACGAGGTCGCGCTCATCGACGAAGGCATCGCCGACGTGCCCGACGCACTCGAGGCGGACCTGGTGGGCATCAGCGCCATCACGGGTACGGCGCCGCGCGCCTACGCCCTCGCCGACCGCCTGCGCGCGCGCGGCGTGCCGGTCGTGCTCGGCGGCGTCCACCCGACGCTCGTGCCCGACGAGGCGCAGGCCCACGCCGACGCCGTCGTGACGGGCTATGCCGAGGACACGTGGCCTGAACTGCTGCGCGACTTCGCGGCCGGGCGCCTTCGGCCACGCTACGCGCAGGCGCCCGGCCTGAGCCTCGCCGGGCGCCCCCACGCCCGTCGCGAGTTGCTGCCGGCGGGGCGCGTCGCGCAGCAGTTCACGCTCGAGGCCACGCGCGGCTGCCAGCACCGCTGCGACTTCTGCGTCGTCCCGACGGCCTGGGGCGGGCCGCTTCAGCGCCCCATCGCGGACGTGGTCGACGACGTCCGCCGCGGCGGCGCGCGCCGCCTGCTCTTCCTCGACCTCAACCTGATCGCGGACGTGGCCTACGCCAAGGCGCTCTTCGAGGCCCTCATCCCGCTTCGCGTGACGTGGGGCGGCCTAGCCACGGTCCTGATCGCGCAGGACGAGGAGCTCCTCGACCTGGCCGCGCGCTCGGGCTGCCGCGCCCTCCTGATCGGCTTCGAGAGCCTCTCGGACGCCACGCTCGCCGAGACGCACAAACGCTTCAACGCCGCCGATCCCGCCGGACGCGGGCGCACCGCTCCCGCCGAGGCCTACCGCGCCGTGCTCGGCACGCTCCACCGCCACGGCATCGCCGTCATGGGCTGCTTCGTGTTCGGCTACGACACCGACACGCCGGACGTGTTCGAGGAGACGGCCGCGTTCGTGCACGACGCCTGCGTGGACCTGCCGCGCTTCGCCATCCTGACGCCCTTCCCGGCCACGCCGCTCTACCGCCGCCTCGAGGCCCAGGGTCGCATCCTCACGCACGACTGGAGCCTCTACGACGGGCAGCACGTCGTCTTCGAGCCGGCGCGGATGTCGCCGGAGACGCTCCTGCGCGGCACGGAGCGGGCGTGGCTCCAGACCTACCGCTGGCGCGGCATCGCGCACCGCCTGGCCGGCGCGCGCACCCAGCTCGCGCTCGCGCTGGCGACCAACCTCGGCTACCGCTACTACGCGCGGCGCCTCCACCGCTTCTACACCTGCGACTGGCGCCTCGGGCTCGGCCCCGAGCGCACCGCGCCGCGCGCCGCCGTCGCCTGAGCCCGCCCGCGCAGATCCCCGCCGTCGCGCCGCGGCTGCCACGTGCGGCGGCTGCCGTGCCCCCCGAACGCTGACGCCCCGGCCCCATGCGCCTCACGCTCGTCCACCCCTGCATCGGACGCAACCCCGGCCAGCCCTACATCAAGGCCTGGCAGATGGAGCCGCTCCCGCCGGCCACGCTTGCCGGCCTGACGCCTCCGGGCGTCGACGTGCGCTTCTACGACGACCGCATGGAGCCCATCCCGTTCGACGAGGAGACGGACCTGGTGGCGATCTCGGTCGAGACGTACACGGCCAAGCGCGCCTACCAGATCGCCTCCGAGTACCGCCGCCGCGGCGTGCCGGTCGTCATGGGCGGCTTCCACGCCACGCTCGTGCCCGAGGAGGTCTCGCGCTACGCCGAGGCCATCGTCGTCGGCGAGGCCGAGGGCGTCTGGCCGGCCGTGCTCGCCGATGCCGCCGCCGGGCGCCTCCGGCGCGTCTACCGCGGCGAGGGCCGGCCCCACCTGGGCGGCATCCGCCCGGACCGCCGCATCTTCGCCGGCAAGCGCTACCTGCCCATCGGGCTCGTCGAGGCCGGGCGCGGGTGCCACTTCACGTGCGAGTTCTGCGCCGTGCAGTCCTACTTCGGCGCCACGCAGAAGCGCCGCCCGATCGAGGACGTGCTCGGCGAGATCCGCGAGGTCCAGGCGACGGGGCGCAAGCTGCTCTTCTTTGTGGACGACAACCTGACGTCCAACCTCGCCGAGGCGAAGGCGTTTTACGAGGCGCTGATCCCGCTCGGCGTGAAGTGGGTCGGGCAGGCGAGCATCAACGCGGCCCACGACGAGGACTTCCTGCGCCTGCTCGTGCGCTCGGGCTGCCAGGGCGTGCTGATCGGCTTCGAGACGCTCAACGAGCAGAACCTGCGCCAGATGCGCAAGCGCTTCAACACGATGCGCGGCGGCTACGAGCGCGCGCTGGCCAACCTGCGTCGCCACGGCGTGCGGCTCTACGTGACGTTCGTCGTCGGGTACGACGAGGACACGGCCGAGAGCGTGCGCGAGGCGGTCGCGTTCGCTGAGCGGCACCGGTTCTACATCGCCGCCTTCAACCACCTGACGCCCTTCCCCGGCACGCCGCTCTATGCGCGCCTCCAGGCCGAGGGCCGCCTGCTCTTCGACGCCTGGTGGCTCGACCCGGCCTACCGCTACAACATGGTCCCGTTCACGCCGGCGCGCATGAGCCCGGAGGCCGTGCAGGAGGCGTGCGTGGCCGCGCGCGCGCGCTTCTACCGCTGGGCCTCGATCGCCCGCCGCTCGGCCGACCGCGTCAACGCGGGCAACTTCCTCATGTGGTCGAGCTTCTTCACCATCAACACGATGCTCCGGCGCGAGGTGCGCCAGCGCGACGGCTACCCGCTCGGCGACGCCGGCTGGACGGGCGAGCTCGTCGAGGCCAGCCACACGGAGCCGTTCTCGCTCGAGCCGCGCCCGCGCCTCGCGCTGGCGTAGCGCCGGGCACGCCTCGCCGCTCAGTCCGCGAGCAGGCCCGGGCGGAGCAGCCCGTCCGGCGCGGCGAAATCGAGCCCGAGGAGCGCGGCTACGAGCGGCGCCACGTCGGTCAGGTCCATCGTCGCGACGCGCAGCCCCGGCCGGATGCCGGCGCCCCACGCCACGAAGCCGGTCTTCATACCCGGCACGTCGGCATCGTGGCCGTGCGCCCCACCCGAGGCGGCCGTGACCGGCTCGGCATCAGCCGCCTCGCCGAAGACGACGCCTGCCGCGGCCCCGAGCGCGAGCGGCGGCGCAGGGTGCGCGCCGAGCGCGTCGAGCTCGTCGCGCTCGACGACCCGGAAGAGCGCCCGCACCGGAGCCGGCTGTGCGGCGAGCACCTCGCGGACGGCCGCCTCGGCCGCGGCCGCCTGGGGCCCGCTCACGAACAGGTAGGCGCTGCCGCCGCTCGAGACGAAGCGCGGACGCCCGGCGTGCCCGGCGAGCCCGGCATCGGCGAGCCAGCGGTTCGGGTTGAGGCGGGTGTGGAGGTCGCTGAAGCCGTGGTCGCCCGAGATCACGAACGCCGTCCGCTCCAGGATGCCCGCCTCGCGGTACGCCTGCACGATGCGCGCGATGGCGTGGTCGGCCGCGGCCAGCGCCAGGTCCACCTCGAGGTGCTCGCGGCCGAAGGCGTGCTGGTGCGCGTCCGTCGCCTGCAGCGCGACCGTCAGCAGGCGCGGGCGGTGCTGCGCGACGAGGTATGCCGCCATCTGCGCCACGCGCGCCTCCTTGCCCGCGTTGCGGTTCGAGAGGTCGCGGTTGACGTCGAGCCGCCCGGTCGCTTCGCGCTCGAGCTCCGCAAAGAGCCCGGCGGGCGCCGTGAGGTCGCGCACCGGGTCGGCCGAGAGACCGCTGCTCTGCAGCGCCCCCGAGATGACGACGTTGAAGTCGGCCGGCGCGCCGACCGAGACCGGCCAGCCGACGTTGGCCACGCCCCCGCCGGTGCGCGCCACCGCCGCCCAGAGCGTCTCGACGCGAATCGAGTCGTGGAAGAACGTCCACGCGCCGCTCTCGGGGTCGCGGTTGAAGTAGATGCCGTGGCGCGCGGGCCAGGCGCCGGTGATGATCGTCGTGTGCGAGGGGTAGGTAGACGACGGGAAGGCCGCGCGAACGCCCTCGGCCGAGACGCCCTGCGCCGCCATGTGGCGGAGCATCGGCGCGGGGCGCCCGGGCTCGAGGTAGAACTCGGGCCGCAGGCCATCGATGGAGATCAGAACCACGTGGTCGGCCGGCTGCGCGGACGCGGGCGCCTGTGCGGCCGCCAGGGCGAGCACAGCCAGGACCAGGAGGCGGAGAAGCCGGAAACGCATCGGAAC
>JBKBRC010000053.1:0-2924 GCA_046292345.1 Rubricoccaceae bacterium
CGAGCGCCGCCCCTGCGACGGCGCCGTCGCGCGTGGCATCGGGCGAGTCCTCGGCGGCGAGCACGACGAGCATGCGACCGTCTTGCAAGGAGGTCGCCCCTGTGAAGCCGAGCGCGACGCCGCGCTTCTCGCCGAGCGCGTATGCCGTCACGTTCTCGGGCGGCGGCGGCGGCGTGCCGTGCTCGAGGTATGCGAGCAGCCGCCGCAGGTCCAGGTCTGCGTGGGCGTTCACCGGTGCGAGGCCCTTGCCGGGTGCACCGTTGCCGCGGTTGAACAGGCGCACGGCCGCGCCCGTCCGCCCGGGCACGAGCGCGGCGCCCTCGATGTTCATGTCGCTCCCGGCGAACGTGCGCGTGGCGCGCAGCGCGGCGTAGAGGGCCGGTGCGTGCACAAGGGCGGGCGGCTCGCCGCCGCGCACGAGTGCGACGTGCTCGCGTCTTGGCAGTGAGCCTGAGCCGAACACGAGCAGCACCTCGTCGCCGTCTACGGGGCAGGTGACCGACACGGCGGCCTCGAGGTCCAGCTTCAGCGCTTTGGTGCCGCGGTCGTCGCCGAAGACGCGCGCGCCGCCTGGTCCGCGCGGCAGAAGGAGCGGCTCGGTCGCGCGCGGCGTACCCTCGGCGTCTACCGAGACCAGCCCGACCGCGTGCACGTCGTCCTGCGCGACGGCGAGCCGCCCGCGCCACCACGTAAGCCCGGACCCGGCGCGGACGTGTGGCGGGACGTCCGCGTCCGGCGGCGGGGGCGCGGTGTACGTGAGCGGATGCCGCGCGCGGACGACGGCGCGCAGCGCGGGATCCCTTCGGGAGGGGAGCGGGGGCACGGGGGGCGAGGCCGGGACAGGGAAGAGCGGTTCTCCGGACGGCCGGGGCCGCCAGGGCAACGGGAGCGGGCCGAAGGCTATGCGGCGTGCTGCGCGGCAAGCTTGGCCCGCGTGCGGTCGCGCAGCGCGGCCAGGCCCTCGCTGACGGTGACGGGGTAGGGCTCCGCAGCCGCGTCGAGAGCATGGAGGGGCTCGGGGAGGCGGGCGAGCGCGTCGGCGGCGCGGGCGCGGGCGGCCGCCAGAGGCTCCCGGCCGGCCTCCGTGCGGCGTCCGTCGCGGAGCACCTCCACGAGGAGGGGCTCCCCCTCGAGGCGCTCCTCGTCCGTGGCGACCGTGTCCCCGGCGAAGCGCCCGTCGGCGTCCGTGCGGCGCCAGAGCTGCTTGAGGCCGGGAAGCGTGGCCTTGCCCTCGGCCAGTTTCATCCGCGGGCGCCCGGCGTAGGCGGCCAGTTTGTAGACGGCGCCGAGGGCCGGGGCGTCCTTGGCGACCGCCATCCGGGTGCCTACGCCGAACCCGTCGAGCGGGGCGCCGGCGGCGAGGAGCTCCGCGATCCGGTATTCGTCGAGGGAGGAGGAGGCGAAGAGCTGAACGCGGTGAAGGCCGGCGGCGTCGAGGCGCCGGCGGGCGTCCCGGGCGAGCGCGCCAAGGTTGCCGGAGTCGAGGCGGAGGGCGCGGACCGAGAACGCCTCGCCGAGCGCGCTCGCGAGGGCGATCACGCGGTCCACGCCGCGGAGGGTGTCGTAGGTGTCGACGAGCAGGACCGTCTCGGGGTAGCACGCGGCGAAGGCGCGGAAGGCCTCGGCCTCGTCGTCGTGCGCCTCGATGTAGGAGTGGGCCATCGTGCCCGTGACGGGGATCCCGAAGGCGTGGCCGGCCGCGACGTTGGAGGTTGCGTCCACGCCCGCGATCCACATTGCGCGGGCGCCCTGCACGGCGGCATCGGCCCCATGCGCGCGGCGCATCCCGAAGTCCGCCACCGTCCGTCCCTGCGCGGCGCGGACGACGCGCGCGGCCTTCGACGCGATGGCCGTCTGGAAGGCGATCTGGTTGAGCAGGAACGACTCCGCGAGCTGCGCCTCGGCGATGGGGGCGGTGACCTCGAGCAGCGGCTCGCCCGCGAAGACGACGCTCCCCTCGAGGACGGCGCGCGCGTGCCCGGTAAAGCGGAGACGGCCGAGCCACTGGAGGAACGCGTCGTCGAAGAGGCCGAGCGTGGTAAGGTAGGCGAGCGCGTCCTCGGGGAAGTGGAACGCCTCGAGGTAGGCGAGCGCGTCGGCAAGCCCGCACGCGACGAGGTAGTTGCGCGAGGGCGGAAGGCGGCGGACGAAGAGGTCGAACGTGGCCTCGGCGTCCATCCCCTCGCGCCAGTACGCCTGCGCCATCGTGAGCTGGTAGAGGTCGGTCACGAGCGCGGCGCGGCCGTCGGCGGTCCGGGGGGTCATTGGGCTTCGGCGGCGACGAGAGCGCCGGCCCGCGCCATCTCGGCGAGGGCGGTCTCGGTCGTGTCTTCGGCGATGCCGCGGTGGCCGCCGGGGATGAGCCGGACCTCGAACCCTTCGCGCCGCGCGTCGAGCACGGAGGCGCGCACGCAGTAGTCTGTCGCCAGCCCGCCGACGAACACGCGGCGGACGCCGGCCGCGCGGAGGCGCTCGGCCAGGTCCGTCCCCTCGAACCCGGAGTACGCCTCGGCCCGCGGCAGGGTGGCCTTGCTTACGACGACCGCGCCCTCCGGGAGCGCGAGGTCCGCAGGGAAGGCGGCCCCCTCCGTATCGCGGACGCAGTGCGACGGCCACGGCCCGCCCTGCGCCTCGAAGGAGGTGTGGTCCGGAGGGTGCCAGTCGCGCGTGGCGAAGACGGGAGCGCCGGCGGCCTTGGCCGCGGCGATCCAGCGGTTGAGCACGGGCACGACGGCGTCGCCCTCGGGCACGGCAAGCGCGCCGCCGGGGAGAAAGTCGTTCTGGACGTCTATGAGCAGGAGGGCATCGCCCTCGCGGAGAGAAGGAGCGGACATAGGGCCAGGTGGGATCGAGAGGAGATACGCGGCAGCGGGGCTCGCGTTCGGCAGCGGGGCTCGCGTTCGGCAGCGGGGCTCGCGTTCGGC
>JBKBRC010000053.1:3024-14396 GCA_046292345.1 Rubricoccaceae bacterium
CATCGCCCTCGCGGAGAGAAGGAGCGGACATAGGGCCAGGTGGGATCGAGAGGAGATACGCGGCAGCGGGGCTCGCGTTCGGCAGCGGGGCTCGCGTTCGGCAGCGGGGCTCGCGTTCGGCAGCGGGGCTCGCGTTCGGCAGCGGGGCTCGCGTTCGGCAGCGGGGCTCGCGTTCGGCCGGCGAGGACCGGAGCGGCGGAACCGCGGGTGCCCGGAGCTCTTTGACGCAGCCGCTCCGCCTCCACCACCCTCTCCGCTCCGATGCGCTCCTCGCCGATGCTCCGCTGGCTACCCCTGCTCGTGTCGTTCGCGTGCCATCTCGTGGCCTCTCCCGCGCTGGCGCAGCCGGGCCGGCTCTCGGTCGAGCTCGAGGCCGGGCCGGCGTGGCAGAGCCGAAACGACGTCGAGATCCCGAACGACGGCGCGGCGACCCGCTTCTCGCTGAAGGAGCTGACCGGGAGCGGCCCGGCGCCGGCCGGGCGGGTGTACGTGACGTGGCAGCCGGGCGCGCGCCACGCGCTGCGCCTGCTGGTGGCGCCGCTCTCGGTGACGGCGACCGGGGTGCCGGATCAGCCCATCCGCTTTGCCGGGGAGGCCTTCGCCGCCGGCGCCGAGACGGAGTCGACCTACACGTTCAACTCGTACCGCCTGACCTACCGCTACGCCCTGCTCGACGGCGAGCGCGCCGGGCTCTGGATCGGCTTCACGGCCAAGGTCCGCGACGCGCTCGTGGGCCTCGAGCAGCCGGGCGTCACGGCGAGGGACACGGACCTCGGCTTCGTCCCGCTGCTGCACCTGGCGCCCACCTGGCGCTTCGCGCCCGGCTGGGAGGTCGGCCTGGACGTGGACGCCCTCGCCGGGGGGCCGGGCCGGGCCATCGACGGCGCCGTGCGCGTGGGCTACGACCTGAGCGACCGCCTGACCGTCCGCGCCGGCTACCGGACCGTGGAGGGCGGCGCGGACGTCGACGCCGTCTACAACTTCGCGTGGCTGCACTACGCCGTCGGCTCCGTCACCGTGCGGCTGTGACCGGAGGTGCCGGCATGACCGGAGGTGCCGGCACGACCGCTATCGCCGGTTGCAACCGGGCGCTGAGGCCGGTGCAGGGCCGAGGGAGTGAGAGCGGTCAACCGTCATCCTCGACAACCTCCCAGCGCGCGGCCGTCACCGCCGGCTCCAGGCTGAGCGTGCCGACGACGCGCTCGAGGAGCCGGTCGCTCCGGCCCTCCGTCACGAACCGCGCCACGACCTCCACGCCGTCGGGGCGGTCCTCGACGTCGCGGCTGGCGAGGGAGCGGAGGAGAAGGCCGTCTACCGAGGCGGCCTGGAGCAGCCGCATGCGCACGTGCGGCTCGTCGGCGCCGCGCGTGGCGATCCGGCAGTGGTAGTGGACGGCCTGCTCGTGGCCGGCGTCCGGCTGTCGGTTGATGAACCGCCCGATCGGTCGGAGCGCAAGGTGGGCCCCGAGCACCAGGAACGCGCCGAGCGTGGCCTCCGCCACGAACCCCGTCCCCACGAGCACGCCGACCGCCGCCGTGCACCACAGCGTGGCCGCCGTGTTGAGGCCGCGGACGTTGAGGCCCTCCTTGAAGATGACCCCGGCGCCGAGGAAGCCCACGCCGGAGACGACCTGCGCCGCGACGCGCGTCGGCGAGAGCTCATTGTCGACGAGCGTGGCCAGGAGGGTGAACATCGCCGCGCCAACCGAGACCAGGGCGTTTGTGCGGAGGCCCGCCAGCCGCTGTCGCCACTGCCGCTCCGCGCCGACGACGGCGCCGAGGAACAGGGCGAGCAGAAGGCGTAGGCCGGTGTCGAGCAGGGGCATGGGGCCGCCGGGCAGGGCCGCCTGCACGCTCCGGGCCCGATGCATAGCGGGGCGCGCGCGCGGGCGGCCGGCGAGAGGGACTACGCGAGGGAGGGGACATCAGAGGCCGAGGTAGGCCGTGGCGATGGAGAAGTAGATCAGGACCCCGCAGATGTCCGCGATGGACGTGATGAGCGGCGCGCTCGCCGTCGCCGGGTCGAGCTTGAGCCGCGTCAGCAGGAACGGCAGGCTCATCCCGATGAGGCTGCCGACCAGCACGACCAGCATCATGGTCATGGCGACGACGGCGACGATCTCGGGCGCGCGGAAGGCGGCGACGAGTGAGACGGCCGCAGCCATCGTCGCGCCGAGCGCGGCGGCGACGAGCAGTTCCTTGCCGAGCAGGCTGAGCCAGTCCTTCAGGCGGACGTCGCCCGTGGCGAGGGCGCGCACCATCAGCGTGGCCGCCTGCGAGCCGGCGTTCCCGCCCGAGTCGATCAGCAGCGGCAGGAAGAACGCGAGCGAGATCATGGCCGCGAGCGTGTCCTCGAAGTAGGCGATGCCGGCGCCGGAGAAGATGTTCATGAACACCAGGACGGCGAGCCAGCCGATCCGCGCGCGGTAGAGCACGGCCACGCCCGCGTCGCGGAGGCTGATGCCGAGCGGTACGGTGGCGCCGTGCTTCTGGAAGTCCTCCGTGAACTCCTCCTCGGCCACGTCGAAGAGGTCGTCCACGGTGACGATGCCGAGGAGCACGCCGTCCGAATCCACGACCGGGAGCGCCGTCTGGTCGTAGCGGCGGACGAGGCGGACGGCCTCCTCCCGGTCGGCCGAGGCGAGGACGGAGACGTACTGGTGGTCCATCACGCTCTCGACGAGCGCGTCGGGCTCGGCGAGAATGAGGCGCCGCAGCTCGATGTCGTCGACGAGCCGCCAGTCCTCGTCGACGACGAAGACGCGGTTGATGGTCTCGGCGAGGCGGCTCTTGCGGCGGACGTGGCGGAGGGCCTGCTCGATCGTCCAGTGTTTGCGCACGGCCACGTAGTCCGGCGTCATGAGGCGCCCGACGCTCTCGTCCGGGTAGCCGAGCAGCGTCCGGGCTTCGGCGAGGTCTTCGGGGGAGAGCAGGTTGAGCAGGCGCTGCGTGACCGTGCCCGGGAGCTCGTCGAGGAGCTCGGCGCGGTCGTCCGGGGGGAGGTCCGCGAGGACGGCGCGGGCCTCGTCGTCGGTGAGGTCGCGCACGAGCGCGTTGCGGTCGTCCTTGTCGAGGTGCGAGACGACCTCGGCAGCGCGCTCGCGCGGGAGGGCGCGGAAGAGCAGGATGCGCTCGGGCTTGGGCAGGCCGAGCAGCAGGTCGGCCAGGTCGGGGGCGGGCCAGTCGGCGAGCGTGGCGCGGAGCGCGCTCCAGTCGCGCGCGGCCAGGAGCGCCCCGACGTCGGGACGCCGGTCGAGGGTGTTCGGGTGCAGCATGGCGAGAGGAGGCGTCAGCGGAGGGGACGGAAGAAGGGCGCGGGGGTCCAGGCGAGGCCCAGCGCGGGGCCGGTGTCGCCCTCGCCGCGAAGGGCGAGGCCGAAGCTGGCGTCGAGGCCGAGGCGGTCCGGGACGAGGGCGAGGCGCAGGCCGGCCTGCGCGCCCATGTCGCCACCCTCGCCGAAGAGCTCGGCGATGAGCGTAGCCGGGCCGGCGACGACGAGGTCGGCTCGGAGGCCGTAGAGCAGGCGCAGCGCGCGCCCCTCGCGGGCGTAGCTCGTGCCGGCGTTGGCATGCACGAGCAGGCGCTCGCCCGGTGCGGTGTACGTGAGCGGGAGGTAGGCGTAGCCGCCGCTCAGGCGCTCGCCCGTCGCCTGCGCGAACGGCCCGAAGCCGGCGCCAACGACGACCGAGACGCCGGTTGCGCCCGGCGCGTCCGGCACGAGGCGGACCTTGACCTGCGCCACGCCTTCGAGCCCGGCGTGCGTGTGGTCACCATGGTTGTCCTGCACGCGGCCGGCGCCGAGCGTGATCTCGGCGCGCCCGAGCGGCGTGCAGGCAGGCAATAGCCAGGTCGCCGAGCCGCCGAGCCAGCCCTCGAGCTGGCACGCACCGGGTCCGGTAATGGCGGCGTCGTCTACGACGAACTGCTGCGCGGCAGCGGGCACGGCCGCAAAAAGAGCGGCACAGGCGCATACAGCACAGACGCATGCAGCGGCCCGTGCCGGGCCGCCGGAGAGTGCACGGAAGAGCATCGGGATACCTCGGAAGGCGGGCGCGCGGCCGGCCGCCGAGGCGACTGCTCAAGCCACTGGCTCAGGCCACCGCCACCCGCGGCGCCCGACGGCGCGCGTTCGAGAGGGCAGAACTTCGAGAGTCGCTGTCCATGGGGGCGGAAAAGGAATCGTGGGAGCCGTGGCGCCGCGCAAAACCCTCGCGCAGCGCCGGCCCCAAGAGTAGGGCCCGGGGCGTGGGAGCGTCAACCCGCAGCGCGGGGATGGCGCCCTCTACGCGGCCCGGAAGTGCTTTTTTGCATGGCATGGGCGCCTCAGGCAGGCGATCTTTCCTGTCTCTTCACCGGCTTCTTCGCCCTGCTCAGCCGCTTTCTGGCATGCCTCGCCGTACTGACCGCTCGCTCAGCACACTGCTCGGTACTCTGCCGCTCATGGCCCTGCTCGCGTGGGGAGCGCCGGCCGCGCTCGCACAGGCTGCGGCCGGCGGCGTGATCGTGCCGGGCGAGAACCTCGTCGTGGAGGGCGTCCCGCCCGTGCCGGCCGCCATCGCCGAGGCAACGGCCCGGTACACCGAGTCGCGCCAGGCCAGCTTCGCCGGATGGCACCCCGAGCGCGCCGAGATGCTCATCGCGACGCGCTTCGGGGCGACGAGCCAGCTCCACCGCGTGGCCGCGCCCGGCGGGGCGCGCGAGCAGCTCACGTTCTTCGCCGAGCCCGTCGGTGGCGGCTCGTTCGCGCCGCGCGGGGGCGGCTACGTCGTCTTCGCGCGCGACCGCGGCGGCGACGAGTTCGCGCAGCTCTACCGCCTCGACGTGGCCTCGGGCCGCGTGACGCTGCTCACCGACGGCGGGCGCAGCCAGAACGGCGGCGTGCGCTGGAGCCGCGACGGCGCACGCATCGCCTACGCCTCGACGCGCCGCAACGGCGCCGACCGCGACCTCTACGTCATGGATCCCGAGGACCCGGCCTCGGACCGCCGCGTCATGGAGGCGCGGGGCGGCGGCTGGGGCGTGCTCGACTGGTCGCCCGACAGCCGTCTGCTCGCCGTGAGCGAGTACCGCGCCGTGACCGACTCGGACGTGTGGCTGCTCGAGATCGCCTCGGGCGAGCGCCGGCGCCTCACGGCCCGCCCCGAGGGCGTGCGCGTCGCCTACCGCGGCGGCACGTTCACGCCCGACGGCGCCGCGCTCTGGCTCACGTCCGACCAGGACAGCGAATTCCAGCGCCTCGGCCTGCTCAGCGTCGCCACGGGCGCCTTCACGCCCGTCACGACGGACCTGGCGTGGGACGTGGAGGGCTTCGCCGTCTCCTCCGACGGCGCGCGCGTCGCCTTCACCGTCAACGAGGCCGGGCGCAGCCGCCTCTACCTCCTCGACGCCGCCACGCGCGCCTACGCCCCGGCCGGCGCCGACCTGCCCGTGGGCGTCATCGGCGGGCTCGAGTGGCACGCTGACGGCCGCACGCTCGGCTTCACGCTCTCCTCCGCCCGCATCCCCGGCGACGCGTTCTCGCTCGACGCCGAGACGGGCCGGCTCACGCGCTGGACGCGCAGCGAACTCGGCGGCCTCCGCGACGACGACTTGGCCGAGGCTGAGCCCATCGCCTGGCGCTCGTTCGACGGGCGCGAGATCACCGGCTTCGCCTTCCGTCCGGACCCGGCGCGCCACCCGGGGCCGCGGCCGGTCATCGTGCAGATCCACGGCGGCCCCGAGGCGCAGGCGCGCCCCACGTTCCTGGGCCGCAACGCCTACCTCGTCGGCGAGCTCGGCGTGACGATCATCCAGCCCAACGTGCGCGGCTCGACCGGCTTCGGCAAAACGTTCGTCAGCCTCGACGACGGCCTGCGCCGCATGGACGCTGTGCGCGACATCGAGGCGCTGCTCGACTGGATCGCCGCGCAGCCAGACCTCGACGCCGGCCGCGTGCTCGTCACCGGGGGCTCCTACGGCGGCTTCATGACGCTCGCCGTGGCCACCAACTACGACGCGCGCATCTGCTGCGCCATCAACATCGTCGGCATCTCGGACTTCCGCACGTTCCTGCAGAACACCGAGTCCTACCGCCGCGACCTGCGCCGCGCCGAGTACGGCGACGAACGTGACCCCGAGATCGCGGCATTCTTCGAGCGCATCTCGCCGCTCGGCAACGCCGGGCGCATCACGCGCCCGCTCTTCATCATCCAGGGCGGCAACGACCCGCGCGTGCCGCTCTCCGAAGCCGAGCAGATGCGCGACCGCGTCCGGCAAAACGGGACGCCCGTGTGGTACCTCATGGCGACCGACGAGGGCCATGGCTTCCGCAAGAAGCCCAACGTGGACTTCCAGTTTTACAGCACCGTGCTCTTCATCCGGCGCTACCTGCTCGGCGAGGACGTCTAGGCGCGCGGCGCGCCGGGCCTGCCGCGCGCTCAGCGCAGCCCGGGAAAGACCGCCTGCGGGCCGAAGCGTATGCCGACGGTGAGGCCGCGCCGCGGCCCGTCGCCGCGGACCGGCACGCCGTAGCCCAGCGCAACCGTGAGGCGGTCCGGGATGAGCGCGCCGCGGATGCCCGCGTGCAGCCCGCCCTCGAAGCCGATCAACTCGGCCTCCCCGAATGCCTCCACGTCCGGCGCCACGCCCACGTCGGCGCGCACGCCCACGACGGCATCGTTGAAGCCGCTCGGCAGCAGCCGCCGGTAGCCCAGGTGCCCCCCGAGCGTGCCGCGCTCGTTCGGCAGGGGGAGGCTCGCCGGCACCAGCAGCGTGAGCGCCTCGGCGCGCAGCGCACCTCCGAGCGGACGCTCCTCGAAGCCGAGCAGCGCACGCGCGGCGATGCTCAGGCCGCCCTCGCGCACGCGCAGCGGGGCCAGCGCCTCGAGGGCCGCAAGCGGCTCTCCGGCACGCTCGGAAAGAATGCGCCGCCGCCCGAGCTCGAGCCCGAGCGCGAGCGCCCCGAGCGGCCGGCACTGCGCGTCGACCCACAGCACCTCACGGTCTCCCCAGAGTTCGAAGTCGCACGCGCCCGGCGGCGGCGCGGCGGTTGACGAGACCGCGAGGTGCTGCGCCGCCGTGGGCAGCGCGAGGCCGAGGGCGACGAGGGCAGTAAGGACAGAGCGCATCGCAGAGAGGACGTGTGGAAGAGGCGGGACGAAACAGGCAGGACGCCGGAACGACGGCCACGGGCGGGGGATCCGGCCGCGCGGAACTGGAGCACGGGCCCCTGTTCGGGACGCGGAGCCGGGACGCGGAGCCGGGACGCGGAGCCGGGGTTTACTTGCGCCCCCCGCTCTGCCCACCGCGCGCCGCCCTGATGCCTGACGACCTCTTCGCCTCGGCTGCCGCGGCCCGCCAGTCCCGGCAGGCGCCGCTGGCCGATCGCATGCGCCCGCGCACGCTCGCCGAGTTCGTCGGGCAGGGCCACGTGCTCGGGCCCGGCAGGCTGCTCCGCCGCGCCGTCGAGGCGGACCGCGTGACGAGCCTGATCCTGTTCGGCCCGCCCGGCACGGGCAAGACGACGCTCGCGCGCATCATCGCCGGCACGACGCGCAAGCACTTCGCGAGCCTCAACGCCGTGCTCGTCGGCGTGCGCGACATTCGCGAGCAGATCGAGGGCGCACGCGAGCGGCAACGCCTCCACGGCCAGGGCACGATCCTGTTCGTGGACGAGGTGCACCGCTTCAACAAGGCGCAGCAGGACGCGCTCCTGCCCCACGTCGAGAACGGCACCGTCACGTTCGTCGGGGCGACGACCGAGAATCCGTACTTCGAGGTCAACAAGGCCCTCGTCTCGCGTAGCCGCGTCTTCGAGCTGAAAACGCTCTCCGAGGACGACCTCCGCGCCGTCGCCCGCCACGCCCTCGCCGATCCCGAGCGCGGCTACGGCCGCCGCGCCGTACGGCTGGACGAGGACGCGCTCGAGCACCTCGTCTCGACCGCCAACGGCGACGCGCGCAGCCTGCTCAACGCGCTCGAGCTGGCCGTCGAGACGACCGAGCCGGGACCCGGCGGCGTCGTGCACGTAGACCGGGCCGTGGCCGAGGAGTCCATCCAGCGCCGCGCCCTGCTCTACGACAAAGACGGCGATGCCCACTTCGACACGGTCTCGGCGTTTGTCAAGTCCCTGCGCGGCTCCGATCCCGACGCGGCCCTCTACTGGATGGCCCGCATGGTCTACGCCGGCGAGGACCCGCGCTTCATCCTGCGCCGGATGCTCATCTTCGCCTCCGAGGACGTGGGCCTGGCCGATCCGCAGGCGCTCGTCGTCGCCGCCGCCGCCGCCGCCGCGTTCGACTACGTGGGCATGCCCGAGGGGCAGTTCCACCTGGCGCAGCTGTGCCTCTACCTCGCTACGGCGCCCAAGTCCAACTCGGCCTTCGCCTTCTTCGACGCGCTCCGGCACGTCGAGCGCGAGCCCTCGGGCGACGTGCCGAATCCGCTCAAGGACGCCGCGCGCGACCGCAAAGGCCTCGGGCACGGGGAGGGGTACAGGTACCCGCACGCCTACCGGGAGGGCTACGTGCCCGAGCAGTACCTGCCGGCCGAGATGCAGGGGCTCTACTTCTACGCGCCGCGTCCGCTCGGGTACGAGGCGGAGGTGGCCGAGCGTCTGGCCCGGCAGCGCGCGCGCGACGAGGCCGAGGCCGTCGAGAAGCGCGCGCGCCGCTACCTACCCGAGAGGCCGGAGCCATCCGGCACGGACGATCCCGGCACGGACGATCCCGGCACGGACGACTCCGACGCGTAGCGCACCTGCCAGCGATGCGGGCCGACGAGGCCAGGAGGCCTTAGCCTGCGATCCTGGCCGCGAACTCGACGAGGCGGCGGGCCTGATGCTGGATGACCGCGCGGTCGTTCTCGGAGAGCGCGCTGCCGTCGGCGGTCACGCTGGCGCCGTAGGGGTTGCCGCCTGAGGCGAAGACGCTCTGGTCGGAGTAACCCGGCGGGACGAGGATCGCGCCCCAGTGCATGGCCGTGACGTAGAGCGTCTGGAGCGTCGTCTCCTGCCCGCCGTGCGGGTTCTGCGCGCTCGTCATGGCCGAGAACGCCTTGTTGGCCAGCTGGCCCTTCTGCCAGATCGGCCCCAGCATGTCGATGAACGAGCGCATCTGGCTGGCCGCGCCGCCGTAGCGGGTCGGGCTCGAGAACAGATAGGCGTTGGCCCACACGAGGTCGTCCGGCGAGGCCTCCGGTACGTCGGCCATCTTCTGCGCCTGCGCGGCCCACGCTTCCTGCGCCTCGACGACCTCGCGCGGAGCCGTCTCCCGGACCTTGAGCAGGCGGACCTCGGCGCCAGCCTCGCGCGCGGCCTCCGCGGCGACCTGCGCCATCTCGTAGTTGGTGCCGTAGGTGGAGTAGAACACGATGGCAAGGCGAACGTCGGCCATGGTAGAGCGGGTTGGTGAGAGGTGGCGGAGGCACGATGGCTGACGTCCCCTTGTTCCTTGTTGCAACGAGTAAATCGTTCGGAGACCGCACAGGGTGCAACCAGCCCGGCTCGGTGGCGGTTAGGACCGCCCTGACGCGTTGCACGTCCGCGCCCGTGAGTGCCTTCGAGGAAGACCCGACCGACTACCGCGCCCATCCTGAGCGCTACCGCATCGGGCGGGGGGAGCAGGGCGTGTTCCACGTGCAGCCCTACAAAGCCGAGCTGCTGCCGCTCTGGACGTTCCGCACGCCCGAGGCGGCGCGCGCCTCCGCCGAGGCCATCCGCGCTCGCTATGAGACCTACGCGACCGCGGACGAATTCCCGGGCATGGACATGGCCCGCAAGTATCTCCAGATGGGCTGGACGCGCGCCATGCGCTACGCCAAGTACCCCGGCGGGCGCAAGGTGGATGCGTACGGCGTGCCCGTCGCGCCGCAGGCCTGGGCCGATCCCGGGAAACGCGAGGCGGCTCTGATCTTCAAAGCGCACCTCGATGCAGTCCTGGCCGATCCGCGCTACCGCGCGCGGCGTGCGGCCCATGCGGCGCGGGAGGCCGGAGGGCACGACGTCTGAAGGGCTGCGACGCGCCGGAACACGGCGGGGGGCCGGACCGTGCGGCCCGGCCCCCCGGCAGGGGCGCATGCAGCGCGCGTGCCTCAGCGCGCGACGGTGATCGTGCGGCTGCGCACGGTGCCCTCGGCCGCCACGCGCAGCACGTACGTGCCGGCCGGCAGCGCCGAGACGTCCACGCGCACGAGGTGGTCGCCGGCGGCGAAGGCCCCGCTGGCTGCGACGACGACCTCGCGGCCGAGCACGTCGTAGACCGAGACGCGCGCGTGCCCGGCCTCGCGCAGGTACACCGGTGCGAGCGTCTCGCCCGCGACCGGGTTGGGCGCCGGCAGCCCGAGCGTGATGCGCTCGCCGCCGGGGCCGCCTTCGGCCGACGTAGCGAGCGACGCGTTCACCGCGAGCACCCAGTGGAGCTGCCCGAAGTTGCCCAGCGTGGCCACGTCGGTCGGCTGCGAGATGCCGCAGGCGGCGGCAGAGATGTAGGTGGGCCCGGTCTGCCCGGCCGAGTTGTAGCCGTAGCGGATGTCGAACGTGTTCTCGGCCGGCGGGCGCCCATCGGCCGTGGTCCACTCGACGACCATCACGTCGGTTGGGCCGAAGTTGCCCGAGATGGGGATGTTCACGACCTGCGACGGCGTGTTGACCGTCCGGTTCACCTCGGCCACGAGCGTCAGGTTGCTCGTGCTGAGGGGGCCGTTGAGGCGGTGCAGGCGGAGCGTCGTCGGCACGCTCGCGGTGCTCGGCGTAATCGGCCCGACCCCCACGAGGGCGCTCTCGACGCTGATCGCGCCGCTCAGGTTGAACGACGCCAGGTCGAACACGCGCCAGTAGCTGTTGGCCGACGTCGTCCCCGATGAGCTCTGGGCGCACGCGACGCCGCCGCCGGTGATGTCGAGCGAGTTGCTGTGTGTGATCTGGAGGCCGCCGCGTGCGGATGCATCGGCGAGGACCGGTTCAGGGAGGGCTACCGGGCCGGCGAGGGCCGCGTCCTGGGCACCGGCGGGGGATGCGAGCAGGAGCGCGACGGCGAGGGCCGGCGCGAGGCGTAGCAATGTCATAAATTTGATGAGGATAGAGGGGGTGTATTGCGCGCTGGCGCGCCGTGTGAACGCAAGGTAAAGAAAACGGATATCGAGATGCTAGGCCGTTTTCATGGGGCGCAGCACGACCTCGGAGATCAGCATCGAGGGGGGCGTCTCCAGAACGTGGCGGATCGTCGCGGCGACGTCCTCGGCACGCATCGCATCGGGGTTGCCGGGCGTCCCGGCGGCCTCGAAAAAGTGCGTGTCGATGGAGCCGGGATAGAAGCACGAGACGCGGATGCCGTGCGGGCGGAGCTCTTTCATGAGCGCCTCTGAGAACCCGCGCACGCCGAACTTGGTGGCGTTGTA
>JBKBRC010000054.1:0-3058 GCA_046292345.1 Rubricoccaceae bacterium
CACCCGAGGCCGTCGCCGCGCGCTTCGCCGGCGCGCGCGACAGAGACGTGCGCGAGGTGCTCGACGCGCTGGCCGCGCTCGGCCTCGTCCGCGCCGAGGCCGGCGCGCTTGTCGCCTAGCGCCGGGCGCGGGCGGCGCCCCGCCCCGGCGGCGGTGGGCCTGGCAGGATTTGAACCCGCGACCAATCGATTATGAGTCGACTGCTCTGACCGCTGAGCTACAGGCCCGGTGGCGGCAAGCTACGCCGGGCGCCCCGGGGCGGAACGGCGGGCGCACGCAAACGACAGGTATTTAAATTAATTAGGCGATACTTGACCTCGGCATCACTTTGTCGATACCATCTTCTCGCGAAGCCTGTCTTGCATGCCCCCCGGGGCCTCCCCGCTCGATGGACAAGATCGACGCGACCGACGCGACCATCCTCCACCTGCTGCAGACCGATGGGCGCATCAAGCGCAAAGACATCGCCGAGGCCGTCGGGCTGTCGCTGCCCTCGGTCTCCGACCGCATGCGCAAGCTCGAGGAGCGCGGCGTGATCACCGGCTACCACGCCGCGCTGGCGCCCAAGCGGCTCCACGTAGACATCACGGCGTTCGTGCGCGTGCTCTCGAGCGGATCGGAGCACTATGCGGCGTTCGTCGCGGCCGTCACGGCGATGGACGAGGTGCAGGAGCTGCACTCGATCACGGGCGAGGGCTCGCACATCCTCAAGATCCGCACGCGCAACACGACCACGCTCGAGCAGCTGCTGGCCCGCCTGCAGGCCCTACCCGGCGTGCGCGGCACGCGCACGAGCATCGTGCTCTCGTCGCTCAAGGAGACGCGCTACCTGCCCGTCGAGCCGATGACGCTCCCCGATCCCGACGCGTCCGTCTGACCACCCCATGCCATCGCCCGGCCCGCCCCGACGGCGGCGCCCGAACCCTGCCCGCTCTACCCTGCCCACCATGCTTTCCGCCCTGACCCGCGCCACTGGCGCCAACGGCCACGCCCTGCCCCCCGTAGACGTCGAGAAGATCTTCGGCCAGAACACGTTCGGCCTGGCCGAGATGAAAGCTCGCCTGCCCAAGGCCGTCTACAAGCGCCTGCTCGCCACGATCGAGCGCGCCGAACCGATCGACGAGTCGGTCGCCGACGCGGTCGCGCTGGCGATGAAGGAGTGGGCCGTCGAGCGCGGCGCGACGCACTACACGCACTGGTTCCAGCCGCTGACCGGGCGCACGGCCGAGAAGCACGACTCGTTCATCACGCCCAACGCCGGCGGCGGCGCCGTGGCCGAGTTCTCGGGCAAGAACCTGTTCCAGGGCGAGCCCGACGCCTCGTCGTTCCCCTCGGGCGGCCTCCGCGCCACGTTCGAGGCGCGCGGCTACACCGCCTACGACCCGACGAGCCCGGCGTTCATCATCGAGCACAACGGCACGGCCACGCTGTGCATCCCGACCGCGTTCGCGTCGTGGACCGGCGAGGCGCTCGACTTCAAGATCCCGCTGCTGCGCTCGATGGAGGCGCTCTCGCGCCAGGCCGTGCGCGCGCTCGCGCTCCTGGGCGACACCGACGTGACGCGCGTGACGGCCACGCTCGGCGCCGAGCAGGAGTACTTCCTGATCGACGAGGCGTTCGTGGCCGAGCGGCCAGACCTGCTCGTGGCCGGGCGCACGCTCATCGGCGCGCCGCCGCCGCGCGGGCAGGAGCTCGAGGACCACTACTTCGGCTCGATCCCCGAGCGCGTGATGGCCTTCATGAACGCGGTCGAGATGGAGCTCTACCGGCTCGGCGTGCCCGTGGCCACGCGCCACAACGAGGTCGCGCCGGGACAGTACGAGATCGCGCCCATCTTCGAGAACGCCAACGTGGCCGCCGACCACCAGCAGCTGCTCATGATGGTGCTCCAGCGGACGGCCGCGCGCTTCGGGCTCGTCTGCCTGCTGCACGAGAAGCCGTTCGCGGGCGTCAACGGCTCGGGCAAGCACTGCAACTTCTCGATGGGCACCGACACCGGGCTCAACCTGCTCGAGCCCGGCGAGACGCCGCACGCCAACCTGCGCTTCCTCTTCTTCTGCACGGCCGTCATCCGCGCCGTCTACCGCCACCAGGGGCTGCTGCGCGCCGCCATCGCCAGCGCCGGCAACGACCACCGGCTGGGCGCCAACGAGGCCCCTCCGGCCATCCTCTCGGTCTTCCTCGGCGAGCAGCTGACGGACGTGTTCGAGCAGATCGCCGAGCACGGCAAGGCGTCCGAGAGCAAGCAGTCGGGCCTGCTCGGCCTCGGCACGGCCGTCCTGCCGACGCTGCCGCGCCACGCCGGCGACCGCAACCGCACCAGCCCGTTCGCCTTCACCGGCAACAAGTTCGAGTTCCGCGCCGTCGGCTCGGCGCAGACGGTCAGCCTGCCGCTGACGGTCCTCAACACGATCACGGCCGAGGCGATCGACGAGCTCGCGACGGCGCTCGAGCGGCGGCTGGGCCGCAAGCGCTCCAAGCGCGCGCTCGAGGACGCGCTGCACGACACGCTCGCCGAGGCCATCCGCGAGGCGCAGCCGATCATCTTCAACGGCGACGGCTACTCCGAGGCGTGGCACGCCGAGGCCGCCGCGCGCGGCCTGCTCAACCTCAAGACGACCCCGGAGGCGCTCCCGCAGTTCACCGCCGAGACGACCGTGCGCGCCTTCACGGCCTACGACGTGCTCTCGGAGAAGGAGCTCTGCAGCCGCCGGGAGATCTTCACCGAGCAGTACGTCAAGACGATCAACATCGAGGCGGCCACAACCGAGAGCCTGGCGCGCACGCTCGTGCTGCCGGCGGCAATCCGCTACCTCGGCGAGCTCGGCGAGGCGGCCGAGGCCATCGAGGACTTCGGGCTCGAGGACGCGGGCGCCAAGGCCATCGCCACCGAGGTCGTCGGGCACGTGAACGCGCTCCAGAAGGGCACGGACGCGCTCAAGCAGGCCCGCCTCTCCGCGCACGAGGCCGACGACGAGGCCGCGGCCATGAAGGACCGCGTGATCCCGGCCATGCGCGAGGTCCGCGCGGCGTGCGACGCGCTCGAGAAGCTCGTCCC
>JBKBRC010000054.1:3158-13949 GCA_046292345.1 Rubricoccaceae bacterium
TCGTCAAGTAAGGGCTCGTCGTCAAGTAAGGGCTCGTCGTCAAGTAAGGGCTCGCGCCACGGCCCCGGCCGGGGCAGACGGATCCGCGCCCGCGCCGAGGCATTCGGCGCGGGCGCGAGCTCTCCGCTGCGGCGGCACGCCTACTCGTCCGTCTCCAGGACGTGCGTGCCGGCGAGCTTGTCGCCAATGCGCCGCCCGTCCCGGTCCACGAGCACGAGCACGGCCTCGACGAGCCCGAGCAGGCCTGCCAGGGCGCCGAGAAAGCCGCCGAAGATGGCCCCGAGCCCCCCGCCGAGCAGCGCGCCAAGGCCGGAGAAGAGCGAGCCGAGCACGAGCGGCCAGTTGCGGCGGATGGACGTCTCGAGGTCCATCGGGCGGCCGTCCAGGCGCACCGGGCGCAGCTTCATGGCCCGTTTGCCGACCGAGCGGCCGTCCAGGTTGCCCAGCGGCAAGCCGTCGCGCGTGAGCATGTACGCCGCGCCAAGGAGCGTGCCCAGCCCTCCGGCGCGCGTACCCATGAACGCGAACACGAACGTGAGCGCGACGACGACGAGCGCGTCGATCACAAGGGCGAGGAAGCGCTTGAGCAGGTCGGCCCTGGCGGCCACGGAGGGGACGGAGGGCGAGGCGAGGGGGTCCATGGTGATGCGGGCGAGGGTCTTCAGGCTCTGCGCGCGCAGCCTGCCCGTGCGGCCTGCACGCGCGGCCTGCCCGCGGAGGGATGGATATCTTGGTGAGAGGGATGGATATCCTGGTGAGGGATACCATGGTCACGCAGAGGCCCACCGCAGCCCATCACGCCGGCGCGGGATCAGGCCCGGCGTTGCATCCCGAGGATGCCCGGCGTTGCATCCCGAGGATGCCCGGCGTGCATCCCGAGGATGCCCGGCGTTGCATCCCGAGCGCACGGCATCGCCGCCCGGCCGGGTGGGGTCAGCCGGGATATCCTCCGGAGACGAAGCGGTGCAGGCTCTCGGCGTCGGCGCGCGCCGCGTCGGCGAGGGCGCGCACGCAGTCGCCGATGGAGATCACGCCTACGAGGCGCCCCGCCTCTAGCACCGGCAGGTGGCGGATGCGGTGATCGGTCATGAGCGCGAGGCACCGCTCGACGGTTTCTTGCGGGCCGATCGTGACCAGGCGTGTCGTCATGACGTCGCGGAGCACGGTCTCGCGCGAGGTGCGCCCCTCGAGGGCGATGCGCCGGAGGTAGTCGCGCTCGGTGAAGATGCCCGCCAGGGCGTCGCCCTCGAGTACGACGATGGCGCCGACGTTGTGCTCGACCATGCGGGCAATGGCCGCATAGACCGTTTCGTCCGGCGAGGCCGCGACGATGCGGCCGCCCTTGTGCGCGAGCAGCGTGGCAACGGAGACAGGCATGGGAGGCACCGGCTGGTGAAACGTAGCGCGTAGCATACGGCACAGGCCCGGCCTGACATGTCCCTGTGCGCAACCCGCGAGCGTGTCGCACGGCGTCGCCGGCGTCCCGACGGGCAAGCGCGCACCGTACTTTCGCGCCAGCCCTCTCTCGCCTCCGCGCTCCGATGCCCTTCCGCGCTCCGATGCCCTTCCGCGCTCCGATGCCCTTCCGCCCCCTGGCGCTGCTCGCGCTGCTCGCGGCGACGGCGGCGCTGCCCGCCGCGTTCGCGCAGCCCGCCACCGCCACGCTCGTCCCGGCGGCTGAGAACGCCTTCACCGACGGCCTGGCCGCCTACGAGGCCGGCCGCTTCGAGGACGCGTACCGCCTCTTCAACCAGTCCGCGACGGGCTACGCCTTCCACACCCGCACGACGGCGGCCCTGCTGATGGCCGCCAAGGCGGCCTACGCCGCGGGTGAGCTCGAGCGCGCCGAGACGGCCGCCGCGACGCTCGTGCAGACCTACCCTGGCAGCCGCTACGCGCCCGAGGCCGAGCGCGTGCGCGCGCTCGCCCGCGAGGCCGAGGGGCGCATCGCCGTGCCGTTCGAGCTCGGCGTCGTGCTGCCGGCTGCGGGCGAGGCGGCCTACATCGGGCAGGCGCTCTTCAACGGCATCCGCATCGCCGTAGACGAGCACAACGCGACGCGCCCCCGCCGGCCGGTGCGCATGATCTACCGCGACTCGCGCGCGACGGCCGAGGGCGCGCGCAGCGCCCTCGCCGCCGCCGCCGACGCCGGCGCGCGGGCCGCCATCGGGCCGCTCTTCAGCGACGGCGCCATTGCCGCGGCGACCGTCGCCGAGGCGCGGCAGGTTGTCCTGCTCGCGCCGCTCGCCACCGAGGAGGCCGTTACCGAGGGCCGGCGCTACGTCTTTCAGGCCAACCCCACCTTCCCGATGCGCGGCCGCGCGATGGCGCGCTACGCTGCGGGCACGCTCGGCCTGCGCGACGTCGGCGTCGTCGCGCAGACGGGCACGATGGGCACCGCCATGGCCGACGCCTTCGCGGCCGAGGCGCAGCGCCTCGGCGCGCGCGTCGTGTTCAACCAGCGCCTCGCCAACGCTCGCGAGTGGGGCCAGCTCGAGCGCGTCGTCGGCGCGCAGCGCCTGGGCAGCGCCACAGCCGTCTACCTGCCCGTCACGGGCAACGAGGCGCCCGAGCTCGCCGCCGAGGCGCTCCGCAGCCTCGAGTCTCTGCCGCGCCCGCCGCGCCCGCTCGGCAACACCGAGTGGGAAGACCTCTCGGGCTCGCGCCAGCGCGCCAGCCGCCTCGGGGCCCTCTTCACGTCGGACTTCTTCGTCGTACCCGGCGCGACCGATGCCTTCGGGCGGCGCTACAGCCAGCTCTCCGGGCTCGGGCCAGACCGCATCGCGCTCATGGGCTACGACCTCGCGCGCTTCCTGATCAGCCAGATCGACGGGCCGGTTGAGTCGCCGCTGGCCGACCGCCTGCGCAGCGCACCGCGCTTCGAGGGCCTGGCGCACCGCTTCGCGTTCGCCGGCGGGCAGGTCAACGAGGCCGTCTTCGTGCTCGGCTTCCGCGGCGACCGCGCGATCCTCGTCGAGTGACCCGGGCGTCCGGCCTTGAATACCCGGCCGATTCCGCATCGCACGCGCCGCACGCGCCGCGCGTCGTGGTAACCTGTGCGGCAATAAGCCCTCCGAGGCGCCGTTCCGCCCTGCGCCGCCCGGCCTCCCGTCGCCTCGCTTTCTCTAGCCCCGTATGACTGCCCGCCTTGCCGGCCTGCTCGCGCTCGCGCTGCTCGCTCCCCTGTTTGCCGCCTGCAGCGGCCCCGGCAACACGATCGGCTCAGCCGAAGAGGCGTTCGCGCGCGGGCAGGAGGCCTTCGAGCGCCGCCGCTTCGACACGGCCGCGCAGCACTTCCGCACCGCGCTGGACTTCGGGCGTACGACAGAGCTCGCCGTCGAGGCGCAGTTCATGCTTGCGCGCGCGCACTTCGAGAACCGCGAGTTCCTGATCGCGGCCAACGAGTACACGCGCTTCCTGGACTTCTACCGCAACAACCCGCGCGCCGAGGAGGCCGCCTTCGAGCGTATCCGCGCCTACTACCGCCTCAGCCCGCCGTTCGAGCTCGACCAGACCGACACCGAGCAGGCGCTCGTCCACATCCGGCAGTTCCTCCAGCAGTACCCGCAGAGCCCGCGCGTGCCCGAGCTCGTCGCGATGCAGGAGGAGCTGCGCGAGAAGCTGGCCCGCAAGCAGTTCGAGGCCGGGCGCCTCTACGAGCGCCGCCGCTTCTTCGAGGCGGCCGTGATCACCTACCGCGGCGTGCTGACGGACTACCCCACGTCGGCCTTCGCCGACGACGCGCAGCTGGGCATGCTCCGCGCGCAGGTCGGCTTCGCCGAGGCGAGCATCCCGGCGCGGCAGGCCGAGCGCTTCCGCGAGGCGCTCGCCTTCTACGACCGCTTCACGCAGCTCTTCCCGCAGAGCCCCCTCGCCCGCGAGGCCGAGGCGCTCTACGACCGCGCCTTCCGCGGGCTGCGCGCGGCCGAGGCCGCCGAGGCGTCAGCGCCCGTCGCCTCCGGCCGCTGACCGTGCGCCTGGGCGTCTTCGGCGGCTCGTTCAACCCGCCCCACGTGGCGCACCTGGCTGTGGCCGAAGCCGCGGCCGAGGCCGCCCGCCTCGAGCGCGTGCTCTGGGTGCCCGCGGCCACGCCGCCGCACAAGCAGCGCACGGCCGCGCTCGCCCCGGCCCGGCACCGCCTCGCCATGACGCGCCTGGCCGTGGCCGGCAACCCGCGCTTCGCCGTCTCGGATCTCGAGGTCGCCCGCGCGGGCATCTCCTACACCGTGGACACGCTGCGCGCGCTAGCAGCGGCGCACCCGGAGGCCACGCTCGCCCTCCTCCTCGGGGGCGACAGCCTGGCCGCGTTCCTGTCGTGGCGCGAGCCGGAGGCGATCGCGCACCTGGCGGAGCTCGTCGTTTACGCGCGCCCGGGCAGCGCGGCCGAGCCCCCGCCGGGCCTGCCGGCGCACGCGCGCCTGGTGCGCGTCGGGGCGCCGGCGCTCGACGTCTCGAGCACAGCGCTGCGCGCGCGCCTGGCCGCCGGGAAGACCGTGCGCTACCTCGTGCCGGACGCCGTGCGGGCCTACATCGCCGAGCACGGCCTCTACGGCACCGCCCCCCGGAGCGCCGGCCCTCCGCGCCACCACCCGTGAGCGGCCCTGCAGGCGTAAGCTAGGCCGCTCCCGCCCGGTCGCCCCGAACGCCTGCCCATGCCCCTCTCGCTCCGCGAAAAAGCCGCCGGCCTGCTCATCGTCCGCCTCGGCTCCAACATGCGCCCGCCGCGCACCGCCGAGACCGACGCCGACGGCGTCGCGCGCCTCCTCGACCGCCACCCCCTCGGCGGCGTCATCCTCTTCAACGGGCGCTGGCCCGAGACGCGCCAGACCCTCTGCGACCTGCAGGCGCGCTCGGACCGCGGGCTGCTCGTCACGACAGACATGGAGCGCGGCGCGGGGCAGCAGGTCGCCGGCGCCACGCTCTACCCGCACCTGGCCGCCTTCGGGGTCGAGGAGGATCCGGACGCCGTGCGCGCCTTCGCCGAGCAAAGCGCCCGCGAGGCGCTCGCCTGCGGCATCCACGTCGCCTACGGGCCGGTGGCCGACGTGGACCGCGAGCCGCGCAACCCCATCATCGGCACGCGCGCCTTCGGGCACACGCCCGCGCTCGTCGCGCGTCTCGTGCGGGCCTACATCGAGGGCGCGCGCGCGGCCGGCCTGCTCACGACCGCCAAGCACTTCCCCGGCCACGGCGGCACTGCCGACGACTCGCACGCGACGCTGCCCGTGCTCGAGGACACGGCCGAGGCCCTCGCCGCGCAGGACCTGCCGCCGTTCGAGGCCGCCCTCGCCGCCGGGGTCGACCTCGTCATGACGGCGCACGTGGCCTATCCTGCTCTCGACCCCTCGGGGCGGCCTGCCACGGCCTCGGCGCCCATCCTGCGGGGCCTGCTCCGCGAGCGCCTCGGCTTCACCGGCGCCGTCGTCTCGGACAGCCTCCACATGGCCGGCATCAAAAACGACGCGCGCGCCGAGGCGGACGTCGCGGCAGACCTGCTCGCGGCCGGCGTGGATCTGTTCGTGGATGCCGAGGACCCGCTGGCGCTCATCGAGGGCCTCGCCCGCGCCGTCGAGGCCGGCCGCCTCGACGAGGCCCTGCTCGATGCCGCCTGGCAGCGCGCCGAGGCGCTCCGCGAGCGGCTGCGCGCGCGCTTCGGCGCGGGCGTCTTCCGCGACCCGTCGTGCGCGTACGCCCCGGCCGAGGTCGGGCGGGCCGAGCACGGCGCGCTCGCGCACGCGGTCGCCCGCCGCGCCCTGCGCGTCGCCGCCGGCCCCGTGCCGGACTTCGGCGAGGGCGAGGGCCTGCTCGTCGTGCTCGTCAAGCCCGCCCCGCGGCCCAACGAGCCCGAGACGATGCCGCTCGGGCAGGCCGTGGCGCGCCTGCTGCCGCGCGCGCGCTACGCCGAGCTCGAGCCCTCCGAGGAAACCGACGACGCCGCGTTCGAGCGCGTGCTTGCCGAGGCGCGTGCGGCCGAGCGGCTCGTCGTCGCCACGATCGTGCGCCCGGCGGCGTGGCACGCGTTCGGGCTGGCCGCGCGCGAGCGCCGCTTCGTGCGCGCCCTGATGGAGCTCCGCCCGACGACGCTGGCCGTGCTCGGCGGCCCACGGGGCCTGATGGACCTCGACGCCGCTCAGGCTGCGCTTGTCGCGTACTCGGACGTGCCGGCCTCGCAGGTCGCGCTAGCCGAGCGTCTCGCCGGCCGCTGAGGCCGCGCGCCTGCCCCGAAACGGCGAGAGGCGGCGCCCGTCAGGGGCGCCGCCTCTCAGGGCAACTTCGGCGTGCCTTGCCGGCGCGGGCCCAGCGACCGGCTCCGGCCGGTCAGGCCTCGACGGGCGTATACACGTCCTTCAGAATGCCCTGGAGCTTGGTCCGCCCGCGGTTGATACGGCTCTTGACGGTACCCATCGGGAGGCCCGTGATGTCGGCGATCTCCTCGTAGGCGAGCTGCTGCACGTCGCGTAGCACGACGACCTCGCGGAACTCCTCCGGGATCTGCTTGAGCGCGTCCTGAATGTGGCGGTCCTGAATCGTGCTCTCCGTGTGCGTGTCCGGCAGGAAGGTCTCGTCCGGAATCTCGACCTCATACTCCTCCTCGTCACGGTTGACCGACTGGAGCGAGTAGAGCCGGCGGCGCTTGCGCTTGCGGTACTCCGAGCGGGCCAGGTTGCCGGCGATCGTGTAGAGCCACGTCGAGAACTTGGCGATGCGGCGGTAGGAATGGCGGTTGCGATAGACGCGCAGGAACGTCTCCTGCAGCAAGTCCTCGCACTCCTTCATGTCCCCGAGGAAGCGGTAGATGTAGTTGGTGAGCGGGTCGTGGTAGCGGCTTACCAGGATGTCGAACGCCTCGACGGTACCCGCCTGGAACTGCGACATCAGGTCTTCGTCGCTCATCTGGATCAGCGCGCCGTAGTTGCGGCTCGTGGGCGTCTGCGGGCGGGTGGCGGCCTTGGCGAACGTCTGCTTCTTCAGGGTAGGCATAGCACGGGGGAAGCGAGAAGAGCGGAGGTGGTCGCTGCACAAACCGGCGGACGGAGTGGCAGCATCGTGGTTTCAGGCAGGGCTGTCCAAGGACTGTGCCCCACTTGCCTGTTCAAACGAAGAAAAGGTACGAAGCGTATCTCAGGCGGCCCCGCCGGCCCGCCGCGGCGCGGCCGCCCGGCGAAGTGCGAGCGTCAGAATCGTGGCCGGATCGTGCGCCGAACCGCCTTTGAGCGCATTATCGGCCGCCAGAAGAGTCCGGAGCGCACGCGCGAGCCCCTCCGGCCCATACTGCCGCTGCGCCGCAACGAATTCTTTCACGAAATACGGGCTTATGCCAACTTGTCGTGACAGATCGCGCTCCGCCATGCCTTCTTGCAGACAACCTGACACCCGCCAGAGTTTCAGGAGGTAGGCGGTCAGGAGGGCGACGATGCGCACGGCTTCGCCGGTCGCGTTCGAGGCTTGCGCGAGCAGCCCGTGCGCGATGGCGAGCGCGCGCGGCACGTCGCCGGCCGCGAGGGCGCTCTGCAACGCGAAGGGGTTCTGCTCGCGCGAGTGCCCGGCGGCGGCGAGCACGTCGTCGCGCCGGACGCGCCCCGCGCCCCCGACGAACGCGACCAGCTTGTCAACCTCGAGGGCGAGGGCGCGGAGGTCCGGCCCGGCCATCTCGGCCAGCATCTGCGAGGCACCGCTCTCCGGAGCGATCCCGAGCGCCCGGAACCGTCCCTCTACCCAGCCCGGCAGGCGGTTCTCCTTGAGCGGCTCGAACTCGGCCCAGACGCCGTGCGCGCACAGCGCGCGGTACGGGTGGTGGGTGCGATTGGGCTTGCCGCTGCACAGCAGCAGCACGACCGCGTGCGGATTGGGCCGCTCGGCGTAGCCCTGAAAAAGCTTATTCTCGGGCAGCTTCTCGAACTCGCGCACGACGACGAGGCGACGCGCGGCCATCATCGGGAAGGCGGCGCACTGCGCGAGCACCTGCGGCGCGGTCGTCTCGGGCCCGTAGAAGAGGTCGAAGTTGAAGTCGCGCTCGTGCGGGGCGAGCGCGTGCGCAAGCGCGAGCGCCTGCAGCTCGTCCATCAGGAACGCCTCTTCCCCGAAGAAGAGGTAGAGCGGCGCGAAGCGCCCGTGGCGGAACGCCGTGGCGAGGTCTTCGAAGGTGGCGCCGGTCTTGGATTCTCTGGCCATGGGTTCGCGCGCGAAGGGCGGGTGCGGCGAGGAGCGCCGGGGGCAGGCGGCGCCCAACGTAACGCTGCGGAAGGACGCGGCGCGGCGCGTGCCGTTTGCCGCTACCGTTTGTTCACGCCGCCGGTTGCTCACGCCGCCGGGGCCTGGCGTGCCGGCTCTGCAGCGGCAGGACCGCAGCGCGGTGCCTCGGGGAGGCGTCCCCCGGTAGTCCCCTCGCGCAGGCCCCTCAGGCGCCGCCGCGCCCGGAGAGATCGGCCTCGTAGAGGCGGTAGGCGAGCGTGCGGAGCACATCCGCGTCGCGCTGCGTGATGGCGAGCAGCAGGCCGTAGCCGTCGGTTTCCTGACCGTCGAGGCGGAGCCGCCGGGCGAGGGCGTCCGGCGCGAGCGCTTCGGCGCGCGCCCGGAGCGCCGCGCGCGCCGCGGCGATGGCCGCGAGCAGCGTCTCGAGCGTTGCCTCCGGGGGCGTCTCGGAGGGCTCGGGCGGCGGCGGCGGCACCGCGTCGGCGCCGTCGGCGAGCGCGGCGAGCCAGGCTGGGTAGACGGCCTCGTCGAGCCAGGCCAGGCGCGCGAGCGTCTGCCGGAGCGAGCGCTCGTCCGGGAGGGGCGCCTGGTCGATGGCCCAGGCCGGGAGTGCGGCCAGGAGGGGCGCGAGCGCGGCGGCCTCGTCGGCGAGCCAGCCGAGCTGCTCGAGGAGCGCCTCGCGGCGCGCGGCGAGCGTCTCGGGGTCGCGCGGCGGCGCGGCGTAGCGGTCGAGGTCCACGCGGTCCATGCGGCGCTCAGGCCGAGGCCGGCTGCGGATCGGGCTCGGCGGCCTCCTCGACGGCCTCCTCGACGCGCGCGAGGTAGTCGAGGCGGTTGCGGAGCGTGTGCACGTTGTTCTCGCGGCGGAAGGCCCACGCCTGCCCGAACTGCCCGTTGCGCTTGCGCTCGAGGAAGGCGAGCCGGTCCTCGAGGCGCTCCTTGGGCACGAGCAGCCGGTCGAGCCCGAAGACGGCCTCGTCGCGGCTCTGGAACGTCATGTCGTACTCCTTGGACATCACGATGGCCTCCTCAGGGCAGACCTCCTCGCAGAAGCCGCAGTAGATGCAGCGGAGCATGTTGATCTCGAACCACGCGGGCTCGCGCTCCTTGATGTCGTCGAAGACCTCGTGCGCCTGCATCGAGATGGCCAGCGGCGGGCACGAGCGCGCGCAGAGGCCGCAGGCGACGCAGCGCGGGCGCCCCTCCTCGGCCACGAGCACCGGCCGGCCGCGGTAGGAGTCCGGCGGGTACCACTGCTCCTCCGGGTACTCGAACGCGTAGCTCTCGAGGCGCATCTTGCGCGCCGAGTAGCCGAGGCCCTTGAAGACCTCCGGCAGGTAGATGCGCTCCCAGAAGTTGAGCGTGCGCTCGTTGGGCGCGGCGTTGTTGACGGGCTGTCCTCCGGTCATGGCAGCAGGGCGAGGCGGGGCAGGGTCAAGATACGGCCGCCTGGCGGCAGGGTTCGGGCCGGGGCCGGGTTCGCGGGAGGCTCACACGGCCACGGCACGCCAGGCCGGCGGGGCTATTTTCGCGGCCCACGCTCCCCTTCCGGCCATGGACTCCCGGGCACACAAGGCGCCTGAAGGCGCCCCCACCGCAGGCGACCTCCCCGCAGGCCACGCTCCCGCCGGCCACGCTTCCGAGACCGGCACCCTCGCGGGCAGGACCCTCTTCATTACCGGCGCGAGCCGCGGCATCGGCAAGGCGATCGCGCTACGCGCCGCGCGCGACGGCGCCAACGTGGCCGTCGCGGCCAAGACTGCCGAGCCGCACCCGCGCCTGGAGGGCACCATCTACACGGCCGCCGAGGAGATCGAGGCCGCCGGCGGACGGGCGCTCCCGCTCCAGGTAGACGTGCGCGACGAGGACCGCGTGGCCGAGGCCCTCGCCGAGACCGCCGCGCGCTTCGGCAGCGTGGACGTGGTCGTCAACAACGCGAGCGCCATCTTCCTGGCCGGCACCGAGGCTACGCCCATGAAGCGCTACGACCTCATGCAGAGCGTCAACACGCGCGCCACGTTCGCCGTCACGCAGGCGGCGCTGCCCTACCTGCGCGCCAGCGCCGCCGCCGGACGCAACCCGCACGTGCTCGTGCTCTCGCCGCCGCTCAACCTCGACCCGCGCTGGTTCGGCCCGCACGTGGCCTACACGATCTCCAAGTACGGCATGTCGATGTGCGTGCTCGGGTGGGGCGCCGAGCTGCGCGAGGACGGCATCGCGGCCAACGCGCTCTGGCCCCGCACGACGATCGCCACCGCCGCCGTCGAGAACCTGCTCGGGGGGGAGACGATGATGCGCGCCAGCCGCACGCCCGACATTATGGCCGATGCCGCGCACTGGATCCTGACGCAGCCCGCCACCGAGACAACCGGCCACTTCTTCATAGACGAGGACGTGCTCGCGCGCGCCGGCGTGACCGACCTTGAGCGCTACGCCGTCGCACCCGGCACGGACCTCATGCCAGACCTGTTCCTCTAGCGCCGGACCCGCTCCAGACTCGGCCCGGATGGAAGAACGCCTGGGGGGCATGGGGGAACGCTCGCAGGAGGCCGCCTCTCTGGAAAAACAGAAGCGCCCCGCTTCCGGCACGGCGGCCGA
>JBKBRC010000055.1:0-13323 GCA_046292345.1 Rubricoccaceae bacterium
CGTCCCCGCCCCGCTCGGGCCGGGGACGCTCCATCCGCTCGCGCAGACGCTTGCCGCCATCGAGGCGCTCTTCCACGGCTTCGGCTTCGCCGTGGCGCGCGGCCCGGAGATCGAAGACGACTGGCACAACTTCACCGCGCTGCACTTCCCGCCCGATCACCCGGCGCGTGACATGCAGGACACGTTCTTCCTCGAGCCCCCGCCGCCCGAGGGACGCGGCGTGCTGCTGCGCACGCACACCTCGCCCGTGCAGGTGCGCGTGCTCGAGGCCGCCGCGCGCGAGGATGGCACGCTCGCCGCGCCCGTGCGCGTCATCGCCCCGGGGCGCGTCTTCCGCAACGAGGCCATCTCGTACAAGAGCTTCTGCCTGTTCCACCAGGTCGAGGGCCTCGTCGTGGACGAGGGCGTCTCCTTCGCCGACCTCCGGGCCATGCTCTTCGGCTTCGCGCGCGCCTTCTTCGGCGCCGACGTCCGCATGCGCTTCCGGCCGTCCTTCTTCCCGTTCACCGAGCCCTCGGCCGAGGTAGACATCTGGTGGGCCGACGACCGCCTGCCCGGCGGCGGGCGCTGGCTCGAGATCCTCGGCTGCGGCCTCGTCGATCCTGCCGTGCTCGAGAACTGCGGGCTCGACGCCGAGCGCTACACCGGCTACGCCTTCGGCATGGGCGTCGAGCGCCTGGCCATGCTCCGCCACGGCATCGCAGACATCCGCCTGTTCTACGAGAACGACCTCCGCTTCCTCCAGCAGTTCTGACCCGCTTCCTCCAGCAGTTCTGACCCGCTTCCTCCAGCAGTTCTGACCCGCTTCCTCCAGCAGTTCTGACCCGGCCGCCCTGTCTCCATGAACGTCTCTTTCTCCTGGCTCTCGGAATACGTCCCGCACGGCCTGACGGCCGAGGGTGTCGCGGATCTGCTTACGATGGCCGGCCTCGAGGTCGAGTCGGTCGAGCGCACCGGGCCGTCGTTCAGCGGTGTCGTCGTGGGGCACGTGCTCGAGACGCGCCCGCACCCCGCTGCCGATCGCCTCACCTGCTGCGTGGTGGACGTGGGCGCGGAGGCCCCCGTGGCCATCGTGTGCGGCGCGCCCAACGTAGCCGCCGGGCAGAAGGTCGCCGTCGCCACCGTCGGCACGACGCTCTGCCTGCCCGCGCGCGAGACGCCGGGGCAGGCCGCCCCGGTCACGATCAAGCGAGCCAGGATCCGCGGCGAGGTCTCCGAGGGCATGATCTGCGCCGAGGACGAGCTCGGCCTCGGCGACGACCATGCGGGCATCCTCGTGCTCGGCGAGGATGCCGTGCCCGGCACGCCCTTCGCCGACTACCTCGCCGCGCGCGGCGCCCTCCCTGGCGACGCCGTTCTGGACGTCAACATTACCCCCAACCGCCCCGACGCGACGAGCCACATAGGCATCGCGCGCGACGTGGCCGCGCTCACCGGCGTGCCGCTCACGCTCCCGGACGTCGCCGAGCCCGCCGCGGGCGGCGCCGCGGCCGAAGCCGTCGCAGTGCACATCGAGGACGCGGCCGACTGCCCGCGCTACTGCGCCGTCCTCGTGCGCGGCGTGCGCGTCGGCGAGAGCCCGGCGTGGCTGCGCGAGCGCCTGGCGGCCATCGGCGTGCGGAGCGTCAGCAACGTCGTAGACGTGACCAACTTCGTCCTCCACGAGGCCGGGCAGCCGCTGCACGCGTTCGACCTGGCGCGCCTCGAGGGCGCGCCCGGGCGCGAGGCCACGATCCACGTGCGCCGCAGCCGCCCTGGCGAGCGCCTGACGACGCTCGACGGGGCCGAGCGCACGCTCCCCGAAGGCACGCTCGTCATCGCCGACGCCGCGCGGCCGGTCGCCGTGGCCGGCGTCATGGGCGGCGCCGATACCGAAGTCACCGGGGCCACGACGGACATTCTGATCGAGTCGGCCGTGTTCGAGGCCGCCGCCGTGCGCCGCGCCGCGCGCGCGCTCGGCCTGCACACCGACGCCGCCTACCGCTTCGAGCGCGGCGTGGATCCGACCGCGCAGCCTCGCGCGGCGGCCCGCGCGGCGGCGCTCATCGCCGAGATCGCCGGCGGGACGGTCGTGGAGGGTATGGCCGAGGCGCACCCGCGTCCGCATGAGCCGCGCACGGTCACGCTGCGCCCGGAGCGCCTCGCCGCTACGCTTGGCGCCGACGTGCCGCCCGAGGACGTGGCGCGCCTCCTGACGGCCATCGGCTTCGAGGTCTCGCGCGCCGACGCGCTCGACGCCTTCGCCGAGGGCGCCCTCGCCGGGGGCACGCTCGAGGCGGCCGCTGCCGGGGCCGCCCACGGCGGCTGGCGCGTCACCGTCCCGCCCTTCCGCCCGGACGTGGCGCGCGAGATCGACGTCGTCGAGGAGGTCGCGCGCCTCTACGGCTTCGACCGCCTGCCGCTGCCGGCCACGACGGCCGTGCCGCTCGTGCCCTCCGGCGACACGCCCGCGGCGCACCTGCTCGCGCAGGCGCGCCGCACGCTCGCCGCGCTCGGCTTCCACGAGCTCTTCGCCAACTCGCTCGTGCCCGCGCCCGTGGCGGCCCGCTTCGCCGATCCGGCCTGGACCGGCGGCCCGGCCGCGCCCGTCGAGACGCTCAACCCGATCTCGCAGGAGATGGCCGCCCTCCGCCCGGCGCTGCTCCCCGGCCTGCTCGCCGCCGCCGCCTACACCGCCGCGCGCGGCGCCGACGGGCTGCGCTTCTTCGAGGCGGGGCGCGTCTTCGCGCGCGGCGCCGGCGCCGAGGAGCCCGTGCCCGGCTACCGCGAGCACACGGCGCTGGCGATCGGGCTGGGCGGCCCGGCCCGCCGCGCCAGCTGGGACGGCCCGGCTCGCGCGGCCGACTTCTATGACCTCAAGGGCATCGTGCAGCATCTGCTGGCCGGCGTGGGCGTGCCGACCCCGCGCGAGACGCCGCACCCGGAGCCCTCCGCGCTTGCCGCCTACGCGCTCGAGCTGCACGCCGGCGAGCGCCGGCTCGGCACGCTCGCGCGCGTCGCCGACGACGTCTGCGCCGACTACGACCTCCCGGCGCCGTTCTTCGCCGCCGAACTGGACTGGGACGCCGTCGCGGCGGCGGCACGCTCGGGCGTGGTGCGCTACGCGCCCATCAGCCGCTTCCCCGTCGCCGAGCGCGACCTGGCCGTCGTCGTCGACGCAGCGCAGCCGGCCGGGCCGCTCGCCGAGACGATCCGCGAGGCCGGCGGCGCGCTGCTCCGGTCCGTACGCCTCTTCGACGTGTACACGGGCGAGCGCTTGCCGCCCGGGCGCAAGAGCCTCGCCTTCGCGCTGCGCTTCGGCGCCGAGCGCACGCTGCGCGACAAGGAGGTCGAGGGCCGGATGAAGGCGATCCTGCGCGCGCTCGAGCACGTCCACGGCGCGGTGCTGCGTACCTGACGCCTCCGCAGGGGGGCGGGGTCTCCGGGAGGAGGGCTGGGCGCGCCGTCCGGCCTACCTTCAGGGCCTACCTTCAGGTATGATCACCCCGCACGCCCCCTTTCGCTCCGACGCCGTCGCCGAGCACTACGACGCGCTCGACACGCTCTACCGCGAGTTGTGGGGCGAGCACCTGCACCACGGTCTTTGGCCGGAGGGGCGCCCCGGCAGGGCGGCGTCCCCGGAGGCGGCCGCACGGGCTCTCGCCGAGCGCGTCGCCCGGGCGGCCGGTGCTGCGCCCGGCCGGCGCGTCGTGGACGTCGGGTGCGGCTACGGTGGCACGAGCCGCGTGCTCGCCCGCCGCGGCGCGCACGTGACTGCGCTGACGCTCTCGGCCGCGCAGGCCGCTTACGCGCGCGCGCAGCCCCCGCTCGCCGGCACGCCCCCCGAGACGCCCGCGCCCTCGTACCGCGTCCGCGACTGGCTCGAGAACGACCTGCCCACTGCCCATTTCGACGCCGCCGTGGCGGTCGAGAGCACGACCCACATGCCCGAGCGTCCCCGCGTGTTCGGGGAGATCGCCCGCGTGCTGCGTCCGGGCGGGCGGCTCGTGCTCTGCGTGTGGATGACCGCGCCCGCGCCCTCGCCGGTGGCCGCCCGCCTGCTGCTCGAGCCCATCTGCCGCGAGGGGCGCCTGGCCGGCATGGGCTCGGCCGCCGAGAACCGCGCGTGGATCGCAGACGCCGGCCTGCGCGTGTGCCGCTTCGAGGACTGGAGCGCCCGCGTGGCGCGCACCTGGACGGTGTGCATCGCGCGGGCCGCGCGGCGCCTCGCCCGGGATCCTGCCGCACGGCGTGTTCTGCGCAAGGCCCCTGAGCGCGCGTTTGCGCGCGCGCTCCTGCGCCTCCGCGTCGCCTATGCCGCTGGAGCGATGCGCTACGGCTACTTCGAGGCAGAGAACCCGCTCGTCTGAGCGGCGCAGCGGGTGCGGGCGCGGCGGGAAGCCGAGGCGTCTGTTCCACCGGGGTCGTGGAAGCGCTTACTTTCCCCCGCACACCCTCCCCGTTTGCCCGTGCTCCTTCGCTGCCCGTCCGTGCGCTTGCTGCCTCTCTTCGTGCTGCTCCTGCCTGCCGCGCTCGCCGCGCAGCCGTTCTCGCCCGCCGAGCGCGCCCAGGGCTACGCCCTTCGCGGCGACACGACGCACTTTGTCTTCGATGCCGGACGCTACGGCACGGCGCCGGCGCGCGTCGTCGTCACGGGCGGCTTCCGGCAGTGGAGCACCAGCATGGACGACCCGGCCTGGCAACTCGCTCCGCTGCGGGCCGCCGGGGCCGAGCTCTGGACGCTCGCCGTCGCCAACGCCGGCTACGCGGCCATCCCGCCTGCGACGCCGTTCAAGTTCCGCGTGGATGACGCAGCCGGCCCCGGCCGCTGGCTCGATCCGCCGGCCGACGCGCCCAACGTGCTCGGTGGCAACCTCGTGTTTCTCTTCGGCACCGAGCCGCCGCGGCTGCGGGCCGAGCTGCGCGGCCCGCGCGCCGTCTGGGCACGCGTCTCGGGCGACGACGTCACGCGGCCCCTGCGTCCGGACGCCTACCGCCTCGTTCGCGCCGACGGCACCGCCATCCCGGTCGCGGCCGTGCTACCCAACGAGGCCGAGACGGCGCTCGTCGTGCCAGCCGAGGACCTCGACGTGCGCCGCGTACACTATCTCTTCGCGCGCACGGAGGCGGGTGAGCTGCGCGCCATGACGTCGTTCGACGGCCTCTGGCGGACCCTCTACTCGGCCAAGCCGCTCGGCGCCGAGATCGTAGACCGCACGCCGGGCGCGGCGCAGCCCACGCTGGGCACCGACTTCCGCCTCTTCGCCCCCCGCGCCGACTCCGTGCGCCTCCACTTCTACGCCGCGCACGACGGCCCCGAGACGGCCAGCCACGCCCTCGCGCGCGACGCCGATGGCGTCTGGGAGGTGGCCCTCTCCGGCGATCTCCACGGCACCTGGTACGACTTCTCGGTCTATGGCCCGGACGATCCCGGCAACACGTTCACCAACCACACCGGCCGCCGCGTACGCGACCCCTACGCGCGCGTCGTCGCGGGCTCGTTCGGCCGCGGGCGGGTCTGGCGGCCCACCCGCCCCGCTACCGGCGTGCGCGGCGGCCGGCCGGCCATGCAGGACCTGGTCGCCTACGAGGTGCACGTGCAGGACTTTACGGACAACCTGCCGCTGCCGGATGAGCTCCGTGGTACCCTCTCCGGGATGGCCACGCCTGGCCTGCGCAACTCGCGCGGCGAGCCCATCGGCCTCGACCACCTCGAGCGCCTCGGCATCAACGCCGTGCACCTGCTGCCCGTCCAGGAATTCCTCCACTACCCGGACGACGTCTGGCGCGCCGCCTTCGCCGACGACCCGTTCATGCGCGAGCAGGGCATCGCCGACGAAAACTACCAGTGGGGCTATCGCATCACGGATTTCTTCGCCGTCGAGAACCGCTACCGGCGGCGCGGCACCGAGCATGGCGCCGAGCGCGACCAGTTCCGCGACCTCGTGCAGGCGTTCCACGACCGCGGCATTGCCGTCATCGTGGACTTCGTGTTCAACCACACGGGCGAGAACATGGAGGGCCTCGACCACGTGTTCAGCTTCAACGGGATCGACCGGCACTACTACTACCGGCTCGATCAGGAGGGACGAAACATCGGGCCGTACGGCAACGAGGTCAAATCCGAGGAGCGGCCCATGGTGCAGCGGTGGCTCATCGACCAGATGCGCCACTACATGGACGAGTTCGGCGTGGACGGCTTTCGCATCGACCTGGCCGGCGCTACCGACGAGCAGACGCTGCGCGCCATCCGCGCCGCACTCCCTGAGACCACCCTCATCTACGGCGAGCCCTGGATCCCGCCCTCCGACCCCGACGTGGTCGCCAACCCGTCGTGGGCCTGGTACAAAGAGGACGCGCCCATCACGTTCTTCCAGGACGACGCGCGCAACAGCTTCAAGGGCCCCGTGTCAACGCCGCGCGACCCGGTCGCTGACCGCGGCTTCGCCGGCGGCGATGGCACCCAGCGCGCACGCGTCAAACACGGCCTGGCCAGTACGTTTCCCGAGGAGACGAGCCCGCTCTCGGGCATCAACTACCTCGACATCCACGACAACTGGGCCCTGGCCGACCAGTTCGCGCGCTTCACCGACGGGCCGGGTGCCTGGGACGGCCGCGCAGGCGTGGACGAGGCCGGCGTGCGCATCGCGGCCACACTTCTGCTGACGAGCCTCGGGCCGGTCGTGCTCCACGGGGGTACCGAGTTCCTGCGCTCGAAGGGCCTCGCGCCCCACCCGGACACGCTGGGAGGCGAGCGCGTGCTGCGCACGGCCATGGGGCCGGTCTACCTCAAGGGCCGCGGCGACACCTACAACCTGCGCGCCGCAAACCGCTTCGACTGGGAGCGCGTCGGCGCTACGCCCGCCGACGGCGTCGCCAACGACTACGCGGCGATGCTCGCATGGTGGCGTGGCCTGATCGCGCTCCGCCGCTCCGAAGCCGGCGCCGTCTTCCGGCAGGCAGAGGCCGTGCCCGAGGGCTACTTCCGCTGGTTCGAGCCGGCCGACGCGCGCGCGCTCGGCTACCTCGTCGGCGACCGCGTGCTCGTGCTCGTCAACGGCGCCGACGCGCCCGTGACGTTCGAGGGAATTCCGGACACGGGCTGGACCGTTGTGGCCGAGAGCGACGCCGAGACCGGCCGCATCGACGTGCAGAACGGCCTGCGTGCGCTCACGCCGGGCCTCCGGGAGGGCGCCGCGCGGGCCGAGACCCTCCCGGCCCGGGGGATTCAGATCTGGGTGCGCAGTCAGTAAAGAGTCTGTGGGGGGCGACTTCGGCCCTCTGTGAGTGGAACGAAGGCCTGCGGGCAGCATAAGCGGGGCGGCCCAGCCTTCCCTGCACGCTACCCATGCCCCGTTTGCTTCGCGCCGCCGTCCTGCCGCTGCTCGCGCTCGCCCTTGCCGCGTGCGACTCCGGCACGCCCGTCAACCCGCCCTCTCCGGCCGACGTCGCCGGCACCTACACCGTCGCCGACTTCCGCTTCCGCCCCCAGGCGACGGCGCTGCCGGTCGTGGTGGTGTCGGACACGCTCGTGGCCGCCGACACCTTCTTCGAACTGCTCGACAGCGGACAGGCGCTCTTCCGCTACCGCAAGACGGGCGGTGCGGCGCAGGCCGTGTCGGGCACGTTCGAGGTGCGCGCGGCGCAGGTGCGCCTGACGTTCCCTGCCACGGCCGAAGCGCAACTCGGCGGGCTGCTCCTGCCGCGCGTGCTCACGTTCGACCGCGACGGTACGGCGCTCATCCTGACGCCCGGCTCCGCCTCCGTCACGGCCAACCTGAACGCCTACGACCCGGTCCGCTTCAGCGGATTTACGAGCGTGCCCGGCGCGATCCAGCTGCGGCTCGTACGCCGGACCTGACGCGCCCGCCTTCGCCCCGCTATCGCAAAAACTTCTTCTGCCTGAAACATGCTCTTTCGCCTCCTTGTTTTGCCAGCCGCGCTGCTGCTCGGGTTCGCGCTCTCGCTCCCGGCCTCGGCCCAGGTGCAGGGCCTCGGATACCGCCTCGCTCCGCAGGCATCCTACGTCAACTTCAGCGGCAACGCAGGGCTTACGCGCGGCCCGCTCTTCGGCGGCGGCGTGGGGTTCTCGTTCGGCGAGTTCGTCGAGCTCGGTGGCAGCTACCAGCTGGGCGACCAGTTCGAGACGGACTTCTCGCGCTTCTCGGGCATCGAGGACGAGGCGCTGGCCGAGGTGCTCGCTGCGCTCGGCGGGCGCGCCGTGCAGGTCGAGCGCTACGGCGGCGAGCTCAAGCTCAACCTGGGCAGCGGGCGCGTCGTGCCGTTCCTGACGGCCGGTACCGGCCTGGTGCGCTTCGATCCGGACGGCCTCGCGGCCTCGCGCAACATCTACCTCACAGGTGGCGGCGGCCTCCAGTTCAGCATCGCCGACCGGATCGGCCTGAGCCTGATGGCGGAGAACTTCGCCTACCGCTACAATCCCGGCGCCACGTTCTTCACGCCAGAGGACCTGGCCGCAGCCGGCCTCGCGTTCGAGAGCTTCAACGAGACGACGGTGAACAACCTCACCGCGCGCGCAGCGCTCGCGATCTACCTTGGCGGCCGGCGGCCGGGCGAGCTCTCCGACCTCGACCGTGAGCTGCGCCGGCAGTTCGAGGGCGGCCTGGGCGGGCTCTCGCTCGTTGTCGAGCCGCAGTACGGCCGCGTGCAGTTCGACGACGCGCTCGGCCTGAACGACCTCTCGCTCGCCGCCGTCGAGGCCGGCTTCGACTTCGGGCCGCTCGTCGGCGTGCGCGGCTTCTATGGCCGCGGCGTCAACCCCGACAGCCCCACCGAGACCGAGCCGGTCGCGCTCTACGGCGGCAACCTGCGCCTGCGCCTCGGCGCCGGCGCCGGCGTGACGCCGTTCCTGACGCTCGGCGGTGGCTACCTGCAGGCCCTCGAGGGGTACACGGATGCGCAGGGGCTGCCGGTCGAGAGCCGGCCGTTCGCGCTGGGCGGGCTCGGCGTCGAGCTGCCGCTGAGCGCGCGCGTACGCCTCACCGGCGAGGCGCGTGCGCTGGCCATGGCCGCGCAGGCCGGCGGCGACGTGAGCCAGCCCGAGGATGTGTTCTTCAGCCCCATGCTCCGCGCAGGGCTCTCGCTCGGGCTTGGCGGCTCGCGTGGCGCCGTGCCCGTCGTGCGCCGTGCCGACCTCGAAGCCGCGCGTGCCGAGGCCGCGGCCGAGCGCCGCGCGGCCGAGCGCGAGCGCGCCGCGCTCGAGGAGCAGATCGCCGCGCTCCGCGCGCAGTCCGAGCGCCGGCAGGCCGCCCTCGACGCCGAGCGGGCCCGCGCCGTCGCCCTTGGCGACACGCTGGCCGTGCTGCGCATCGACGACGAGATCGTGCGCGTGCGCACGCAGGCCGACGCCGAGACGGAGACGCTCATCGCGCGTCGCGACGCGGCTCGCCGTGAGGCGCCCGCCCGCCCGGACCGGGCCGCCGCGCCGGATCCCCGCTTCGTCACGCTGCCCGTGCCTACCGAGGGTGAGCTCTACGTCCGCTACGGGCCGCCCGGCGGCGTGCAGATCGGGGAGGGCTTCGAGGCGCAGGCGGCCGCGCCGGCGACCACCCCGCCCGCGGCACGGACCGCCGTGGACGACGCCACGCTGCGCCGCCTCGTGCGCGAGGCGCTTGCCGAGGCGCTCGGGACCGATGCCAGGGCGCTCGCGCCGGCCGTCCGCGCGCCGGAGCAGCCCGCTGCCGCTACGCCGGCCACCTCCGAGACGCAGCTTGCCCTTCTCGAGCGCCGCCTCGAGGCGCGTCTCTCGGCCGAGCTGGCCGCGCTGCGCGCTGAGCTGCGCGCGGCGCAGGCCGCCGCCGGCCGGCCGCAGGCGCCGGTCGTCGTGCAGCAGCAGCCCCGGCCGCGGGCGCCGCGCGTCGTGCAGGTCGCCCCGGACGGCACGCCGCAGACCGTCGCCGGTACGCCCTTCTGGTCGTCGTGGTCGAGCGCGGGCGCAGGGCCGGTGCTCGGCTTCGCCTTCGGGCGCGGCGGGCCGGCGCAGAGCGTGCTCGGCCTGCGCGCCGAGGTCGGCTCGCCGACCCTGTTCTACCTGCCCGAGTTGTACGTGGGCCTGGCCGGGCGCCGCTACCTTAGCGGCGGGCTCGACGCCGCCTTCGCCCCGACGCTCTCCGGCCTGCCAGGCGACGTGGCGCCGTACGCGCGCGCTGGCATCGGCTTCATCTCGCGCGGCGGCGACGCCGACGACGGCGTGACCTTCCCTGAGCCCGGCGAGGAGCCGCGCGGGAGCACGTTCGCGCTCACGCTCAACCTCGGCCTCGGCGCCTCGGCGCGCATGGGCCCCGGCGACGTGTTCGCAGACGTGACGACGGGCAACTTCGGCCGCTACAACCGCCTCGGCGTCGGCTACCGCTTCCGCCTCGGGGGACTCTGATGCGCGCGCCGCTTCCGCTCGGCTGGCTGGTTCGGCCTCGCTGGTGGGCGCTGCCGGCGCTCGTCGCCGCGCTCGTCGCCGCTCCGGTCCCGGAGGCGCAGGCGCAGCAGGCCGACACAGTCGTCGTGCCGGTGCCGGTCGAGGGCGGCGTGCTGTACTACCGCGCCGGCGCGCCCGGCGGCGTGCGCATCCGCTCCCGTCGCGCGCCGGCGCGCCCGGCGGCACGGCTGGCCCCACCGAGTGCCGCCGCGTCGTGGCCGGGCGCCGCGCCGCTCGCTCGCGTCCCCGGGGGGGCAGAGGCGATCACACCCGAAGACCTCGCCGCGTTCGAGGAGCGCCTGCTCCGCGCCCTCGATGCCCGCCTGGCCGAGCTAGTGCAGAGCCTGCCCACGCAGACCGCCGCGCCCGGCGTCGCCGCGGGCGCGGCGCCCCCGCCGACGGTCGTCGTGGTGCCGGGGCAGGAGACGAGTGACCTCGTCGTACAGGGGCCGCCACGGCCGGCCGTGCCGCCACCTGCCCCGGCAGCGCCGCCGGCGCCACCGGTCGTCGTCACGCCCGGGCCGCCGCTGCAGCCTGCCCCGCGCGCGCCCGTGCGCCCCGTCGGGCCGCCTGCCCCGCCGCCCGCGCCCGCCGCGCCCGACACCGTCGTGCCCGACACCGTCGTGACGGTCGAGGAGGTGGAGCGGCGCATCCTCGAGACGGGACTCTTCCGCACCACAAGGGTCCTCTTCGCGACAGCCCGCGCGGACCTGCTCGACGCCTCGCGCGCCACGCTCGACGCCGTCGGCGAGGTGATCGCGCGCTACCCGTCGCTGCGCATCGCCGTAGACGGGCACACCGATAGCGTAGGCTCGGACGCCACCAACGACCCGCTCAGCCTGCGCCGCGCCGAGAGCGTGCGCGCCTACCTCCTCGAGCGCTTCCCCGAGATCGCCCCCGAGCGGCTTGTCGCGCGCGGCTTCGGCAGCCGGCAGCCCGTGGCCTCGAACGCGACCGACCTCGGGCGCACGCTCAACCGCCGCGTGGAGTTCGTCGTGCTTGGCACGGGCGAGTGAGACGCGCCGGCCGCTTCGGCTCGGAACGCGGCGTCTCGCGTATCTGCGCGCCCTTTACACGCGCCGGCGCCCTCGGGGCCCGGGGGCGAGCGGTATCTTGCCCGTCTCAGCACTCCCCAGACCTCCCGACAGCATGGCGTCCACCGCCGACTTCCGCAACGGTCTCGTACTCAACTGGCGCGACGACCTCTGGCAGATCATCGAGTTCCTCCACGTCAAGCCCGGCAAGGGCAGCGCCTTCGTGCGCACCAAGCTGCGCAACGTGCGCAACGGCAAGGTCGTCGACTCGACGTTCCGCGCCGGCGAGCGCGTCGAGACGGCGCGCGTCGAGCGGCGCCACATGCAGTTCCTCTACGAGGACGAGACGGGGCTGCACTTCATGAACACCGAGACGTACGACCAGGTGACGCTCCGCGCGGAGATGGTGCCCGGCAAGGGGTTCATCAAGGAGGGGGGCATGATCGACGTGCTCTTCGACGGGACGACGGACGAGCCGCTCACGGTGGAGATGCCGCGGCAGGTGGATCTCGTCGTCGCGCAGACCGACCCCGGCGTCAAGGGCGACACGGCCACCGGGGCCACCAAGCCGGCCACGCTCGAGAGCGGCGCTACGGTCAACGTGCCGCTGTTCATCAATGAGGGCGACACGGTCCGCGTCGATACGGAAACCGGCACCTACCAGACGCGCGTCAGCGCGGCCTGACCCGCGCCTGCGTGCCCGCGCTCGCATGCACGCCCGCGGGGCGCCCCGGCCGCGGGGTTGCCTCTCCGGCGCGCGGGCGTAGCTTCGTGCCTGCCCCTCACGCGCCCCGCCCCTCATGGATCTCGACAAAATCGAACGGCTGCTGGAGATCGTCGCGCGCAGCGGCATGGCCGAAGTCAAGGTCGAAGACGGCGACTTCAAGCTCACCGTGCGCGCCGTGGCCCCGGCCGCTGCCGCCCCGGTGGCCGCCGCCCCGGCGCCGGTCGTGACCGTGCCGGCTGCTCCCACGCCTCCCTCCCCCGCGGCGGCGCAGGCCGAGGCCCCTCCCGCTGCGCCCTCCGACGAGCCCGGCCCCAACGATGCCATCGTCCCCGCGCCCATCGTGGGCACGTTCTACCGCGCCCCGGCGCCCGACGCAGACCCCTTCGTGCAGGTCGGCGACCGCGTGGAGGTCGGGCAGACGCTGTGCATCATCGAGGCGATGAAGCTCATGAACGAGATCCAGAGCGAGGTCGCCGGCACGGTGCGCCGCATCCTCGTCGAGAACGCGCAGCCGGTCGAGTACGACCAGCCGCTGTTCGTGATCGAGAAAGCCTGAACCGCGTCCCGAGCGTCGCTGCAGCCCCGCCCGTCCCGGTGCGCCCATGATCCAGAAGGTCCTCATCGCTAACCGCGGCGAGATCGCGCTCCGCATCATCCGGACGTGCCACGAGATGGGCCTCAAGACGGTCGCGGTCTACTCGACCGCCGACCGCGACACGCTCGCCGTCCGCTTCGCCGACGAAGCCGTGTGCATCGGCCCGCCGCCGTCGGCGGAGAGCTATCTCCGCCCGGACCGCATCATCGCCGCGTGCGAAGTCACCGGCGCCGACGCCGTGCATCCGGGCTACGGCTTCCTCTCCGAGAACGCCGCGTTCGCGCAGACCTGCGCCGACCACGGCCTCGTGTTCATCGGCCCGACGCCGGACACGATCACGCGCATGGGCGACAAGAGCACAGCCAAGGAGACCATGCGCGCGGCCGGCGTGCCCGTCGTGCCCGGCTCCGACGGCGCCGTCGCCTCGCCCGAGGAGGGGCTCCGCGCCGCGCGCGCGGCCGGCTTCCCGGTCATGATCAAGGCCTCGGCCGGCGGGGGCGGGCGCGGCATGCGCATGGCGCGCGACGAGGACGAGTTCCGGCAGCTCTACGCCCAG
>JBKBRC010000056.1:0-13279 GCA_046292345.1 Rubricoccaceae bacterium
AGCAACGGACTGTGCGGGCATGTGTGCTCTCAGGATGGGCTCCGCGGGAGGCCTCGGGCAAGACCTTTGGGGATGACGGCGTGTTCGGTGGGGGCATGCTCCGGCCGGGATTCCTCGGCGATGGCTCGGGGCGAGGGCGGCAGAGGGCTCGCCTGCTGCCCGAGCACCCGCCCGAGCCCGTCCGCCCGGGCCTCGCGGTGGGCGAGCAGCGCCGACGCGTCGGCGCGCAGGCGGTTCGTCTCGCCGGGCGCGTACGTGCCGAGCACGTAGCGATCCGGGCGGACAAGCAGGACGCGCCCCTCGGCGTGGCCGGCCGCGCGGAGCCAGGCCCGCAGCACGCCCTCGCGGTCACGCACGCGGAGGGCGCCGGGGAGCGCCGCCGGCCAGGGATCCCGGCCCGAGACGACCTGCACGCGCCGCAGGCCCAGGACCGCCGCCGCGTCGCGCAGGGCTTCGCCGCCACCCGCGGGGGCCGTGCCAAGGCCCACGAGCGCCAGGCCCGGCCCGAGCGCGTCGTCGAGCCGGACGAGGCGCCCGCCGTCGGTCTCGGCCGAAGGCTGCGGCAGGAGGGTTGCCGGGGCGGCATGCCCCCGGAGCACGGGCGCGAAGGCCGGCAGGCCCGCCTCGAGCGTCTCAAGGCGCCGCCGGGCGGGAGGCACGCGGTGCAGGAGGCAGAGGAGGCCGTCGCGCAGCGTGGCCGCGGGCGCGCGCCACCCCATCAGCCGTCCGAGCCGCACGGCCAGCCGCGCGACGCCCGCCACGTGCGCGCGCCGCTCGGCCTCGTACGAGCCGAGCAGCGCCGCCTCCGAGACGCCGCGCACGACGAGCGCGAGCCGCCACGCGAGTGCGTGCGCGTCGCGCAGGCCGGCGCACAGGCCCTGTCCCAGAAAGGGCGGCATGAGGTGGGCCGCATCGCCAGCCAGCATCAGCCGGCCTGCCACCCAGCGCGAGGCAAGGGCGTCGCGGAACGTGTAGACCGCCGCGCGCTCGAGGCGCAGCAGGTCCGGCCCGATGCGCCCCGTCGGGTGATGGTCGGCGATGAGGGCCCGTGCAAGGGCAGACGCCTCGTCCGGCGGCGCCTCCGGTGGCAGCTCGCCCTCCAGCAGGCGGAACTCCCAGCGGCGACGGTCGCCGGGCAGGGGCACGAACGTGGAGGGCCGCCGCGGGTCGGCGACCTGGAGCAGGCGCTCGGGCAGGCGGACCGGCACGCGCACGCGCGCGTCGGCGACCAGCCAGCGCTCGCTGTAGCCGCTGCCCTCGAGCGTGGCGCCCATCGCCTCCCGCACCGTGCTCCGCGCGCCGTCGCACCCGACGACGCACGTCGCGCGGACCTGAAACGCGCCGGAGGGACCCGCGCTGACGAGCGTGACCCCGAGGTCGTCCGGGAGGACGTCTCGCACCGCCCACCCGAGGCGGACGTGCACGGCGGGCAGGGCGGCGAGTGCGCGGCGGAGCGCAGCCTCGAGATCGGGCTGGTGGAACAGCTGCGCGGCCGGGTAGCCGTGGGGCTGCACTGCCGCGCCTGCCTTCTGCGCCCGTGCGAGCAGCTGCCCGCGGGCCGACACCACGTCGAGCCCCTCGATGGGGGCCGTGCGGAGCGCGCCGGCCACGCCGGCGGCCTGAAGGATGCGCATGGCCTCATCGTCCAGGTGCACCGCGCGCGGCTCGCCGTGCGGAGCCGCGCGTCGCTCGAGCGCGAGCACGCGCAGGCCCAGGCGCCCGAGTAGCACGGCCAGCAGCGCGCCTGTCGGGCCGAGACCCACGATGGCGACGTCGTAGCGGGCTTGGAGCGAGGACACGGAGGCAGGCGAGAGGGCGGGTGGGAACGTACGCGCGAGGTCTGGCCCCCGTGCAGGTCTCCGTGGCGCATCCCGGCTGCGCCGGACCGACTGGGCCCGGGCGAACCCCGGATGCCCCGACTGCGAGAAGCGCGTGAAGGGTCCGGGTAGCCCTTGCCGCCGGTGCCGCGACGCGGCTAGCCTCGGGCGTATCACGGACTCCCCCATGACCGACCTCTCCCGAGAGCCCGTCGTCATCTGCGGCTGGCTGGCCCGATGCGCCGAGATCGGCGACGCCTACGTGGCCAAGGCCCGACGCGGCAAGCGTACCGTCAGCAGCGGCCCCGCCCCCACGCGTGCCGAGGCGTTCCGTCGCCTCCGCGAGCGCCTCGAGCTCGACGACGCGCGCGCGCTCGAGGCGGCCTGAGGGACGGCGCAGGCGGCCCGCGCGCGCGACCCTCGGCTGCAGGAGCCACGCCTCAGGCTGCGGAAGCCACGCCTCAGGCTGCGGAAGCCACGGCGCGCGCCGATCCGGCCTTTGCGGCACGAAAGAGGAACGGCGCGAACAAAGAGCGCCGCCCTGGCCGGAGCCAGAGCGGCGCGGGCTGCCCGAGAAGGACTCGAACCTTCAACCCCCGCATCCAGAGTGCGGTGCTCTGCCAATTGAGCTATCGGGCAAGGAAAGCCTCCATGCGGAGGGAAAGCCTCCATGCGGAGGGCCTGCAAGGTACGGCGCGAGACTGGGGCGGATCAACCGAGCGCCGCCGCTGCGCGGCACCTCTTTGCGGCATCTTCGCCCGGGCCGTACGCCCCCCATGCCAGGCCCGGCGCGCCGGCGCCCGCGCTCAGCCCGTCAGGAGCACTTTGCCAAACCGGCCACGCGCCTCGGCGGCGCGCACGGCCTCCGCGCCGTCGGCCAGGTCGAACGTGGCGGCGACGGGGAGCGGGAAGGCGCCGCGGGCCGCGTCGGCGGCCAAGCGCTCCAGTACGGGCCGGCTCTCGGCGCGCGCCGTCTCGGCAAACCAGCGCGTCCGCCAGACGCCGCGCACGGTGAGGCGGCGGTAGAGCAGGTGTCTGGGCGCGACCGGCAGCGGGCGCCCCGAGAGGGCGCCGTAGACGAGGTGCACGCCGCCTTCGCCGAGGGCGCCGAGCAGCAGGCTGCCCGTTTCCCCGGCGACGGCGTCGAGGGCGGCGCGGGCGCCCTCCGGGCCGGTGTGGGCGGCGATGGCCTCGCGCGCCTCCGCGCTCCGCCCGTCGGCGACGACGACGGCGGCGCCGAGCGCCTCGAGCGCTGCGCGATGGGTATCGTCGCGCACGACCGAGACGACGCGCAGGCCCCGCGCGCGCGCCATCGCGGTCACGATCCGCGCCACGGCCGAGGCGCCGGCGCTCTGCACGAGCCAGTCGCCCGGCGCGGCGCCGGCGGCCTCGAGCAGCAGGTACGCCGTGAGCGGGTTGACGAACAGCTGCGCCGCCGCCTCGTCTGGCAGCGCCTCCGGCACGGGCAGCACGTCGGCCGCGTCCACCACAACGGCTTCCTGCCAGGTCGGGGCGGTGCCGAGCACGACAACGCGCGCGCCGCCGAGGGCCGGGTCCACGCCGTCGCCGAGCGCCTCCACGACGCCGGTGCCCTCGTGGCCTCCCACGGCCGGCAGCGCCGGCAGGCGTCCGTAACGCCCTCGCACCGTGGCCAGGTCGGCCGGGTTGATGCTGCGGTGCGTGAGCCGGACGCGGACCTGACCCGGGGCGGGGTCGGGACGGAGCAGGTGATCGAGGCGGAGCACGTCGGCGGGTTCGCCGAAGTGGTGGAAGCGGAGGGCGCGCATGGCAGAGGGGGAGGGGAAGGGGCAGGTACGCCTGGCGGCGCGCAGGGCTTCGGCACGGCGCGTCGATCGGGGGAAGGGCGGGATTGGAGGAGCGCACCGCCCGTGCGTACGCTAGGGGCACGTTCCGGCCGCCTCCACCCCCGATGCGCGTCCTCCTGCTGATGGGTCTGCTGCTCGCCCTCGCGCCGTGCGCGCGGGGGCAGGTTCTCGCCACGCACGCCGAGCCGCCACCGCCCGAGCACGATGGCGCGGCACTGTGCAGCCGGATCGGGCATGCCGCGCACCGCGCCTACGGGCCCGCCAAGGTCTCGCGCGCCAGCGACGCGTTCGACGCCACGTACTACCACCTCTGGCTTGACGTGCTCATCGACGAGCGCCTGATCGTCGGGCGGACGCGCGTGCAGGGGCGCGCGCGCGGCGCGGCGCTGGCAACGCTCGCGCTCGACTTCGCCTCGGGCATGACCGTCAGCGCCGTGCGCGACGCCGACGGCACGCCGCTCACGTTCTCGCACGCTGCCGATGTGCTCACGATCGCGTTTCCGGAGCCCGTCCCCGACGGCGGCGCGCTCGCGCTCGACGTCGAGTACCACGGCCGGCCGGCGCAGGCGGGCTTCGGCACATTCGAGATCGGACGGCGGCCGGGGGGGGACCCGTACGTGTGGTCGCTCAGCGAGCCCTACGGCGCCCGCGAGTGGTGGCCCTCGAAGGACCACCCCTCCGACAAGGCCGACTCCGTCCGCGTCACCGTGACCGTCCCCGCGCCGATGCGCGTCGGCTCCAACGGGCTGCTCGTCGGGACGAGCGCGGCGGGCGGGCGTGTGACCTACGACTGGGTGCACCGCTACCCCATCACGACGTACCTCGTCTCGGTGGCCGGGGGCGTCTACGACGTCTACGAGCAGACGTACGCGCGCCCGCCGGCGCTCGAGGCACGCTACGGGCCGCTGGCGCTGCCGGTGTTGCACTACGCCTACCGGGGCACGACGGCCTTCGAGGGCACGTCGGCGATGAGCGGCTGGCGGCGCGTGCTCGACGTGCTGCCGGTCCTCGAGGACTGGTTCGGGCCGTACCCGTTTCCGTCCGAGAAGTACGGCCATGCCCACTTCACCTGGCCCGGAGGCATGGAGCACCAGACGATGAGCTCGATGGGCGGCGCCAGCCTCGGCCTGGTCGTGCACGAACTGGCGCACATGTGGTTCGGCAACCTCGTCTCGCCACGGGCGTGGCCCCACCTGTGGCTCAACGAGGGCTTGGCCACGTACGGCGAGCTGCTCTACTGGGAGGCCGCGCGCGAGGCGCTGCCGGGGCTCTTCGAGAGCGCGCTCGCCGCGCAGACCCGCCGCGCGCGGCAGGCGCAGGGCACGCTTGTCGTGCAGGACACGGCCTCGGTAGCCAACCTGTTCGCCGGCGCACGCGTCTACAGCAAGGGAGCGCTCGTGGTGCACATGCTGCGCCGTGAGCTCGGCGACGAGGCCTTCCGCGCGGCGCTGCACGCCTACACCAACGACCCGGCCACGCGCTACGGCACCGCCGTCACGGACGACCTCCGCCGCGCGGCCGAGGCCGTAAGCGGACGCGACCTCGGCCGCTTCTTCGCGCAGTGGGTGACCGAGGGCACGGGCTACCCCGTGCTCGCCGCCCGCTACGGCGCCATGCCCGACGCCGCCGGCGGCTACCGCCTCACGCTCGTCGTCGAGCAGCAGCAGACCCCCCCCCTCTCGAACGTGTCCGCGTTCGCGCTGCGGCTGCCCGTCGAGGTGGCGACAGATGCCGGGCCGGTGCGCGTCGTCGTGAACGTGGACGCGCGCGAGCAGACGTTCACGCTGCCGCTGCCTGCCCGGCCGCTCGGCATCACGCTCGACCCCGACGGCGACCTGCTCCGCAACGAGATCATCGACGTGACCCGCCTCGAGGGCGATCCGGGCGTGCCGGCTGCGCCTGCGCTCGGCGCCGTCGCACCCAATCCGGCCGGGCCTCGCGCCGCCGTAAACGTGGCCCTGCCCGTCGGAGGACCCGTACGCCTGACGCTGCTCGACGCACAGGGACGCCTGGTACGCGTACTCTTCGAGGGGCAGCTCCCGCCAGGGCAAACGCCCGTCGCGCTCACCACCGAAGGCCTCGGCAGCGGCGTCTACTTCGTCCGTCTCGAGGCCGGCGACGCGCGCGCCCTGCGCTCGCTCGTCGTCGCGCGCTGACGGCCCGTCGGTGCTAACCTCGGCGCGTGCCCGACGCCCGCGCCCCCATGCCCACCCGCATCCGCCCCGCCACGCCTGCCGACGCGCCGCTCGTGTGCGCGCTCGTTCTCGAGTTGGCCGAGTACGAGCGGCTGCGCGACGCGGCCGAGACGACGCCCGAGGCCATCGCCGCCGCCCTGACGCCCGGGCCCGATGCGCCCCGCCTGGACGTACTCTTGGCCGAGGACCAGGCCGGCGAGGCCGTCGGCTTCGCGCTCTTCTACCCCGTCTTCTCGACGTTCCGCGCCGCCTGGGCGCTCTACCTCGAGGACCTCTACGTGCGCCCCGAGCGGCGCGGCTGCGGACATGGCTTCGCGCTGCTGCAGGCCGTTGCCGCTGAGGCCGTGCGGCGCGGCGCACCTCGCCTGGACTGGGTGGTGCTCGACTGGAACGCGCTCGCGCTCGGCTTCTACCGTCGCCTGGGCGCGCGCCCGCTCGACGACTGGACCGTGATGCGCCTCGAGGGAGACGCACTCCGCGCGCTCGGGGAGGGCTCCGCCGCTCCATGAACCCCTCCCAATGACCGCGCTCCCGGCTGTGGCTGTCGTCATCCCGGCGCTCAACGAGGCGGCGTCGATCGGGCGCGTCCTGGCCGACCTGCCGCCTGTCGGCCTCGTCGTCGTGTGCGACAACGGCTCCACCGACGGCACGGCGGCCCTCGCCCGCGCCGCCGGCGCGACCGTCGTGCCGGCCCCGCGGCGCGGCTACGGCGCGGCCTGCCTGGCCGGACTGGCCTATCTGGCCGCGCTGCCGACCCCGCCCGAGGTCGTCGTCTTCCTCGACGCTGACTATTCAGACCACCCGGACGAACTGCCCCTGCTCGCGCGCCCCGTCCTCGACGGCGCGGCCGACCTCGTCATCGGCTCCCGGGTCGCCCTTGCCGCGCCCGGCGCGCTCCTGCCGCAGGCGCGCTGGGGCAACCGCCTCGCGTGCGCGCTCATGCGCCTCCGCTGGGGCGCCCGCTTCACCGACCTCGGCCCGTTCCGCGCCATTCGCTACGGCGCGCTTGCGCGTCTCGGCATGACCGACGAGGCGTTCGGGTGGACGGTCGAGATGCAGGTGCGCGCGCTTCGGGCCGGGCTACGCTGCGCCGAGGTGCCCGTTCGCTATCGCCGCCGCGTGGGCGTCTCCAAAATCACCGGCACCGTGCGTGGCACCGTACTCGCCGGCGCGACGATCCTGGCCACGATTGGCCGGTTCGCGCTACGCCGGACGTCCCGCGCCGCACTACCCGTGCAAAACCTTACGCGGCCAGACTTAGCCTCGGGGGACTTCCGGGCGATACGAGAGACGCGGCCGTGAAGCCCGTGAAGCCCGTGCGAACGCCCGGGGCGGCCCGGCTTCGGAAGCGCTTCCAAGAGAGGCATTCGGCTATATTCCCTCGCAACAGTTCTTCTCCCTGCTCCTCTGCCCCGATGACGCACCGCATCTGGTTCAACGGCACGCTCGTGCCCTACGAAGACGCCACGATCCACGTCCTCTCGCACGTCGTCCACTACGGCTCGTCCGTGTTCGAGGGCGTCCGATGCTACGATACGGCGCGTGGCCCGGCCGTCTTCCGCCTGCGCGAGCACATGCGCCGCCTCGTGGACTCGGCCAAGATCCACCGGATGGAGATCCCCTACAGCCTCGACGCGCTCTGCGACGCCGTCACCGAGACGGTCGCCGACAGCGGCCTCGACGCGTGCTACATCCGCCCGGTAGTCTTCCGGGGCATGGGCCGGATGGGCGTCAACCCGCTCCATAACCGCGTCGAGACGGTCGTGGCAGTGTGGGAGTGGGGCCAGTACCTGGGCGAGGAGGCCCTCGAGCAGGGCGTGGACGTACACGTGGCCTCGTGGCACCGCAACGCGCCCAACACCACGCCGAGCCTGGCCAAGGCCGGTGGCAACTACCTCAACTCGTCGCTGATCAAGATGGACGCCGTGCTCAACGGCTACGCCGAGGGCATCGCGCTCACGACCGAGGGTTACCTCTCCGAGGGCTCAGGCGAGAACCTGTTCGTCGTCCGCGACGGCGTGATCTACACCGCGCCGGCCGGCTTCGCCATTCTGCCCGGCATCACGCGCGACGCCGTGATCACGCTCGCCCGCGAGCGCGGCTACGAGGTGCGCGAGGCCGCCCTGCCGCGCGAGGCGCTCTACATCGCCGACGAGTTGTTCTTCACCGGCACGGCGGCCGAGATCACGCCCATCCGCTCGGTGGACAAGCACACCGTCGGCCCTGGCCGGCGCGGGCCGGTCACGGCCGAGCTCCAGCAAGCGTTCTTCGAGATCGTGCGCTCGGGCGAGGACCCGCACGGCTGGCTCACGTTCGTCGAGCGCGAGCGCGCGACCTCGGCCGAGGCTGCAGCCGAGGCCTGAAACGGCACGTGCCCGGCGCGTTGCGCGGTCACGAGATGGAGGGCTCTCGCGGCGCCCCGGCCACTGCCGGCCGGGGCGCCGCGCATTTTACGAAACCGCGTGTTGCTTTCCAGGAGTGGGGCGCGGCGTAGCTTCCGTCGCGTCTCGATCACCCACCTGTTTTTAATGACCATGCGCACTCTGATTCTTGCGGCCGCCGTGCTGGCCCTCGTTCCGACCGCCTCGGCTCAGAACTTCAACCTCGACCCCAACTACGGCACCGTCTCCCTCAGCGAGGGCTTCACGCCCGACCCGTTCGAGATCGGCGTCGTCGGGGGGGGCGATCAGGCCGTGGCAGCCAGCCCCGAATGCTCGTACGGCAACGTGAGCGCTGCACCGGACGTACGCCTGCAGTACGACAGCTCGGGCCTTTCGGACCTGTTCCTCTCCGTCGTTGCCGACGGCGACACGTTCCTGCTCGTCAACCTTCCGGACGGGTCCTGGATCTGCGACGACGACTCGTTCGGTGATCTCGATCCGGTGCTGCACATCCCCAGCGCGCCTAGCGGGCAGTACGACATCTGGATCGGCGCCTTCGCCCGCAACGCGCCCGAGGGCACGCTCTACGTCTCCGAGATCGACCCGCGCTGACCTCGCAGCCACGGCGGCCGGCTCGGGCACCGGCTGATCGCGAGGGGCGCGCTGCGGCGCGCCCCTCGTGCGTATCGAGCCCCGTACCTTGCTCGCAATCCCTCGCCCCGCCTCGTCCGCTGATGCGCCTCTGCTTCTTCCCGCCCGCATTCGCGGCGGTACTGCTCTTTGCCGCCTCCCTTGCGGACGCGCAGCCAGCGCTCCCCAACCACGCCGCGCGGCCGGTCGCCGGCACGCTCGGCGCGCGCCCTGGCGTCGTCTCCATGCAGGACCTGACCGTGCGGCCGGGGCTGGACAGCCCCCTCCCCCATTGCCCCGGCGAGATCCGCCCGGACGCGCCCGACGTCGTCGTGGACTGGCGCGGCGGCGCGCCGCTGCGCCTCACCACGCGCGCCGCGCGTGACCTGGCGCTGCTCGTGCGCCTCCCGGATGGCTCCTGGCGCTGCGACGACGACACGGAAAATCTCCAGCCAGTCGTCGAGATCGCGGACGCGCCGCGCGGGCGCTACGCTGTGTGGGTGGGGGCCTTCGGCCTGAGCGATCAGGACCCCCCCGTTCGTGCGACGCTCTATGCGGGCCTGCCCCGGCCGGCACTCGCACCAGCGGGGCGGCCCACAGGCGGTGAGCTCCGCCTCGCGGCCGGCTTCGAGGCCACCTCGGGCGCGCGCACCGTCGAGGCGCGCATCGGAGGACCGGACTGGGCGGGCCAGCTCGTCAATCCGGACGAGGATTACTGCACCGGCTTCGTCGACGGCGCGCAGCCCACGCTTCGCTTTACCTACTCCGGTACAGGCCAGCCGCTCTACCTCCACGCCACGCCCGTCGGCGGCGACGACGACCTGGTGATGCTGGTGCAGAACCCGGACGGTCTCGTCGCCTGCTACGACGACGACCTCGGCGCCGACCCCGTGTTCGGGGAGCGTGAGCCCGTCGAGGGCACCTATACGGTCTGGGTGGGCACGTTCGCAGGGCAGGCGCGCAGCGCGAGCCCTCGGGCGCGTCTCACGCTCGGCGAGGCCGCCCCGGAGGGGTTTGACCTGCCGTTTTTCGGAACGGGCGGCTTCGCCGGGTTCGGCGCCATCCCGTTCTCTGAGGGGACGTACCGCCCGCTCGACGTGAACGCGCCGCCGCGCCACCGCCTCACGCTCGGCGCCGGCGACGCCGAGGTCCGCCTCGCGGCCGAGGTCACAGCAGTCGTGCCCAACCCCGTGCAGGGCGACGCCTGCCGCGCCAGCCTCGGCGAGCTACCCGTGGCTGACCTGTACGTGGCCGAGCCGGACGTGGCCGAACCGGACGTGGCCGCAGGCGGGTTGCTCTCGATCTACGCCTCGGCCAGCGCCGACGGCGTGCTTCTCGTGCGCACGCCGTCGGGCCGCTGGTTCTGCTCCGACGACGCCAGCGGCCTCAATCCAGGCGTTGAGTTCGAGGCGCCCGAGGCGGGCACGTACCGCGTCTGGCTCGGCGCGTTCGTCACCGACACACCGATCGCGTTCACGCTCGTCGCCGACCGCAACCCGCTCGCCGTCTCTGAGCAGAACTTCGACTTCGGCTCTGGCACGAGCGAGTTCCATAGCGCCGCCTCGTACGAGGGCGCGCAGCTCCGTCCGAGTGAGCCCGAGGCGACGTTCGCGCAGGGCGCGCGCTCGTACCGCGAGACGCTCGCCGCGACGTCGGCGTCGGAGCTGCCCAACCCGGCCGAGGGCTTCGCGTGCGTGGGGCACGTAGGCGCGCGTCCGCAGGCGGCGCTCGAGCGCGTCGGCGGTGGCCCGCTCACGCTCATTGCCCGCGCCGACGACGCCGACCTCGTGATGCTCGTCCGCGCCCCCGACGGACAGTGGTACTGCTCGGACGACGCCGAGGGCACTAACCCCGCCGTGCAGCTCGGCGACGCGCCCGATGGCACCTATGCTATCTGGATCGGCACGTTCTCCGTCTCATCTCAGCGCCATCCGGCCACGCTCGAGGCGCGCCGCGGCCAGCTCGACGACTGACCCGCCTGTGTCCGGCGACCCGACGCGGACGCGCGAACGGCGTACAATCGGCGAATCGGGCGCCCAGGACGGACAGACCGGCAACATCGGGGTAGAGGGACTCGTTCGAGCGGGGGTGTGCCCTACGTTTGTGCCCTGCGCTGGGGTGCACCCTGCGTTGCCGGACCCGCCGTCGGATCCGTTCTCCGGAACTCGTCATGTCATGCCGTCTCGTCCTTTCCCTCTGCGCCGCGCTCGGCGTTGCGCTGGCCGCGGCGCCGGCCGACGCGCAGTCCCGCCGCGCCGAGGCGCCCGCGCTCACGCTCGACTTCAGCGGCGCCGCGCTCGCTCAGGGCGTTCGTGCCGGCGGGTCAGACCGCGTCTCGGTCACCGGCAGCGGCTGCTCGGGCTTCATCGCGAGCGCCACGCCCACCGCGGCTGTCCGCGCCGACGCTCCCGGGCCGTTCTCGATCTGGGCCACCTCCTCGACTGACCTCACGCTCGTCGTGGCCGACCCGGACGGGCAGTGGCACTGCTCGGACGATGCGCGCGGCACTGATCCTGCTGTCACGTTCGCACGGCCCAAACGAGGGACGTACCTCGTCTGGGTAGGTACGTTCTCAGCGGCCGCGGCAGGGGCACAGGCGCAGCTGCACGTCGGTCCGGGCGCACCGCGCTGGTAGGTTGCCAGACCGGGCCCCTCCCCGGGCTGCCCTTGGCCTGGTCCGTTCTGATCCGTTCTAGGTCTGGTCTGTGCGGAGCCGCTCGAGCAGCGCCGAGAGCATCGATAGCTCGTCGTCGGTCAGATGGCGGCCCGTGTGGTCCACCCGCTCCCGCACTGGCTCGTCGAGTTGGGCGAGCAGCTCGAGGCCCCGCTCCGTGATGTGCACGAGCACGACGCGGCGGTCGTGCGCGGCGCGGGTGCGCGTGATGAGCCCCTGCCGCTCAAGGCGCACGAGCAGGCGCGTCACGTCGGGCGTGCGGTCGAGCAGGCGCTGGGCGATTTCGGAGCAGGCGTAGGGCTCGGGCGCGTGGCCACGCAGGATGCGCAGCACGTTGTACTGCGCCGGCGTGATGCCGTAGGGCGCGAGCGTCTCCGTCATCAGCGACGAGAGCCACGAGGCGGTGGCGAGCACGTTCAGATGGGCCTCCTGCGCCGGCGAGGCGAAATGCGTTTGCTTGATAAGCTCAGCGAGGGTCACGCGGGAGGAGGACGGCCGTCCGCTGTTGCAACAGACGTTTCTACGGCCGGGCTGCGCTCGCCGGTTCCCGACCTGGCGCGGCGGCCGGCTCGGCCTGAGGCAGCAGGAACGCGAACGTGGAGCCGTAGCCGGGCCGGCTCTCGACCGAGAGCCGCTGCCCGTGCGCCTCGAGGAGGTGCTTGACGATGGCAAGCCCGAGGCCGGTGCCGCCCTGCTCGCGCGAGCGGCTCTTGTCCACGCGGTAGAAGCGCTCGGTCAGGCGCGGCAGCGCCTCCGGCGGGATGCCGATGCCGTCGTCGACGACGGCCACGCGCACGTCCTGGCCCAGCCGTCGGGCCGTCACCTCCACGTGTCCGCCGGGCTCGTTATACTTGATGGCGTTCTCGATCAGGTTGACGAGCACCTGCCGGATGCGCTCGCGGTCGCCGAGCACGGCCGGTAGATCGGCGGCGAGCCGCGCCTCGAGCGTCACCTCGCGTTCGGCCGCGTAGCGCTCGAGGCCCTCGATCGTCTCGACCACGAGCGGGCCGAGCGCGAACGGGGCCCGCGCGACCTGCACCTCGCCCGTCTCGAGCTTGGAGATGGCCGCCAGGTCGCGCGAGAGCGTCTCGAGGCGGCGGGCGTTTGTGAGGATCTTCTCGACGAAGCGCCGCCGCACGCGCTCGTCCTCGAGCGCGCCGTCGAGCAGCGTTTCGGCAAAGCCTGAGACGGCGAAGATGGGCGTGCGCAGCTCGTGGCTCACGTCGCCGAGGAAGTCGCGGCGGTAGTTCTCGGTCTTCTCGAGCCGCTCGATCTCCTCCTGCAGCGCGCGCCCGACGCGGTACACCTGGCGCACGAGCGCGTCGAGCTCGTCGCGGTCGCGGGCGTGGGGCAGGCGCGAGAGCGCGTCGAAGCGGCGCTTGCGGGCCTCGCGCAGCGTCTGCCGCGCCAGCTCGACGCGTCGCGCGATGCGGACGTTCACGGCGCGGTAGGCGGCGGCGGCGGCCACGAGCGCGAGCGCGAGCGCCGCGCCGAGGGTCCCCCAGGGGCCCCCGCCGAGCAGCACGCCGGCCACGGCGCCGCAGAGCGCAACCGCGCCTGACACGCGTAGCGCGACGCCGAGCGCGAGGCGGTCTACGATGGGCGGGCGGACGACGGCGTCGGGGCGGGACACGGCTACCGAAGGGCAAACCGCCGGAAGGTACGAGAGGCCCGGCCAGGGGCGCGGCCGCGGCCGGTGCCCCCCGGTCGGGGCCATGTCTCCGCGCGAGGCGCTCAGAGCGAGGCGCTCAGAGCG
>JBKBRC010000057.1:0-4635 GCA_046292345.1 Rubricoccaceae bacterium
GCGCAGGGATGCTACGCGCAGGGATGCTACGTGTGGGCGGCCCGGAGGAGCCGGCAGCCCGCCTCAGTAAAGCCGGCGTCGCTTGCCGAGGTAGGCCGCGAGCGCATCCGTATAGGGCCTCGCCGTGTCGATCTCGACCAGGTCGACCGAGAGTTCGCGGCAGCGGCGCCGGAAGGTTTCCAGGAAGGCCGCGGCGGCCGCCTGGTAGTGCTCGCGGAGCTGCGCCGGCTGCACGGTCATCTCAGCGCCCGTCTCGAGGTCGCGCAGGCGCACGGGCACGTCCGGAAACGCAAACGCCCGCTCGGTGGCCGCGTCGAGCACGTGGAAGACGAGCACCTCATGTCCCCGGTGGCGGAGGTGGCGCAGCGCGCGCGCGAGTTCGTCCGTCTCGGCCACGTTCTCGAACAGGTCGCTTACGACGACGACGAGCGCGCGGCGCGGGATGCGCTCGGCGATCTCGTGCAGCGCCGCGGCGGCGGCCGACTGCGGGCCGGGCGGCTCCGGCGCGGGCGGCGTGTCGGCGAGGGCGCCGAGCGTGGCGTGCAGCGCGCGCAGGTGCGCGCGCGTGGCGCGCGCCGGGCGCGCGGTGTGCACGGCGCGGTCGAAGGCGAAGAGGCCCGTCGCGTCGCGCTGGCGGACCATGAGCGCGTGCAGGGCCGCCGCGAGCGTGGCGCCGTAGTGCAGCTTCGTCACGCCCGCCGCACCGCCGTAGCGCATCGAGGCGCTCGTGTCGAGCACGACGAAGTGCCGCAGGTTGGTCTCCTCCTCGTACTGCTTGACGAACAGGCGGTCCTTGCGCGCCCACACTTTCCAGTCCACGTGGCGCAGCTCGTCGCCAGCATTGTAAGGCCGGTGCTCGGCGAACTCGACCGAGAAGCCGTGGTAGGGACTCTTGTGAAGGCCGGTGATGAAGCCCTCCACGATCAGGCGCGCTCGCAGCTCCATCGCGTCGATGCGCGCGAGGGCTTCGGGCGAGAGCAGGGGCGCGCGGGCGGGGGCGGACATGGGAGCAAACTACGGGCAGGCGCAGAGCGGACGTGCAGGCAGCGCACGGCGGGCGAAGAGCGTACGAGGACCGATGCGCCGCGCAACACCGCCGCCCGAGCGGGGTTACTGGCGCCTCTCCTGCAACGCATCTGCCGCCCTCGCCCGTGTCCGCCGCCCCGCCCCCGCCGGCTGCCGCTCCCGTGCTCGCCGTGCACGACCTCACGAAGACGTTCTCGAGCGGCGGGCGCCCGCTGACGGTGCTCGAGGGCGTCTCGTTCCGCGTGCCCGAGGGCGACACGTGCGCCATCGTCGGCACGTCCGGCAGCGGAAAGACGACCCTGCTCGGCCTGTGCGCCGGCCTCGACCGGCCCACGCGCGGCACGGTGCACCTGGCCGGCGTGGACCTGGGACCGCTCGGCGAGGACGCCCGCGCGGCGCTGCGCGCCCGCGAGGTCGGCTTCGTGTTCCAGAACTTCCGCCTGCTGCCCACGCTGACGGCGCTCGAGAACGTGGCCGTGCCGCTCGAGCTGCGCGGCGACGCCGACGCGCGCGAGGCGGCGCGTGCCATGCTCGCCCGCGTGGGCCTCGGCGACCGTACCGGGCACTACCCGAGTCAGCTCTCGGGCGGCGAGCAGCAGCGCGTGGCGCTCGCGCGCGCGTTCGTGGGGCGCCCCCGCCTGCTCTTCGCCGACGAGCCTACGGGCAACCTGGACGCGGAGACGAGCGCGACCGTCGAAGACCTGCTCTTCGAGCTCAACCGTGAGGCGGGCACGGCGCTCGTCGTCGTCACGCACGACCCCGAGCTGGCCGCGCGCTGCGCGCGCGTGATCCGCCTGCGCGCCGGGCGCGTCGTGGACGAGGCGCCGGCCGGCGTAGCCGCCGGCGGCCACGCCGGCGCGCCGCAGGGCTCCGTGGCGGCGCCTGCGCCCGGGGACGCCCTGCCCGAGCGCGCGCCCTCGCTCGCCGGGCGCTGACCTTCCAAGCTGCCGCTCCCATGCTGATCCCCTCGCTCGCCTGGCGCGACAGCCGCGGCATGCGCCGCCGGCTCGTCCTCTACGTCTCGGCCATGGCGCTCGGCGTGGCCGCGCTCGTGGCCATCCGCTCGTTCGGCATCAACCTCGAGCGCGCCGTCGCGGCGCAGGCCACCGAGGTCTTCGGCTCAGACCTCGAGGTGCGCTTCTCGGGCGGCATCTCCGAGGCCAACGCGGCCCTGCTGGACTCGCTTGCCGCCGCCACCGGCGCCGACGTACTCCGCGAGACGTCGTTTGCCTCGATGGCGCTTTTCCCGGCCGCCGGCACGACGCGCTTCGTGCAGATCCGCGCCCTCGACGGGCCGTTCCCGCTCTACGGTCGCCTCGTGACGACTCCCGCCGACGCAGGGGCGCGCTTCCTCGCTGACGGCGAGGCGCTCGCGGACGCGTCGCTGCTGTTCCAGATGGGGGTGGCCGTGGGAGACTCGGTGCGTGTGGGCACGCGGAGCTACCGGATCGCAGGGCAGGTAGACCAGATCAGCGGACAGCCCGACCTGGCGCAGCTCGTCGGGCCGCGCGTCTACCTGCCCCTTGCCGAGGTCGACCCGGCGCTGCTGAGCTTCGGGAGCCGCGTCCGCCACAGCGTCGCCTTCCGCTTCGCCGAGCCCGAGGCCGGCCTCGCGGCTGTGGCGCCGCGCCTGCGCGCGGCCGGGCTCCGCTTCGAGACGGCCGAGGGGGCGCAGGGCGACTGGACGGCCGCGACCAACAACCTCGCGCGCTTCCTCTCGCTCGTCGGCTTCGTGGCGCTGCTGCTGGGCGGGATCGGCGTCGCGTCGTCGATCAGCGTGTACGTGCAGGAAAAAGCCGAGAGCGTGGCCACGCTGCGCTGCCTCGGCTTCTCGTCGCGGCAGGTGCTGGGCGTGTACGCGCTGCAGGCGGCGGCGCTGGGGCTGGCCGGGGCGCTCGTTGGCGTGGGGCTCGGGCTGGGCGTGCAGCGTCTGCTGCCGCTCGTCTTCGCGGCCTTCCTGCCCGTAGACGTGGACAACGCGCTCGTGCCGCGCGCGCTCGCCGAGGGCCTGGGCATCGGTACGGCGACGGCGCTGCTCTTCGCGATGCTGCCGCTCGTGGGCGTGCGCCGCGTGCCTCCGCTGCGGGCCCTCCGCGCCGACGCGGCCGCGCGCGGCGTCGATCCGCTGCGGGCGCTGCTCGCCGCCGTGCTCGTAGCCGGCGTGGCCGGCTTCGCCTACCTCCAGACCGGCACCGCGCAGGCGGCGGCCTGGTTCGTAACCGGCACGCTGGCTGTGTTCGCGCTGCTCGCCCTCACGGCCCGCGCCGTGCGTGCCGCCGTGCGCGCGCTGCTGCGCCCGGGCTGGCCCTACGCCTGGCGGCAGGGGCTGGCCAACCTCTACTCGCCCGGCAACCAGACGCTCGTGCTGCTGCTCACAATGGGCCTGGGCGTCTTCCTCGTGCTCTCGCTCGCGCTCGTGCAGCGCGCGCTCCTGGCACAGGTCGAGGGGCCGCAGCTGACGGGCATCGGCGGGGCGGACCTCGTGCTGTTCGACGTGCAGGCAGACCAGCGCGCAGGGCTCGCGTCGCTCCTGCGCGCCCAGGGCCTGCCCGTGCTGGCCGAGACGCCCATCGTGCAGATGCGCCTGGCCGAGATCCAGGGCACGCCCGTCTCGGCGCTGCTGGCCGACACGGCCGCGGCCGGGCCGCCGCGCTGGACGCTCAGCCGCGAATACCGCTCGTCCTACCGCGCCGCGCCGGCGCCCACCGAGACCGTCACGGCGGGCACCTTTCAGGGCACAGCCCCTCCTGACGCCGACGTCGTGCCGGTCTCGCTGGACCAGGACCTCGCCCGCGACCTCGGCGTGGGGCTCGGCAGTCGCCTCGTGTGGGACGTCGCCGGCGTGCCGGTCGAAAGCGAGGTGACGAGCCTGCGCCGCATCGACTGGGCGCAGGCGGCCCCCAACTTCTTCGTCGTCTTCCCCGAGGGGCCGCTCGACGACGCGCCGCAGACGCTCATCGTGCTCACGCGCGCCGGGTCGGCCGAGGCCAGCGCTCGCCTCCAGCGCGCCGTCGTCGAGGCGTACCCCAACGTCTCGGCCGTGGACGTGGCGCTCGTGGCCGGCACCATCCGCCGTGTGCTCGACCGCGTGGCGTTCGTGCTGCGCTTCATGGCGCTGTTCTCGGTCGGCACGGGGCTCGTCGTGCTGGCAGGAGCCGTGCGCGTCGCGCTCGGGCAGCGCACGCGCGAGGCCGTGCTGCTGCGCACGCTCGGGGCTAGCCGCGCGCAGGTGCGCCGCATCCTGCTTGCCGAGTACACGCTGCTCGGGCTGCTGGCCGCGCTCACGGGCGGCGTGCTCGCGCTCGGCGGCGCGTGGGCGCTTGCGCGCTTCGCCTTCGAGGTACCGCTGGTCGTGGACGCCCGCTGGCTCGTGGGCACGTTCGCGCTCGTGCCCGTCCTGACGGCGCTTGTGGGCTTCGCCGGCAGCCGCGGCGCGCTGCGCCGTCCGCCGCTCGACGTGCTGCGCGCCGAGGGCTAGCAGCACCGAGGGCCAGCGGCAGGGGCATCCGCAATCCGGGTGCGTGCTACTTGCTCGCTGCGCGGAAGCTCACTCGCTGCGCGGAAGCTCACTCGCTGCGCGGAAGCTCACTCGCTGCGCGGAAGCTCACT
>JBKBRC010000057.1:4735-6713 GCA_046292345.1 Rubricoccaceae bacterium
CTCGCTGCGCGGAAGCTCACTCGCTGCGCGGAAGCTCACTCGCTGCGCGGAAGCTCACTCGCTGCGCGGAAGCTCACTTGCTGCGCAGAATCTGCTGCACGACCGCGATCACGACGCCGACGGTGACGCCGGCCAGCAGCATGATCAGGTACCAGCCGGTGGAGCCGGGCGGGAAGAGGTCCATGGCGGAGAAGGCTCAAGGGCCGACGAGGGCACGGGAGCCAGGCCAACGCACCGGCGTGCGTCGGGTGCCGCGCGCCCGGCGCAGGCTAGCGCTCGAAGATCGGCGCGCCGTCCAGGTACGTCGCCACGACCTCGATGGCAAGCAGGCGCTCCGGGGGGACGGTCATCAGGTCGTCCGAGAGGATCACGAAATCGGCGCGCTTGCCGGGTGTGATGGAGCCAACTTCGTCCTCCATGAAGGCGGCATAGGCCGCGTCGAGCGTGAAGCCGCGCAGTGCCTCGGCGCGCGTGAGCACCTGGTTGCCGTACCAGCCGCCGGCGGGGCGCCCGTCGGCGTCCTGCCGCGTGACGGCAGCGTAGAAGCCGAGCAGCGGCGAGACGCGCTCAACCGGGAAGTCCGATCCGAGTGCAAGGCGGGCGCCGCTGTCGACGAGGCGCCGCCAGGCGTAGGCGCCGCGGATGCGCTCCGGCCCGACGCGCGCCTCGGCCCAGCCCATGTCGCTCGTGGCGTGGGTGGGCTGCACGGAGGCGATCAGGCCGAGGCGCGCCAGGCGCGGCAGGTCGTCCAGGTCGAGCACCTGCGCGTGCTCAATGCGGTGGCGGCCCGGCCCGCCGCCCGTCTCGGTGAGGGCATGCTCGTACGCCTCCAGCACGGCGCGCCCGCCGGCGTCGCCGATGGCGTGCGTGTTGACCTGCACGCCGCAGCGCATGGCGCGCGTGGCGAGCGTGCGCAGCGTTTCGGGCGCGGTGAGGAAAAGGCCGCGGTTGCCCGGGTCGTCGTGGTAGTCGTCGAGGAGGGCGGCGCCGCGACTGCCGAGCGCGCCGTCGGCGTAGAGCTTGAGCGCGCGCACCGCGAGGCGCCCCGAGGGATCGACGATGGGCCCACCAGCGCAGAGCGCGGCGAGCACGTCGCCGTCGCCGCCGGCCATGCCGTAGAGGCGGAGCGGGAAGCGGCCCTCGGCGATGAAGCGGCGGTAGCGCGCCACGTCGGCCAGCGAGAGGCCGGCCTCGTGCACGCCCGTGAGGCCGTGCCGAGCGGTCTCGCGCAGCGCGCGCGTGAGCGCCTCGTCCTCCTCTTCGGCCGAGCGCGCCGGCACGGCCGCCCCGACGAGCGGCATCGCGGCGTCGATGAAGACGCCCGTGGGGCGGCCGGCAGCGTCGGTCAGGATGGCGCCGCCGGCGGGGGCCGCGGGGGCGGGCGCCTCCGGGTCGAGCCCGGCCGCGCGGAGGGCGGCCGTGTTGCCCCAGGCAGCGTGGCCGTCGATGCGGACGAGCCAGACCGGGCGTTCGGGGAAGGCGGCATCGAGGTCGTGGCGTGTGGGGAAGGCGCCGTCGGCCTCGGCCCAGACGTTCTGGTCCCACCCGCGGCCGGTCAGCCAGGCACCGGGTGGCAGGCCGGCTTCGAAGGCGCGCAGGCGCGCGAGCGTCTCGGCCTTGGACGAGGCGCCGGCCAGGTCGGCCGAGAGGAGGGCGTGGCCGAGGTTGGTCAGGTGGGCGTGCGCGTCGATCAGGCCCGGCACGACCGTGCGCCCGGCCAGGTCGAGGCGCGGCCAGGCGGGATAGCGCGCGGCGGCCTCGGTGTCGGAGCCGACCCAGACGAAGCGCCCGTCTTCGACAGCGAAGGCTTCGGCGCGGGGCAGGGGCTCGTCCACCGTGTACACGAGGCCGCCCGTAGCGACGTAGCGCACGGGCTGCGCCGACACGGCGAACGAGGCGAGCAGAAGAGCAGCCAGGGCAGACGAGCGCGTCGTGAGGGAGAACGCGGCGGGGGGAAAGGCGCAGTGGAGCACGGGGT
>JBKBRC010000057.1:6813-13154 GCA_046292345.1 Rubricoccaceae bacterium
AGGAGCGTTCGGGTGCGGTCAGGAGCGTTCGAGGAGGAGCGTCACGGGCCCGTCGTTGACGAGCGCAACCTGCATGGCCGCGCCGAAGCGTCCGGTGGGCACGGGCCGGCCCAGAGCCGCCTCGAGTCGTCGCACGAAGTGCGCATAGAGCGCCTCGGCCTCGGCCGGCGAGGCCGCGTCGGAGAACGAGGGGCGCGTGCCCTTGTCGAGGCGGCCGTAGAGCGTGAACTGCGAGACGACGAGCGCCTCGCCGCCGGTGTCGCGCAGCGCGCGGTTCATGCGGCCGTCGTCGTCGGGGAAGACGCGCAGGCGCGCCACGCGGTCGGCGAGCCAGTCGGCGGCGGCGGCCGTGTCGCCGCCGCGCACGCCGAGCAGCACGAGCAGGCCCGGGCCGATAGCGCCGACGGTCTCGCCCCCGACCGCGACGGAGGCCTGCGCGACGCGTTGCACGAGGGCTCTCACGGCGCGTCCGGCGCGGCAGCGGGGGCCGCGAGGAACGCGGCGAACGCCTCGAGCGCGCGGCCGCGGTGGCTGAGGCGGTTCTTTTCCGCGGTGGACATTTCGGCGAACGTGCGCCCGTCGCCCTCGTCGGGTACGAAGAGGGCGTCGTAGCCGAAGCCGCCCGCCCCGCGCTCGGCCGTGCCGATGCGTCCGGTGCAGACGCCCTCGAAGAAGTGCACGCGGCTCTCGGCCGCGCGGCTCTCGGGGCCGTGCGCGGCCGGAGGCTCGGCGTAGGCGAGCACGGTCCGAAAGCGCGCGGCGCGGTCGGCGCGGTCGCCGAGCAGCGCGAGCAGCTGCGCGCGGTTGGCCGCGTCGTCGGCGCCGGGGCCGGCGAAGCGGGCGCTGCGCACGCCCGGCGCGCCGCCGAGCGCGTCCACCTCGAGGCCGGTGTCGTCGGCAAGGGCGGGCAGGCCCGTGTGGGCCGCGAGCGCGCGCGCCTTCTTCTCGGCGTTGCCCTCGAGCGTCGGCGCGTCCTCGTCCACGTCGGGTGCGTCGGGGAGGGCGCCGGCCGAGACGAGCGTGAGCGGCCCGCCGAGAGAAGCCAGGCGCGCCTCGAGTTCGGCGACCTTGCCGGGGTTGCGCGTGGCCAGGACGAGCGTGCGGGGCAGAGGCATGGCGCGTGGGGACGGAGGGGTGAAGCTAACCGCGCCGGCGCGCGGCGCGGCACGGCCTCTTGGGGCTGATTTCACCATTCCGTGCCGGGCGAGCGTTGGATCGGCCCGGGCGGCACTGTAGTTTTGACGGCTGTCCACGCGCCGGAAGCGCGCGTCCACCCCCCTGCTACCAGCCACGAGGTCCCCCTTGTCCGTCGGCATCAAAGTTCGCGACAAAGAGTCGATCGACCGCGCCCTGCGCCGGTTCAAGCGCGCCGTCAACCGCGCCCGCATCCTCCGGATCTACCGCGAGAACATGGCCTTCACGAAGCCGTCCGAGGAGCGCCGCCTCGCCCGGCAGAAGGCCGCCCGCAACGCCCGCCGCCGCCGCTCCTACTGAGCGCCGCCGCCGCAGGCCGAGCCGGGGCGCCCTGCCGACGGCCGCCCCCGGCCTTCCCGTAGGCTGACTGCGCGCGCCCGCGCCGGACGAGGTCCGGCGCGGGCGCGCGGCGTTTCGGACGCGCGGCAGACGGCTGCGGCGCACGGTCAGAGAGCGATCTTGAGCGAGAGGTCGAGCGCGCGCACGGAGTGGGTGAGCGCGCCGCTCGAGATGAAGTCCACCCCGGTCTGGGCGATGGCCGGCACGGTCTCGAGCGTGACGTTGCCCGAGGCCTCGGTTGCGAAGCGCCCGCCGAGGCGGGTCACGGCCGCCGCGAGCGCCGAGGCGTCCACGCGCCCATCGGGACGCACGCGCACGAGGTTGTCGAGCAGCACGCGATCTACGACGTCGACGTCGGGCGCGGCCAGCAGCGCCTCGATCTCGTCCGCCGTGCGGACCTCTACCTCGACGGGCAGCGCGGCGCCGGTTTCGGTGAGGTGGCGCCGCACGGCTGCGAGCGCGGGCGCGAGGCCGCCGGCCGCGGCGATGTGGTTGTCCTTGACGAGCACCATGTCGTAGAGCCCGGCGCGGTGGTTGGCGCCGCCGCCGAGCGCGACGGCCCACTTGTCGAGCAGGCGGAGGCCGGGGGCGGTCTTGCGCGTGTCGAGGATCGTGGCCGGGCGCGCCGCGTCGGCCATGCGGCGTGTGGCCGTAGCGATGCCCGACATGCGCTGCAGCACGTTGAGTGCGAGGCGCTCCGCCACGAGGAGGCTTCGCGCTGGCCCTTCGAGCTCGGCCGCGAGCGTGCCGCCGGCGGCACGCTCGCCGTCGGCGAGGTGCCACGAGCAGGCAATGGCCGGGTCCACGCGCGCGAACACGCGCTCGGCCACGGCGAGGCCGGCCACGACGCCCTCCTCCTTCACGAGCAGGCGCGCCCGGGCGCGCCTGCCCTCGGGGATCGTGGCGCACGTCGTCACGTCGCCCGGGCCGACGTCCTCGGCGAGCGCGCGCTCGAGCAGAGCCGGGAGGTCGGCCTCGATGGCTTCCGGGAGGGGTAGCATGGGAAAGCCGGGGCTGGTCAGCGGGGCGAGGGCTCGGCGGGGGCGCCGGCGGCAGCCCGCGCGAACGCTTCGCGGACGCGCTCCGGCGGCGGGATGGGCCGGCCGCGTGCGGCGTCGACGAAGCAGAGCGTCACGTGCCCCGAGACGAGCACGGCTGGCTCGCCTGCGCGGCGCACGGTGTAGTCTACGGGCACGCGCGCAGCGGGCGTCTCCGGCAGCACGGTCTCGATCTCGACCAGGTCGTCGTAGCGCGCCGAGCCGCGGTAGCGCAGCGTCACCTCCACGACCGGCATGATCACGCCGGCCTCCTCGAGCGCGCGGTAGGGCAGGCCGGCGGCGCGCAGCGCCTCGGTGCGCGCCGCCTCGAACCAGTCGAGGTAGTGCGTGTGGTAGACGACCCCCATCGGGTCGCATTCGCGGTAGCGCACGCGGTGGCGGTGGATGTGGGTCATGGTGAATGTGGGTCATAGGGCCTCCCGCGGTGCCGCCCCGGCCGAGCGGCCCAGCCCGATCACGGCGCGCAACTTGCCGTTGCTGCCGCGTGGGAGCGCCGTGTGCTCCTCGACCGTGATCTCGACCTCGCCCAGGCGTTCGCGCAGCTCCTTCAAGACCGGCGCGAGGTCGGTCTCGGTGTAGCCCGCCGCGCGGTCAGGCACGACGCGCAGCGTGACGGCCATCGGCGCCGTCTGCACGATCTGGCTCTCGACCACCGTGGAGGGCGACTTCTTGAACACCGGATCGAGCCGCCCGACGTAGCCCCGCGCAGGGGTGTAGAGGATGTCCTCCTGCCGCCCGAGCACCTGTTCCACGACCGGCATCGCCCACGAGCGCGCCTGGCGAGGCATGCGCGGCAGCAGCACTGTGTCGCCGATGCGGTAGCGGATGAGCGGGTAGGCGTGCGTCGTGAAGCTCGTCACGAGCATCTCGGCGAGTTCGCCTGGCGGGGCCGGCTCCTCGGTGCCGGGGCGCACGAACTCGAAAACGCCGCTGTCGGTGTTGACGACCATGTCGCCGTACTCGTCCTGGGTGATGAACGGTGCGCCCTCCGACGAGGCATACTGGTTTGTGACCGGGCACCCGCCGAACGCCTCGGCGATGACCTCGCGCTGGTAGGGTTCGAGCGTCTCGGCCGTCGTCATGACAGCGCGCGGGCGGATGCGCCCGGCCTCGCCGCGTTTGAGAATGAACTGCGCCAGCACGTAGATCGACGACGGGAAGCCGTCGATCAGGACGGGCGCGTAGCGGGCCAGCTTCTCGATGTAGTGCGGCGCGTTGGCCTCGGAGAGGTTGTAGGACGACATGAGCAGCTGGTTCATCGGGCGGTTGTGCCGCCAGAAGACCTTGTTGCGCTCTGCGTCCGGGAAGAGCGTGCGCCCCGAGAAGCGCACCGAGCGCGCGAGCGGCGCCACGCCGAAACGCAGCAGCATGCGGTGCAGAAAGGCCATCCGCTGCTGCATGTCGGCCTGCGTGAGAGCGACCGAGAGGGGGGAGCCCGTCGTGCCCGAGGTCCGGATCGGGTAGAGTTTGCCCGGAGCAGGTGCCTGGCTAGCGATCTCGGCCGTGCGCTGCCGCAGCGCGGACTTCTCGAGCACCGGGAAACGCGAGAGGTCCTCCAGGTGACGCAGCGCGTCCGGATGCGCACCGGCGGCATCCATCGCGCCGCGCCAGTAGGGGCTCGTGTCGTAGGCATGCCGCACGAACGCGCGGAGCTGCGCCAGCTGGAATGCCGCGATGCGATCGGCGCCCCAGGTGGCGCGCTCGACCGTCTGGCCGAGGAGGGCCGGGAACGGCGGCCCGAAGCGGAAGCGGCGGAAGACCCACCCCTGGCCGGAGATCAGCGTGTTCTGCACAGCGAGGGGGAGGTGTGGATAGGCTTTCTCCAGCGTGCTCGTCAGATTCACAGTACTCGTCCTCATAGTGCTTGTCGGACCCGTGCTTCCTTCGCGATGCACGGCGCGTTGACGCGCGGGCGTGCCGCCGGAGTCAGGCGGCCGTGACCGGTCCGCGCTCGGTCCAGGCGCCCATGGCGTCGAACTTGGCCAGCCGCCCGGCAAGGAGGGTGCCGGTGTCCTTGGGCGCGAGCGCGGCGAGGTGCCGCGCGATGGCCTCGCCCGCGGCCGCGAACGTCGCCGCCGGATCCTGGTGCGCTCCGCCGACGGGCTCTGGCACGATCTCGTCGATCAGGCCCTGCTCCATCAGGTCGGGCGCGGTCAGGCGGAGCGCCTTGGCCGCGTCCGCCTTGTAGTCCCACGAGCGCCACAGGATGGACGAGCACGACTCGGGCGAGATGACCGAGTACCAGGCGTTCTCGAGCATCAGGATGCGGTCGCCCACGCCGATGCCGAGTGCGCCGCCGGAGGCGCCCTCGCCGATCACGACGACAACGATGGGCACGGGCAGGCGGGCCATGACGAACAGGTTGCGCGCGATCGCCTCGGCCTGCCCGCGTTCCTCGGCCTCGAGGCCCGGGTAGGCGCCGGGCGTGTCCAGGAACGTCACGATGGGCCGGCCGAAGCGCGCGGCGAGCTCCATCAGGCGCCTGGCCTTGCGGTAGCCCTCAGGGTTGGGCATCCCGAAGCGGCGCTCCTTGCGCTGCTTGGTGTCGCGGCCCTTCTGGTGGCCAAGCACGAGCACGGCCTCGTCGCGCCCGCCGAACTGCGCGCCGCAGAACATGGCCAGGCCGCCTACGAGCGCCGGGTCGTCGCCAAAGAGGCGGTCGCCCTTGAGCTCGGTGAAGCCCGTCGTGAGCGCCTCGATGTAATCGAGGGTGTAGGGCCGCTCCGGGTGGCGGGCGAGCTGGACGCGCTGCCAGCGCGTCAGGCTACGGTAGATGGACTGCCGGAGCGAGTCGACGCGCTTCTCGAGGGCCGAGATCTGCTCGGAGAGATCCACGGTGCCGTCCTCGTCCTGGAACGCGCGCAGTTCGCGCAGCTTGGCTTCCAGGTCGGCGAGGGGCTTTTCGAAGTCGAGGAGGAAAGACATGCGGCAGTGGGAGAGGGCAGAGGCACGACCGGGGGAGCCTCAGGAGCGGAAGAGCGCGCGCAGCAGAATCTCGAGGTCTAGTCCGGCAGACTGGTAGCGCGCGTAGAACCAGTAGGCGCGGTGGGCGGCCGTGATCGTGACGGGGCGCTCCGGGAGGGTGTCGAGGATCGAGACGACGCCGGGGGCGAGGCCCCACGCGGCCGGCGGGTGCGCCCCGCGCGGGTCGTACCCGACGAGCGCCCGTCGCCTGGCCAGCACCGACGGCATCCGGGCCGAGAACGCCGCCAGGCGGCGCAGGCGCGGCGTCGGGTAGAGGCGGGCCAGGGCGCGAAGCACCGGGTGCAGCGCCATGCCGGCGAGCGCGACCGGCACCTCGACGAGGCGCCGCTGCGCGGCCGAGCGTACCGGCGACACAATGCGCTCGGCCGCCACGACGGGCCGCGAGAAGTCCTCGACGGAGGCCTTGCCGATGATGCGGTCGTGCCCGGAGGCGAGGATCTTGACCTGCACGGGGAGGTCGTGCAGGCTGCGCATGCCCTCCAGGATGGTCGTGTTGGTGACGCTGTCCGAGGCGAAGACGACTTCGGTGATGCCGTGCAGGCGCACGACGTCGCGGAGCTGGCGTGTCGGGCCGAGGTAGGGCACGGCGGCTTTGCCGCGCCCGCCCGTCCGGGCCTCGCCGACGTACCCGGCCAGCACGGCCGGCGATTCCATCGGGCGCCCGAGCAGGCGGCGCAGGCGCCGCGCCTCGGCGGCCGAGCCGACGAGGAGGGTGCGGCGCGGGCCGCGCGCGCGGCGGCGCTGCACGACGCGGCGCACCAGCAG
>JBKBRC010000058.1:0-5235 GCA_046292345.1 Rubricoccaceae bacterium
GGCAGGGGCCGCGCCGGGAGGGCGGGCCGCGCCGGCAGGGGCCGCGCCGGCGAGGGGCGCGCCGGCGAGGGGCGCGCTGGCGCGCGGCGGAGACTTAAACGGAATGGCCATGCCGGTAGAAAATTTGCCGTGCGGAGGGCCGGCGGAGCGCGCCGGGCGCGGGGCGGTGGCCAGAGGCCGACGGCCCGTGGGGCGTCAGCCGCCCAGCCCCATCATGTCGTTCGAGCTCGGGCGGATCATGGCCGTCTCGGCCGAGAGAACGGTCAGGAAGGCCACCATCAGGCCGATGAAGAGGCCCACCATCGTCTGGATCGTCTCGACGGCGGTCTTGAGCTTGAGCGTCGTCTCGCGCTCGTAGTAGTCGGCCATCTGCTGCGCGCTCTTGCGCACCGAGCCCGTCTCGGCACCGGTGCGGTAGCGCGCGAGCGCCATCGGCGTGAACACGTTCGAGGCCTCCATGGCCACGACGAGATCGGCGCCCTTGCCCATCATCATCGGGATCGTGATCGTCTTGATCTGGTGCTCCATGTAAGGGTTGCCGCACGCCTCGGCCGCGATCTTGATCACCTCCAGGTTCTCGCCCGAGCCCGAGTACAGGATCGCGAAGACGCGGCTGAACACCTCGATGTTGAGCTTGTGCAGCAGGCTCCCGACGACCGGGATCCGGATCATGTACTTCGCTAGCTGGAAGCGTCCCTTTGGCGTGCGGAAGTACGCGACGGCGCCGGCCGCGGCGAGCACGAGGAGTACCGCCATCAGGCCCATGTACTTGTCCAGCCACGCGCTGAAGGCGAGCGAGAACGTCGTCAGCGGCGGCAGCTCGATGTTTTCGAAGTCCTGGAACAGGCCCGCCGTCTGCGGCACGATGAACCAGACGTACCAGATGAACACGCCGATGGTGGCCAGAACCGTCACCGAGGGCATGATGAGCGCGCTCTTGACGCTCTTTTTGAACTCGTCGCGCCGCTCGAGGAAGCGCGCTGTGGCCTCGTAGATCTCGGCCATGTTGCCCGACTGCGAGGCCACGCCAAGCATGTAGGCAGTGAACTTGCCGAGCTTGTCCTGGTGCTTCATGAAAGCCTGCTTGGCCTCCATGCCGGACTTGAGGTCCGAGTTGATGTCGCGCAGGACGTGCTTGAGGCTGTCCGAGGAGATGTCGCCCATGAGCAGGCCGAGCACCTCGCTGAACGGCATCTTTTCCATGAGCAGGTTCGACGCGAGGCGCACGAACATGATCACGTCGCCGGTCGGAGGCCGGCGCTGCACGTTGAGCAGCTGCTTCTGGATCGAGACGACCTCGAGCCCCATGCGCTCGAGCGCGACCCGGATCTCGTCCTGCGTATAGGCTTTCTGCTCGCCCTTGACGAGCTTGCCGCTCGGGTGGCGCACCTTGTAGCGGAACAGCATCCGCTCCTCGAGGTCGCGCAGCGTGAAGCGGTGCTGCTCGGCGAGCGAGGCCACCTTCTTCTGGGCCGTACGCTTGTTGGGCGCGTACACCGTCCCCTGCACCGACTGCCCGGAGGCGGCCACACCTACGAAACGAAACTCGGCCATGCGGGGTAAGGAAAGGTGCCGGCCGCTCCGGGAGGCCGGCGGACGGGGTGCTGCGTCGCTTCCTGTTATCGCGCGCTAACCCCTTCTCTTAAGCGGCTCCGTCACCCTGGCATGACGCCAGACGCCGGGCAAGGCGCTGACCGCTGATACACCGCCGGCCGGCCAGGACAAGGCTCCTGGTGGCCGGGAGCGTGTCATGCCCCGGGCACGCCATCAGGGGATCGTGATCGAGCCGTCGAAGCGGACCACGCTCGAGTCCACGCTGTAGTCTGTCAGGAACACGCGCACCCCGATCTCGGGGTAGCGCGTGCTGACGCCGGTCACCTCGAGCGTGTTGTAGGAGGCGTCGGTGATAGCGAACTGGCCGCGGATGTTGGTGCTCCGCAGCGCGAGCGCGTCGAGCCCCTCGCTCGCAAGACGCTCATAGGAAAGGTTGCCTCCGTTGAACGGCCCCATCGTGGCCTTCCACTGTGCGGCGTGCGTAGCGATGGCGAGCGAGCGGTCGAGGAGGCCATCGGCTTCGTCCTGACGGAAGCCTTTCTGCAGCACCGGGAACGCGGCCACAATGGACAACCCGACGAGCACGACACCGATGATGAGGAGGAGGAGTTGCTGCTGACCCATGGAGAGGCATGAGGTGGGAACGCCCGACCGGGGGCAAGAGCGGTGCCGTATGCCTTCCCACGGTCCGGTTTGACGTCGCTGCGGCACACGAGCCGTTCCTAATCCTGCTACGTCGTCCCGCCTGCGTGTGCGCCGGCCACCCCTCCTCTTGACCGATGCACATTCTTACACCTCGCCAAGAAACTCTGGTAACAAACCTGTGCAACCGGACACAAAAAAAGAGCCCTCGACCTTGGGGCCGAGGGCTCGGGGCCGTCTTACGGGACGGGCACGGTCACACAGCGTTACGGGCTTGCACGGCGTTGCGAGCAGGTCCGGTTACTACCACTCACACGCCGTGACGTTGGTCACCGTCGTCGTGATGTCGCTCGGGCCGGTGCCGCTGACAACCGCCTGCACGCGGTTGCCGCGGGCCGCGTTGCACCCCACGATGGTGATGGAGCCTGGCGCGACCGCCGTGATGCGGAAGTCGCCGTTGAGGTTGTTGTAGTTCATTGCGGCGCCCGAGCCCGTGGCCGTGTAGCCGAGCTTCTGGAGGTCGACGCCCGTGAAGGTGTTGTTGCCACCGCCGAAGGCCGTCGGCTTGAGGTTCCACGCCTGCGCGTCCGAGGCGATGCGGATCACGTCGTTGACGATCGCGTCGGCGTTGGCCTTCTTCTGGTTCTCACCGAATGCTTGGATACCGACGACGACGGCCAGGCCGACGATCACGATGCCCAGCACGAGGAGGAGGAGCTGTTGCTGTCCCATGGGGGATGTCTGGATGTGGAGCGGGGCGCTCCGTTGGGAAAAGCCCCGCTCGGCGGGGGCTGCTGCGTGGTGGTTGCCACCACCAGGGGGGTCGGGACGGCTCCTAGCGATCCCCGTGCCTACCCATGCACGCCCTCCCCTTTGTGCGCGCAAATCCCGGCCACCGAGCGGCTAAGCGCACAATTTTGCGCCATCGGGCCGCCCTGAATGCGGTCGCGCCGGGGCGGCCGCACCCGCCCTGCCCTCTGCCGGGCCGGTGCTACTGCGCCGGCCGGTTTCGAATCGAAACATGGCGGGGCACGAGCAGCCTGCAACCCCTCGGCGCGGTGCTCGTCAAAGCCTCCCGCGCCTTTCGTAGCGTCTCCCCTCCCCTCCCCATCTCTCCGTATATCATGGACAAGCCCTCCCTGAAGTCGCTCCAGGATGAAGCTACTCGCCTCGCCGAGACCGCGCGCGAGCGCGCTGCCGAGACCGCCGAGGAGATCAAAGTGGCCTCGAATCAGCTCGTAGACAAGGTGCGCGCGCTGATCGAGGAAGGCAACGTACGCCGCGTGATCGTCAAGCGCGGCGACCGCGTGCTGCTCGAGTTCCCGCTCACCGTGGGCGTCGGCGCTGGTGCGGCCGGGCTCATCTTCTCGCCCGTGCTCACGGCGCTCGGGGCGCTCGCGGCGGTCGTCTCGGACCTCACCCTTGTCATCGAGCGCACGGACGAGCACGACGCGGCGCCCCGCGACACGGCCGCAGATCCGCTCTCGCCCGAGTCGGTTGGCGCCCCCGCCTCCCCCGAGGCCGGCAAAACGGTCGGCCGGCCGGCCGGCGACGCAGGCAGCGGCTCTTCTTCCGGCCCTGCCGATCCGCCCACCACGCCGGGAGCGGACGCGTGACGCGACGCCCTCCGAGACCGGCCCCCTCCGCATCGCTCCTCCTCGTAGCGGGCCGCCTTCCAACCGGAGGCGGCCCGCTGCCGTCCGAGCTCGCCGAGCGCCGTGCCGCGCTTGACGCGCTCGCCGACCGCTACGAGCAGCCGGCGTTCATTGCTGACGACCCCATCGCTGTCCCGCGGGCGTTCGACGACCCTGCTGACCGGGAGGTGATCGGGCTGTTCGCAGCGCTGCTGGCATGGGGGCGCCGCTCGGTGATCCTGACCAAGCTCGCCGATCTGGCCGCGCGCATGGACCACCGGCCGCGGGCGTTTGTACGCGCGTTCGATCCCGCTCGAGACAGCCCGCGCCTGGCAGGCTTCGCGCACCGCACGTTCCAGCCGGCCGACGCGGTCGCCCTCGTGCAAGCCGTGCAAGCCGTGCTGCACACCCATGGCTCGCTCGGGGCGTGCTTCCGCGCACACCTCCCACCGACCGCGCCGCATATCGGCCCGGCCCTGCAGGGGTTCTCGGACGCGCTCTTCGCTGCGGCGCCAGGCCAGCCGGCGCGCCTCCGTAAGCATCTCCCCCGCCCCTCGACGGGCAGCGCCTGCAAGCGCCTCGCGATGTTTGTCCGCTGGATGGTCCGTCCGGGTCCGGTGGACCTCGGCCTGTGGGACGGCGTCGGCGCCGAGCGGCTCATCCTCCCGCTCGACGTCCACACGGGCCGGCAGGCGCGGCGGCTCGGGCTCCTCTCGCGGGCGCAGGACGACTGGCGCGCCGCGCTCGAGCTGACGGCGGCGTGCCGCGCGCTCTGCCCCGAGGATCCCGCACGGTACGACTTTGCCCTGTTTGGCGTCGGCGCATACGGGGGGCGGGCGCCCGGCGAGCGCGCGTAGCGGCGCGCGGCTACACCCCGAGCGCCACCTCTTCTCCTACCCCGCGGTACGACTGCGCGTAGTAGAGCAGCGGCGGCGCATCCTCGCGCCCGGGCACGATCTCGGTGACCTCGCCGAGCATGACCGTGTGGTCGGCGGCCTCGAAGCGTCCGGCCGGGCGGCAGACGAGCACGCCGAGCGTCCCGGCGAGCAGCGGCGGGCGCCCCGCGTGACGGACGTGCTCGAACGGGGCGAACTGCGCCGCGCCCGACTGGTCGGGCAGCGCGAAGTGAGCCGCGAGCGCGGCCTGGTCGGCGGCGAGCAGGTGCACCGCGAACACGCTGGCCTCGGCCAGCGCCGTGTGCAGCTGCGTGCGGCGCGTGACGTTGAACGACACGAGCGGCGGTGCAAGCGAGACGCTCGTAAATGAGCCGATCGTGGCCCCGCGCGGCCCGCGCGCGCCCTCGGTCGTGACGACGACGACGGGGGAGGCCATGCGGCGGAGCGCCACGCGGAGCGCTTCGCCCTCGGGCGGGAGCGCTTCGCCCTCGGGCGGGAGCGCTTCGCCC
>JBKBRC010000058.1:5335-10788 GCA_046292345.1 Rubricoccaceae bacterium
GGAGCGCTTCGCCCTCGGGCGGGAGCGCTTCGCCCTCGGGCGGGAGCGCTTCGCCCCCGGAGGGGGGGGCTTCGGGGTGCCGGACCGGCCGGCGGGCGTCGGTGGGAGCGAGGTCGGTCATGCGCGTGCTATCGCGCGGTCGCGGCACGGTTCCGGCCACGCCTCCGCTCACAGGCGCGGGCGCGCCGGCGCCTTACGACGAAAAGGCGTCGCGCACGCGGCTGAAGAACGACTTGCCCGTCGCCTTGCGCTCGGGAGCGGGCGCGAGGCTGGGGTCGTCGCGGAGCCGCTCGAGCGCCTCGCGCAGCGCCGGCGAGGGGTTCTGAGGCGTCCACACGTGCACGCGCACCATCTGGTCGCCGCGCCGGCCGCCCCCTACCTCGGGCAGGCCGCGGTCGCGCATGCGCAGCACGCGCCCGGACTGCACGCCGGGGTCGATGCGCAGCTTAGCCCGGCCGCGCAGCGTGGGCACCTCCACGTCCGCCCCGAGCGTCGCGTCCGCGAACGACAGGGGGAGGTCGTAGATCACGTCGAGGCCGTCGCGGACGAAGTGCTCGTGCGGCTTCTCCTCGATCTCGACGCGCAGGTTGCCCGGCGCGCCGCCGCGCACGCCCGCGTTGCCCTCCCCGCGGAGTTGGAGGTAGTGCCCGGCCGAGACGCCCGGCGGCACCTCCACCGTGATTGTCGTCTCGCCTTTGACGCGGCCCTCGCCCTCGCACGCCGGGCAGCGGTCGCGGAGGACGCGGCCCTCGCCCTCGCACGCCGGGCACGGCCCAATGTTGACGAACTGGCCGAAGAACGAGGTCTGCACCTGGCGGACCTCGCCCGAGCCCCCGCACATCGCGCACGCGTCGTAGCCGCCGCCGCCGCCGCGCGCGCCGGTGCCGTGGCACGGCTCGCAGGGCATGTAGCGCCGCAGCTTGAGCTCCCGCTCGACGCCCTCCGAGATCTCCTCGAGCGAGAGCGCGAGCCGTACGCGCAGGTCCGAGCCCGGCCGCCCCTGTCCCGGCCGCCGCCGCCGCGCCTGCCCGAAGGCCTCGCCGAAGCGCGAGTCGGCGCCGAAGATGTCCGAGAACGCCGAGAAGATGTCCGAGATGTCCGCAAAGCCCGAGCCGCCGGGACCGCTCGCCGCGCCCGAGAGGCCCGCACGCCCGAAGCGGTCGTAGCGGGCGCGCTTGTCTGGATCGGAGAGGACGCCGTAGGCCTCGGCGGCCTCCTTGAAGCGCGCCTCGGCCCCCGCGTCGCCCGGGTTGCGGTCCGGGTGGTTCTCGAGCGCCTTCTTGCGGTAGGCCTTCTTGATCTCCTCGAGAGAGGCCGAGCGCGAGACGCCGAGCACGTCGTAGAAGTCGCGGGCAGTGGTATCGGTAGGCATTGGGAGCGGTGGGAGTCGCGCGCAGAAGGGTTACTGGGCCACGACGACGCGGGCGTGGCGCAGCACGCGGTCACCGAGGCGGTAGCCGCGCTGGATCTCGGCAAGCACCGTGCCTGGCGCCGTGCCCTCGGGGGCGGGCTGCTGCATCAGCGCCTCGTGCGCCCCGACGTCGAACGGCTGTCCGACGGCCTCGATGGGTTCGACGCCCTGGCGACGCAGCGCGTCGGCGAACTTCTGGTGGACGAGCGCGATGCCCTCGGCGAGCGCCTCCGCCGCGCCGCCCGTGCCCTGCACCTGGCGGGCTGCCTCAAGCGAGCGCCCGAGGTCGTCGAAGACGTCGAGGAAGGGTGCGAGCGCGGCCTCCCGGCCTCGCTCCTCCGCCTGGGCCTGCGTCTGTTCGCTGCGGCGACGGTAGTTCTGGAACTCGGCCGCGCGGCGCAGTAGCTGCTCGTTGAGGTTTCTGACCTCCTGCTGGAGCCGCTCGAGATCCGTCGCCTGCTCGGCCAGTTCGTCTACGGCGCTCACGGCGACCTCGGCGGCGTCTTCGGGACGGATCTGCTGCCGAACTTGTTCGCGGACGTTCTCGTCCGCGCGGGCGTTCTCGTCTGCGGCGGGGGGATCGAGGGGAGACTGCTGCGACATGCGGAAAGGGCGGTTCATGACGCTAAAGGTCGGGCGGCAGGCCTGCCAGCGCGAGGCGGCTTCGTCTAAAATCGTGTATGAAGTACCGAACGCACACGGGTGCGGGGCACGCCGGGCGGCCCCGCTGTCACGCGGCCGCGGCCTCGTGGCGGCCGGAGAGAAGCGCCGCCACGTGCTCGACGAGCGCGACTGCCCGCGCGTAGTCCATCCGCGTCGGGCCCACGAGCGCCACCGCCCCGACGGCGTCGCCGACGGTGTAGGGCGCGCTCACGACCGAGTAGGCCGCCGGCCCCTCACCACGGGCGAGTTCCTCCCCGATCAGGATCAGCGTGCGCTCGACCTGCGCCAGTTCGGGGCGCTCGAGCAGCAGCACGAGCTCGTCCTCGCGCTCGGCGAGCTCGACGGCGTCGCGGACGGCGTCGGGGCTGCGGAACTCGGGCTGTGCGACGAGATGCTGCGCGCCCGCGACGGCTGCGCGCGCGGCCGCGGCGGGCTCCTGGAACAGCGCCGCCCGCTCGCGCAGCACGACGCGCACGACGCCCGTCGCGTCGTCCGGGGCCAGGTCCTGCACGCGCGCGGCGCCGGTGCGCCGGATCTCGTCGAGCGAGAGCCCGGCCAGGCGCTCGTTGAGGCGCTGCACGACGGCGTCGAGCGCCTCCGGCACGACGGCCTCGTCAATCTCGGCCATAACGGTGCGCGCGAGGCCGCCGCGCAGGGCGAGCACGAACAGCACGCGCTGCGCCGCGATCGGCACTACCTCGAGGCGCTCGAGCACGCCCACCGAGAGGCGCGGCGTGAGCACGACGCCAAGCAGACTGGCCAGGCGCCCGAGCAGCCGGCTCGTCTCGCGCGCGACGGCGTCGAGATCGCCCAGGCGGCGGCGGACGCTCTCGCGCAGCAGCGCGGCCTCGCGCGCCGAGAGGCCCTGCACATCCATCAGCTCGTCCACGTACGCGCGGTAGCCCTGCTCGGTCGGCACGCGCCCGGCCGACGTGTGCGGGTGCCCGAGGTAGCCGGCGGCCTCGAGCGTCTGCATCGTCGCGCGGATTGAGGCGCTCGAGAGGTCAAACGAGTCGGCAATGGCACGCGAGCCGACGGGCGCGGCCGTCTGGATGAACTGCTGCACGACGCAGCGCAGCACCGCGCGCTCGCGCTCCGAGAGCGGATGCTCGCCGGATGCGCGGGGGGCAGGACGGGAGACAGCGGAGCGTGGCATAGCGGTGGGCAGGCGTTGGGGCCAGTGCCGGGAAACGAGTATACGCCGGTCGTTCGTTTCCGGCCGAGCCCCGCGGGAGCCCCACTTTGCTCACTTTTCCGTCTGGCCCGGCGGCGCGGGCCCGCGTCAGCGCGGCACACCCCACACCATCAGCCCGCCCAGGTGCCCTGTGTAGGCCACAGCGAGCGCGGCCAGCACGGCCCCGGCGAGCACGGCCACGCGCAGCCCGAGCGGCACCGCACCGCGCGCGCGCGCGCGCTGCCAGACGAGCGCGGCCAGGACGAGCGCGAGCGCGGCGGCGGCAAGCGTTGCGTTGGCGCCCCTCTCGTGGGCTTCCAGAAACAGCGCCGCCATTGGCTCGCCCTCCACGGCCTCCTCGAGCACCTCGCCCGTCTGGCGTGCCCAGAGCGCCGCGGCAGCGCCGAGCCCGAGCAGGATCGTAGCGGCGCGCAACCACACGTCGGTACCGCGCACGGCGAACACGAGCGCCGCGCCGGCCGCGAGCGGCAGCAGCACGAGCGGGAAGTGCACCGCGAGCGGGTGCAGGTAGGGGATTGTGTAGTCGCGGAGCAGGCTCAGATCGGGCATGGCGGGCACGGCTCAAGGGGCCGAGGAAGGCACTCCTGCAGGCTGAACCCCGGACGCCTGTGGCGACGCGGGCGCGCCCACGAGCGGCGCGCCGGTCATGGCGGCCGGCTGCGGCAGGCCCATCAGGCGGAGCACCGTCGGGGCGACGTCGCCGAGCACGCCGGGGCGCACGGCGCTTACGCCCGGCGCGATCACGAGGTGCGGCACGAGCGCCGTCGTATGGGCCGTATGCGGGGAGCCGTCCGGGTTGCGCATGCGGTCGGCATTGCCGTGGTCGGCGATGATCTGCACGGTGTAGCCGGCCTCAAGGGCCGCCGAGACGATGGTCTCCGCCGCGCGGTCGGTCGCCTCGACGGCGCGCACGGCGGCCTCGAAGACGCCCGTGTGCCCGACCATGTCCGGGTTCGCGATGTTGACGACCGCCAGGTCCGGCCGGTCGGGCGCGCCGAGCGCCTCGGCCACGCGCGCGGCCAGTTCGGGGGCGCTCATCTCAGGCTGGAGGTCGTACGTGGGCACCCTGGGGCTCGGCACGAGGATGCGCCGCTCGCCCTCGAACTGCACCTCGCGGCCGCCGTTGAAGAAGAACGTGACGTGCGGGTACTTCTCGGTCTCGGCCGCGCGGAGCTGCGTGCGCCCGGCGCGACTGACGACCTCGCCGAGCGTCTCCGCGAGGTCGGTCTTGGGAAACGCGACCGGCACGTCCGCGAAGGCGTCCCCGTAGGGCGTGAACGTGACCAGGTGCAGCGCCGGCGCAGCCCCGCGCTCGAAGCCCTCGAAGTCCGGGTCGGTGAGCGCCTGCGTGAGCTGCCGCGCGCGGTCGGCGCGGAAGTTGAAGAAGACGACCGCGTCGCCGTCCTCGAGCCGCGTGAGGCCCTCGGCGCGCACGCCCGGCTCCACGAACTCGTCCGTCACGCCGGCGGCGTAGCTCGCCTCGAGGTAGGCCCCGGGATCGTCGAAGGGGGTGCCCTCACCGTGGACGAGCATGCGGTAGGCGCGCTCGGTGCGCTCCCAGCGGCGGTCGCGGTCCATGGCCCAGTAGCGGCCCACAACCGAGGCCACGCGCCCGGCGCCGATGCGCGCGGCGCTCGCCTCGAGGCGTCGCACGTAGCCAGCGCCGCCGTGCGGGTCGGTGTCGCGGCCGTCGGTGAAGGCGTGCACGAGGGTCTGCGCGCCGCGCAGGCCCTCGCGCGCGGCCAGCTCGAGCAGTGCCTCGACGTGCGCGAGGTGGCTGTGCACGCCGCCGTCCGAGACGAGGCCCATCAGGTGGAGGCGGCGCTCGCGCGTGCGCGCGTGGCGGCACGCGGCGAGCAGGGCCTCGTTGCGGAAGAACGCGCCCGTGGCAATGTCACGGTCGATGCGCGTCAGGTCCTGGTAGACGACGCGCCCGGCGCCGAGATTGGTGTGCCCGACCTCGGAGTTGCCCATCAGACCGGCCGGCAGGCCAACGGCCAGCCCGGAGGCCTCGAGCGTGCCGAGCGGGTAGCGGGCGAAGAGGCCGTCCAGGAAGGGCGTGCGCGCTGCTGCGATGGCCGAGACGGCGGGGTCTTCGGTGAGGCCGTAGCCGTCGAGGATGAGCAGGAGATGCATGGGGGCCGGGAGCAGAGCGATCAGGTGCGATATCAGGTGCGATATCAG
>JBKBRC010000058.1:10888-13126 GCA_046292345.1 Rubricoccaceae bacterium
ATCAGGTGCGATATCAGGTGCGATATCAGATGCGGTAGTCGCGGGCGCGGCGCGTAGTGCGTCCGGTGCGCGTATCGAAGACGAGTGTGGAGCCGGAGCGCGGCTCGGCAAGTTGCTCGACGCCCTGCCGGTCCGTGACCGTGACCGGGTCGTCGAAGTAGCGGCGGTTGGTGGCGCAGTAGTAGCGCCCGCGCGCGGCGTCGAGGCCGGCACGCGGGGCGGGCAGGCGGGCAAGTGCGGCGGCGTGGTCGCACACGTCTGGCAGCGGGCACGCCTCGCAGCGCGGCGCGCGCGCCAGGCACGTGTAGCGGCCGTGCAGGATGAGCAGGTGGTGCGCCTCGCCCCATTCCGCCTTCGGGATGACACGCGCGAGCTTCTCCTCGACTGCCCGCGGCGTGGACGCCTCGCGGACGAGCCCGATGCGGTTGGCCACGCGGAACACGTGCGTGTCGACGGCCAGGGCCGGCTCGTCGAAGGCGACCGAGACGACCACGTTGGCCGTCTTCCGCCCCACGCCCGGCAGCGAGACCAGGTCGGCGTGAGCGCGCGGCACCTCGCCGCCGAAGTCCTCCACGAGGCGCCGCGCCAGCCCGGCCAGGGCCTTCGCCTTGTTGTTGGGATACGAGACCGAGCGGATGAGCGGGAAGAGGTCTTCGGGCTCGGCGCGCGCCATGGCCTCGGGCGTCGGGTACGCCTCGAAGAGCGCCGGCGTGACCATGTTGACGCGCTTGTCGGTGCACTGCGCCGAGAGCACTACGGCCACGAGCAGCTCGAACGGATTGCGGAACGCCAGCTCGGTCTCGGCGCGCGGGATGCGCTCGCGGAGGCGGTTCAGGACGAGGCGCGTCTTCTCTCTGCGAGTCATGCGGGCCGGCAGGCGCGTCTGCGAGAGACGTCCGCGAAGGGCGTCTTCGAGGTACGTTTTCGAGGCGCATCAAATCTACCCACGAACCGACCTGGCCCCGGCAGCTGTATCGCGTCCGTCCACTAGCTTCGCGCCGTCTCTGCGGTCCGTCTCCAACCCCGGTCCGTCTCCAACCCCGGTCCGTCTCCAACCCCGGTCCGTCTCCAACCCCGGTCCGTCTCCAACCCCGGTCCGTCTCCAACCCCGGCCTGCCTCCGCTCGGTTCACTGATGACCCCGCTCCCGCCCCCCGCCCCGCTCCGCATCGTTCAGTTTGGCCTCGGGCCTATCGGGCGCGCCTGCGCCGCGCTCGTGCTCGATCGCCCGGACCTCCACCTCGTCGGCGCCATCGACCATGCGCCGGACCTGGCCGGCCGGCCGCTCGCCGACGTGCTCGGGCGCGAGGCGGCCGAGGGCACCGTGCACGCCGACGCGCGCGCGGCGCTGGACGCGCTCCGCCCGGACGTGGTGCTGCACACCACGGCGTCGTTCCTCGACCGCATCGAAGGCCAGATCCTGGCCTGCGTGGACGCCGGCGCGCACGTTGTCTCGTCCTCCGAGGAGTTGTTCTGGCCCTTCGCGCGCGACGCGGCGTGGGCCGCCCGCGTAGATGCCGCCGCGTGCGAGGCGGGCGTGGCTGTCGTGGGCACGGGCGTCAACCCGGGCTTCGTGATGGACTTGCTGCCGGTCGTACTCTCGTCGGTCGTGGCGCGCGTGGACCGCGTCGAGGTCACGCGTTCGGTCGATGCCGGGCGTCGCCGCGAGCCGCTCCAGCGCAAGGTGGGCGCGGGCCTCTCACCCGAAGCTTTCGCGGCGCGCGAGGCCGCCGGCGGCTTCGGGCACATCGGCATGCTCGAGAGCGCGCGGGCGCTCGCGGCTGGCCTCGGCTGGCACGACGCCGCGTTCCGCGAGACGTTCGGGCCGCACCTGGCCGCGGCGACGCATCAGACGGCGCACGTGCGCGTCGAGCCGGGGCAGGTGGCCGGCATTCACCAGACGGCGCACGTCCTCGTCGGCGGCGAGGAGCGGGCGACGCTCACGCTCACGATGGCTGTCGGCGCGCCCGACGAGGACCGCATCATGATCTACGGCGAGCCGGACCTGCGCGTGGTCGTCGAGGGCGGCACGTTCGGCGACACGGCGACCGTGGCGGCGGTCGTCAACGCGGCGCGGCGCGTCGGGCAGGCCGCACCGGGGCTGCGCACCATGCTCGACCTGCCGGCGGCGGCGGTCGGACACGTCGCCGCCGGGCGTTCCGCCGCCGGGCATGCCGCCGCCGGGCATGCCACCTGACGGCGTGCCACCCGACGGCGTGCCACCCGACGGCGTGCCACC
>JBKBRC010000059.1:0-6553 GCA_046292345.1 Rubricoccaceae bacterium
TGCACGAGGCCTTCGCCCGCCGGCGCGTGCGCGCCCACGTCGCGCTCGTCGGGGCGGGCGCGCTCGGGCGCCGCCTGCTCGCGCTCCTCGCCGCGCGCGCCGACGCCTACCGCGAGGCCGGCGTCGCGCTCCACCTGGCCGCCGTCGCCGACTCGCGCCGCCTCGCGCTGCACCCCGAGGGCTTCCGCCCCGAGCACGCCCTCGACGTGCTCGCCGGCGCGCCCGCGGCCGACACCGAGGCGCTCGTGCGCACCCTCGCCGGCGCGCGCCTCGAGCGCCTCGTCGTCGTGGACGCAACAGCCAGCGAGGCCCTCGCCGCACGCCACGCAGATCTGCTGCGCGCCGGCGTGGCCGTTGTCACGCCCAACAAGGCCGTCACGGCGCGCGACGCCGATGGCTGGGCCGAGGCCGCCCGCGCCGCGCGCACGGGCGAGGCGCCCTACCTCTACGAGGCCGCCGTCGGCGCCGGGCTGGGCGTCGTGGCCCGCCTGCGCGACCTCATCCGCACCGGCGACCGCGTCCACCGCGTCGAGGGTGTGCTCTCGGGCACGCTCGCCTTCGTCTTCGACGCGATGCGCCGCGGCGAGCCGTTCTCGGCCGCGGTGCGCGCGGCGCAGGCCACCGGCCTCACCGAGCCCGATCCCCGCGAGGACCTCTCGGGCCGCGACGTGGCGCGCAAGCTGGCCCTGCTCGCCTACGAGATGGGCCTCGCGGCCGACCCCCGCACGGCCGACGTGGCCTCGCTCGTCCCGCCGGACCTGGCCGCCCTGCCGCTCGAGGCGTTCTGGGAACGCCTCGGCGAGACCGACGCCGCCTGGGCCGAGCGCTGCGCCCGGGCCGAGGGCGCGCTCCACTACGTCGCCCGCCTCGACGCCGATGGACGCATCCGCGCCGGCGTCGAGGCCGTCGCGCCCGGCGCGCCCTTCGACGGGCTGCGCGGTGCCTCGGTCGCGGTCGCGTTCCATACGGCGCGCTACGGCGCCGAGCCGTTCGTCATCCGCGGCCCCGGCGCCACGGCCGACGTGACCGCCGCCGTCCTGCTCGCCGACATCGCGCGCGCCGCCGAGGCGATGCGCTGATCTCCCCCTGCCGCGCCCACCCTGACAGCTTCCCGCCTGTGAAACCGCTGCGCATCGCCCTCGTGGGCACCGGACGGATGGGCCGCGCCGTCGAGGCCGTGGCCCAGGAGCGCGGCCACGCCGTCGTGGCGCGCTTCGACGCCGCCCGCCCGCTGCTCGACCTCCGCGACCCCGACGCCCTCGGCGAGGCCGACGTGGCCATCGACTTCTCGGTGCCCGCCGTCGCGCTCGACCATCTGCACCGCTACGCCTTCTGGGGCCTCGACGCCGTCGTCGGCACGACGGGCTGGTACGACGACCTCCCGCGCGTGGCCGAGTGGGTCGAGGAAGGCCAGAACGGCGTGCTCTACGCCCCCAACTTCTCGCTCGGCGTGGCCGTGCTCGAGCGCGCGCTCGCCGCCGTGCTCCCGCTCCTGGACCGGCTCGGCGAGTACGACGCGGCCGTGCACGAGACGCATCACACGGGCAAGCTGGACAGCCCCGGCGGGACGGCCCTCCGCCTGGCCGCGCAGGTCCGCGACGGGCTGGCGCGCAAGACGCGCCTCGAGACCGAGACGGCGCACGGCGCCATCGCGCCCGAGGCGCTCCACGTCACGAGCACGCGCTTAGGGCACGTGATCGGCGAGCACGCGGTACGCTTCGGCAGCGCCGTGGACGAGCTCGCGTTCACGCACCGCGCCACCGACCGCCGCGCGTTCGCGCTCGGAGCCGTCCGCGCCGCCGAGTGGGTGCGCGGGCGCGCCGGCCTCTTCACGCTCGACGACTTCCTCGACGGCTAGCGCGCCGCGTCCTCGCTGCGTGCCCCCTCGCCATCCCTGCCGCCATGCTTTTCCGAGGCACCGCCCCCGCTCTCATCACGCCCTTCACTGCCGACGGCGCGCTCGACGAGCCCGCCCTCCGCCGCCTGATCGCGTTTCAGCTCGCCGGCGAAGGCTCCTACGCTGGCGTCGAGGCGCTCGTGGTGCTCGGCACGACGGGCGAGAACCCGACTGTCTCGCCCGACGAGCGCCGGCGCATCGTGGACGTGGCGCTCGACGAGGTCGCCGGCCGGGTGCCGGTCATCGTCGGGACGGGCACCAACAGCACCGCGCAGAGCGTCGCGTTCTCGCGCGAGGCCGCTGCGGCCGGCGCGGCGGGGCTGCTCGTCGTCACGCCGTACTACAACAAGCCCACGCCCGATGGGCTCGTCGCGCACGTGGCCGCCATCGCCGAGGCAGCGGCGCTGCCGATCGTGTACTACAACGTGCCAGGGCGCACGGGCGCCAACACGCCGGCGGCGGTCACGCTCCGCCTGGCGCGCGAGGTGCCGGCCGTCGCAGGCGTCAAGGAGGCCTCGGGCGACCTGAACCAGGTCGCGGACATCCTCGCCGGCCGCCCGGAGGGCTTCGCCGTCTACTCGGGCGACGACGACCTCACGCTGCCCATGCTTGCGCTCGGCGCCGACGGCCTCGTCTCGGTCATCGCCAACGCCGTCCCCGGCGCCACGAGCGAGCTCGTCCGCCGCGGCCTGGCCGGCGACGTCGCCGGCGCGCGCGCGCTCCACTTCCGCCTGCTCGGGGCCATGCGCGCCAGCTTCTTCGAGGCCAACCCGGGGCCCATCAAGGCCGTTCTGGCCGCGATGGGCTTGTGCGAGGCGCACCTCCGCCTGCCGCTCGCGCCCCTCACCGACGCCAACCGCCGCCGCGTCCTGGAGGCGTACGCCCCGTTCATCGAAGCCTTCGAGGCCCGCTAGCTCCGCTAGCTCCGCCACCTGTCCCGCCGCGTTCACCACCGTTCCCCGACGCATGTTCGATCTCCGCGCCGCCATCGAGCACCACGCCACCGCCCCGGCCGAGGCCCTGGACCGCGCCGCCGCGCGCGACGCCTTCGACCGGCTCCTCGCCGCGCTCGAGGACGGCCGCGTGCGGGCCGCCGAGCGCGGCGAGGACGGCGCCTGGCGCGCCAACGCGTGGGTCAAGCAGGGTATCCTGCTCGGCTTCCGCCTCGGCGCAATGGTGGACCAGTCGGTCGGCGCGTTCTCGTTCGTGGACAAGGACACGTACCCGCCGCAGCGCTTCGGTCTGGCGCGGGGCGTGCGCCTCGTGCCCGGCGGCTCGGCCGTGCGTCGCGGCGCCTACCTCGCCGAGGGCGTCGTCTGCATGCCGCCCATGTACGTCAACGTGGGCGCCTACGTGGATGCCGGGACGATGGTGGACAGCCACGCGCTCGTGGGGAGCTGCGCCCAGATCGGGCGCGGCGTGCACCTCTCCGCGGCAGCCCAGATCGGCGGCGTGCTCGAGCCCGTCGGGGCGGCGCCGGTCGTGATCGAGGACGACGTGTTCGTCGGCGGTGGCTGCGGCGTCTACGAGGGCACGGTCGTACGGGCGGGCGCCGTGCTGGCCGCCGGCGTCGTCCTGACGCGCTCGGCGCGCGTGTTCGACCTCGTACGCGAGACCGAGTACCGCGCCTCCGCCGGCGCGCCGCTCGAGATCCCGGCCGGCGCCGTCGTCGTGCCGGGCACGCGCGCCGCTGAGGGCGCCTTCGCGCGGGCGCACGGCCTCGCACTCGCCGCGCCGGTCATCGTCAAGTACCGCGACGCGCGCACGGACGCGGCAACGACGCTCGAGGACGCGCTCCGCTGACGCCGTGCTCCGCCGGCGCCTCGCCCCGCCGGCGCTCAGGTCCAGCTCGGGCGGCTGCGGAACAGCGTGCCCACGAATGCCACGAACGCCGTGTAGACGGCCGCCCCGATCCAGAGCCCGAAGACGAGGAAGAGCGTCCGCGTCTCCTGGTCGAGCGCGGTGATGATGACCAGGAGCCCGTTGTGGACGAGCGCCACCACGAGCGCGCCCGCGAACGCGAGCGGCGGCGTCAGGCGCAGGTCCTCGCCGCGCTCGGAGCGGAACAGGCCGATCACGAAGCCCATCAGCGTCTTGAGCAGCGCGTGCAGCCCGAGCGTGTGCGCCCCGAGCGCGACGTCGTAGAGCAGCCCCGCCCCGAAGCCCGCGAGCATGCCGGCCGTACGCCCCTGCCGCACGGCCACGAACGCCACGTAGAGCAGCACCACGTCCGGGAAGACGCCCCACAGGCGCAGCCGGCTGAAGACGAGCCACTGGAGTAGGACCGCGAGCAGGCCGAGGGAGACCGCGCGGAGGACGGGCAGCATGGAGCGGGGCGAATCGGGGGGAGAGGCGGGCGGGAAGCTACGGAGGCCGCGCGCGGCGCGGGCTTCCGCCGGCGTCCGCGCCGGCGTGCCTGCCCGGGCGCTACTCCGAGACCGGCAGGCGCTCGCCCGTAGCGAGCGCGCGCACGATGCGGTCCATGGCGCCGGTGATCTGGGCGCCGCCGGCCGTGTAGTTGTTGGCCATCAGCGTGAAGGCGAGCGTCTGCCCACGCGGGCCGGTCACGTAGCCCGAGAGCGCGCGCGCGTACTCGATTGAGCCCGTCTTGGCCACGACGGGCACGCCCGCGAGACGGTTGCGCAGCGTCGTGCCGGCGCCGCCGCCAGTGGCGAGCGAGGCCCGGAACGTCTCGCGCGCCGGGTGCTGCGTCATGGCCACGAGCAGCCCGGTGAGCGCCTGCGGCGTGACCATGTTCTTGCGCGAGAGGCCGGAGCCGTCGCGGATGGAGACGCCTGCGGTGGGCACGCCGACACGGTCCATGAAGGCGAGGGCGCGCGCGGCGCCCGAGGCGATGGTGCCGTCGCCGAGCGAGCGGAGGATCTGCTCGGCGAAGAGGTTGTCCGACGTGCGGTTGAGATGGACGACGAGCTCGGCCAGCGGCGGCGAGACGTATGCCTGGAGCGGCTGCGCGCCGTCGTAGCGCGGGCGCTCCGGCGGCGGCAGGTCGTCGGCATCGACGGGCGTGGCGTCGACGACGATGCCGGCCTCGCGGAGCGCGTCAGCGAGCGCGGCGAGGGCGTAGAGCGTTGGGTTGGGCGCCGGCACGCGGAGCGTGCCTTCGTAGCCGGGCGGGACGCCGCCGCGCAGCACGAGCGTGCTCGAGCCCAGCGCGCGGCGCACCTCGAGGCCGGCCGCGCCGCCGCGCGTGGCCAGCTCGGCGTCGAGCGCGAGCAGGCCGGCCGGGGAGACCTCGGCGCGGGCCGGGCGCTCGGCGGCCCCGCCGGCGATGCGCACGTTGAGCAGGTTGTCCCCCCAGGCGAGGCCGCCGGCGGCCGGCGCGTACGGCTCCGTGCCGACGTGCGTCACGTCCCAGCCCTCGCCGTAGGGCTCATCGGCGAAGCGGCGGTCGTCGCCGACGAGGCGGCCCTGCACGCGGCGCACGCCAGCGGCGGCGAGGGCGTCCGCCCACCGGCGAAGCGGGTTGCCGGGCACGAGCGCGCTGCCGAAGCTCGGGTCGCCGCTGCCGCGGATGACGAGGTCGCCGCGCAGCGTGCCGTCGGCGCCCTCATCGCCGAAGAAGAAGAGCGTCGTGGTGTAGCGGTAGTCGCCCCCGAGCACGTCCAGCGCCGCCGCCGACGTGATCATCTTGAGCGTCGAGGCGGGCATGAAGAGCTTATCCGCGTTGCGGCTGAGCACCGTGCGCCCCGAGGAGAGGTCGCGCACGTGGAGGCCCCAGAAGGCCGAGGGCAGATCCGGGTCGGCCAGGATGGCCTCGACGGTGGCGGCAAGGTCGGCTTCGTAGGCCGTCGCGCTCGCGGGCTCGTCGGCGGCCGCGGGGGGCGCGCCCCAGAGGCCCCGCCCGGCCAGGCCGAGCGCGGCGAGCAGGAGCGAGAGCAGCGGCAGGGCGAGGCGTCGGCGGGTCACGTCGGCAGGGGCTGTCGGGACGGGCGGGCAAGCTACACGCGCGGGGCGTCCGTTATCTTGCCCCCGCCGTCGTCCCGGACCTTTTGCCTGCCTCGCCATGGCCCCGCGCGCTCCCCGCCGCCCCGCTCCACGCCGCCCGGCCCCGCGCGCCGCGCGGAGCGGGCCTGTCCGCATGCCGTTCGGACGCACCAACTACGCGCTGCTGCTCGTCTCGCTGGCGTTCGTCGTCGTCGGCTACGTGGTGATGGCTGTCGACAACCGCGTCGCGGACGATCCCGTCTTCAGCCCGGTCTCGCTCACGCTCGTCCCGGTCCTGCTGCTCGCCGGCTACCTCGGCATCGTGTGGGCGCTGCTCTCGCGCCGCTCCGACCGCGGGGAGGCCGCGGATGCGACGGCGCCGCCCCCGGACGTTGAAGCGGCCTGACCCTCCACCCGTGCCCCCGTGAGACGCCTGCCCCTCGTCGCCCTGCTCGTGCTGCTCGTCGCCGGCTGCGGCCGCAGCGAGACGACTGTCGTCGTGCCCGAGGTCGCGCCCTCGGGGGTCCTGCCCGCCGCCGCCCCGCCCGACACGCTCGTCTTCGACGACGACGACCCGGACACGCCGGCCGTTTCGGACGGCGGCCTGTTCGCGCCGCTGCCCGGCGAACCGCTGCTGCCTGCCGCGCCCGGTGCGCCTGCCGCGCCCGGTGCGCCTGCCGCGCCCGGTGCGCCTGCCGCGCCCGGTGCGCC
>JBKBRC010000059.1:6653-13011 GCA_046292345.1 Rubricoccaceae bacterium
GCCTGCCGCGCCCGGTGCGCCTGCCGCGCCCGGTGCGCCTGCCGCGCCCGGTGCGCCTGCCGCGCCCGGTGCGCCCTCCGTACCCGTTGCCGCCGAGCCGTTCGAGGCCTTCCTGGAACGCTTCAAGGCGGCCGTCCGCGCGCGCGACCGCGAGGCGCTGGCTGCCATGGTCGTCTTCTCGGACAACCTCACGCGCGACGAGTTCGACACGTACTTTGAGCCCGTCTTCGACGGGCCGTTTGCGGCGCGTATGCTCGCGCTCACGCCGCGGGACTTCGCGCGGCAGGGTGACGCGCGCACCATCACCGTCCGCGCCGGCTTCGATGCCGACGGCAACCCCGTGCCCGAGGACGAGGCCGTCTCGGAATCCTCGGCGCGCCTGCGCTTCCTGCCCGGCCCCGATGGGCGCTACCGCCTCGTAGACCTCGACGTGGCCCAGACCTGACCGGCCGGCCCCGCCTGCTCGCGGTGCGGCACGGCTGCTTCCATTTGCTCATGCGCTGTCTGACGCTCGCTCTCGCGCTGGCCCTCGCCGCCTGCGCCACCGACCCGCCCGCCGCGCCCGCAGGCGGCGCCACGCCCGATCCGGCCGCCCAGGACACGGCGGCCGCCGATACGGATCTCGACCGGTTCTTCGCGCGCTTCCAGGAGGCGGTGCGCGACGGCGACCGGGCGGCGCTGCTCGCACTGACGGACTTCTCGCAGGGGGGCACGCTGACCGAGGACGAGTTCGCCGCCAACCACCTTGGCGCGCTGCTCGACCCCGCCTCGCCCGTCCGCGCGCGCGTCCTGGCGGCCTCGGCCGACGAGCTCACGCCCGACGAGGAGGGCCGCCAGGTGCTGGAGGTGTTCGAGAGCGAGCAGGACGCCGGCGGCAACACGCTCTACGAGTCGCTCACAGTGCTCTCGTTCGGGCAGAACGCCGCCGGGCAGTACCGCCTCGTGGACTACTTCGTGGCCGGCTGAGCGGCCGGCCGCTCAGCCGGCCGCGCGGGCAGCGCGTCAGGGGTAGAGCAGGTAGGGCGCCCGCCGCGCGCGGAACGCCTCGGCGTCGGCGGCCCAGGCGGCTACGATCGCCTCCGGGCGGTCGCCGGCGACCAGGCGCGCCCGCAGGCGGTCGGTGCCGTAGAGCTTGGCGAGCCAGTCGGCCCGGAAGAAGGTGCGGCGCTGCGCTGCTGGCACGGCGTGGTAGAACGCGTGCAGCAGGTGCACGCCCGTCTCGAGCGGCCGGAACGCCTCGGCATCGGTGACGACGATACGGATGCCGCCGAGCGCGCGGCCCTCGAGCCTGGGACCGCTGGCCATGCCGGGGATAGAGACGGGCGTGAACGGTGCCGCCTCGAAGCGCACGCCCGGCAGGCCGCGTCCGTTCAGCGCGGCGGCGAGCGCGGCGGCGTCCACACCGGGCGCGCCGACGAGCCGGAACGGCGTGCGTGTGCCCCGGCCCTCGCTGGCCGCCGTTCCCTCGAAGAGCCCCGCGCCCGGGTAGAGGCGCGCCGTCTCGACGTCCGGGACGTTGGGCGAGGGAGGGACCCACGGCAAGCCGGTCGCCTCCCAGGGCATGTTCCTCGTGTAGCCCTTGAGCGCGACGACGCGCAGGTCGAGCCGTTCGAGGCCCGCGAGGAGCCGCTCGCCCTGGATCATGCGCGCCAGCTCGCCCACGGTCAGGCCGTGCGTGACCGGAATGGCGAACAGCCCCACGAACGAGCGGTGCCGCGCCTCGATGACGGGCCCCTCGACGCGGTCGCCGATGGGGTTGGGGCGATCCAGAACAACGAACGGAATCCCGGCCTCGGCGGCGGCCTGCATGGCCAGGCCCATCGTGGAGATGTACGTGTAGAAGCGCGCTCCGATGTCCTGCATGTCGAACACGAGCACGTCGAGGCCGCGCAGCTGCGCGGGCGTGGGCTTTCGCGTCTCGCCGTAGAGGCTGTAGACCGGCACACCGGTCGCGGGGTCGCGCCCGTCGCGGACGCGGTCGCCGGCCTCGGCCGTCCCGCGCAGGCCATGCTCGGGGCCGAAGAGGGCTGCGAGCGTCACCGCCGGTGCGGCATGGAGCCGGTCGATCAGATGCGCCGGACCGCCGTCGGCCGTGTCCACGAGGGCGGTGTGGTTGGTGACGAGGCCCACGCGCAGGCCGCGCAGCTCGGCGAAGCCCCCTGCGACGAGGCGCTGCGCGCCCGTCTGCACGGCCGGCGGCGCGTGCGCCGGCTGCGCAGACGACGGGGCCGGGTCGGGCGGCAGGGCCGGAGCGGCTGGCAGGCCGCTCTGGCAGGCGGCGAGCAAGAGCGCGAGCAGAAGCGGCATGGAACGGGGCGGAGCGCGGGACATGCCCGCGAAGATCGCACGGGCGCGCCCCCGGCTCGTCCGGTCGGGCGCGGAATCCAGTCGCAGGATCCGCCGGAGGATTCCGAACGAACGGGCCGGTCAGGACGGGCCGGTCAGAACGTCGTGCGCGCGGTGTAGCGGACAGTCACGGTCTCGTTAGGACCGAGGCGAACCGGGAATTCGGCCGTGTAGGCGTCGAGCCGGTTGTGCGTGTGCGTGCTCTGCGTGACCTGCCAGTCGCCCCAGAGGCGCTCGACGACGAACACCTCCTGCGGCGCGTCCTTGCGGTTGCGCACCTCCACCTCGACCGTCACCTCGCGCACGCGCTCGCTCAGGCGGCGCTCCGCCACCTGGCGCCGCGTCCCGACGACGTCGAACGCGTCGCCGATGTAGAGGCGCACCTTCTCGTCGCGCGGCGTGTGCCCGATCTGGTCCTCGCCGATGAACTGGAGCGCGCCCGTACGGTCGGCCTTGTAGACGCGCACGCGGCCGGCGGGCAGGGGCATGCCCATCCGGTTGGCAGTCGTGTTCATGAGCTCGAGCGTGACGGCGGCGCTCATTTCCTCGCCGACGGCGCCGGGGCGGCGCGGGCGGGGGAACGGGAAGTACTGCCCGGAGCCGTCGAAGACGAGGCGGCGCGTGACGGCCGCGCCGGCGGCGGCAAGCAGCTGCATCTGCTTCGTCTCGCCCTCGGCGACGGTCGTCGTGCCGTCGAGCGTGTAGAGGTGGTACTCGAAGAAGCTCTCCTGCTCGAACGCCGGCGCGGCGCGGGCCTCGGCGACGGCGAAGTCGTACATCGCCTGGCGCGGGGCGCGCAGAGGCGGCTGCACGCGGCGCACGTCGCCGGCCATCAGCTGCAGGCGCGCCTCGCGGAACGTGGCCCCGGACTGGTTCTCGAGCGTGACCCAGCCCGTCAGGTCGAGGCCCGTCTCGGCCTCGTTGACGAGCGCCACGTAGTCGGCCTTCCACGAGAGCCCGTCGGTGATGTAGCTCGTCTCGACGTCCTGGGCGCCGGCGCGCTCGCTCTGGAGGCGCCACAGGAGCGACGGGCGCGGCAGGAGGCCGTCGGGCAGGCCCATCAGCTCGATCGTGCCCGGGGGGTCGACGAGCACGCGCCCGTCGTCGAGGCGGATGATGCGGCCCTGGCCGGGCTGGCTCAGCAGCACGCCCTCCTCCACGACCACGCGCTCGCCCATCGGCCGTACGAGGCGGACGCGCTGCCCGACGGCGGCGTCGAGCACGCTCTGCGTGCCGATGAGCGCCTGCTGGTAGTTCTGCTCGCGCACGACGAAGCTGCCCGGGGCCGTCAGCGAGCGCACGGCGATGCTCGTCGGGTCGATGCGCCGCGGGACGCCCTCGAAGCGGACGTCGGTCACGCCGCGCGCGAGCGTGAGCGGGCGCACCTCCCGCACGAGGCCGAAGCCGCCGTTGTAGACCGTCAGCGCGACGCCGCGCTGGCTCTCGGGTGCAGAGACGACGGGCGGACCGCTCGTCTGGGCGGCGGCGGGGGGCAGGGCCGGCATGGCGAGCGCGGCGAGGGCGGCGAGGGCGAGGAAGCGCATGGGCGGAGAGGATAAGGCCCGCCTAGTACGTTCGGCGTGTCGGCTCTAGTGTTGGAGCCCGCACAGCCCTCCGGCGGAGCGCCTCGGCGCAGCCTGCAGGAGGCAGGTTCCTGCCCCTCTGAGGGTTCCTCTGAGGGTTCCTCAGACGACCGAGGCCGGCGCCGCACGCCGCGGCGCCGGCCTCGGGAAGTGGCTGCAGAAGAGCGTGACCGCGCGCGTGAGCGCGCCTCAGGCGTCGATCACGTCGGCGCCGCCGGAGACGATCTCGCTCTCGGAGAAGAAATACCGGCCCTCCTTGACGCCGTTCTCGGGCGAGTCGGAGCCGTGTACGGCGTTCTCGCCCATCGAGCGGGCGAACTGCTTGCGGAGGGTGCCCTCGGCGGCCTGCTCGGGGTTGGTCGCGCCGATGACCTCGCGCCACCTGGCGACGGCGTCTTCGCGCTCGAGCACGAGCGGGATGCACGGCCCGCTGGCCATGAACTGCGTCAACTCGCCGAAGAACGGCCGCTCGGCGTGCACGGCGTAGAAGCCTTCGGCCTGGCGGGGCGTGAGATGGACGAGCTTCATCGCGCGGATGGCGAAGCCCTCGGCAAGGATCCGGTCGATGATCTTGCCGGCGTGCCCGGCGGCGACGGCGTCGGGCTTGATGATGGCGAGCGTGCGCTCCATGAGCAGAGGCGGGAGGATGGGACGAGGGTGCGGGTCGGCCGCAGGAAACCGGCGCGCCTCGCAAGAAACCGGTGCGTCTGGAGGGCCGCTGCGAAGCGCGCACGAAAAGCGCGCCCGAGCGAGTGGCGCGCCCGAGCGGCGCCGGGTGGGTCAGCGGCGCGACGCGCGGCGCGGCGGCAGCGGCGGCAGCGGCCCGCAGCGCGCGTCCATCGCCGCGCGGGCCTCCTCGGCGGAGAGGCCGGCTGCGAGTACCTCAGCCGGAACGTCCTCGCCGTTGCGCCAAGCGTCCATGCCGTCGGCCGGCACGAAGCGGAAGACCGAGGGCCCGACGCGCACCGGGCCCTCGAAGAGGTCCCCCGGTTGCGGCGGCGCCGCGGCCTCAGGGAACGTGAGCAGCGCGTGGCCGCCCTCGGCAAACGTGCGTGCCGCGACGACGGCGCAGCCCGCGCGGGCCTGCGTCACCATGTGCGCGCCGAGCGTGGTGCCGGCCGGCGCGAAGCCGAGCCCGCGGCAGCCGGCTGCGCCGAGCAGCAGGGTGCCCAGTAGCAGCGTGCCCGGCAGCAGCGTGCCCGGCAGCAGCGTGCCCGGCAGCAGCGTGCCCGGCAGCGGCGTCGCTGGAAGCGCGCGCGCCATCAGACGTGCCGCTCGGCGTGGTAGGACGAGCGCACGAGCGGCCCGCTCTCCACGTGGTCGATGCCGCGCGCCTCGCCCTGCTCCTTGTACCACGCGAACACTTCCGGATGGACGAACTCCTCGACCGGCAGGTGCATGCGCGTCGGCTGGAGGTACTGCCCGATTGTCATCACGTCCACGCCGTGCGCCGCGAAGTCGTCCATGAGCGCGAGCACCTCGTCGCGCGACTCGCCCAGGCCCACCATGATGCCGCTCTTGGTGCGCAGGCCGAACTCGGTCTTGGCCATCTTGAGCACATCGAGCGAGCGCTGGTAGTCGGCCTGGGGCCGGACGCGGCGGTAGAGCCGCGGCACCGTCTCGACGTTGTGGTTGAGCACCTCGGGGCGCGCTTCGAAGACCGTCTCGAGCGCCGGCCGGAGCCCGCGCATGTCCGGGATCAGCACCTCGATCGTCTGGCCCTGCGCGTGTACGAGGCGGATCGTCTCGGCGAAGATGGGCGCGCCGCCGTCCTCGCGGTCGTCGCGGTTGATGCTCGTCACCACGACGTGCTTGAGGCCCATCAGGCGGGCGGCCTCGGCCACGCGGCGCGGCTCGTCGTAGTCGAGGCCCTTCTCCTGCGGACGGCCCGTCAGCACGGCGCAGAACGAGCAGCCGCGCGTGCACACGTTGCCGAGAATCATGAACGTGGCCGTGCCGGCGCTCCAGCACTCGCCCATGTTGGGGCAGCGCGCGCTCTGGCAGACCGTGTGCAGGCGGTGCCGCTCGATGGTCTGCTGGACCGTGCGGAACGTCTCGCCGTAGGGCAGCTTCACGCGCAGCCACTCCGGACGCTGGCCCGGCCGGTTGGCTTGCGCCGGTTTCTCGACGACCGGCAGCTCGAGCAGGCCTTCGTCGAAGGCGGCGCCGTCGCCCGGAGCGACGGACTTGAGGGCGATCTCGCCGGGGCGGCGGGGCGTGGAGGCGTGGGCCATCAGGGAGGGCCCCCGGGGGGGCCGGAAGACAGGAAACGGGGCGTCCCGGAAAAAGGCGCAGCGGACGCGGCGCGGGAGCACGCAGCAAGCTACGAAACGGGCGTGCGGAGCGCGTTCGCCGGCCCTGCGCGCGGTCTTCGCACGGCCGGTGCGGCGCGCCCGCACGCCCCGTCCCGCCGTGAAGCCGCAAAGGAG
>JBKBRC010000060.1:0-12986 GCA_046292345.1 Rubricoccaceae bacterium
CGCCCGCCGGACGTGGCCGCCCGCCGGACGTGGCCGCCCGCCGGACGTGGTTGCCGGGGGCAGGCCCGCCACTATCTTCCGCGCTGCACCGCCCGTTGCCGCCGTGTCGCTCGCCTACACGTTCCGAGAAGGCCTGGCCGGCTTCCGCCGTGCCCGGCTGGCCACCGCCACCTCGGTGAGCGCACTCGCCGTCGCGCTCGTCCTGATCGGCCTGTTCGTGCTCATCGGCTGGCAGTGGAACCGTGCGGCCAACGAGCTCCGCCAGCGCGCCGGCGAGGTCGAGGTCTTCCTCGACCCGCTCGACGCGCTGCAGACAGCGCGTCTGCGCGAGCGCCTCGAAAGCCTGCCCGGCGTGGACACCGTCCGCTACGTCTCGCGCGAGGAGGCCGTGCAGGTCTTCCGCGAGACGTTCGGGGAGGCGCCCGACCTGTTCGAGGGCGAACTGTTCCTGCCGGCCTCGTTCCGCGTGCGCTTCCGGGGCGACTACGCGCAGGCAGACAGCCTCGAGCAGGTCGCGCGCCGCATCGAGTCGTGGGGGCGCGTGCAGGAGGCCACGTTCGACGCGCCGCTGCTCGACGTCGTCGAGCGCAACCGGCGCGTGTTCTCGGGCATCGGCCTGGCGATGGGGCTGCTCGTCGTCGCGGCGGCGTTGCTGCTCGTCGGCAACACCGTCCGCCTCTCGATCTACGCCCGGCGCATGCTCATCCGCACGATGAAGCTCGTCGGCGCCACCAACGGTTTCATTCGGCGCCCCTTCCTGATCGAGGGGCTCGTGCAGGGGTTCGTGGCGGGCGTCGTGGCGGCGGTGCTGCTGTGGCTGCTCTACGGCCTGCTGCTCGGCTCGCTCGCCGAAGCGGACGCGCTGCCGGCGGCCGCCTCGGGCTGGCCCGGCGGCACGCCCGTGCTCGCGCTGGCCGCGCTCGTCGTGCTCGGCCTCGTGCTCGGCCTGCTCGCCTCCTGGGTGGCCGTGCGCCAGTTCATCCGCCGCGTCCCGCTCTCCTGAAGGCCATGCCCCGCTCCTCCTGCCGCTTCCCCGGCCGACCCCGCCTCACGCCCCCGGCCGCCCTGCTAGTCGCCGTGCTCGCCCTGGCCGCCTGCCGCGGATCGGACGACGACCTGACCGGTCGCGCCGTCGCGACGGCCACCGAGGAGCGCAGCGTCGCGCTCGAAGGGCGCACGCTCGTGCTGGACGGCTTTGCCGGCGACGTGCGCGTCCTCGCCGACCCGACCCTCTCCGAGGTGCGCCTGCGCGCCGAGCGCAGCGCCCGCGGAGCCACCGACGGCTCGGCCGCCGCCCGCCTCGAGGGCGTCACGCTCCGCGAGGCCGGCGGCGCCGACCTCTACCAGTTCGTCTGGCGCACCGAGCACGAGGCCGGCACGCGCGTGGACGTGGAGGTGCGCGTGCCGCCGGGGACGGCCGTCACGCTCCGCCTCGGCGCGGGCGACCTCGTAGCCGAGGGCCTTGAGGGCGCGCTCGACGCCGAGCTCGGCGCGGGCACGGCCACGGCCACAGGCCTCACCGCCTCCGAGGTGCGCCTGCGCACAGGCTCGGGCGCGCTCGAGGTGGAAGCGCGCGCGCTCCCGGCCGGTGCGGCCTACACGCTCGAGACAGGCGCCGGCGAAATCGTGCTCGCGCTGCCGGCCGCAGCGTCGGTAAACGTGGAGGCGGAGACGCGGGCCGGACAGGTCCGCCTCGGCGACCTGCCCTTCGAGGGGCCGCGCCTGACGACCTCGGGCGGGCAGGCGCGCTTCCGGGCACGGCTCGGACGCGGGCAGGCGCGCGTGGAAGCGCGCACGGGTGCCGGCGACGTCGTCTTCCGCGAGACCGGAACCGACGCCGACAACCTGGCGCCATAGGCGCGCCGCCGCAGGGCCGGACGTCCCGGATCGCGCTCGGCCAGGCCCGGTGTGGCGGAAGGGCACGCCCGCCGCGCGGCCGCGCGTTGAGTCTCAGCGCCGGCGCGCCGATATCCGCCTCCGACGCGATCTTCTCCGCATGGCCTCGTCGCCCCGCTACATCGTCCGAAACGACCGCGGCCGCACGCGTGCGAGCGGGCCGCCGGCCGGCCGCCGCCGGCGAGCAGCGCCGCCCTCGCCCAGGACGCCCGCGCGCCGCGCGATCGACGCGTTCGCGACCGGCCTCGCGGCGGCGCTCGTGCTGGGGCTCGGGCTCGCCCTCGCCCTGGCTGTCTACGCCTCGCTGCTGCTCTCGCGCACGCCCGATGCGTTCGCGCTCTCGCGGGCCACGCGCGCTCAGCCCAGCGTCGTGCTCGCGGCCGGCGGCGAGCGCCTGACGCAGTACGAGCCGCCGTTCCGCGAGTGGGTACCGCTGGACTCGATGCCGCCGCACCTCGTGCACGCGCTCATCGCCACCGAGGACCGCGCGTTCTACCGCCACCGCGGCCTCGACGTGCGCCGCACCTTCGGTGCGATGTGGTACACCCTGCGCGGCAACCGCCAGGGCGGCTCGACGATCACGCAGCAGCTCGCGCGCAACCTCTTCCCGGCCGAGATCGGCCACGCGCACGTGCTCGAGCGCAAGGTGAAGGAGGTGATCGCTGCCTACACGATCGAGCGCGACAACACCAAGCGCGACATCCTTGAGTCGTACCTGAACACGGTTCCGTTTCTCTACAACGCCCACGGGGTGGAACTGGCCGCGCGGACGTACTTCGGGACGACGGCGCGCGCGCTGACCGTCCCGCAGGCGGCCACGCTCGTCGCGATGCTCAAGGGGCCGGCCGATTTCAATCCTGTGCGAAACCCTGAGCGCGCCCGCGCCCGCCGCGACCTCGTGCTGCGGCTCATGGCCGAGCAGGGCCACCTCTCGGCGGAAGACGCGGCGCGCTACCGCGAGCAGCCGCTCGGGGTGACGCTGCGTCCGCAGCCGGGCGTGCGTAGCCAGGCGCCGCACTTCACCGCGGCCGTGCGCGCACGTCTCGAGGCGTGGGCCCGCCCGCGCGGCTACGACGTCGAGCGCGACGGGCTCGTCGTCCACACCACGCTCGACCTGCCGCTCCAGCGCCTGGCCGAGGCCGTCGTGGCCGAGCAGGGCCGGGCGCTCCAGCGCCGCGCCGACGCCCGCTGGGGCCGTGGCGCCCTGCCCGACGGCGTGCTCGAGGCGCACCTGCGCCGCACCGACGCCTTCGCACGCCTCGTCGATGCCGGCCGCACCGAGGCCGAGGCGCTGGCTGCGCTCCGCGCCGACCGGGCCGCCGTGCAGGCGGCCCGCGAGGCCGCCGCGCGCATCGAGGCCAGCTTCGTCGCGCTCGACCCCGCCACGGGGGCCGTGCGCGCCTACGTCGGCAGCCGCGACTTCATGCTCGGCGAGTACGACATGGCCGGCGTCGCGCGCCGGCAGCCGGGCTCCACGTTCAAGCCGTTCGTGTTCGCGGCCGCGCTCCAGCGCGGCTACGCGCCCACCGACGCCGTCGTAGACCAGGCCGTGGCTGTCGATCTCGGCGGCGGCGAGGTCTGGCGGCCCTCCAACAGCGGCCGCATCTCGGGCGCGTCGCTCTCGCTCACGGACGCGCTCGCGTTCTCCAAAAACACCGTCGCCGTCCAACTCGGGCAGGAGGTCGGGCCAGCGCGCGTGGCCTACGTGGCGCGCCAGATGGGCATCACGAGCCCGCTCGACGTCGTGCCCTCGCTCGCGCTCGGCACGAGCCCGGTCACGCTGCTCGAAATGACCGGCGCCTACGGCACGATCGCCAACGACGGCCTCCGGCGCGAGCCGCTGATGATCACGCGCATCGAGAGCGCCAGCGGGCACGTGCTGGCGCGCTTCGCGCCCGAGGGCGGACAGGCCATCACGCGGCGTGACGCGCGCGCGCTCATCGAGATGATGCGCGCGGCCGTGGACCGCGGGACGGGCCGCGGCGTGCGCGCCCGCGGCGTCACGCTCGACGTGGCCGGCAAGACCGGCACCACGCAGCGCAACGCCGACGGCTGGTTCATCCTCATGCATCCGCGCCTCGTGGCCGGCGCATGGGTCGGCTTCCCGGACCAGCGCCTCACGCTGCCCGGCGCGCAGGGCTCCGACACGGCGCTGCCCATCGTCGCGGACGTGTTCGCCCGCATCCAGGACCGCCTCGGGCCGGCGCGCTTCCCGGACCCCCCGGGCTACGGCCGCACGCTCGTCGTGGACGACCCGATGCCGGACACGACGGCGGCCTTCCGGCCAGACGAGCCGCCAGGCATGGACTGGGACGCCGCCCGCCGCGACGACTACCGCGCCGCCTATGGGCCCGTCGATCCGGCCGCGCCGCCGCCGCGCCCCGAGCCCCCGCTCGCGCGCCCCGACGTGCCCGACCGTGCCGCACCGCGTCCGTCTGAGCGATTCGAGCGCCCGGTGCCCGATCGCCCCGCGGCCGAGCGGCTGCCTGCGGAGCGCACCCCGCGTCCGGCCGTGCCCGAGCCGCCGGCCTACACGCCCGCGCCGCTCGGCCGCGGCGACGAGCCGTAGCAGGCGCCGGGCGTGTCGGGGGCCGCAGAAACCACTCCCCTGCCCTCCGCGTCTCTGCCTCCTTGCCATCCCGCCGCTCAGCCTCCCTGCCCTGTGTCCCGGCACGTCCGCGCCACGGCTGACCGGGACCGGGGGCAAGCCCGGCGCGGGCGGCCGTGATCTACGGCCGCAACCCGCCCGGCGGCGGGTCCTACGTCCCGGCGGCGGGTCCTACGTCCCGGCGGCGGGTCCTACGTCCCGGTGCGGAGCGGCGTCTACGCCTCCGGCGGCCACCCGTAGCGGCATTCGGGGGCGGAGCCTTAGGCGGGCTCGGACGTATCCGGGCGCCCGTGCTTCCGCCCGTCATCCTCCGCGCCTTGCGCCCCTGATGCCCCGCATTCTCCTGTTCACCGGCAAAGGCGGCGTCGGCAAGACGACGTGCGCCGCCGCGACCGCACTCGCGTGCGCCCGCGCCGGCCGCCGCACGCTCGTCATGTCCACCGACCCGGCGCACTCGCTCGCCGACGCGCTCGACCGCCCGCTCGGCCCCGAGCCCGAGGCCGTCGCCGACAACCTCTGGGCGCAGGAGGTGGACATGTACTACTCCATGCGCAAGTACTGGGGCAACATGCGCGAGCTCGTCCGGACCGTCCTCCGCTTGCAGGGCGCCGACGCCGTCGCGGCCGAGGAACTGGCCGCCCTTCCTGGAATGGGCGAGGCGAGCGCGCTGCTCTGGCTCGACAAGTTCTACACCTCCGGCGACTACGACACCATCGTCCTGGATGCCGCGCCGACGGGCGAGACGCTCACCCTCCTGACCCTCCCGCAGGTCACGCAGTGGTGGCTACAGAAGGCGTTCCCGTTCCAGAAAGCCGCCATCAAGACAGCCGGTTTCGCCCTCCGCAAGACGACCGGCATCCCCCTCGACAAGGGGTACGAAGAACTCGACTGGCTCTTCGGTAAGCTCGCCGACGTGCAGACGGTCATGCAGGATCCGGCCATCACGAGCGCGCGCCTCGTCATGAACCCCGAGCGCATGGTCATCCAGGAGGCTCGCCGGGCCTGGACCTACCTCCAGCTCTACGGCTACGGCGTCGATGCGGCCATCGTCAACCGGATCCTGCCCGAGGAAGCCGCCGCCGTGGGGCCCTTCGCGCGCTATGTGGCCGCGCAGGGGGACTACCTGGCCGAGATCGAGGAGACGTTCGCGCCGCTGCCCATCCTGCGCGTGCCGCACGCCGGGCATGAGGTGTTCGGGCTCGAGCGCCTGGCGGCCGTCGCCGAGGGCCTCTACGACGACGGCCACGCGCCCGACGCCGTCCGCCACGCCGAGCCGGCCTTCCGCGTCGAGCCGGAGGGGAGCGGCTACACGGTCGCGCTGCGCGTGCCCGCCCTGCCCGACGGCGCGGCCGAGGCCGAGCAGTTCGGCGACACGCTCGTGGTGCAGGTGGCCAACCAGCGTCGCAACGTACTCCTGCCGGCGTTTCTGGCCTACTATCGCCTCGCCGGGGCGCAGATCACCGGCGGCTGGCTGCGCGCCGCGTTTGTGCCCGAGGCCTGAACCCGGGACGGGCGCCTGAACCCGGGGACGGGCGCTCCGGAGGCCGCCACGCGTCTCAGGCCCCGGCGGCGTCGCGGCCGTTCGGGCCGGCCATGGCCTCGCGGACGGCCACGCCGCCGGACGGCCCGAAGTCCAGCGTGCGGATCGGGAACGGGATCGTCACGCCGCCCTCGTCGAAGGCGCGCTTGACGGCCTTGACGGCCGCGCTCTGCGCCGCCAGGAAGTCCGGCTGCCGCGCAAACGGGATCCAGACCTGAAGCACCAGATCAATGGACGAGTCGCCAAAGCCGGTGTAGAACACCTCCACGGGGCGGTCTGTGTCGCGCATGGGCAGTGCCTCGAGCGCCTCGCGCGCCAGACGCTCGGCCTGCTCGAGGTCGTCGCCGTAGCCGACGCCTACCTCGAGATCCACGCGGCGCCGGCCCGAGGACGAGAAGTTGACGATCGGCTCCTGGAAGACCTTGGCGTTGGGCAGAATGACGCGCTCGCCCTGAAGCGTCAGGATGACCGTCGAGCGGAGGTTGATGTCTGTCACGGTGCCCTTGAAGCCGTTCGTCTCGATGAGCTGGCCGACCACGAACGGCGAGCGCACGGCCATGAGCACGCCCGCGATGAAGTTGGAGGCGATGTCCTGGAACGCGAAGCCAAGGGCGAGGCCGATGATGCCCGCGCCTGCGAGCAGGCTCGTCACGACGCCCGAGAGCGCGAGCACGCCGAGTGCCATGAATACGCCCGCGGCGAGCACGGCCACGTAGGCAAGCGTGGCCAGCAGCCCGACGACGTTCTGGCCGTGCGCGGCGTGGGTGGTGACGCGCATCAGCGCCGCGCGCACCAGGCGGCGCGCCACGCGCGCCAGGAGCGCCGCGGCGACCACGATCAGGACGGCGACGATCAGGTTGGGCAGGTGCAGCACGAACGCCTCCACCCACCCGGCCAGCTTCTCGACGAGCGCGTTGAACGTGCCTGCGAGCGTGATGGGCGGATCGGGCGCGGCGGCAGTCGTGTCCTGGAGCATGGGCGGCAGGGCGCAGAGAGGCGCAAAAAGGAGGGGGCGTTGTTACGTGCCCGCCTCGGGCGTCTGTTCCTGCGCCCGCTCGGCCGCGACACGGTCCAGCACGCGCCCGAAGACCTCCGGCGCCTGCGCCCCCGAAACGGCGTAGCGCCCGTCGAAGACGTAGAACGGCACGCCCGTGATGCCGGCGCGCCGCGCAACGTGCTGGCTTTGCGCCACGTCGGTACGGTAGCGGTCCGAAGCGAGCAGAGCCACGGCGCGGTCGCCGTCGAGGCCGGCCGCCTCGGCGATGACGCGGAGGTCGGCCACGCGGCCGAGGTCGCGGCCCTCAGCGAAGTAGCCCGCGAAGAGGGCATGAGCCATTGGCCAGGCGCGGTCCAGCTCGGCGGCCCACAGGATCAGGCGGTGCGCGTCGGCCGTGTTGGGCGCGCCGGCGAGCCGGCCGAAGTCGAAGCGCACGCCGTCGGCGGCGCCCACGCGCGTCACGTGCGCGAACATGGCCCTGGTCTGCGCCCGTCCGCCGAACTTGTCGTAGAAGAACGGGTCCACGGGACGGCCCTCTGGCGGGAGGTCGGGCTGGAGCTGGAACGGCCGCCAGTGGCGCGCGGCGGCGAGGCCCGGGCGAGCGTTGAGCGCCTGCTGAAGGCGGGCCTCCCCGATGTAGCACCACGGGCAGGCAATGTCGGCAAACACGTCGATGGTCATGGCGGCGGTGGTCGTGGCGGCGGTGGTCGTGGCGGCGGCCGGAAAGAAAAGGGAGCGGCGGTGCCATTCAGGCGGTGCCGGTGACGACGGGCGCCTCGCGGGAGTGCAGGCCCCGCTCGGCGCAGTCGAGCATGAACGCGGCCGCGTCGGCGCGCGAGATCTGATGCCCGGGGCCGAGGGCGAAAAAGCCCGAGCGGTAGCGGCCCGTCGCAGGGCCCCTGGTCAGGCGTGGCGCACGGACGATGGTGTAGTCGAGGCCGGAAGCGCGGAGGACGTCGGCGTGTCCTCGGGCGTCGGCGAGCAGCCCGGGCACGACGAGCCGCATCACGCCGCGCACGACCGCGGGCCCGAGGCCGCCCTCGTCGCGCGCGTCGGGCACGCCCGCGCCGGTCAGGCTGACCACGCGCGCGACGCCGTGCACGCGCATGGCCGCGACGACGTGCTCGGTGCCGCGCGTCTGCACGGGCGGTCCCGTTCCGGACGTGGGTGCAAGAGCGAGCAGGACGGCGTCGGCGCCCTCGACGGCGCGCGCGACCGATGCCGCGTCGAGCACGTCGCCCTGCACGACCGTGGCACGGGCGGCAAGGTCGGCGGGGAGCCTGGAGGGGGTGCGGACGTGCGCGGTGACGCGGTGGCCGCGTGCGAGCGCCTGGCGGACCAGGGGCACGCCCGTGCGGCCGGTCGCGCCGAAGACGGTCAGGTGCATGGTAAGGGGGAGAAAGAAGGAACGGTGCGCGGTTACGGACGTGCCGGTGGCTACCGTTCCGTCACCTGCTTACGGCCGCGTAACCATGAGCCGCTCCGCCACGTCCCCTCGGCCTGCGCTCCCCCCGTGCCCGGCGCAGCGCGTCTTCGATGCCGTGAGCGGCAAGTGGAAGCTGCCGCTCCTCTGGACGCTCCGCGGCGGCGCGCTCCGTTTCGGCGCGGTGCGCCGGGCTGTGCCGGGCATCAGCGCGCGTATGCTGGCGCAGCAGCTGCGCGCGCTCGAGGCCGACGGCCTCGTGCGCCGGACCGTCTTCGCCGAGGTGCCTCCGCGCACCGAGTACATGCTCACCGAGCGCGGCGAGAGCCTCGTGCCGCTTCTGAACGGCCTGGCCGACTGGGGCGAGAGGCATCTCGCCGCCGCGCCGCCGCGGCCGGGCCGCACGGCGCGGTAGGCGCGTGCCCGAAGGCACGCAGCACCGCCCGTTGGCGTTACCATGCGGCCGAGCCAGTCCTTCGGTCGCCCGTGTTCGTCTCCGAGCTCTCCGCCCCGCAGCGCCGCGCCCTGCTCGTGCTCGCGCGCCAGGTGATCGACGCCGATCGCCGCCTCACGCTCGGCGAGGTCGAGCGTCTGGACCGGCTCTACGCCGAAGCCGGCCTGCCCCCCGAGGGCGCCGGCGCCCCCTCGGCCGCGGGCGACCTCAACCTGCTCTTCCCCGACGCGCGCACGCGCGCCGTCGTCGTGCTTGAGCTGCTGCTCGTCGGCTACGCCGATGGGACGCTCGCGGCGGCCGAGGCGCGTGCCATCGGCCGGATCGCCGCGCAACTCGGCCTCTCCGCCGACGAGCACGACCGCCTCGTCAGCTGGGCGGCCCGGCACGCGGCGCTCATGACCGAGGCGCGGGAGTTCGGGCGCCGCGACTGAGCGCCCGGGGCGGCCCGGGGCGCGCGGCGGCCCGGGCCGTGTCCACCCTTTCTCCACCGCCCGGCTCGGCGCCCGGCGGTTAGCTTGGCCGTCTCCTCCCAGCCCTCCGGAAACGCCGTGAGCGACCAGAAAATCGTCTTCTCCATGCTGGGCGTCGGCAAGACGCACAAGCCGGACAAGCGCGTTCTCGACAACATCTACCTCTCGTTCTACTACGGCGCCAAGATCGGCGTGCTCGGCCTCAACGGCGCCGGCAAGTCGACGCTGCTGCGCATCATCGCCGGGCGGGACGACGACTACGAGGGCAAGATCGAGGCGCAGCCGGGGCTCACGTTCGGGCTGCTCGAGCAGGAGCCCGAGCTCGACCCCGACAAGACCGTCCGGGAGGTCGTCGAGGAGGGGATGCAGGAGGCCGTGGACCTGCTCAAGGCGTTCGAGGCCGTCGGCGAGAAGTACGCCGAGCCGGATGCCGATTACGACGCCATCATGGCCGAGCAGGCCCGCCTGCAGGAGGAGATCGACCGCCTCGACGCGTGGGACCTCGACAGCAGGCTCGAGCAGGCCATGCACGCGCTTCGCTGCCCGCCCGCCGACGCCAGGATCGGCCCGCTCTCGGGCGGCGAGAAGCGCCGCGTCGCCCTCGTGCGTCTGCTGCTCCAGGCGCCCGACGTGCTGCTGCTCGACGAGCCCACCAACCACCTCGACGCCGACTCGGTCGCGTGGCTCGAGCGTCACCTCGAGGGCTACCCCGGCACCGTTATCGCCGTCACGCACGACCGCTACTTCCTTGACAACGTCGCCGGCTGGATCCTCGAGCTCGACCGCGGCAAGGGCATCCCGTTCGAGGGCAACTACTCGTCGTGGCTCGAGCAGAAGAGCGCCCGGCTGGCCGTCGAGGAGAAGCAGTCCAGCAAGCGGCGCAAGCTCATGGAGCAGGAGCTCAGCTGGGTGCGCCAGAACCCGAAGGGCCGGCAGGCCAAGAGCAAGGCCCGCCTCTCGGCCTACGAGGAGCTGGCCGCCGGGCTGCCCGAGGCACGCCGCGAGGAGCTCGAGATCTATATCCCGCCCGGCCCCCGTCTGGGCAAGGTCGTCGTCGAGGCCGAGGGGGTCACCAAGCGGTTCGGCGAGCGGACGCTTTTCGAGGACCTCACGTTTTCGCTGCCCCCGGGCGGCATTGTGGGCGTGATCGGGCCCAACGGCGCCGGCAAGACGACGCTCTTCCGCCTCATCACAGGCGAGATCGCGCCCGACGAGGGCACGTTCCGCGTGGGGGAGACGGTCAAGATCGGCTACGTCAACCAGCAGCGCGCGTTCGACCCGGAGATGACTGTCTGGCAGGCCGTCTCGGGCGGCGCCGACTTCATCCAGCTCGGCACGCGCGAGGTCAACAGCCGCGCCTACGTCGGGCGGTTCAACTTCAACGGGCAGGACCAGCAGAAGAAAGTCGGACAGCTCTCGGGCGGGGAGCGCGGGCGGCTCCAGCTCGCGGTCACGCTCAAGGAGGGCGCCAACGTGCTCCTGCTCGACGAGCCGACGAACGACCTGGACGTGAACACGCTCCGCGCGCTCGAGGAGGCGCTACTCGCCTTCGGCGGCTGCGCCGTCGTGATCTCGCACGACCGCTGGTTCCTCGACCGCACGGCCACCCACATCCTTGCCTTCGAGGAAGACCGCGTCTTCTACCACCCGGGCAACTACGCCTCCTACGAGGCCGACCGCCGCGCCCGCCTCGGCGTGGAGGGCGACGAGCCACGCGGCACCCACCGCCGGCTCACGCGCGCCTGACACGCCGCCGTCACCGGCCGGCCCGATGTTGCCGCGGGCCACGTCGCCGCCGGGCTCAGGCAGAGCCGGCAGGGCTGCAGCGCGTGCGGCGCCGTGCGCGGGAGCCTTCCGCATGCCGGCGCGTCTTGCGCGCGCGCAAGACGCGCGCGCGCCTTGCGCCGCGCGGCGCAGCCTTCCGGCGGCCTCGGCCCTCGGCCGCGCGTAGCTTCCGTCCGGCTCATCTTTGTCCTCTGATCCTTCCCCAATGGCCTCCCCGACAAACGCTATTTCTTTCGGCACCGATGGCTGGCGCGCCGTCATCGCCGACGGGTACACCTTCGCCAACCTCGGGCGCGTGGCGCAGGCGACGGCGCAGTGGGTGCTGCGGCAGCCCGTCCCGGCGAGCGCCGAAGGCCCTTCGGTCGTCATCGGCTTCGACACGCGCTTCCAGAGCGAGGCGTTCGCGCGGCACGCGGCGCGCGTGTTCGCCTCGGCGGGCGTGCGCGTGCGCCTCGCGAACAGCTTTGTCACGACGCCGGCCATCTCGTGGGCGGCCATGGATGGCGGCCACACGGCGGGCATCGTGATCACGGCGAGCCACAACCCGCCGCAGTACAACGGCTTCAAGATCAAAACGAGCGCCGGCGGGCCGGCCTCGCCCACGCTCATCGCCGAGGTAGAGCAGGAACTGGCGGCCCTGACCGAGGTGCCCGCCCTGCGCGCCTATGACGCGCTCGAGGCCGAGGGGCTCATCGAGACGTTTGACCTGCGCGCGGCCTACGTAAACCTGCTCCGCCGATCGATCGACGTGGACGCGATCCGGGAGGCTAACGTGCGCGTCGTCGTAGACTCGATGTATGGCGCCGGGCAGGGCATCGTGACCGAACTGCTCGGCCGCCCGCGCGTGACCGAGCTCCACAACGAGGTCAACCCGGGCATGCACGGGCAGGCGCCCGAGCCCATTGAACGCAACCTGGCCACGCTGCTCGACCTGGTGGTGGACCAGAACGCCCACGCCGGCCTCGCCTTCGACGGCGACGCCGACCGCATCGGGCTCGTCGACGAGGAGGGCACGTTCGTGGACTCGCACAAGATCCTCGCCCTGCTCGTCAAGTATCTCCACGAGGAGAAGGGCCTCCGCGGCGAGATCGTCAAGACGTTCTCGACGACCGACATGCTCACCCGCATGGGCGAGCGCTACGGCCTCAAGGTCGAGACGACCCCGATCGGCTTCAAGTACGTCGGGCCGATGATGACCGAGCGCGACGTACTCGTGGGCGGCGAGGAGTCCGGCGGGATGGCCGTCAAGGGACACATCCCTGAGCGCGACGGCATCTTCATCGGGCTCACGGTCGTCGAGATGATGGTCAAGCGCGAGCGCTCGCTCTCGGGGCTCGTGCGGGAGCTGATGGAGGAGTTCGGGCCGCACTACCAGAGCCGCACCGACCTGCATACGACCGAGGAGCGCAAGCAGGCCGTGCTGCAGCAGCTCCGCGAGGAGGGCCTCAGCAGCATCGACGGGCAGCCGGTGCAGGCGCGCGAAGACCTCGACGGGTTCAAGTTCCGCATCGAGGGCGGCTGGCTCATGTTCCGCGCCTCGGGCACGGAGCCGGTGCTGCGCATCTACTCGGAGGCGCGCTCGCAGGCCGCCGCCGACGCGCTCGTGCGGGCCGGCGTGGCGCTCGTCGAGAACGGCGGCGCGTGAGGCCGGCGCGCGGAGGGCGCTGCCTCCGGGCGCCCCGGGGCGTCAGGGCCGCGGTGAAGGCGACTCTTCGGCGGCGGGCGGGCGGAGCGCGCGCACGCGGTCGGTGAGCGCGAGCACGCCCGTCGCCACCGAGTCGCGCAGGCGGCGGAAGGCGGCGCTGTCGGCGGC
>JBKBRC010000061.1:0-12611 GCA_046292345.1 Rubricoccaceae bacterium
ACGGCTGGAGGGCGCGCGCCCCGTGGTGCTGGCCGGACCCGGCGCCACCGAGGCCGCCATGGCGGCGCCCGTGCTGGCCGCGCTGCCGCAGGCGGTCGATCTGGTGGGGCGGCTGGAACTGCCGGAGGCGGCGGCGCTGCTCTCCCGCTGCGCGCTGTTCGTGGGCAATGATTCGGGGCTGATGCACCTCTCGGCGGCGGCGGGCACGCCCACGCTGGGGCTGTTCGGCCCCACCCCGGCGGCCGAATACGCGCCGGTGGGGCGGCGGGCGCGGATGGGTCCCCGCCCGCGCCCTCGCCACGCTCTGAAGCAGCCGCCCCGGCCCCCCGGCTCCGGGGCAGCCGGGGGGCCGGCCCGGGGGCCGTGCTCGGCCCGGGATCGCCCCGGTCCCTCTGCGCGCCTCAGCGGGCCACGACGATCCGCTGCGTGCGTGCCCGCCCGTCCACGACGAGCCGCGCGAGGTACACGCCCGGCGCGAGCCCTTCGGTGCGGAGCGTCGCCCCGTGCAGGCCAGCGGCCTGCGGCGCGTCCACGAGGCGCGCCACCTCGCGCCCGAGCGCGTCGTAGACCGAGAGCTGCACCGCCGCAGGCCTCTCGAGGCGGTAGCGCAGCGACGCCCGGTGCGCTGACGGGTTCGGCGCCGGCGCCTCGAGGCTGAAGCCACCCGCAGCCCCTTCCTCGGCCGACGTCGCCGTCTGGCCCGTGAACAGGAACGGCTTGAGCTGGATCTCACCCGCGCCAATGGACGACGTGTAGAAGCTCCACTGGTCCGAAAAGTGGGCGCTGCGCTGCCCCGTCGTGCTGATGAAGCCGCTCTGGCCCGGTGGGACGAGGTTCTCGGCGCGGTAGCCTTCCGCCTCGATGAACTCGATCAGCTGCTGGTACGTGCCGGGGTATTCGTTGTAGCCGCCGGGGTTCGAGCGCGTGATGCGGAAGAACTCCTTCAGGTCGTCGAACGTGACCGGGACGGTGCTGCGGACGTGGTTCTCGAGGAACGTCACGCCGTCGTACGCCCGCAGGCCCGGGCGCCAGTTCACGTTGTCGCCCTGGTTCCACCACGGCGCCGGCTTGTTATTCCAGTTGACGAAGTAGCCCTTGGCCGGGTTGATCTCCTGCGGATGCTCGGCGAAGGCGAGCGTCCCGATCCACTCCTGCGAGCCGTCGCCGAGCGCCGGCAGGCGCGGGTCGACGGTGCCGGGCCGGCGCGGGTACACCCCGACGTGCCAGTAGGCGATGTTCTGCGCGCGGTCCGAGTAGAGCACGTTGAACGACATCGAGACGCGTGCGGCGGCGGCCCGGAACTGCGCCAGGCTGGAGGCCCGCCAGATGTCGTAGAACGCCTCGACCATGTCCAGCTCGCGGTTCCAGAACGCGTAGCGGTAGGCGGCCGCCATGGGCGACTGCGTGTCGGCGAAGATGACCGGCCCATGCACGGTGCGCAGCGCCACGTGCTGCACGGGCGCGCCGCCGAGCACGTTGATGGTGTGCGGGATCACCGTGAACGGCCGCAGGGCACCGTCGTAGGTGTACTGCAGGCCCGAGGCGTCGCGCATGACGACGTAGGTGTCCGTGTTGTCTGTGTAGCCTGTCGTGAGCGTCCACGCGCGGTCGGCCGTGCGGCCGATGATCACGCCCGGGATGCCCGGCACGGTCATGCCCGCCACGTGCAGCGAGGGGCCGATCAGTTCGACCTCCATCGTGACCGTCTTCGCGTTCTGCGACGGGTTGCCCATCTGCGGCGCGCCGAGTAGCAGCGCGTTGCCGGTCGCGGAGATGCTGCCGCTGACGGCGCCCGCGAACGAGCCGAAGCCGAGCGGCAGGCCGAGCTGCGCGAAGAGCGCTTCCTGCTCGGCCTGCCGTGCCTGCACGGCCGCCGCGCCACGGGCGGCGAAGCCGGCCATGCCCTCAGGGTAACCCGCGCGCACGCTCTGCACCGACGGCAACGCCGGTGCGGCGGCCGGCGGCGTCGGGCGCGACGCGTTCGAGATCGTCGTCGGCGCGGCGGAGTCGTTGATGGGGCGGTTCTGGTTGAACCACGCCTCGCCCTGCGCCTCGAGCTCGGCCAGACGCACCAGCTCCTGCCCGCCGATGGCGCCGAAGTTGCGCATGAAGAACTGCATCGTCGCGACGGCCTTGTCGGTGTCCCAGCGCGTCACGCCGATCTGGTTGAGCGGGAACTGCGTGTACTCGAACGGCAGGTACCGCGCCGGGTTGGCGGCCGTCGAGTCGATGTAGGCATTGATGCCGGCCACGTAGGCCGTCACCATGGCCCGGATCCCTGCCGGGAGGGCTGCGAACTGCGCCTGCCGCTCGGCGGGCGTATAGTAGACCGTGCGCACGGCGCGGTCCTGGTTGAGGGCCGCCGAGCCCTGCAGCTCCGCCAGACGGCCCGTCGCCGAGCGCCAGAAGGTCTCCATCTGGAACAGCCGGTCCTGGGCCGTCGCAAAGCCCTGCCCGAAGAAGAGCGCCGTCTCGGTCGGCGCCGCGATGCGGGGCACGCCGTAGGCGTCGCGCTCGACGCGGACCTGCTGGCCGTCGGGCGCCGTGAGAGTGACCGTCTGCGCGGTCTGCGCCGGCGCCGCCAGAGGCAGCACCGCGGCAAGGAGAAGGGAGAGGTAGCGGAGGCGCATCGTGGGAGCGGCTGGAGAAGAAGATCTGGAAGCGCTTCCGGACGAGGGAAGCCCCTGCGCATCCGGCGCGCGCAGGCGAGATTACAGGTTCGCAACGCTTCTTCGCAATGCTCCTTCCTGCAGAACTTGCCGCGCGCGTGCGCGCGCTCGCCGACGAGGCGTTCCCCGAGGCGGTCCGCCTGCGCCGCGCGTTCCACCGCCGCCCCGAGCTCGCCTTCGAGGAGCGCGAGACGGCCGCGCGCGTAGCCGAGGCGCTGCGCGGCCTCGGCCTCACCGACGTGCGCACCGGTGTGGCGCGCACGGGCGTCGTGGCGCACGTGCGCGGCGCGCGCCCCGGCCCGACCGTCGCCCTCCGGGCGGACATGGATGCCCTCCCCATCCACGAGGCCACCGGCCTGCCCTTCGCCAGCGAGACCCCGGGCGTGATGCACGCCTGCGGGCACGACGCCCACACGGCGATGCTGCTCGGCGTGGCACGCGTGCTCGTGGCGCTGCGCGACGAACTCGCCGGCACGATCCGCCTGCTCTTTCAACCCTCCGAGGAAAAGCTGCCCGGTGGCGCGCAGGTGATGATGGCCGAGGGCGCACTCGACGCGCTTGGCGACGTCCCGGCTCCGGTGCGCATCTTCGGGCAGCACGTCTTCCCGGGCCTTCCCTCCGGCACGCTCGGCGTGCGCAGCGGCCCCTTCATGGCCTCGGCCGATGAGCTCTACCTCACCGTGCGCGGACGGGGCGGCCACGCCGCTGCGCCGCACCAGCTTGCCGACCCCGTGCTCGCGCAGGCCCACGTGCTGACGGCCCTCCAGGCGGTCGTCAGCCGCGAGCGCCCGCCCGACCAGCCAACCGTGCTCTCGTTCGGACGCGTCCTGGCCGACGGGGCGACCAACGTGATTCCGGACGCTGTGCGCATCGAGGGGACGCTCCGCGCCGTGGACGAGACGTGGCGCCGCCGCGCGCATGCGCTCATTCGCCGCACGGCCGCCCGCGCCGCCGAGGCTCTCGGCTGCACCTGCGAGGCCGAGATCCGCGTCGGCTACCCGGCGCTCATCAACGACGCGGCCGCGACCGCAGACGTGCGGGCCGCGGCCGTCGCCTTCGCCGGCGAGGACGGCGTCGTGGACCTGCCGCCGTGGTACGCGAGCGAGGACTTCGCGTGGTACGCGCAGCAGATCCCCGGCGTGTTCTATGTGCTCGGCACCGCCTCCGACGAGCCGGGCTCGGCCGAGGGCCTTCACACGCCGCGCTTCACCATTACTGAGGGGGCCATGCAGACCGGCATCGGCTTTATGGCCGCACTTGCGCTGAGTACGCCGAGCGCGTGAGCGGCGGGCGACCGCCCGCGGCGGGTCAGCACTGGCCGAGCAGCCAGAAAAGCAGGATGAAGATGAGGACGGTGCTGATGCAGCCGCCGCCAAGTTTCGAGGCGCCGTAGCCGGCGATGAGCGTGCGGAAGATGTTGTTCATCGGGAGGAGGGCGCGCGAGGCGCGCCGCGCAAGAGGGTGACGAAAGAGAGGGCTTCCGAAATGCCGCCCGCGCCCGGCGGTTCCGACGCGCCCGTGTCCCCGCGCGCGCGTAGCCTTGCCCGGTACCACCTCATCCTCCATGTCCCCCGACGCCCTGCCCCCCTTCCCTGGCCTCCAGCCTGCCGCGTTCGCGTTTCTGCGCGACCTCAAGGCCCACAACGACCGCGCGTGGTTTCAACCCCGCAAGGCCACGTTCGAGCACGAACTGCGCGACCCGCTCGAGTGCCTCGTGGCCGATCTCGCCGTGCGCCTGCCAGCGGCCGGCGTCCCTCTCACGGGCGATCCTCGCCGGGCGCTCTTCCGCATCTACCGCGACACGCGCTTCTCCAGAAACAAAGACCCCTACAAGACGCACGTCGGGATGTACCTGACGCGCTCGGGGGACAAGCGCGAAGATGGCGGGCTCTACCTGCACGTCGCGCCGGACGAGACGTTCGTCGGCGGGGGGTTCTGGAGCCCGGAGCCGCGTCTGCTCCGCCGCTGGCGCGAGGACATGGCCGCCGCACCCGGGCGCTTCCTCGCCGTCGCCGACGCCCTCGAGGCCTCCGGGCTCGTGCTCGAGCGGCAGGACCCGCTCACGCGCATGCCGCGCGGCTTCGAGGCGCACGCCGGCGCGCCGGTGGCGCCGTTCCTCCGGGCGCGCGGGCTCTATGCCACGCGCCGCTTCCCCGATGAGGCCACGTTCTCGCCCGCCTTCACCGATGCCGCCGTCGAAGTCGCGCAGGCGCTCCTGCCTCTGCTCGAGTGGGGCTGGCGGCTCGCCGACGGCGCGAACGCTGACGGCGCGAACGCGGACGGCGCGGCCTCGCGCCGGCCTACTCGCTGACGGACGCTGCCCACAGGGGCGGCAGCCTCAGCCAAACAGCGCGTCTTCCAGCCGCTGAAGCACTTCGGCTTCCCTGGCGAGCTTTCCCTGCGGCGAGGCGGCGAGCGTGGCCGCGGCGCGCTCGGCCTCCTCCTGCCGGCGCTGCCGCTCCTCGGCGCGCTGCTCGGCGCGGATCTGCTCCGTGAACGGCTCCTGCGCGCGGGCGAACATCACGTGCGCTTCCTCCACGGGGTACCCCGCCGCGGAGCGTTCGCGGTAGAGGCGCAGGCAGCCGTTCCAGAGTGCGCGGCGCAGGCCCCACTTCTCGCACGAATACGACGCCGCCCGGCGCCGGCCCGTCACGTCGACCCAGTTGAGCTGCACGTAGAGCTTCTCGCGCCCAGCCTCTTCCTTGCCACGCACCGAGAGCCCGATCACGCCCGTGTTGCTCCAGGCGCGTCGCGGCACCCGCGCCGGCGGCGGAAGCTCGGCTAGGAGCCCGTCGCGGTAGCGCTTGGCAGCCTCGAGCGCGCCGTCGCGCCCGCCGTGGCGCGCGTCGGCGAAGAACTTGGACAGGCGCTCGCCGTCCCGGCGGACCCGCACCTGCCAGCCGTGCGTCGGGTGCCGGCGCGGGCTGCCCTCGTTGGGCATGATGTCGATCCGCGTGATGTGGTGGAGCGGGCGTTCGTTGGACATGAACGGAAAAGAGCGCAGGCCAGCAGAACGGGCCACAGGTGAATGCGCCGGCGACGGTGTCAGGCGTCGGCCGGCGCGATGGCCTCGACGCGCGTCACCTCGGGCACGGCCCGCTTGATCGCCTGCTCTATCCCGGCGCGCAGCGTCATCATGCTCATCGGGCATGTCCCGCAGGCACCGAGCAGTTGTAGCTCGACTACCATCTGGTCGGTGACGTTCTGAAGGCGCACCGAGCCCCCATCGGCCATCAGGTAGGGCCGGATGGAGTCGAGCGTTTCTTCGATGCGCTGGCGCAGCGCAGGGTCGGTGTGCAGGGCGTCAGCCATGGCCACAGAAAGGGGTTAGGCGCGGGCGCATGTTAACACAGGCACCGCGCCGGAGGTCCGGAAGGATTGGAGAAGCCGGAACGCATGCCGCGCGCGCATGCGCATGCGCGGCGCCGATCAGCCCGTGCGCAGGCGGGCAGGCGCTCGTCGGCAAGCGGGCGCCCGTCAGGTATACAGGATCTCGATGGGCTGCGTGGGGGGCGCCTGCGCGTTACGGATCGCCACCTCCTGCGCCACACGCCCCGCGAGCGCCTCGAAGGCGCGCGCCGAGGCGCTCTCGGGCTCGCGCAGCACGACGGGCGCACCGCGATCGCCGGCCTCGCGCACGCCCTGCTCGATGGGCACCTCGCCCAGGAAGGGCACCCCGAGCTCCTCGGCGAGGCGCCGCGCGCCGCCCTCGCCGAAGAGGTGATAGCGGCGGTCGGGCAGGTCGGGCGGCGTGAAGTAGGCCATGTTTTCGACGATGCCGAGCACGGGCACATGCACGTTCTGAAACATAGCGACCCCCTTGCGCGCGTCGGCGAGGGCGACCTCCTGCGGCGTCGAGACGATGACAGCGCCTGTGAGCGGGACCGTCTGCACGAGCGTGAGCTGGATGTCGCCCGTACCCGGCGGCAGGTCGAGCACGAGGTAGTCGAGCTCGCCCCAGGCGGCATCGCCGAGGAACTGCCGCACGGCCGAGGAGACCATCGGGCCACGCCAGATGACGGCGCGGCGACTGTCGGCCAGGAAGCCCATCGAGAGCAGCTTGACGCCGTAGCGCATGAGCGGAACGATCTTGCGGTCCTCGCGCACGCGCGGCTTCTCATCGGCCGGCACGCCGAACATGAGCGGCACCGACGGCCCGTAGATGTCGGCGTCCATCAGCCCGACGCGCGCGCCGCTCGCCGCCAGCGAGACGGCCAAGTTGGCCGCGACGGTGCTCTTGCCCACGCCGCCCTTGCCGCTCGCGACGGCGATGAAGTTGCGCACGGCCGCGGCGCCGCTCTCGGCCGCCGGCGGCATCGGCCCGGAGCCGGCGGGCGCGCCGGCCGGGCTCGTCACGTTGGCCGTAAGCGCCACCGCCACCTCCGCCTCGGGGTCCACGCGGCGGATGGCTGCCACGCAGCGGCTCTTGATGAGCTCCTTGAGCGGACACGCGGGCGTCGTCAGCACGACTTCGAAGGCGACGCGGTGCCCGTCTATGGACACGTTGCGGACCATGCCGAGCGTGACGAGGTCCTGCTTCAGATCGGGTTCCTCGACGGTGCGGAGCGCGTCGAGAACGGCGGCTTCGGTAAGAGCCATCGGCGTGCGGTTCGGGTAGGACGGGGCGCGGTGGGGTTACGGAGACAGGGCGGCCGGGGTTCGGACGCACGTCACAGTTCACCGGCCGCGGCGGCGAGCGCGAGGCCGTGGCGCAGCCCGCCCGGGCTGACGACGTAGTGGGCGGCGCCAAGCGCCTCGAGGCCCTCGGCGAGAATGAGCGCGGCGGCGGCGGCGATGTCCTCGCGTCCGGCCAGCACGTCGGGCGCGGCGGCCAGCGCCTTGGCCGGCGTCGTGGCGAGCAGGCGGTCTCGCCAGAGGCAGACGGCCGCCGTGGACACGCGCAACCCCTCGGAGCCGGGCGCGGCAAGTGGGCCGGCCAGGCGCGCGAACACGCGTGCGACGCTGCCCGTGACGACCACTGGAAGCCCGGCGCGCGTCTCGGCCGGCAGCGCCCCGAGGGCTTCGCCGAGCAGATGCCGGACGAGCGCTCGCGCCGCGGCGGCCTCGCGTGCCGGCACGGGCCGCGTGCCGAAGCAGCGCTCGGTCAGGCGCACGCTGCCCACGTCCACGCTCGCGCGCAGCGCCGGCGGTACGCCCGCCTCGGGCCGCGCGCCGACGACGATCTCGGTCGAGCCGCCGCCGATGTCGAGCAGCACGGCGGCGGGCACCGCCGGCAGCGTCGCCAGCGCGCCGCGGAAGCTGAGCGCGGCCTCCTCCTCGCCCGAAAGGATGCGGTAGTCCAGGCCGAGCTCGTCGCGGACGCGCGCCGCGAGCACGTCGGCGTTGCGGGCGTCGCGGCTCGCGCTCGTCGCCCCGACGACGACGCGCGCGGCGCCGTGCGCGCGGGCGGTCTCGAGCGCCTCGGCGAGGCAGCGCACGACGCGGTCCATGGCCTCGGGCGCAAGGCGGCGCTCGGCGTCCACGCCCTGCCCGAGGCGGGCGAAACGGTCCTCGGCCACGATGACGTCGAGCCCGCCGCGCGCGTCCACGTCCGCCACGAGGCTGTTGACCGTGTTCGTCCCAACGTCGATGGTGCAGAGGCGCATGGGTGTGGGGGCTGCGGGGGTCGTGCTACGCGTCACGCCTACGCGTCGCGCCGCGCGGCGCAGGCCCACCATTCTTCCTCCGAGGCCTCGGAGTGCAGCGTGAGCCCGGCCGCGGCCAGCGCCGCGCAGACCTCGTCGCGCTCGGCCTGGAGCAGCCCCGCCAGCACGAGCGCGCCGCCGGGCTCGAGGCGCGCGGCCAGCGCGGGCAGCATGGGCAGCAGCACGGCGCGGATGATGTTGGCCAGCACAAGCCCGAAGGGCCCCTCGTCGGCCGCCTCGAGCGAGCCCTCGCGCACGACGAAGCGGTCTGCGACGCCGTTGAGGTGCGCGTTCTCCTCGCCGTTGACGACCGCCCACGGGTCGATGTCTACGCCGAGGGCCTCGGCCGCGCCGGCGCGCAGCGCCGCGATCGCCAGGATGCCCGTGCCGGTGCCCACGTCGAGCACGCGGCCACCGGGCGGGACGAGCGGCGGGAGCAGGCGCAGCACGAGCCGCGTGGAGGGATGGTAGCCTGTCCCGAAGGCCATTTTGGGGTCGATGCGCAGCAGCGTCAGGTGCGCGTGCTCTTCGGGGACGTCGGCCCACGTGGGCGCGATCAGGAACGACCCGGCCACGCGCGGCTGGATGGTCGCTTCCCACCGCGCGTTCCAGTTCTCAGGCGGGTGGAGGTGCTCCTCGGCCGGCGACAGGCCGTGCGCGTCCAGCCAGGCCGCGAGGTGCTCGCGCGCCGTGTCGTCCCAGCGCGCGGCCGGCGCGTAGGCGACGAGCGCCCCGTCTGCGCCCTCCTCGAAGGCGTCGAAGCCGAGGTCGGCCAGTTCGGCGATCGCCCACTCGCGGAGGTCGTCGGTCGGACGCAGCGTGAGGGCGACGGTAGCGGTCATGGACGTGGCGGGCAGGAGCGGGCCGGGTGAGGGCTGGCCTATGCTACGCGCGCGGCGCGGCGGCGGCCGTGAGGACTGGGAGGAGGCGGTCTGGGACTTGCGGGCAGGCTCCACCGGCGCCGTGGTGCGGGGCCTTGTCCGGGGCTACCCCGGTCGTTGGTTTCAAAGCGCACGACGCACTGGCCGCCCGGGATGTCTGACGGGCCACCGAAGCGGCGGCTCCGGGTATCGCTCCGGCCGGGTGCGTGTTCTCGTAACCCCACGCGCCGTGCGGGCGGCAGCGCGTCGGGGGTGCCATCTCGGCGTAGCCGGACGCCTCAGCGCGGGCCGTCTGCTCACGAGTCGCCTCTCCGGAGCCGCCCCTTTCCACAGGCCGTCTCCTTTCAGAGATCGTCTCCTTTCAGAGATCGTCTCCTTTCAGAGATCGTCTCTCGTTGCGGGGGCGAGGCGCCGGCTCTGCGTGCCGCGACACCGCCGAGGGCACGAGCGGCTGCACTCCGAGACGCCGGCGTACGCGGCCTATATTGGCCGCGCGCTCCGTCACACCCGCCTTCTGCAACTCCGAGCCGGCGCGCCCGAATGGGACCCTCTCGGCCCTCCCCGGACAGGCTTGCCCACGGCTCCTCCCTCGCTCGCCCCTTCCGCGCTGGCGCCCGTGCGCCGGGCCGGACAGGCGCTGCTCGCCACGCGGCCGCGACGCCTCGCGCTCTGGGCGCTCGTGGCCGTGCTCGCGGGGAGCATCGGGGTGGCCTACGGCGCGTTCGCGCTCGTGCAGGCGCCTCCGGACTGGGCAACGCGCCTCCTGCTCGACCTTGCAGCCGTGGGCGCGCTTGCGCTCGCGTACGTGCTGCTCGCCCCCGCACTCGCCCGGACGCGCGGCACGCCCGCGCGCGCGTTCTGGATTCCCCTCGTCGTCGGCGCCGGCCTGCTCGTGGCCGAGCTCGCCCTGGCTACGCTCGACGACGGGCGCCTCGTCCCCACCACGCAGCTCCCCGACCGGCCCACGTCCGTCCTCGTCGCCGTCCTGACGACCGTCGGGCAAGGGGCGTTTGCAGCCGTGCTCGCGCTCAGCCTCCGCCCGCTCGTGCTCTACCGCCGGCGACGCGTGGCGCTGCTGCTCTGGCGCACGGCCATCGGGCTTTCGGTGCTGGCCGCGCTGCTGTTCTCGCTCACCCCCCTGACCGAGCCGCCCCCCGGCGTCGCCGTCGCGGCCAGCGTCGCGGCCGTGCTGGCCGCGCTCGGCTGCGTCTTCCGCCAGGGGTGGATCGTGGCCCTCCCGGCGCGCGAGCGCGTCGTGGCCGGTGCGCTCGCGCTCGCGCTTGCTGCGTGCGCGCTCGGCCTGCTCTTCGTCGGCGGCGACGGGCCTGCCCGACTGGACGTGGTCGACGAGGGCGGACGCGTCGCGGAGCGCGTGCCTTACGGCTTCCTGATCAGTCGTCCGCTGGGGGTGCTCTTCACCAACGCGGCCGTCTTCGGGGTGCTGTACGCGCTCACGGCGCTGCTCGTGCTGCTCTTCCAGCTTCCGGCCGCCGAGGGCCTCGCGCGGCGGGCCGGCGAGCGGCGCGCGCTCTCGGCGCTGGCGGCCCTGGCCGGGCGCGTGCTCGCACCGGCCGAGCTCGCCGAGGCCATCGCCGGCGGCCCCGTCGAGGCCGGGCTGGCCGACGTGGCCTGGCTCGCTCTGGCCGACGCGCGCCGCGGCTCGCTCCGGCCCACCGTCGTGGCGGCGTGCGGCCTCTCGCCGGCTCGCGCCGAGGCCCTCGCCGACGCGCCCGCGCTCGCCCAAGCTGCGCGAAGCGGCGCGCTCCTGCTGCGCCAGGCGCCGGCAGACCACCGCGTGCACGCGCGCCCCGGCACCGGCATCGGCAGCCTTGCCGTACTGCCGCTCGCGGCCGGCGGCCAGCCCCTGGGCGCGCTCTTCGCCGCCCGGCGCGAGGCCGACGCGTTCGAACCCGACGACGCGGCGGCGCTCGAGGCGTTCGCGGCGCAGGCTGCGCTCGCGCTCTCGCACGCGCAGCTGTTCTCGGACGCGCTCGAGCGCGACCGCCTCGCGCGCGAACTCCAGCTCGCACGCGAGGTGCAGCAGCGCCTGCTTCCGGCCCGCCTTCCGCGCATCCCCGGCCTGGACGTGGCCGCCGCCGAGCGGCCCGCCGCCGAGGTCGGCGGGGACTACTACGACGCGCTCCGCCTGGGCGACGACTGCCTGGGCGTGATCGTCGCCGACGTGTCTGGCAAGGGTGCCGCGGCGGCGTTCTACATGGCGCAGATGAAGGGCATCTTCCAGGCCGCGAGCGGACTCACGCGCGCGCCGGCCGCCTTCCTCGCGCGGGCCAATGCCGCGCTGCGGGCCTCGCTCCCGCGCGGGGCGTTCGTCTCGGCGCTCTACGCCGTCGTGGATGGGGCCGCGGGCACGCTCACGCTCGCACGCGCCGGCCACTGCCCGGCCCTGCTCGCCCGCGCCGACGGCGTGCGCACGCTCCGCCCACCCGGCCTCGCGCTCGGCCTCGACGCCGGACCGCTCTTCGAACGGACGCTCGGCGAAGAGCAGCTCGCGCTCGCCCCCGGCGATGTGCTCGTGCTCTACACCGACGGTCTCACAGAGGCCCGACACACCGGCCCTCAGAGCGACGACCGCCAGAGCGACGACCGCCAGAGCGACGACCGCCAGAGCGACGACCGCCAGAGCGACGACCGCCAGAGCGACGGCGAGGAGTTCGGCCACGAGCGCCTGGCCCGCACGCTGGCCGCCCACCGCCACCTCCCCGCCGACGCGCTCCGCGACGCGCTCCTGGACGCGCACTACGCCTTCGCTGGCCACGACGCTCCCGCCGACGACGTCACGCTCGTCGTCTTACGCTGGGACGGCCCGGAGGGAACTTCTCCGACTGCCTGACCCGCCGCCCCCTTCCCCATGAGCAGCTTCTCCGTGCAGTTCCGCCCGGCCGAGACGCCCGCAGGCCCCGCGCGCGTGCTCGCCCTCACGGGCGAGCTCGACGCCTATACCGCCCCCGAGTTCGAGGCCGCGCTCGAGGCCTGCCTCGCCGACGGCGTCCACCGCCTCGTCGCCGACGGCGAGCGCCTGGCCTACGTCTCCTCGGCCGGGCTGGGCGTCTTCATGGCTTTCCTCGAGCCCTGCCGCGAGGACGGCGGCGACCTCAAGATCGCCGCGCTGCCGCCCCGCGTCTTCGAGGTGTTCGATCTGCTTGGCTTCCCGCTCCTGTTCGACTTCGCGCCGACCGTCGAGGAGGCGCTGGCGCGCTTCGCCCCCGACGACGACGCCCGCGCGGCCTGACGCGCTCGCCTTCATGCCGCTCGCCCCCCCGCCTGCTCTGCTCCGCGTCGAGGCGCACCCGCGCGTGCTGGCCCGGGTGCGCCGCCACGTCTGCGACCACGCGCGCGCGCACGGCCTGCCCGAGCCCGACGCGCGCGCGCTCACGCTCGCCGTGGACGAGGCCGCC
>JBKBRC010000062.1:0-12540 GCA_046292345.1 Rubricoccaceae bacterium
CAGCCTCCCGCGCGCATGCTCCACCGTGGCCTCGACTTCGACCTCCTCGTCATCGGGGCCGGGCACAACGCGCTCGTTGCCGCCGCCTATGTAGCGCAGGCTGGCTACCGCGTCGGCGTCTTCGAACGACGGGCCATGGTGGGCGGTGCTGTCGCGACGACGGAGATCGTGCCGGGGTACCGCTTCGATCTCGGCGGCTCGGCGCACATCCTGATTCGCCTGACGCCGGTCGTGCAGGAGCTGGGCCTCGAGCGCTTCGGGCTCGAGTACCTCGAGCTCGACCCGCTCTTCTTCGCTCCGTTCCCGGAGGGGCAGTCGGTGTTCATCTACCGCGACGCCGAGAAGACCGCCGACGCGCTCGAGCGGCAGTTTCCCGGCGAGGGCGAGGCTTACCGCCGTTTCATTGGCGACTGGCAGCCGTTCGCGCGAACCGTCAAGGAGGTTTTCCTCCGTAGCCCGAGCCCGTTCGAACTTGGCAAGACGTTCGCGCTCGGCGAGTCGGCGCGGATGGACTGGCAGCGCGCACTCGGGCACATCCTGCGTCCGTACGGCGACGTCGTGGACGCGTACTTCAAGGAGGAAAAAGTGAAGGCGCCGCTCGTGTGGATGGCCGCGCAGTCGGGGCCGCCGCCCACCGAGCCGCTCAGCGCGCCGTTTCTGCTCTGGCACCCACTGTACCATGAAGGAGGCGTCGCGCGTCCCCGCGGCGGCTCCGGCATGCTCACGCAGGCGCTCGCGCGGCACATCGAGGCCCACGGCGGGGCCGTCTTCACCGGCGCGCCTGTAGACGAGATCCTCGTCGAGGGGCGACGGGCGACGGGGGTGCGCGTGGGCCGTGACGTCTACACGGCACGCGCCGTGCTCGCCGGCACGCACGTGCTCGAAGCCCTCGGGCGGCTTCTACCCGAGGCGCACCGCCCGCCGCAGCTCGAGGGCCTCCGCACCGGCAATGGCTTCGGAGCTGTGCTGCGCCTTGCGCTCTCCGAGCCCGTCTGCTACGCCGCCCACCCCGGCGACGAGGCGCGCGTGGCACTCCAGCTCGTATGCCGTGACCGGCAGCAGATCCACGACGCCTACGCCGACTACCTCAAGGGGCATCCGGCAGCGGACCCGCCCATCGTCGGTATGAGCTTCTCCGCCGTGGACGACACGCTCGCACCGCCCGGCGGCGAGGTACTCTGGCTCTGGGCGCAGTACTACCCGTACGCGCTTGCCGGGGACGCGTCGTGGGACGCCATCGGAGAGCGCGTCGCCGACGGCATCCTCGACGCGTTCGAGCGCGTCGCGCCCGGCACGCGCCGCAAGGTCGTCGGGCAGCTGTTCCAGCACCCGCTCTGGCTCGAGCGCGAGCTCGGCCTGCGGCGCGGCAACGTGATGCATCTCGAGATGAGCCTCGATCAGATGTTCAGCCTGCGCCCGGCGCTCGGGCTCTCGGGCTACGCTGCCCACCTCGACGGGCTCTTCCTCACGGGCGCGAGCACGCATCCCGGCGGCGGCATCATGGGCGCCTCCGGGCGCAACGCGGCGCGCGTCGTGCTCAAGCACCTTGCCTGACGGCTCGGGCCTGACGGCTCGGGCCTGACGGCTCGGGCCTCATCGACCGCGTCATCCGGACAGCCCCCGCACCGCTCCTGCTTCGAAGCACAGTACGCTACGATGACGTACCTCCAGTTCCACTTCGTCTACATCCTTCCTGTCATCGTGCTGCTCGCACTGCTGCAGGCCCGGCCAATGGCCGGCATCGGCGCGCGCAGGGCGCTCACGTGGCTCGGCGCGATCCTCGCGATCGCGTTCACCTATACGACACCGTGGGACAACTACCTCGTCTACCGGGACGTGTGGGGCTACGGACCCGACCGCGTGCTCGCGACGATCGGGTATGTGCCGGTCGAGGAGTACCTGTTCTTCCTCCTCCAGCCGATCCTCGTCGGGCTCTTCTATTTCCTCCTGCGCGGGCGCGGCTGGCTTGCGGCGCCGTCCAAGGCTATGCCGGCCTGGTTCCGCCCCCTCGCAGCCACCGTGTGTCTCTTGCTCGCGGCCCTCGGCGCTGTCTTTCTCGCCACCCCACCCGAGAACACGCTCTACATGGGCCTGATCCTGGCGTGGGCGCTGCCGGTCCTGGCTGCCCTGTTCTGGATTGGCGGAGCCAAGGTGTGGGAAGACCGCCGGCGCGTGCTCGCCGCCGTCGCGGTCCCGACCGTCTGGCTCTGGTTCGCCGACCGGATGGCCATTGCCGATGGCATCTGGTACATCGCGGACGCGACGCGTCTCGGCATCGACCCGCTCGGCCTGCCCGTCGAGGAGGCGACGTTCTTCCTCGTCACGAGCGCGCTCTGCGCCGTCGGCCTGGCGCTGTTCCTGCCGCGGCCAGCCGACGTCGCAGAGCCTCCACACGCACGGATCGAAGAACCGGCCCTGCCTTGAGCGCACCCAGGATCGATTTGAGCGCACCCGGAATGGCCGCCGCGAAATCGCCCGCCGCTGCGCCGGTGGACTGGACGCGCTACGCTCGACAGACGATCCTGCCCGAGGTCGGACGGGGCGGACAGGCACGGCTTGCGCGGAGCCGCGTCCTGCTCGTCGGTGCCGGTGGGCTCGGCGCGCCGGCCGCGCTCTACCTCGCCGCGGCCGGCGTGGGCCACCTCCGCCTCGTAGACGACGACCGCGTGGAGCGCTCCAACCTCCACCGCCAGGTGCTCTACACCGACGCCGACGCGGGCCGCCTCAAAGTTGAGGTGGCGGCCGAGCGCCTCGGCGCGCTCAACCCTGACGTGCACCTCGAGCCGCACGCGGCGCGCTTCGAACCTGGCAATGCGTTCGACCTCCTCGAGGGCTGCGACCTCGTCCTCGACGGCACCGACGTCTTCGCCACGCGCTACCTCGTCAATGACGCGTCCGTGCTGGCCGGTGTGCCCAACGTGTTCGCCTCCGTCAGCCGCTTCGAGGGCCAGGCGAGCGTGTTCGGGCTCGTCGGGGCCGAGGGCCGGCGCGGCCCGTGCTACCGCTGCGTTTTCCCTGAGCCCCCGCCCGAGGGGCTCGTACCTTCCTGCGCCGAGGGCGGCGTGCTCGGCGTGCTGCCCGGGCTGCTCGGGCTGGTGCAGGCCACCGAGGCGCTCAAGCTGCTGCTCGGCGCGGGCACGCCACTCGCCGGGCGGCTCCTGCTCTTCGACACACTCGGCATGCGCTCCCGCACGCTGCGCCTCGAGCGCGACCCCGCGTGCGCCGTCTGCGGCGACGCGCCCACCATCACCACGCTCACCCCGACGGCAGTCTCCTGCTCCGCTCCCGTGGCCCCTTCTCCGATCCCCGAAATCTCTCCCCGAGACCTCGAAGCTCGCCTCAAATCCCCAGACGCGCCGTTCGTGCTCGACGTGCGCCGGCCCGACGAGTATGCGATCGCCAACATCGGCGGGGCGCTGATCCCGCTCGACGAACTCCCCGACCGGCTCGGCGAGCTCGAGGAGCACCGCGGCGATCCGATGTTCGTCGTCATGTGCCGCTCGGGCGCGCGCTCGGGCAAGGCGGTCGAGTTGCTGCACGCGCACGGTTTCACGAACGCCGTCAACCTGCGCGGCGGCATCCTGGCCTGGAGCGACGACGTCGATCCGGCTGTGCCCAGGTACTAACGCCCCCGGCTACGGACGCCCGCCCGCCCGGGGCCTCTCAGCAGTGGACGCCCGCCCGTTGCTCCCGCTCATCGCCGGCCCGACGGCCTCGGGCAAGTCGGCTCTCGCCGTTGCCCTGGCCGAGATCGCCGGCGGCGAGGTCGTCTCGGCCGACAGCCGGCAGGTCTACCGCGAGCTCGAAATCGGCACGGCCAAGCCCGACGCGGCGCAGCGGGCGCGCGTGCCGCACCACTTCGTGGACGAGCGCTCCCTGGCGGAGCCGTTCACGGCGGGCCAGTTCGCCCGCGAGGCCGAGGCGCGGATCGCGGCCATTCTGTCGCGCGGGGCCGTGCCGGTCGTCGCCGGCGGCTCGACGCTCTACCTCGAGGCGCTCGTTCACGGCCTCGGCGCGATGCCCCCGGCCGTGCCTGCGCTCCGCGCCCACCTGGAAGATGTCGCCCGCACGCCCGGGGGCCGCCAGGCCCTCTTCGACGAACTCCGGGCCGCCGACCCCGAAACGGCCGCCACGCTCGACCCGACGAAGTCGCAGCGCCTCGTGCGCATGGTCGAGGTGCTGCGCAGCACCGGACGGGCGCCGGCCGCCTTCCGGCGGCAGGTCGCGCGGCCGCGTTACCGGTTCCTCGTCTGCGTCCTCGACTGGCCCCGTCAGACGCTCTACGCCCGCATCGACGCACGCGTGGACGCGATGCTCGCCGCAGGCCTGATAGAGGAAAACCGGCGGCTCCTGGAGGCCTTTCCTGAGCTCGACACGCCGGCCCTCCGCACGATCGGCTATCGGGAGTCCCGCGCTTACCTGCGCGGCGAGTGCACGTTCGAGGAGATGGTCACGCGCCTCAAGCGCAACTCCCGCCGCTACGCCAAGCGGCAGCTGACGTGGTTCAGGCGCCACCCCGAGTACGTGTGGATCGACGGGCGGACGGCGCGGGCCGAGGAGATCTACGCGCGCTGGCGCGGCGCGACGACGTAGAGCGCCTGTCGGTGGAACACGCCGAATCGTCGCTCGGCGAGAATCTCCGCGCCAGCAGCCCGGAGGGCCGTGCGCCAGTACGCAGCCGGCTTCATGGCCAGGTGCGGCCCCATCGCGCGGAATCGGGGGCTGCGGAGCCGGTTCGCGAGCCGATCCGTGCCCTCGAGCAGGCGCCGGTGCAACGGCCCACGCGTCACGCTCTCCCACACGACGACGGACCCGCGGCTGACGCGCAGCGCCTCGCCGATCAGGCGCTCCGGGTGGGCCGCGTGGTGGAGCACGAACACGAGCAGGACGGCATCGAAAGCGCCGTCGCGGAACGGGAGCGCGTCTGCCGGATCGAGCCGGACGAGTGGCCGGGCTGTCCGGTTAAACTCTGCCACGTCGGCCAGCACGACGTGGGCGCCGGTCGCCTCGGCGCAGGCAGCAGCGACGTACCCCTCTCCGCACCCGAGGTCGAGCACGGTGTGGGTCGGCTCAGGGCGGAGGCCGAGCGACGCGAGGGTCGCCCACTTGCGCCTGGCACGGGCGCGCAGGACTGGTTGCAGCATCGCTGGCGTGAGCACCGCCAGGGCCCCTCCCCATCCCACAGCCATCGCCGTACGCATGGTCCACGGTGCAGCGGTGTGGTCGGCAGTGTAGTAGAGGTAGGAAACAATGAGACCGGCGCTCATGGCGAAGGTGGCCGTTTGGAGTTTTTTAGATTGCAATAACGGCAGTACAAACAGAGCTCCAACCATGTACCAGGGGTGCAGCACGCTGCCAAGCAGCGCCTGTCCGGCCAGCACGGCTATGAGCGCCGCGACGGCGGCGCGGCGCGACCCGTCGTCGGTAAGCGCGACGACTACCAGTATGACAGCCCACACGCCGATCAGGACCCCGCTCGCCCCTCCTCCTGCCGCTCCGCCCAGGACAGGCCAGAGGATAGTCTTCAGCAGGGCGTGCGGCAGGGCATAAAAGCTGAACGTTCCGCCGTAGAGCACTAGCGAACTCGCCACCGCTCGCCCATGCACCAGCACAGGTAAGGCCAGCAGCCCGAGCAGCCCTGCTCCCCACAGCACGCCCGACCTGCCCAGGCGGCGCGCCAGCAGCGGCAGCAGCAGCACGGGGTAGAGCTTGACACCGGCAGCCAGCGCGAGTGCCGCCCCCCCCACACCCCGGCGCACCGCCGAGGCCCCGTGCCTCCAGACCGCCCCCACGCACAGCCCGAGCGCGCCGACCATCAGCCCCTCGGTGTGCCCCTGCCCGGCTAGCTCGATCACCGCCAGCGGATGCCACGCGTAAGCGATGGTCCAGGCGGCACCGGCGAGCCGGCCGAGCACGACGATCCCGAGCAGCTCGGCCAGCACGACGAGCAGCTTGAGCACGAGCCAGCCGCCCCTCCAGCCGAGCGTGTCCGCCGCACGGGCACCGGCGGCGAACACGGCCTGCGACACGGGCGGATACACCGAGTGGTAGTGCGGCGAGTTCAGCCGGTCGAACTGCCCCTCGTCGCGCAGGAACGCCAGGCGCGCATCCGACGGCGGCAGCGCGTAGGGCGACACGTTGGCGCGCAGCGTGACGAAGCCATCCCAGAGATACCGGTACCCATCGTCCGAGAGTGTGGGCGGGAGCGGTAGCACGAGCGCCCGGAGCATGACGGCGACGAGCAGCACGTGCCGCAGGCGCCACCGGACGCCGGCGGCAACCGCCTGGCGCACCAGAGCGACGTGCGCGCCGCAGGCGACGAGCGCGCAGCCGACGAAAGCCGCTCGGTACGCAGGCCCCGCCTCGGGCGGACGGGCCGTGAGGGCTACCCCGGCCATCGCAACGAGTAGCGTCGCGAGCGCGAGCGCACGACGCCCCCTCACCGCCTTCCCGGCCGGAACGTCATACGCAGCGCGCCCGCAGCGCACCGCACCTCGTCGGCGAGGGTGCGGAGCAGATATAGCCCTCGGCCCCGCGTCGCGGTCGCGTCAGGCAGTTCGGCAGCTACGATGCGCGCTTGCGAGGGGCCCGGGCCTTCGTCGGCTACGACGAGCTGCCCGCCCCCGGGCGCATCCTGCCACTCCACCGATACCACACGGGAGGCGTCGAAGCCGTTGCCGTGCTCGGCTGCGTTCGCGACGGCCTCGGCGGCTGCCATGGCAGCGCGCTCGGCGTCCGGCAGTGGCAGACCGGAGCGCTTCGCCGCGTGCCGCACGAACTCTGCCGCCAGCGCCGCCGCGTCAGCCGTGCTGGGCAGGAAGAGAGACGGCATCGGCGTAGCCGGTGGCGAGGGCGTGCGCGAGAAGGTAGCGCACGGCGCGGAGGCGGAGCCCGGCCGGTCCGTGGTAGGCCATGCGCTCCAGCGCGGCCGCCAGCACGCGGCGCGTGGCCACCCAGCGGAAGGCCGCGCTGAGCGTGCCCGGCGCCTCGAGGCGCGCCAGTCCGGCCACCGCGAGCACCTCCGGGCAGCGGCGCGCAATGACCGGCAGGTTACGCCCGAAGGCCTCAGCCTTGTCCCTTGCGACGGCGAGGGATCCGTTGTCGAGCAGGGTCGCACGCGCCTCGGGCGCGTAGCGCAGTCCGGCAGGATGCGCACGGGCGACGGCGCAGGCGAGCGCGAGGTCCTCGCCGTAACAGACGTGTTCGTCAAAGCCTCCGGCGGCCTCGAACGCGGAGCGGCGTATGGCCGCGGCAGCCGTCACGAAGTAGCGCCAGGGGAGCGGGCCGGGCGGGGCGTGCGACGGGCCACGGCGCCCGAACGCGAGGTAGGCGTGGTAAGGCTCCGACGGGTCGAGCTCGCCGGGACGCAGAGCCGCCACGGCAGCCACGCCCGCCTCGAGCGCAGGCTCCAGGCCGCGCAGCAGCCCCGCCTCCGGGATCACGTCGGCGTCCAGGAACACGAGCGCTTCGCCGCGCGCCGCAGCCGCTCCCGTGTTGCGCGCCGCGGCGCGCCCGCGGTTGCCGCTGTGCCTCACCACACGAACGGCCGCGCCCGCGAGGCGGGCTATGAGCGCGGCGCTGCCGTCGGTCGAGCCGTCATCGACGTAGACCGCCTCGGCGTCCGGACGCGGCTGCACCAGGCTGCAGACGGCGGGCACGGTGCGCGCGAGCACGTGCGCGCCGTTCAGGACAGGCACAACGACGGACCAGCGCACGGGCCCCGGAGCCATCACGATGCATCGGCGGCCACACGCGCGCGCGCACCGGCCAGGCGTGCCGGCACCGACCCCCGAACGGCGACGTAGAGCAGGCGCTCCATTTCGCCCGTAGACGCGTGCCAGGCGTACCTGCTCACGGCCTGCGCGGCCGCCGCGGCCTGGCGCGCGCGCGCCTCGGGGTCGCCCAGCAACGCCACGGCGGAGCGCACGAGCCCCTCCACGTCGCCCTGTTCGTGGAGGCGCATTGAGATGCCGTCTTCGAGGTACTCGCGCACGCCCACGCTGTCGGTTGCGACGACGGCGCAGCCACACGCCGCGGCCTCCATCGGCACCAGCGCCCAGCCTTCGCGGCGGCTCGTGTGGAGCAGCACAGCCGCGCGGTTGTAGAGCGCACGCAGCCGGTACTCAGTCGGGCGGACATGCACGCGCACCCAGTCGGGCAGCCGGTGTGAGGGCTTGCGCGCGGAGAACACGTCGGCCTGCACGCCGGGCCAGGCTTTGCGGAGCCTCGTCAGCGCCTCGATCAGCACGTCCGGGCCTTTGACCGCGTGGCGGTGATAGAGCGCGCACACGCCTGGCGGACGCGCTTCGGGCGGCGTGTCGATGGCGAACGTGGCCGGGTCGACGGCGTTGGGCACGAAGCCCAGCACGGGCATACCTTCGGCGCGGAGCATCTCGGCGAGCCAGCGCGCGCACGTGATGCGTGCCATGGGCGCGTGCCACGTGTCGTGCGCGCGCGGATGGATGGCGCGCTCGTCGCCTTGCACGAAGTAGACCTTCTCCCCTTTCTCGGGAGGCAGGGCCAGTACCCAGGGGACGGTTTGGTAGCCAGTTGCAATAACGGCATCAGCATCCGGCACAAACGCCGCGCTCGGCTCCGGCACCTCGAGCAGCGATGCGCCGCGCATCCTGAGCAGGGGTGCGTCCTCGACGCCGTGCCAGCGGTCGCGCACGCGCGTGGCCAGCCGGTGCGCGCTGGCGCGCCATCCCTCTCCGGGCCGCTCGGGGCACACCACGCGCACCGTGTGGCCGCGTGCGGCCAGCCCCTCCGCGTGCCGTGCGACCACGAGCGCGCCTCCCATCGGGACACGGACGGGCGCGGGCAGGACGAAGGTGAGACGCATGGGACCGTTGTGTGCGGTGCGCGGCGTGTACGATACACGCCAGAGCGGCGTGTACGATACACGCAGAAACGGTGGCTCAGAGCACGATCAGAGCATCGGAGAGGGGCGTCAGGTTGCGCGCTCCCCCGGCCTCGGCCACCACGACATCCTCAATTCGGATGCCGAAGCGGCCTTCGAGGTACACGCCAGGCTCAATCGTGACGGTGGCGCCCCCGGGCAGCACATGATCGACCTGCTGCGACAGGCGCGGCCACTCGTGGATCTCATACCCCACGCCGTGCCCGAGACTGTGCGCAAAGTGCGCCTCGAGGCCGTACCGGGCGAGCACGTCACGTGCGGTACGCTCCAGGAAGGCGCCGGAGACCCCCGCCCGCACTGCCGCGATGGCCGCCGCCTTGGCCTCGCGCACGGCTTCGTAAGCCCGGCGCGCGGCCGCCCCGGGCTCGCCGAGGGCGACCGTCCGGGTCAGGTCTGCGCAGACTCCTTCGAAGACGCCTCCCATGTCAAGCACGACGAGGTCGCCAGCCGCCAGGCGGCGGTCCGTCGGACGCGCGTGCGGGCGCGCGCCGTTGGGCCCGCTGGCGACGATCGGCTCGAACGCCATCGCTGAGGCGCCCGCGCGCAGGTGCCGGTAGACGATCTCGGCGGCGAGTTCGCGCTCGGTCACGCCCGGCCGCACGAGCGCGAGCACGTCCTCGAGCACGCGCGCCGTGCGCGCCTGCGCCTCGGCGATCTGGGCCACGAGAGCCGCGTCGCGCTGCGCGATGGCGACGGCCAGGAGTTCGGTCACGGCCACGAGCGGTGTGCCCTCGAACGTGCGCTCGAGGTGCACGTACTGCGCCACCGTCAGCGCGTCCGCCTGCACTACGAGCGGGGCCGCGCCCTCGAGGAGGCCCTGCTCGGCCATGTGCTCGAAGAGGCGGTAGCCGGGCACGTGCACCTCGGCCACAGCGACCTCGGCCGCCGCCTGCTCGCGGTAGCGTCCGTCCGTGACCAGGTGCGCGCGCGTGGGCGTGACGAGCAGCGCCCCGTTCGAGCCCGAGAAGCCGACCGCCCACCGGATCGCCGGGAGGTGGGTCACGAGCGCGGCCGGCGCGCCATGGGCGGCCGCCACCCGGCGTATGGCACCGAGGCGTGCCGTCGCCCGTTCGTGTGGCGGGCGCGTCACGAGCGCACCGAGTAGTTAGGCGCCTCCTGCGTGATCGTCACGTCGTGCGGGTGGCTCTCGCGCAGCCCCGCGCCCGTGATGCGCACGAACTGCGCGCGCTCCTGCAGCTCCTCGATCGTCGCGCAGCCGCAGTAGCCCATGGCGGCGCGCAGCCCCCCCACCATCTGGTAGAGCACCTCGGCGAGCGTGCCCTTGTAGGGTACCCGCCCCTCGATGCCCTCCGGCACCAGCTTCTTGAGGTCGTCTTCGGCGTCCTGGAAGTAGCGGTCCTTGGAGCCGGCCTCCATCGCGCCGAGCGAGCCCATGCCGCGGTAGTTCTTGTAGCGGCGGCCCTCGTAGAGCACCGTCTCGCCCGGGCTCTCCTCGACGCCCGCGAGCAGCCCGCCGATCATGACGGCGTCCGCGCCGGCAGCGAGCGCCTTTGGCAGGTCGCCGGTCTGCTTGATGCCGCCATCGGCGATGATGGGCACGCCGTAGCGGCGCGCGGCCTCGGCGCAGCGCAGCACGGCCGTCAGCTGCGGCACGCCCACGCCGGCCACGACGCGCGTGGTACAGATCGAGCCCGGCCCGATCCCCACCTTGACGCCGTCGGCGCCGGCGAGGATGAGGTCTTCGGCGCCCTCGGGCGTAGCCACGTTGCCGGCCACGACCTCGAGCCCGGCGAAGTCGGCCTTGATGCGCTCGACGGTGCGCAGCACGCCCTCCGAGTGGCCGTGGGCTGTGTCGACGACCACGAAGTCCACCTCGGCCTCGGCGAGCGCGGCCACGCGCTCGGGCGTGTCGGGCGTCACGCCTATGGCCGCGCCCACGCGCAGCCGCCCGAAGGCATCCTTGCACGCGAGCGGGTGCTTCTTCTTCTTCTGGATGTCCTTGAACGTGATCAGGCCGCGCAGGAAGCCGGCCCCGTCCACGACGGGCAGCTTCTCGATCTTGTGCTCCTGCAGCGTCGCCTCGGCCTCGTCGAGCGTCGTGCCCTCGGGAGCAGTGATGAGCGGCGCGCGCGTCATCACCTCTGCCAAGCGCGTCGCGTTGTCGGGCTGGAAGCGCAGGTCGCGGTTGGTGACGATGCCCACGAGGCGGCGCTCGCCGTCCACGACCGGGATGCCGCCGATGTGGTAGCGGGCCATGCGCTCGCGCGCGTCGCCGACCGTGTGGTCGGGGTGGAGCACGATCGGGTCGAGGATCATGCCGCTCTCGGAGCGCTTGACGCGGCGCACGTGCGCGGCCTGCTGCTCGGCGATCATGTTTTTGTGGAGCACGCCTACGCCGCCCTCGCGCGCGATCGCGATCGCCATGTCGGCCTCGGTCACGGTGTCCATCGCCGCCGAGAGGATGGGCACGTTGAGGCGAATGCGGCGCGTCAGGCGCGCGCTGGTCTGGACCTCGCGCGGCATGACGGCCGAGCGGGCCGGGACGAGCAGCACGTCGTCGTAGGTGAGGCCTTCGAACGCGATTTTCTGGAGCATGGACACAGTGGCGGGGCGGTTGGGAGCGGGCGGATGCGGGGCGGGGCGCCCGGGGCGCGGCGCCTAGCGCGGAGGGCCGAAGCGGCGCCGGCGGCGTCCGGTCTCCTCGGCCTGTTCGAACACGATCGGACGCAGCTTGACGCGCGCCCGCAGCGCGTTGATCTCGTGTGGATGAAGACGGCGCCAGCGCCCGCGCCGGAGGCGCTCGAGCGTCAGGCCGGCATAGCCGACGCGGTCGAGCTTGGCCACGGCGTGCCCGAGCGCCTCGAACATGCGCCGGACCTGCCGGTTGCGGCCCTCGTGGAGCAGGAGCGCAACCTGGTGGCGGGACTCGGAGACGTAGCCCACCTGGTCGGCGCGCGCCGGCCCGTCCTCGAGGTCAACGCCACGCCGGAGACGGTCGAGCTCGTCCGGGCGCACCGGCTCGCGGGTTTCGACGAGGTAGAGCTTCTCAGCGCCGTAGCGCGGGTGCATGAGGCGGTGCGCGAGCTCGCCGTCGTTGGTGAGCAGCAGCGCGCCGGTCGTGTCGCGGTCGAGCCGGCCGACCGGGAAGAGGCCCTCGCGGTCTTCGTCGGGCAGGCCCTCGAGCAGGTCGAGCACGGTGCGCCGGCCACGCTCGTCGTCTGTGGTCGTGATGGCGTCGCGCGTCTTGTTGAGCAGAATGTAGACGAGGTTGCGCGGCGCGACCTCGCGCCCGTCCACCTCCACGCGGTCGCCCGGGCGCACGCGCGCGCCCAGCGTCGTCTCGACGGTGCCGTTGACGCGCACGCGGCCCTCGGCGATGAGCGCGTCGGCGGCGCGGCGGGCGGCGACGCCGGCCCGGGCGAGGTAGCGGTTCAGGCGCTCGCCGGCCTCGGCGTCGGGCGCCGGAGCCGGCGCGGCCGGCGGCTCGGTGGCGCGCCGCCGCGGCGCTCCCGGGCGGCGAGCCCCGCTCGGGCGACGCGCAGAGCCGGCTCCGCGCGCAGAGCCGGGGCGGCGGTCGGGGTCGGGGCGGCGGTCGGGGTCTCGGGGCATCAGGAAGGAGGAGCGGTCAGGCGGGCGCCCGGTCGGGCGAGCGCCCGGTC
>JBKBRC010000063.1:0-11696 GCA_046292345.1 Rubricoccaceae bacterium
GGCGCGCCCGCTCCGGGCCCTCGCCCAGGATGTCGAGCGTGGCCCCGTCGAGCGCCGGCGAGCCGGCGGCGCGCGCGGCCGCGAGCGCCGCCGCGAAGCCGCGGATCGCGTAGTCGAACCCTTTCAGGTGCAGCAGCCGCCCGATACACAGGAAGCGCAGCGGGCCCTCGGGCGGCGGGGGAAACGACGCCAGGTGCTCGACCTCGGCATCGGGCAGAGCCACGGACGAGAGCACGCGCACGTCGGCGGCGCCCAGACAGCGCATGCGCGCGGCCGTCTCCTCGGACGTGGCGTAGCCGCGCGCGGCCCGCCGGGCCGTCAGGCGCACGAACGGGTCCAGGTGGGCGAGGCGCTGCGCGGCGTCGCGCAGGCGCTCGTAGCGCCGGCCCTCTCGGCTGAAGGCGGCGTAGAACTGCCTCGGCGCCGACTCGCCGCCGCCCACCGTGCCCCACACGTACGGCACCGGCACGAAGGCGAGCGCGCTCGGCGCCCAGTACTTGACATACGTCACGTGCTGCGCCACGTCGAAGCCCACCCTGCGGTGCGTGCGCCGGGCCAGGCGGGCCGCGCCGAACTGCCACAGGTAGTAGTGCACCTGCTCGAGCAGCCCGCCCCGCACCTTCTGGCCCGTGCGGTAAGCCGCGCTCTCCCACGGGAGCGCGTACGGGAGCACGTGCAGGCCCGGCACGGGGCGCGCGGCGAGCTCTTGCTCGAGCGCCTCGGCACATGCTTGGTGCACCAGCACCCACACGTCGGCCTCTTCGGCGAGGGCGCGTGTGACGCCCCACCCGACGCCCTCCTCGGAGCCCTCGCCCGGCTTGCACGCAAACGCGTTGACCAGCACGCGCAGGCGGCGCTCTCCGGCGCGGCCCGCCGGCTCCTCGTGCGCGGCCTCGTCGGCAGCGGCCCCGATCTTTTTCTCGCCCCGCACGATGGCGCGCAGCATGAGCAGCCCCTCCACGACGAGCCCGGCCAGGTCCGCCGCGAGGGCGCCGGCCACGCCGAAGAGGGCCGTGAGGGCCGTGCCGAGCGTCGCCGTCGTGCCGGCGGCGGCGGCGCGAGCGCGAAAGACAGCACGCGGGCGCTCGGACGAGCGCAGCACGGCCATCAGCAGGCCGCTCGAGACCGAAGCGAGCGGCAGCAGCGCGAGCAGCCACAGCATGGCCGGCGTCGCCTCGTACTGCCCGCGGTAGAGCAGGTCGATGAGCGCCGGACCGAAGAGCCCGATCACGAGCGCGTTGGCAAGGCCAAGGCCGATCAGAAGCGACGCCGTGCGCAGGAACGTGGCGCGCAGGCGCGCCGCCCGGCGGGCCTGCACGAACGCCGGCACGGCCAGGATCGTGAGCGCCGAGAACGCCTGCAGGGCCGGCATGGCGAGGTTGTAGAGCGCGCGGAGCGTGCCGCTGCCGGCCAGCCCGGCGAAAAGCGGCAGCACGAGGAACGGCAGCGCGTTGTGCGTCCACTCGACGACGCCCGTGGCCGCCGCCCAGCGGCCGTAGCGCAGGTGCTGGCCGCGCGCGTCGGCGGCGAGCGCGGCATCGGGCGCGGCGGCGTAGCGCACGCCGAGACGCCACGCGAGCCACGCCCCTGAGACGAGCGCGCCGGCGCTCATCACCCCGAGCGCCGCCGGCCCGGAAAGCGCGTCCGCGCGCTCAAGCGCAAACGCGCCCGTGACGACGAGCACGAGGTAGACGGCGCCCGCCGCCGCCGCCCATTCCGGACGGAACACGACGTAGCACGCACGGCGCATCAGCCACAGAAACAGTACGAGCGCCTGCACGCCTGCGAGCACGGCGAAGACGGCCGCGAGGTCTCCCTGCCCGAGCGCAGCACTGCCGGCCGCCGCCGCCGCCATCGCGAGGGCCGCCGCAACCGAGAAGCGGGCGTGCGCCGCAAGCAGCGTGCGGAGGTAGGCCGGCGTACGCCCCTCGTAGCGCCCGGCCCCGAACACGAGCATCGGCTCGACGAGCAGCCCGCCGTGGATGGCGCCGAGCAGCAGAAACACGATGAACGCGACCGTGAACGCGCCGTAGGCCTCGGGCGGCAGCCAGCGCGCGAGCAGCACGTTGACGGCGAAGTTGGCGCCGGCAAAGAGCCCCTGGTCGAGCACCGTCCACGCGCCGCGACCGAGCCACGCGGCAGGGCGAGGTGCGAGGGCGGGAGCGGTCATGAGCGCGAGAGGCGGAGCCCTGCGCCGTAGCAGCCTGAGCGCGGGCGGCCGCGCGCTCAGTTGCTCAGCGCGTTGAAGATGATGGCGAGCGCCGAGAGCCCGCCGGCGACCGTGAACACGTCCTGCCAGGCAAAGCCCTGCCGCTGAATCACCTCGACGAGCACCCGGTCGCCTTCGCGCAGCGGCGGGTAAGCGGCCGTGTTGACGGCGAAGTCCTGAAACGTGGTCGCGTAGATCATGCCCTCGAGCGGCCGGAACAGCCGCACCTCGACCGTACGCGCCGTGCGACGCTCGCGCGGCTCGAGCCGCGGGCCGCCGGCGAGCGCGAGCAGCCGCCCGAGGTCAGTCCCGAGCGCAACCTCGTACAGGCCCGGGTTCTGCACCGACCCCTCGACGGCCACCTGGACGGTAGCCTCGCCCGGCTGGTGGAAGAAGTAGTACGAGGGCACGCTTGTGCGGAGACGCTCGCTGCGCCCGATGCGGCCTTCGGCCTGCGCGGCGGCCGGCAGGGCGGCAAGCCCCGTCCCGAGCACGAGCGCCAGAAAGAGTAGCGTACGCATGAGGGGCACCTTATGCCCGGTACTTACATCGGTCAAGGGAGCACCGGAGCAGCCGGCGTGCGCGTGCTGGATTGCCGGTAGCCGACCGTCCGGCGGTAGCCGACGGCGCGGCGCGTGTCGAAGCGGTTGAGCACGGCCCCGACCTGATGCAGCCCCACCGCGACGAGCTCGGTGGCTACCTGTGCCATCGCATCGAGGTCAGAGCGGCCGGCCTCGGCGACGAGGAGCGCGGCGTCGGCCCCCGGGGCAAGGAGCGCGGCGTCGGCCGAGACGAGCGCGGCGGGCGCGTCGATCACGATCAGGTCGAAGGCGGCGCGGAGGTTGGCGAGCAGGCGTGTGATCTGCTCGGGCGTCCAGAGCTGATCGGGCCGGGAGGCGGTCTCGCGCGGCGTGAGCGCGAGCAGACCGGGCACGATGGTGCTCCAGTAGACGACGTTCATGTGCTCGCCCCCCTCGCCGAGCGGAGGCGTGTGCCCGAGGCCGAGCAGCGCGCCGACGGTCGGCTGGCGCACGTCGGCGTCCATCAGCAGGGTACGGCGGCCGGCCTGCGCGGCCGCGACGGCGAGGTTGGCCGCAACGAGGCTCTTGCCCGTGCCGACCTCGGGCCCGGTGACGAGCACGACCTGCGGTGCGTGTGCGCCGCCCGCCTGCAGGCCCGCCTGGAGGTGGCGGAACGCCTCGGCGTCGGCGCCGAGGGGGTCGGTGGTCGTGACCAGGCCCGGATGCACACTGGCCCCGTCGATGGCCTGGCGCGGCCGGCGGAGCGCTGCCCTGAGGTCCGGCACCGTGCCGACGACCACGAAGCCGTTCTCCTCGAGGTCACCGGGCGTGTAGACGCGGCTATCGGTGCGGTAGCGCACGACCGCGAGGGCGAAGCCGAACAGCAGCCCGAGCAGCCCGCCGATAGCGAGGTTGACGGGCACGTTGGGGCTGGCCGGCCGCCGCGGTACCTGCACCGGCCGGATCACGCGCGCGAGCCCGGCGTCGGTGTCGTCTGCGAAGGAGGCGTCGCGGAGGCGGGCCGTGAGTGCGGTCAGCTCGTCCTGCACGGTTTGCCGCTCGCGCTGGAGCTGGTCGAGCTCGATCTGCTGACCGGGCACCTGCCGCAGTTGACCGCGCGCCTGGCCGAGTCGTGCCTCGAGCGCCACCGCCTGCGCGCGGGCGCCCTCGAGCGCCGCGCGCTCCTGCGAGATCTCGCGCTGGAGCGCGGCCACGTAGGCGGGCCCGTTGGCGCCGGTGCTGGCGCCGTCGATCCCTCCCGCTGCGACGATGTCGCGTGCCTGCTGCTCTGCGAGGCGGCGCTTGTCAGCCTGGAGGGCCGCCAGGCGGTCTACGAGCGCGCGCGTGTCGGGATGGTGCGAGGGGTTGACGCGCAGATCGGGGTACTGCGCGTAGATCTGCTCGAGCAGGCGTTCGATCTCGGCGATCTGCTCGTCCACGACGCGCACCTCCACGTCGGAGGTGGCGGCGGCGCGCGTGGCCAGGCGCGGCTGCACGGCCGCGGCGTCGCGCTGAAGCGCCTCGAGGCGGGCCTGGCGCGTGCGCGTCTCGACGCGCGCGAGGTCGAGCTGCGCCTGAAGCGTCGTGATCTGGCTGATCGCACCGCGCGTCTGGTCGTCGAGGCCGGCGGCGTTGGCACGCGTCATGTAGGCCGCCAGGCGCGCCTCGACGTCCTCGAGGTCGGCCTCGCGCGCGGCGACCTGCTCCTCAAGCACGGCCCGCGTGCCGGCCACGCCCGCGCGTGTCGTCTCGCGCGAGAGCGCGAGGTACTCCTCGGTGTAGTAGGTTGCGATCAGCGCCGCCTCGCGCGGCTCCGAGCTCGACGCCTCGACGCGCACGGCGTCAACGTTCTCGCCCGAGGGCTCGACTGTGACGATCTTGCGCTGGAGCAGGTCGGCGAGTGTGGCCACGTCTGGACGGCCGGCAGGGGCCTCCGCTGCCGCACGCTGCACGACCGGCAGCGCGGCGGCGTCCGGGCGCGCGAGCAGGCGCTCGGCCGTGCGCCCGGCGATCTCGGGCGCGTGCTGGAGGATGAGCGCCTGGTTGAGCACGCGGCTCTGCCCCTCACCCGGGACCGCGAGCCCGCGCACGAACTCGCTGCCGTTCTGCGGCGCGTTGATCAGCAGCAGGCTGTAGGCTTTGTACGTCTTGCTCGCGAGCAGGCTGTAGGCCCCAAACAGCGCCAGCCCGAGCAGCGTCGAGAGAGCGATGGTAGGCCAGTGGCGGCGCAGCATCTGCGCGCGCTCGCGCACGGCGCGGCGCGTGTAGGCGCGCGGCGGCGGCTCGGCGACGAGGGCCGGCGGGCGGGCGGCGGGCGGGACGGGCGGGGGCGCGGCGGCCAGCACAGGTAACGCGGGCGAGGGCTCCGCCGCCAGGGGATCCGCGGGGGTTTCCGCCTCCTCGTCCTCGTGTTCGTAATCGATCAGAAATCCCTTGCCCTCATCGTAGAGGAGCTCGCCGCCCTGACCATCCCCGAGCGGCGCGCTGCCGAACGGAGCCGCATTGCCGTCCGCCCAGCGCGCGTGCCCGTCCCCGCCAGCGTTCCGGTCGGCTCCCGGGCCGGCCTCCCGGTCCGAAGCCTGATCGTTGAAGGGCACCTCGCCCAGGGACGGGAAGATGCGGGCAAACGGTCCGCCCACGTCTTCGTAGACCGCCTCCTCGACTTCCTCCTCCGGCGCGTAGCGGGCTGTAGGCGGCAGGGGCGGCCCGCCGAGAGGGGCGAAGGCGGGCAGTTCCGGAGGAGTCGCAGAGGGGTTGTTCATCATCCCAGCGAGCAGAGGGCGGCGGCGGTATCGGCCCGGCGATCGGCGTTCTGAAACCGGCGCGTAGCAAAAACAGAACCTTGGCACGCATGCCGGGTGGCCATTCGTAGCCCCGGGCGCCTGGCGTTGTCAACCTACGGTACGGACGCCGCTGCTCAGGCGATTTGCGCGCCACCGGGCCCTCAAATGATCAGCATGCGGTCAGATGATCAGCATGCGGTCAGATGATCAGCATGCAGTCGCCATACGAGTAGAACCGGTAGCCCTGAGCCACAGCGTGGCGATATGCGGCGAGTACCCGCTCGCGCCCGGCGAACGCCGAGACGAGCACGAGCAGCGACGACCTGGGCAGATGAAAGTTGGTCAGCAAGGCATCGACGGCCCGAAACCGGTAGCCGGGCGTGACCGTGAGGCCCGTCGGAGCGGCCAGCGGCCGGAGGCGCCCGTCGGGGCCGGCGGCCGACTCGAGGGTGCGGACGCTCGTCGTGCCCACGGCGACGATACGCCCGCCGGCGGCGCGTGCGGCGTTGAGGGCGGCGGCCGTCGCCGGCAGCACCTCGGCGCGCTCGGGCGCGACGGCGTGCGCGCGCAGGTCGTCCGTCTTGACGGGCTCGAACGTGCCGTATCCGACGTGGAGCGTGACCTCGGCCAGGTGCACCCCTTGCTCCCTCAGCGCCTCGAGCACGGCCGGCGTGAAGTGGAGCCCGGCTGTGGGCGCGGCCACGGCGCCGCGCGCGCGCGCGAAGACGGTCTGGTAGCGCTCACGGTCGGACGCGTCGGGCGCGTCGCGGGCGATGTAGGGCGGCAGCGGCAGCTGCCCGGCCGCATCGAGCGCCGCCTCCTCGGCCTCCGGCGACGGAAACGGCGCGCCGCCAGGGCCGGCGAAGCGCACCTCGCGCCGGCCGTCCGGACGCACGCGCACCACGCCGGCCACGAGGTCGCCGGCGAGGCGCACGCGCGCGCCTTCGCGCAGCTTGCGCCCTGGCCGGGCGAGCACGATCCACGTGCCATCCGGGCGGCGCTCGACGAGCAGCAGTTCGGCCGCACCGCCGCCGGGCTCACGCGTGCCGACGAGCCGTGCCGGCACGACGCGCGTGTTGTTGACCACGAGCGCGTCGCCGGCGCGGAGGTAGCGGCCGATGTCGTAGAAATGCCGGTCCTCGACCGAGCCCGTCTGCCGGTCGAGCACGAGCATGCGCGCGTGGTCGCGGCGGTCGGCGGGGCGCTGCGCGATGAGCGCCTCCGGAAGGTCGAACGCGTAGGCGTCGAGGCGGAAGTCGTCGGCGAGCGGGCGGGGCTCCATGTGCTGAGCGGGCAGGACGGCCCAAAGTAGCCGTCCTGCCCGCAGGCGTGGCCCTCCGCCGACCGGTTCGGCAGGTCTTCGCAGGCCGGCGGGAAGCGGCGCGCGCGTCAGCGCACGATGGCCACGCGCGTCAGCGCACGATGGCCACGCGCGTCGTGGCGCGGTGCCGCGCGCCGCCGGGCTCGGCGGCCTCGAGCTGCGCGAGGTAGACCCCGGGCGCGAGCGCCGCGACCGACACCTCGAGCGCGGCGTCGTTGGGACCGAGCGGGCGCGTCTCGCCGAGCACGAGCCGGCCGTGGACGTCGTAGAGGCGCAGCGTCACCTCGGCCGGGGCCGGCAGCGCGGCGCGCAGGCGCAGGCGGTCTGAGACCGGGTTGGGCGCAGCCAGCAGCGTCAGCGTACCCGGGCGCGGGGCCGCCTCGGCGCGCACGGCCGGGGGACTGAACTGGAACAGCGTGACCGTGCCGCTGACCTCGTTGGAGGCGATCACGAGCGGCTGCCCGTTGGGGCTCTCCGCAGCCGGCACGAACACGAGCGCCTCGAGCCCGAGGTCGCCCCCGACACCCGGCCCGGGCGTGACCGAGAAGTCGCGGTTGTTGACGTAGTCTACGAAGACGGGCGCAGCGGGCGCCGTGATGTCGTAGACGAAGATGCCGCCGATCCGCTCGAGACCAATGAAGGCGTAGCGCCGCCCGTCGACCACGCCCACGGCGACGGCCTCGGGCTCAGGCCCCTTGGCCGGGCTACGCGCGTCGCGCGTGTTGTTGGTGTGGTTGGCGTTGAAGTGGCCTGGCAGGCGGGCAGCCGTTACGCGCTCCATCTCGTCTCCGCTGTCGTAGACGAGCGCGCCCTCGGCAGTGTAGACCGAGAACGAGCGCGCGCCGAAAGCCATGATGCGGTCGATCAGGCCGTCGCCGTTTGTGTCACCGGCCGCGCGCGAGACGCGCAGGCGACCGAGCGCCGCGTCGGCACGGAGCGCGTCGGCGTTCGGGAAGACGGCCGGGTCGAGCGAGAGCGAGCCGAGGCGCGGCTCGTCCGAGAAGCCTGCGTAGTCGCGCGCGTCACCCTCGTTGGCGGTGACGAGGTAGACCTGCCCCTCGTGCTCGAACGCCGCGAGCGCGTCGGCCTGGTACATGCCCAGCACGGGCCACGTGCCGATGTTGATGCCGCCGTCGCGGTCGGAGGGATCGAAGCCGTTGCCTGCGACCGCGTGGTCCTTGAGCCCCTGTCCGAAGAGGCGCTCGACGCGCGCCGCGGCCAGGTCGATGACGGCGATGGCGTTGTTCTCCTGGAGCGAGACGAACGCGCGCGTGCCGTCGGGGCTGATGGCAACGTACTCGGGCTCGAGGTCCTGCGCGACCGTCGCGCCCGGCCCGGTGATGAGGATGCTCGGGTCGTCTGCGATTTCGCTGTGACGCGGACCGCCTGCGTTGAAGTCGGTGAACCCGACGCGGACGGCCTCGGCGACGGACACCGTCTCGCCCGTGCGCTCGACGCGCACGATCCATACCTCGCCCTCGGGATCGACGGTGTAGGCGTTGTTGGGCTCGCCTTCGCAGGCCACGACGACCGTGCGGCCGTCCGGCGTGACGGCGAGGGCGTCCGGCAGAGCTCCCACGGGCGCAGCCGCGAGGAACGTGCCGGCCGGCGAGAAGAGCACGACCTGGCCGGGGTCGGTCTTGACGCTCGCCTCGACGGCCACAGCGACGTAGCCGAGCGGGCTGACGGCGACCGAGTTGGCCCCGCCGCCGTAGGGCGACAGGTCGATCGAGAAGAGCAGTGCCGGCGCCGAGGGCACCGTCACGTCGAGCGCGTTGACCGTGTTCTGCGCCGCGTTGACGAAGAAGACGCGGCGGCGCTCGGCGTCGTAGGCGACGATCTCGGCTGCACTCTGGTTGTAGAGGCCCGTCGCATAGGTGCCGAGGGGCTGGAGCGTCTGCGCGTCGGCCGTAGCCGAGGCGGCCAGGCAGCAGGCGAGGGCGGCGCCGCGGAGCGCCCGGCCAAGCGAGGCGTGGCCGGGTGCTCTACGGCGAGCGGCGGAGGGAGTAGAGAAGCGCATGAGGGCGGGGGGTTAGAAAAGGCGCGTCAGCCTATCCCCCGTCCCCGTCTGGCTCTTTACCGCAGCGTATCGGAGCTGTTACCGAATCGGTACGGACGCCTGGTGCGGACGCCCGGTCGCGATTCGGCCCTCGCTTCGGTACCGCCGCTTCGGTACCGCCGCTTCGGTACCGCCGCTTCGGTACCGCCGCTTCAGTACCGCTGCGCGCGCTGCCGGGCGGCGGCGAAGCCGTTGTCGTTGGTACGGAGGCCGCTGCGCTGCACCTGCCGCGCCTCGGCGCGCACGGCCGTCACGCGCTCGGCCGAGAACGGGTGCGAGCGAAAGAAGGCCACGCCGCCTGCGCGCTCCTGCTCGGCCAGCCGCTCGAACATGCGCGCGAGGCCCTCCGGGTCGTACCCTGCCCGGGCCATGTAGCGCACGGCCAGGCGGTCGGCCTCGCGCTCGTCGGCGCGGGAGAACGAGGCGAAGGCCCCCTGCGCGGCGATCTGCGCGGCGATCTGCTGCGCGATGCCCGGCTGCCGCCCGAGCACGGCGCCGGCGACGACGCTGAGTTCGTTGGCGCGAGAGAGGCGCCGCGTGCCGTGCCGCCGGGCGCCGTGGGCCAGTTCGTGCCCGATCACGCCGGCGAGCTCGGACGCGCTCCCGGCCTGCGCGATCAGGCCCGTGTTGACGTAGACCAGACCCCCGGGCACGTTGAAGGCGTTGATGGCCCGGTCCTGCACGACGTAAAACCGCCAGGGCTGGTTGCCGAGCTCGGTCTGGCGGGCAAGCTGCTGTCCAAGATCGTTGACGTAGCGTGTCAACTGGGCGTCGTTGACAAGGCGCAGCTCGCGCGAGAGCTGCGCCTCGAGCTGCCGGCCAAGCTCCCACTCCTGCTCTACGGAGTAGTAGTTGGCACCGCCCAGCGTGGCGCATCCGGCCGCGCCGAGCAGGGTGAGCAGGAGCGCGAGGACCCAGGAACGAAACGCGAAGGAGCAGGACGAGAGGCGCATGGAATTCGGAGGGGCATCGGACAGAGGGGCGCGTTGCAAACGCCCGGCCAGCCGCCCTTGCTCCGCGCGCCCTGCGGCAGCTCAGCGGCGCACGAACGTGTTCTCGCGCGCCGTCTCGAACGCGCCCGCCTCCGGGTCGAAGCGGCGCTCGAGGACGACGAACCCGTCGGCGTCGGCGTCGATGAGGTTGAAGAAGTTGACGTTCCGATCGGCGCCGCGCCCCCGGCTGCTCGTCGCCGTGCCGGCGCTGGCGATGACGAGGCTGCGCGGCGTGCCGTCCTCGCGCGGCGAAACCTCCTCGGCGTGCGCAACGTGGCTCGTGTGCAGATGCCCGCAGAGGATCAGCTCGACCCCCGCGTCGTAGGCGGCGCGGAGCGCGCGGTCGGCGCCGCGGGCCACGTCGTGGTCGCCCAGTTCGGCGAGCCGCTGCAGGTGGTGGTGCAGGACGAGCACGCGGAAGTCGCCTGGCGGGCGCGCCTCGAAGAACCGCGCCATCTCCTCAAGGTGCCGCGGGCGGATCAGGCCGCCCTTGATCGTCAGGCCGTGCGCCGAGTTGAGACCGAACACGCTCAGGCCGCTGGTCGTGAACGAGGGCGTCACGTCCGGCGAGACGTACTTGCGGAAGCGGCGCGAGGAGCGAAAGACGCGGTCGAACGGGTTGTGCCACCACGCGCGCACGTCGTGGTTGCCGGGCACGACGAGGACAGGCGGCACGAACGCGTCGAGCATGGCGCGCGCCGCGGCGAACTCGTGCCGGCGTGCGCGCTGCGTGAGGTCTCCCGAGACCGCGACGAGGTCCACCCCGGCCGCGTTGACCTCGGCCACGATGGCCTCGACGACCTGCGGGTGAGCGATGCGGCCGAAGTGGATGTCGGAGACGTGGGCGAGGCGAAGCGCGCGGGCCATTCAGGCGGCTGGACGGGGGGTGAGCGGAGGGCGAGGCAGCCCGGAAAGACGACGGGCGCGGCGCGTCCTCACGCGCGCCGCGCCCGCTGCGTTCCGGCGGCCGGTCCCGGCCGTCAGAGCAGCATGCGCACCGGCTCCTCGAGCATCCGCTGCACGTCGGTCAGGAAGGCGGCGCCGGTAGCCCCGTCTACGACGCGGTGGTCGCAGGAGAGCGTAAGCGTCATGCGCTTGCCCGGCACGACGGCGCCGTCCTTGACGACGGGCACGTCGCGGATGCCCCCGATGGCCAGGATGCACGCGTTGGGCGGGTTGATGATGGCCGTAAACTGCTCGACGCCGAACATGCCGAGGTTGCTCGTCGTGAACGTGGAGCCCTCCCACGCGCTCGGCTCAAGCTTCTTGTCGCGCGCGCGCGCGGCGAGGTCGCGCGTCTCGGCGGCGATCTCCGCGAGCCCCTTGCGGTCGGCGTCGCGGATGACGGGCGTGAGCAGGCCTTCCTCTACGGCCACGGCCACGGCTACGTGCGCCCCGGCATGCACGCGAATGACGCCCTCGTCCTCGAGGTAGGAGCTGTTCACGGCCGGATGGCGGCGCAGCGCAACCGCGCAGGCCTTCGTCACGAGGTCGTTGAAGGACACCCGGGCCACGCCCTGCGCCTCGGCCATCGCGTTGAGATCGGCGCGGAAGGCGACGGCGCGCTCCATGTCTACCTCGACTGTGAGGTAGAAGTGCGGCGCGGTGAACTTGCTCTGCGCGAGGCGGCGCGAGATGGTCTTGCGCATCTGCGAGATGCGCGTGTCGGTGTGCGTGCCGCCCTGGGCCGCCACCGGCGCGGCGGCCGGCGGCGCGCTCGGCCGCGTCGTCTCGCGCGGCGCCTCGGGCACGGGCTGCGCGACCGGGGCCGCCTCGGGGGCCGCCACGGGCTGCGCGACCGGCACGGCAGC
>JBKBRC010000064.1:0-11024 GCA_046292345.1 Rubricoccaceae bacterium
CAGATGGCACGCATGGCCGCCGCCTCCGGCCCGGAGTTCGACCGGCTCTTTCTTGAGGGCATGATCTTCCACCACGAGGGCGCTCTGCTCATGGTCGCCGACCTGTTTGCCACGCCGCGCAGCGGCCAGCAGACGGAGCTGTTCGCGTTCGCCTCGCACGTCGAGTCGGATCAGGCGGCAGAGATCCTGCGCATGCGGCGCCTCCTCGCCACGCTCGCCTCCGCTCCCTAACCTCCCACCCCCTATGCCTTCCCGTCTCACGCCCCTCTCGGGCGTCCTCGCGCTCGCCCTCCTCGGCGGCTGCGCTCAGTCGCAGGGCACTCTGCACGAAGACCATCGCTCCCCGCGCCCCGCCAGCGAGGCGGCCGGTCACGGCACGGCCGGTCACGGCACGGCCGGTCACGGCACGGCGGCCGGCCATGGCGCTGGTCATGGCACGAGCCCGAGCGCCGCCGCAGACCCACGCGTGGGCCTCCGCGCGGGCATGACCGATGCCGGCGAAGCCGCGCTCGGCCTCCGCCTGATCGCCAACACGCCCCGCCCGCCCGGCATGGGCGGCGAGGAAACGCGGCCGGGCTTTGCCTTTGCCAACACAGACCTCGCGTTCATGGACGGGCACGTCGTCGTGGGCAACTACGCCGGCTTCAACATCTACGACGTCTCCGACCCCGCGCGCCCGCGCCTCGTCACGTCGGTCGTATGCCCTGGCGGGCAGGGCGACGTCTCGGTCTACGGCAACCTGCTGTTCATGTCTGTCGAGGAGGCCCGCGGCCGCCTCGACTGCGGCGTGCAGGGCGTGCCGACGCCGGTCTCGCAGGAGCGCTTCCGCGGCGTGCGCATCTTTGACCTGAGCGACCTGTCTGCGCCGCGGCAGGTGGGCGCCGTCCAGACGTGCCGCGGCTCGCACACGCACACCGTCGTGCCCTACAACGACGAGAAGCTCTACGTGTACGTCTCCGGCTCGAGCTACGTCCGCCCCGGCGAGGAGCTCCCCGGCTGCGTACCGGCCGGCCCGGACGAGGACCCGGAGACGTCGCTCTTCCGGATCGAGGTCATCGAGGTGCCGCTCGCGGCGCCGCAGCAGGCGCGCGTCGTCAACGAGGTCCGCCTCTTTGCCGACGAGGCGACCGGCCGCGTGGACGGCCTCTGGCGCGGCGGCACGCACGGCGAGGGCACGCAGCGCACCGCCGTCACCAACCACTGCCACGACATCACGGTGTACCCGGCACTCGGCCTCGCCGCCGGCGCGTGCTCGGGCAACGGCCTCCTGATCGACATCTCGGACCCCGCGCGGCCTGTCCGCATCCACGAGGTCTCCGACCCCAACTTCGCCTACTGGCACTCGGCCACGTTCAACAACGACGGCACGACGGTCATCTTTACCGACGAGTGGGGCGGTGGCACGGCCCCGCGCTGCCGCGAGACGGACCCCATCAACTGGGGCGCCAATGCGCTCTTCCGCGTCGAGGACCGCCGCCTCGTGCACGCCGGCTACTACAAGATGCCGGCGCCGCAGACGGCCACCGAGAACTGCGTCGCGCACAACGGCTCGCTCGTGCCCGTGCCCGGCCGCGACATCAAGGTGCAGGCCTGGTACCAGGGCGGCATCTCGATGTTCGACTTCACCGACCCCTCGGCGCCTTTTGAGATCGCCTACTTCGACCGCGGGCCGCTCAGCGAGACCGAGCTGTTCGTGGGCGGCTACTGGTCTGCCTACTGGCACGAGGGCAAGATCTACGGCGCCGAGATCACGCGCGGCCTCGACGTGTTCGACCTCGAGCCGACCGAGCACCTGACGCAGCACGAGATCGACGCGGCGCGCCTGGCGCGCGGCAACATGCGCAACGCGCAGACGCAGAAGATGATCGAGTGGCCGGCCGCGCCGGCCGTCGCGCACGCCTACCTGGACCAGCTCGCGCGCAGCGGCGCCATGCCGGCCGCGGAGATCGCGCAGGTCCGTGCGCTCGTGGCGCCGGGCGCGCCGGCGGGGGCCCGCCAGGCGGCGGCTCAGCGCCTCGCCGCCGCCGCCGCGCCGCTGGGCGACACGCCGGACGCGCGCCGCATGACGGCGCTCGCCGAGACGCTCACGGCTCTGCGCTGACGCTCGCCGAATATTCGCCCGCCGAACCACTCATCTACCAGAACGCCCCGCCGGCGATTGCCGGCGGGGCGTTTTCCATGGCCCGTGCCTGCCTCGGCAGCGCCTCAACCGCAGCCGGTCGTGGTGCCGCAGTTGGGACAGGAGTAGCAGCTCCCGGCGCGGACCGTGATGGAGCCGCAGTTGGGGCAGCCGGGCGCGTCGTCCTGGTTGCGGAACGCCGACGCGGGCGCCGCGACGGCCGGAGCCGCGCTCAGGAAGGCCTCCACGGTCCCTCCCACGTGCGGCTCGGCCACACGGACGACCGGCTCGGGCAGCGTGAACAGATCGGCCTGCACCTCGTCGGTGGCGCTGCCGTGGCGGGCGGCCTCCGTCGCCACGGCCTCCTTAGGGGACACCGTCTCGGCCGGCTCCTGCTGCTCCTGCCCGAGAAACTTGAGCGAGAGGTAGCGGAAGATGTAGTCCGTGATGGACTTGGCGATCGGGATCTGCCGGTTGTTGGTGAACCCGGCCGGCTCGAAGCGGACGTGGCTGAACTTGGCCACGAGGTCCTCGAGCGGTACGCCGTACTGCATGGCGAGCGAGACGGCCGTCGCGAACGAGTCCATCAGGCCCGCGATCGTCGAGCCCTGCTTGGCCATCGTGATGAAGATCTCGCCCGGCAGGCCCGTGTCCGGGTAGCAGCCGACGTGCAGGTAGCCCTCGTGGCCGGCCACCGAGAACTTGTGCGTCACGCTCGGGCGCTCATCCGGCAGGCGCTTGCGCACGGGCCTGTAGACGACCTTCTCGACGACCTTCTCGACGACCTTCTCGATCACGCGCTCGGGCATCTCGGCCGGCGTCGCCGCGCCGTCGCCCGAGGTCTCGGCGGCCGGCTCGAGCTTCTTGGCGGCCGTGTTGCCGCCCTTCTTGGTCGAGAGCGGCTGGCTGCGCTTGGAGTTCTCGCGGTAGATCGCGACCGCCTTCAGGCCGAGCTCCCACGACTGCATGTACGCGTCGTAGACGTCCTCGACGGTGCAGCTCTCGGGCAGGTTGACCGTCTTCGAGATGGCGCCCGAAATGAACGGCTGCACGGCGGCCATCATCCGGATGTGGCCGAGGTGGCTGATGAAGCGCTCGCCGTTGAACGGCTTGAAGGCGCAGTCGAAGACCGGCAGGTGCTCGTCTCGGAGGCCCGGCGCGCCCTCGATGGTGTCGTGGGCGTCCACGTACGCGAGGATGGCCTCGCGCGCGGCGGCGTCGTAGCCGAGCGCCGAGAGGGCGTCGCCGACGGACCCGTTGACGATCTTCATCAGGCCGTCGCCCTTGCCGGCGAGCAGCTTGTACTTGACGAGCGCGATGTCGGGCTCGACGCCCGTCGTGTCGCAGTCCATCATGAAGCCGATCGTGCCCGTCGGGGCGAGCACGGTCGCCTGCGCGTTGCGGTAGCCGTACTGCTCGCCGAGGGCGAGCATGCGGTCGGCGGCCTCCTGCGCGGCCCGGCGCAGGTAGGCCGGGCACGAGGGGTGGATCTGCGCGACCGCGTCGCGGTGCATGCGCATGACCTCGAGCATGGGCTCGCGGTTCTCGGCGAAGCCCTCGAACGGCCCGATGGCCGGGTTGGCCGCGATCTCGGCCGAGCGCGCGTACGCCTCGCAGTGCTCGATGGCCATCAGCGCCGCGGCGACGGCGCGGCCCTCGTCCGAGTCGTAGGGCAGGCCCATCGACATCAGGAGCGCGCCGAGGTTGGCGAACCCGAGCCCGAGCGGGCGGTAGCGGTGGCTGTTGGCGGCGATGCGCTCGGAGGGGTAGCCGGCGTTGTCGACCAGGATTTCCTGGGCCGTGATGAAGAGCCGCGCCGCGGCGCGGTAGCGCTCCACGTCGAACGAGCCGTCGGCGCGCTGGAACTTGCGCAGGTTGAGCGAGGCCAGGTTACACGCCGAGTCGTCGAGGAACATGTACTCGGAGCACGGATTGCTCGAGTTGATCGGCCCGCTGTTCTTGCACGTGTGCCAGCGCTGGATCGTGTCTTCGTACTGCGCGCCGGGATCGCCGCAGATGTGCGTGCCCTCGGCGACGGCCATGAGCAGCGCGCGCGCGTCCACCTCCTCGATCGTCTCGCCCGTCGTCACGCTGCGCAGCGCGTAGGGCCTCCCCTCGCGCGCGGCCGTCATCACGGCATCGTCCAGGCGTACGGACTGGTTGACGTTCTGGAACGCCACGCTCCCGTAGGCCGGCCCGTTAAACGAACCGTCGTAGCCTTCCTCGATCAGCGCCCAGGCCTTCTTCTCCTCCTCCTGCTTGGCGCGCACGAACTCCATCACGTCCGGATGCCAGCTCTTGAGCGTCTGCATGATCGCCGCGCGGCGCGTCTTGCCGCCCGACTTGATCGTGCCGCCGGTCGCGTCCTGGACTTTCATGAAGCTCACCGGGCCGGAGGGCTGCCCGCCGCCAGAGAGCTTCTCGCGCGAGGAGCGCAGGCGCGACCAGTCGGCGCCGACGCCGGAGCCAAACTTGAACAGGCGCGCCGACTCGCCCATCAGCTTCCAGATGTCGTCGATCGAGTCCTCGACCGAGATGATGAAGCACGCCGAGGCTTGCGGGCGCTCGTACGGGTCGACGTCCTCGACGCGGCCCGCCTCGGCGTTCCAGCCCGCGATCGTCTTGCCGCCCGTGTCGCGGATGCCGTACTGGGCGTGCAGGCCCACGTTGAACCAGACCGGGCTGTTGAACGAGCCGTACTGGTGGACGAGCAGCCACGTCAGCTCGTCGTAGAACACGTCGGCGTCGGCGTCGGTGGCGAAGTAGTGCTGCGCCTTGCCCCAGTCGGCGATGGTGCGGCTGACGCGGTGGACGAGCTGGCGCAGGCTGTACTCGCGCTGGCCGTCGGCGGGCGAGCCGTTGCCGCGCGCAAGGTCGCCGTAGAAGTACTTCGAGGCGACGACGTTGACGGCGAGCGGGCTCCAGGACTCGGGGAACTCGACGCCCTTCTGCTCGAAGATCGCCTCGCCCTTGTGGTTTTTGATGACCGCGTCGCGGGTCGCCCACGCGACGCCGTCGAAGGGGTGCTCGCCTTCGGTCGAGAAGACGCGTGCGATCGGGAGGCCGCCTGTGGGGGCCGTCTTGCCTTTTGCCATAACGCTCGGGGGGACAGGAGGAGAGGACGGTTGCGTACGGGGGGACGCGCGCGGTGGGCGCTCTGCGCCGGCGGTCCGCCCGGGGTGGACGCAAGGGGCCGCAGACGCGCGCGCCTTCGCCGCGCCGGGGTCCTTCGGAAGGACGCCGCCGCGTGAAGGCGCAGGGGGTGCCACGACCAAGTAACGGGCGCCTCGCACCCTCTGCAAGGCGGACGTGTCCACAGATTATCCCCACGGCGCCGGCTCTCCGTTCCCCTGGCAGGCGGCCCTCTATCCACAGGCCTGCCTACGGCCCGGAGCTGCCGAACGGCCTCCGCGCCCCTCAGGAAGATCCGTTATGCATACCTTTCCACACCGGTCGGGTCATGCGGAAAACTTTTCGGCGCGGAGACCGGTGGTCCCTGAATGGCATAACGGACGCTGGCGTCGGGGCGCGCAGTCGTCCGTTATGCCGGGGTGCCGGGAGGATACCGCCGCAGGCGGGTCAGAAGTCGTCGTCGAGGTCGTCGTCTCCTCCGAGGTCGAGATCGTCGTCGTCCTCGTCCTCGTCGAGGTCGAGGTCGTCATCCTCGAGCGCGTCGTCGTCAAGCGCGTCGTCGTCGAGGTCGTCAAGATCGTCGTCGCCGAGATCGAGGTCGTCCTCGAAGTCGTCCTCGAGATCGGCGGCGAGGCGGAGCGTCTGGTCGTCCATCGCGGGCGAAAAAAGGCTACGTGGGAAGGGCGGAGCAAAGCTACGGCGGGGGCGCGCAGGGCGACGCGGCCGGCCGGCGCGCGCGGCGAACCTACGACGCCGGGCCGGTCGCCGGGCCGGTGAAGGGTGCGGGAAAGTGCGCACGCGCGGCTGCGGGCGTGGAGCGCCGCCGAGGCCCGGCCGTACCTTGCCCTCCTACCGCGCAGCACGTGTCCCCGCGCTGCGCGCCCAGCCCAGACGTTACCTCTGCCGCACCGGACGCGAGCGTCCGCCGGCCTCCCCGATTTCCCGACCGACCCCATGTTCGACGACCGTAGTGCGTACCCGCACCCCGACGAGTTCAAGGTGATGCGGCCCGAGTACGTCGATCCTGAAGAGGAAGGCGGTGACGTGCTCGCCTCGATCACGATCGCGCCGTTTCGCGTAACCGGCCGCAGCGCTACGCGCGCCGGCGCCCGCCGCGCCGCGCTCTACGAGGCCGCCAAGACGTACCGCAACTATCATCCGTCCTACCGCATCGAGAGCCCGTTCCCAGACGAGTTCACGGACACCGAGGGCACGCGCTGGCGCATCGTGCGCGAGACGCAGCGCGCCAAGCTCGGCGGCGACTACGCGTTCCTACTCGAGGGCGAGGAGGAAGAGGACTACGCCGAGATCGAGCAGATGCTGCTCTGGGACGTGCGCCCGGCGCTCGAGGAGGAGGTCGAGGACTGACGGCGCAAGGCCCGGACAGGCGCCGCCCTGCGCCTGCGCTTCGTAATCTGCACCGCGTCTGGCCAGGCCGGACGCGGTGTTTTTTTGTCCCCCTGCCCTACCGTCCCCCCCATGCGTCGCGTTCTCCTCTCGCCTGTTTTCCTCTTCACGCTGCTGCTCGCCGCGAGCGCGTCCGGGTCTGGCTGCGCGGCTGTCGTCGGCACGGCGGCCACGTCGCCGGCGGCCCGGGCGGCCGTGGAGCAGGCCGTCGAGGCCGCCCTCGTGCGCTCGGGCGCGGCGCGGCCGGCAACGCTGGCCGGCGGCGGCGCGACGGTCGTCCCGGCGATCCCGCCGGCGGTGCAGGCCGGCCCGATGCTCGGCTACGTCACGCACCGCGAGGCGTCGGTATGGGTGCAGACGACCGCGCCGGCGCGCGTGCAGGTGCGCTACGCCGTGGCCGAGGTGGGCGGGCAGCCGCTCGGCGCCGGCCTGCGCGCTGAGCCGCTCACGACCGAGCCCGTCCTGACCGGCCCCGAAGGCGACTACGTCGCGCTCTTCCGCCTGACGCGCCTCGAGCCTGGCACGACCTACACCTACGCCGTGCTGCTCGACGGCGAGGAGGTTCCGCTCGCGCACCCGGCGCGCATCCGCACGCAGCCGCTCTGGCAGTGGCGCACCGACCCGCCTGCCTTCACGGTCGCCATCGGCTCGTGCCACTACGCCAACGACGCGCCCTACGACCGCCCCGGCGGCCCCTACGGCGGGCCGACGGCCATCTTCGAGCGCATCGCGGACCAGAACCCGGACGCGATGGTCTGGCTCGGCGACAACGTCTACCTCCGCGAGGTGGACTGGTGGACCGCCGACGGCCTCAACTACCGCCACGCGCACGCGCGCCGCGAGCCCGCGCTCCAGCGCCTGCTCGCCTCCACGCCGCAGTACGCCACGTGGGACGACCACGACTTCGGACCCAACGACTCCGACCGCTCCTACGCGCTCAAAGGCGCCGCGCTCGAGGCGTTCACGCGCTACTGGCCCGCGGCCTCGCGTGGCCTCCCCGGAGTGCCGGGCGTGTTCACGCAGTTCCAGTACGGCGACGCCGAGTTCTTCCTGCTCGACAACCGCTACCACCGCTCGCCCAACGCCACGCCGGCCGACGCCGGGCGCACGATCCTCGGCGAAGAACAGCTCACGTGGCTGCTCGACGCGCTCACGTTCAGCCGCGCGCCCTTCAAGATCGTCGGAATGGGTGGGCAGTTCCTGAACACGATACCGGTGTTCGAGAACTACGTCAACGTGGCGCCCGAGGAGCGGGCGTTCATCCTGCGCGAGATCGAGCGGCGCGGCATCGAGGGCGTCGTGTTCATCTCCGGCGACCGTCACCACGCCGAGCTGCTGCGCCTGGAGCGCCCCGGCGCCTACCCGCTCTACGAGTTCACGTCGAGCCCGCTCACGGCCGGCGCCTCCACGCTCGCCACGCGCGCCGACTCGCCCGAGCGGGACAACCCGCTCCGCGTGCCGGGCACGCTCGTGGCCGGGCAGCGCAACTTCGGCACGCTCTCGTTCGAGGGGCCGCGCACCGACCGCACGCTCACCCTGCGCGCCTTCGACGCCGAGGGCAACCGCCTCTGGGAGCACCGCGTGACGCAGGCCGAGCTCCGCATGCCGCCCGCCCGGGCCACCGCGCCGCCAAACCCCGTAGGACAGTGATACGCCGGGCGCGCCCGGGGCGCGCCCCGGGCGCCTACCGCTCGTCGATCCAGACGACCGCGCCGCGCGGCCCGACGGCGCGGTCTCGCCCGCCGCCGACGCGCAGCAGGTCGCGTCCGGAGACGGGCACCGGGAGCGGGCGCGCCCCGAGGTTGAGCGCGACCGTAGCGACCTGCGTCTGGCCGCCGGTGGCCTCGAGCGTGCGCCGGTAGACGAGCAGGCCAGCCGCGTCGTTGGTGGTCACCCACTCGAGCGCGCCCGCCGAGAAGAGGTCGGCGTAGGCACGCCGGAGCAGGATCAACTCGTGGTAGAAGGCGCGCAGGCCGGTGTCGGGCGCGACGCGCGAGACCGGGGTGGGCCGTCCGAGCACGTCGGCGGCCTCGTCGTCGTAGGCGACGTCGTCCCACAGCATCGGCTTGCGGTTGTCCGGGTCGTCAGCGCCCCAGAGGCCGACCTCGTCGCCGTAGAACAGGTGCGGCGCGCCGGGGAGCGTGAACTGAAGCATGAGCAGCAGGCGCTGCGTGCGGTAGGCGTCGTCGCCCGGACGGTGGGTCCGGTAGGCGGGGTCTTCGCGCGGCGTCTCCCGCGTCTTGTAGCGCGCGTGCGGATTGAAGAGGGTCGTGGCGAGGCGGGGCGTGTCGTGCGTGCCGGCGGTCGTCATGAGCGCCTCGCGGTGCGCGGGCGCGAGGCCGGCGTAGAGCGAGTCCAGGTGCGCGGCGAAGCGCGACGGGGTCATGCGGCCGGGCGGCGCGCCCGTGAGCAGGCGCCGCGCAGGCTCGAACCAGCGGTAGTCCATCACGCCGTCGAACGCGTCGCCGAGGTAGGGACGCGGGTCCATCATGACTTCGGGCCAGCGCTGCCACCAGATCTCGCCGATGAGCACGGCCTCAGGATTGACCTGCTTGACGAAGGCGCGGTAGTCGCGCCAGAAGCCGAGCGGGACCATCTCGGCCACGTCGAGGCGGAAGCCGTCCACGCCGTCGGAGGGGTCACCGTCGCCGTCGGGGTCGAGCCAGCGGCGCGTGACGGCGAAGACGTGCGCGGCCACCTCGGGGTCCAGGTGCCCCTCATAGGGGATGCCCTCATGCGGATGGCCGGCCTGGTCGACCTTGCGGAGCTCGGGCAGTTCGGCCACGCCGGCCCACCCGGTGTAGCGAAACTCGTCCGCGGGGGTAGCGGGGTCGTCGAAGGCGTCGACGCGATACCAGTTCGCGAATGGCGAGGACGCGCCGCGGCGGCGCACGTCCTGAAAGGCGGCGTGCTGCGTGCCGGTGTGGTTCCACGAGAAGTCCAGAACGACGCGGAGGCCGAGCGCCCTGGCCTCACGCAGCACGTCGAGGAAGAGGCGGTCGGCAGCCGTCCACGTCCACGTGCTCGGGTCGCGGGGGTCCTCGGCAGCGATGAGGCGCGCGTCGCCCTCGGGGTCCGGCCCGAAGTGCCGGTCGACGTGGACGTACGAGCGCGCGTCGTATTTGTGCAGGCTCGGCGCGTCGTTGAGGGGGTTGAGGTAGAGCGCCGTCACGCCAAGCGCGCGCAGGTAGGGCAGCTTCTGGCGCAGCCCCTCCAGGTCGCCGCCATAGCGGCGAAGCTGCACGGCGCGCCAGAAGTCCTCGCCGAGCGCCTGCGCCCAGGGCTCGGGCGCGTACCAGTCGTGGCCCCAGGGCGTCGGCCGCCAGCCGGCGGCGCGCAGCGCGGCGGCGCCCACCTGCGGCCAGGCACCCTCCATGCTCTCGGGCGTGGGATCGTTGGCCGGGTCGCCGTTGCGGAAGCGCTCGGGGAACACCTGGTACCACACGGCGCGGCGCGCCCACATCGGAACGGACGACGAGGCGTCAGAGACGCGGGCGTCGCGGCCGGGCGCGGAGGCCTCGCGCGGACCGGCGCAGCCAAGCGCGGGCGCCACGAGCAGAAGAGCGAGCACGGCCGCGGGCGTGGCCAACCGAGAACAGAGCACGAAACGAAAGGCGAAGGCTCGGGAGGTGAAACGCGAGAGCACCGCACCCGGGCAGGCTAGCCCGCAGGCCCCGGCGCCTCGCATAGACGATATTAGCGTCCCTCGTCCTAAAAGTCCCGCCGTGTCGCCACTTGCCGCCATCCGCGCCGAGCTGCGCGCCCTCGACGCCTCGCGCCCCAAGCTGCGGAGCTTCGGGCTCGTCGTAGGGGGTGTGTTCCTGGCGCTGGCGCTCGTCTCGGCGTGGCGCAACGGGTGGACGCTACGGCCGCTCGCGCTCGCGCTCGTCGCGCTCGGGGGGCCCCTCGTAGCCCTGGGCACGCTTGCCCCGGGTCTGCTGCGTCCGGCCTACCGCGTATGGATGGGCGTGGCCTTCGCACTCGGGTTCGTGATGACGCGGGTGCTGCTCACGCTCTTGTTTTTCCTGGTCGTGCTGCCCATCGGACTCGCGCTGCGCGCGCTCGGGAAAGACCCGCTCGCGCGGCGCCCGGATGCCGGGGCGCCCACCTACTGGGTCTCACGCGAGGACGGCCCCGCCCCTCGCGAGCGCCTCGAGCGGCTCTACTGAGCCGGCGCGCCGCGCTGCCCGGCGCCGGCTACGGAAGCGCTTGCGTAGAGCAGGGGGCCAGAGTAGCTTGACACGTCGCGCTTGTTGAACGCCTGCGCGGCGCGCTTGAAGTCGGCCGAGCGGCGGTGCGAGGTCGAGATGACAAGGAAGCGGTTGTCCTCCTGCGCCGCCTCGTCGAGCCCGCTGAGCAGTTCGGA
>JBKBRC010000065.1:0-1669 GCA_046292345.1 Rubricoccaceae bacterium
CGGGCAGGCCGCCGCCGAGGCCGCCGGGGCTGACGAGGCCACGGCCGGGACCAGCCAGGACGCCGTCGCCGACGCGGCCCCCGACGTGGCCGAGGAGCAGCCGGCCGTCGAGGCCGCCGCGGCGGCCGAGGTCGCCGACGCGGCCGGCAGGGCCGTCGCCGAGCAGACCGCCTCGGCGGCCGAGGGCGCGCCGGCCGAGGGCGCGCCGGCCGAAGACGAGGCCGCCAAGGCCTGAGCCGCACACCGCGCCGGGGGAGGGCGGCCTGTCCGCCTCCTCCGGCGGGACCCCGCCTGCACCATGAACCCCGAGACGCTCGTCCGCATGGGGCGCGTTGGCCGCCCGCACGGGGTGGCCGGCGAGCTCAAGGTGTTTCCAGATACGGACGACCCGGCCCGCTTCGCGGCCGTCGGGCGCGTGTTCGTGGGCGCCTCGCCTGAGAAGGCGCGCGCGGCGGACGTGGCGGGCGTCCGCTTCCAATACCCCCGGGGGAGCGTCGTCGTGCTGCTGCGCCTGCATGGCGTCGGCTCGCGCGAGGACGCCGCCGGGCTGGCCGGGCAGTACGTGTTCGCCTCGACGGACGACCTGCCGCCGCTCGAGGACGGCGAGGCGTACCTGCACGATCTCGTCGGGCTCGACGTGTTCGAGCTCGGCGAGGACGACTCGCCGGCAGCCGCGCCGCTCGGGACCGTCCGCGACGTGCTCGAGGGCGGGGCGCAGCTGCTGTTCCAGGTGGCCCGCCCGGAGGGCGAGGACGTGCTCATCCCGGACGCGCCCGCGTTCGTCGCGCGGCTCGACCTGTCTGCGCGGCGCCTCTACGTGCGCCTTCCCGAAGGGCTCGTCGCATAGCAGCCCCCGCCGCATAGCAGCCCCCGCCGCATAGCAGCCGCGTCTGTCTTCGTCCACGTCTGCCGCGATGCGCATCGACCTCGTGACCGCGCTGCCGGGCCTCGTCGAGAGTCCCCTTGCGCATTCGATCCTGAAGCGCGCGCAGGACAAGGGCCTCGTGCACATCCACGTGCATGACCTGCGCGCGTACGCGCCCGGCAAGCACCGCCAGATCGACGACCTGCCCTTCGGCGGGCGCGGCGGGATGGTGCTCAAGCCCGAGCCGCTCTTCGCCTGCGTGGAGGCGCTCGTGGCGGCGCGCGCTGCCGAGGGCGTCGCCTACGACGACGTGATCTATCTCACGCCCGATGGCGAGACGCTCTCGCAGCCGCTCGCCAACCAGCTCTCGCTCGCGGGCAACCTGCTCCTGATCGCCGGGCACTACAAGGGCATCGACCAGCGCGTGCGCGACGCGCTTGTCACGCGCGAGATCTCGATCGGCGACTACGTGCTCTCGGGCGGCGAACTGCCCGCGCTCGTGCTCATCGACGCGCTCGTGCGCCTTGTGCCGGGTGTGATCGGCGACGCCGCCTCGGCGCTCTCCGACTCGTTCCAGGACGGCCTCCTCGACGCGCCGGCCTACACGCGCCCGGCCGTCTTCCGCGGCATGGCCGTGCCGGACGTGCTCCGCTCCGGCGACCACGAGGCCATCCTGGCCTGGCGCGAGCGTGCGCGTCTCGAGAAGACGCGCGCGCGGCGCCCTGACCTGCTCGCCGGCGATGACGACGCCTGAAAGGCGGCCCGAAAGGCGCCTGACCGGCCCGAAAGGCGCCTGACCGGCCC
>JBKBRC010000065.1:1769-3112 GCA_046292345.1 Rubricoccaceae bacterium
CGGCCCGAAAGGCGCCTGACCGGCCCGAAAGGCGCCTGACCGGCCCTCGGCGAAGAAACATCACAGAACCTTTTCATCCTCCGGGCGGACCCGGGGCCGGCGTACCTTTCGGGCTGCACGCGCCACGGCGCGCGCGCCGAGGCGCTGCCTCCCCGCCCACCGCACCCTGACCGATACTCCCATGGCTACCCCCACCGACCTGATGCGCCTCGTCGAGGCGACCCAGCTGCGCGACGACATCCCCGAATTTGCCCCCGGCGACACGGTGGTCGTCCACGTGCGCGTGGTGGAGGGCAACAAGGAGCGCATCCAGAAGTACGAGGGCGTCGTGATTGCCATCCAGGGCTCGGGCGCCTCGAAGACGTTCACGGTGCGCAAGATCTCCAACGGCGTCGGCGTCGAGCGCGTCTTCCCGTACGCCTCGCCCAAGATTGCCAGGGTGGAGCGCATCCGTGAGGGCCGCGTGCGCCGCGCCAAGCTCTACTACCTGCGCGGCCTGCGCGGTAAGGCGGCCCGCATCAAGGAGAAGCGCCGCGACTTCACGCGCACGCGCTGACCCGATGCGCCTCGCCACCTGGCCCGCCGCGCCGGCGCGCGTCCTTGCCGACGCCCTCGTGCGCGCCGGCCTGGTCTCCGAGACGACGCTCGCCCATCCGTTTGAGGCCGCCGGCGCGCTTGCCGGCGGCCTCGTCGATCTGGCGCTCGTGCCAGCGCTCGACGTGCTCCGCGCCCCCGAGCGCTTCGCAGCCGTCCCCGGCGCGGGCCTCGTCGGCGAGGCCGACCCGCTCTTCATGCTCCTCGTGCGAGGCCCGCTCGACGCCGTGAGGACGGTCGCGTTCGATCCGCGCTACGGGCAGCACGCACTCGTGGCGCAGCTCGTGTTCAGGGAGCACTACGACGCCCACCCGGCGTTCGCGCTCGCGCCACCGGGCGCCGCGCCCGAGGCGCTGCTCGCCAGGCACGAAGCTGCACTCGTACCGCGCGGGACCCCGGTGCCGCCCGGCGCCGTGGCGCTCGACCTGGGCCTCGAGTGGACCGAGCTGACGCTCCGCCCGATGGTGTGGGGGCTGCTCGCCGCGCGCCCGGGCACGCTGCCGCCGCCGCGTGCGGCCGCACTCGCCGGGGCGCTCCGCCGCGTCCCGCCGGAGGCGCTCGCGCCCGAGGGCGCCGCGCGCGCCTTCCAGCTCACCCTCGACGGCTACGCCATGGACGGGCTCGACGAGCTCGCCACGCACCTGTTCTACGCCGGCACGCTCTCCGACATCCCGGCCGTGCCGTTCGCCTCGCCCGAGACGCCGGTGCCCGGAGAGGACGCCCCGGGCGAGGACGCACCGGGCGAGGAC
>JBKBRC010000065.1:3212-10900 GCA_046292345.1 Rubricoccaceae bacterium
GAGGACGCCCCGGGCGAGGACGCACCGGGCGAGGACATGCCCTCCGACAGCTGACGCCCATGGCCGACGCCCCCGGCACGCTCACCGTCGTCACCAACCGCCGCGCGCGCTACGACTACCACCTCGAGGAAAGCTTCGAGGCGGGCCTGGTGCTCGTGGGCTCGGAGGTGAAGGCGCTGCGCGCCGGGCAGGCCAACCTGCAAGACGCCTTCGTGGCCTCCGATGCCGAGGGGCTCGTACTCCTCAACGCCTACATCGCACCCTACGAGCGCGGCGGCTACGCCAACCACGAGCCCACACGCCCGCGCCGCCTGCTGCTCCACCGCCGCGAAATCGACAAGCTGCGCAAGGGGACCGAACAGAAGGGCTACACCATTGTCCCGACGCGTCTCTACTTCAGGAACGGCCGCGCCAAGCTGGCCCTCGCGCTCGGCAAGGGTAAGAAGAACTACGACAAGCGCGAGACCATCGCCGAGCGCGACGCCAAACGCAGCCTCGACCGTCTGCTCAAGGACCGCCGCTGAACCAGGACGCCGCTGAACCAGGACGCCGCTGAACCAGGACGCCGCTGAACCGCGCCGCGCGCCCGCTCCCGATCCTCCTGTGATGACTTTCCTCCCGGCCGAAGAACAGCTCCGCCAGCTCCGCCGCGGCATCGCCGAGATCCTCCCCGAGGAGGCGCTCCGCGCCAAGCTCGAGCGCAGCCGTGCCACCGGTACGCCGCTCACGGTCAAGCTCGGCTGCGACCCGACGCGACCGGACCTGCACGTCGGTCACGCGGTCGTGCTGCGCAAGCTGCGCCAGTTTCAGGATCTCGGGCACCGCGCCGTGCTCATCATCGGCGACTTCACGGCCATGATCGGGGATCCCTCGGGCAAGAGCCAGACGCGGCCACCGCTCTCGGCCGAGGAGGCGCGCGCCAACGGCGAGACCTACGTGGCGCAGGCCGCGCGCGTGCTCGACATGCACCCGGAGCGCCTCCAGATCCTCCGCAACGCCGACTGGCTCGCGCCGCTCTCGTTCGCCGACGTGATCGCGCTCGCCGGGCGCGTCACGGTCGCTCGCATGCTCGAGCGCGACGACTTCCAGAACCGCTACCGCAGCGGCACGCCCATCTCGCTGCACGAATTTCTGTACCCGCTCGCACAGGCCCAGGACTCGGTCCACCTCCGCGCCGACGTCGAGCTGGGAGGCACGGACCAGACGTTCAACCTGCTCATGGGCCGCCACCTCCAGGAAAGTCTCGGCCAGGAGCCGCAGGTCTGCCTCACGCTGCCCATCCTCGAGGGCACCGACGGCGTGCAGAAAATGTCCAAGTCGCTCGGCAACTACATCGGCCTGGCCGAGCCGCCGGCCGAGATGTACGGCAAGGCGCTCTCAATCCCGGACGCGCTCATCTACCGCTACGTCGAGCTGGCGACGGACGTGCCGACAGACGAGTTGCCGCGCTGGAGAGCCTACGCCGCCAAGGACCCGCGCAACGCCAAGCACGACCTCGCGCTCCGCCTCACGGCCCTGTACCACGGCGAGGAGGCCGCGCGCGCCGCACGGGCGCACTTCGAACAGACGGTGATCCGTAAGGAAGTCCCGGATGACGTGCCGGTCTTCCGCCCCGAGGCGCCGGCGCTCTCACTCGTCGAGCTGATGCGGCAGGCCGGGTTGGTCGCCTCCAATGGCGAGGCGCGCCGGCTCGTGCAGCAGGGGGGCGTCTCGCGCGACGGCCAGCGCCTCGACGACCCGCAGGCTGTGCTCGACCTGGCCGCCGAGGCGCCGTTCGTGCTCAAGGTAGGCAAGCGGCGCTACGTGCGCGTCGAGCGCCCGTGACAGGCGGCCCGGTCCGCCCGGCAGACGCCCTAGCCGGCCTGGCGGCTGTCGAGGCGCGCGCGCACGCGCTCATGGATGCGCTCGGGCGCGCGCTGCTCGGCGCGTCGCTCCAGGCGCGTGGCTGGACGTTCGGCTTCGACCGCGCCCGGCGGCGCCTCGGCGTCTGCCGGCCCGGGGCGCGGCGCATCACGCTCTCGGCGCCGCTCGCGCTCGCGCTCGCGCCCGAGGACGTCGAGGACACGCTCCGGCACGAGATCGCGCACGCCATCGATGCCGAGCGCCGCGGCCGGACGGCCCACGACGCGGTCTGGCGCGCGCTCGCCGTACGTTGCGGCGCGCGTCCGGAGCGCACGTTCCGTGGCACGCTGCCGCCAGACGAGTCCGCGCCGTACGCGACGTGCTGCCCGTCATGCGGGGCCTCGGGCGGGCTTTACCGCGAGCCCGCACTCCCGCGGCGCTGTGCGTCCTGCGCCCGCGCCGGGCGTCCGGCGTACCTGCGCGTCGTGCACCGCACGAGCGGGCGCATCGTCTGGCCAGGTGGGGACACGCCCGGGGCGTACGGGGGCACCGCGGGGGTGGAGGCCGTCTGCCCGGGGTGCGGGCGCGTGCACCGCGCCGCGCGCGTGCCCCGTCGCGCGGTGGCGTGCGCGCTCTGCTGCGCCGCCGCCGGCGGCTTCGACGGGCGGTTCCGGCTGCGCTTTCAGCGCAGGCGCTCGGACTAGCGCGGCCGGAAGCGCCGCGCGGGAGCACGCCGCGGGAGCACGCCGCGGTGGATGGGAGCACGCAGAGGTGACTCTGCGGAGCACGCAGGGGCTACGTACGCTCTCCCGAGAACGCGAACCGACCGGAGGGTACGCGAACTGACCCTGCGCGCAGATGCAGGGCCGCCTCGGAGAAACCCTATTTTGCCCGGGTGCCTCCTGCCCGTCTCTGGTCCCTGTCATGCTCCGCCTGATCGCTCTCCTGCTCGCGCTCCTGGCTCCGCTGGCAGGCTCGGCGCAGACCAACCGGACCGCTGCGCAGACGCTGCTCGAGGAGGGGCTCGCCGCCTATGCCGGCAACGCGCACGCCGAGGCGCTGCGCGCCTTCGAGCGCGCTGCCGGGCTCGCGCCCGACGACGCCGAGATCCGCTACCACCTCGCGCGGATCCTCTTCGACGCGCGCAGCAGCGTCCGGGACGAGCGCCGCGCCGGGCGCGAGATCGCCGCCGCCCGCCGGCTCGATCCAGGCAACGTGCTCTACATGGTGGCCGAGCTGCACCAGCTCCGCACCGACGCCTCCAACTTCTTCCAGGAGATCACGCGCGCGCGGCGCCGGGTCGTGCTCGCGCAGCGCATCCTCGCCGTCGATCCGGACAACGCCTTCGCGCACGAGGAGCTCGGCACGGCCCACATCCGCGACTACTGGCAGTACCGCAACGCGGTCGTGCTGCCCGGCGCCGCGTTCTACAGCCCGACGTCCGCCTTCGGCGACGAGCGCGAGGACCCGGGCCTGGGAGTGCTCGGCGACAACACGACCGACCCCGACTTCGAGGAGCAGACGATGCGCCAGGAGGGCGTGGCGCTGCTGCCCGAGAGCCGCGCGCTCGGGGCCGCCGAAATCCCGGCCGGTGCCGACCGTTTCGACCTGGAGGGATTGCGGGCGCAGGGCGCGCCCGTCGTCTCGCTCGCGCGCCGCGCCGAGCGCGCCTACGCCCGCGCCATCGGCCACCTCGAGGCATCGCTCCGCCGCGACCCGCGTCGCCGCTCGGTCTATGACCAGTTCATGCGCCTGGCTGTGCTCTCGGGTGACTTCGCGTCCGTGCTCCCGGCCCTCGCCCAGATGCAGGTCTACTTCCCGGACGACCCCGCCACGCACCGCTTCGCCGGGCTCGCCGCCGTACGCGTCGGGCAGTGGGAAGCCGCCGAGGCGGCCTTCCAGGACGCGCTCGCGCGCATGGACGCGGCCGACCGCGACGCCTTCGAGGACCTCACGCTGATCCTACCCGAGCACGAGCACAGCGCCTTCCGCGCCGACCCCGAGGGCTTCGCGGCCCGCTACTGGACCGCCCGCGACCCGCGGTTCCTCAACGCCGTCAACGAGCGCCGCCTCGAACACTACGCCCGCCTGACGGCCGCCGACCTGCTCTACCGCTCCGACGACCTCGGCCTGCCCGGCTGGCGCACGCCCCGGGGGCAGGTCCACGTGCGCTACGGGCTGCCGCGCACCGACGTGGTTGTCGAGGGCAGCTTCGCGCGCCTCGTTGAGGCGTTCGGGGACCGCGACGCGGCGTTCGCCGGCAGCGCGACCGCCGCCGAGGCCAACCGCTTCAACGTCTGGGACTACGGCGACTTCCGCTTCGTTTTCGAGGACCCGTTCCGCAACGGCGAGTTCCGGCTCTACAGCCCCCCGGCCGACCTGTTCGCCCTCGCCCCGGCGCGCGGGCTGGACCGGATGGACTACGCCGCCCGGGCGCGCGAGACGTTCCGGCGCACGCCCGAGCGCTACCAGTTCACGACCCCCGGCCGGACGGTCGAGCTGCCCTACCGCGTGACCGCGTTTCGCGGCCAGTCCGGGCTGGCCGATCTCTACGTCCATTTCGGCATCCCGCTCGCTCCGGAGGCCGCCGACGGCCGCGACGTGGACCTGAACGTGCGCACGGGGACGTTCCTCGTCTCGTCCGAGCGCGACCTGCTCGTCGAGCGCCGCCGCACGCTCTTCGGCCTGCGCGCCGACCAGGTGCTCGCCTTCGACGGGCTCGCGCTGTGGGCCAGCACCGAGACGCTCACGGCGCCGCCCGGCCGGCACGAGGTCTCGCTCGAGTTCGAGACCGTCTCGGGCGGCGCCAGTGCCGTGCAGCGCCGCGCCGTGGACGTGCCGGCCTTCACCGGCGCCGGCCTCCAGCTCTCAGACCTGATGCTCGCCTACATGGTCGAGGAGGACGTGCCGGCCGGCCCGGGGCTCGTGCGGCGTGGCGGCTTCACGATCCGCCCCGTCCCCTGGGGCGTCTTCGGTGCAGACGACCCGGTCTACCTCTACTTTGAGGTCTACAACCTCGGGCAGCGGGACGGGCGGACGGACTACGAGGTGGAGGCCCGGCTCGTCCCGGCCGACGACGCGCGCGGGCTCGCGCGCGCCGCGCGCCGCGCACTCGGCCGACGGGCGCGCGGCGTCTCGACCACGTTCCTGGTCCGGGACACGCGCCCTGACGACGCGCAGTACGTCGTCCTCGATGCCGCCGGGCAGGCGCCCGGGCGCTACACGCTCACGCTTCGCGTGCGCGACCGCGTCTCGGGGCAGGCGGCCGAGCGGCAGACCGAACTGCTCCTCGAATAGCTGCCGGAGCGCGCGTCAGTTGGCCAGGCCGGCGCGGTCGAGGAGCCAGGCGTAGCTGAAGGCAATCTCGCGGAAGCGCTCGAAGCGCCCGCTTGCGCCGCCGTGCCCGGCCGCCATGTTGGTACGGAAGAGGAGCGGGTTGGCGTCGGTTTTGCGCTCGCGCAGGCGGGCCGTCCATTTGGCCGGCTCCCAGTACTGCACCTGGCTGTCGTGCAGGCCGGTCGTGATGAGGATGGCCGGGTAGTCCTGCGCGCGCACGTTGTCGTAAGGCGAATACGAGAGCATGTAGCGGAAGGCCTCGGGCTCGTTCGGGTTACCCCACTCGTCGTACTCGAACGTCGTGAGCGGGATCGAGTCGTCGAGCATGGTCGTGACCACGTCCACGAACGGCACGTCGGCCACGACGCCGTCCCAGAGATCCGGGCGCATGTTGAGCACCGCGCCCATGAGGAGCCCGCCGGCCGAGCCGCCCTGCGCGTAGAGCCGGTCAGGATCGGCATAGCCCCGGGCGACGAGCGCCTCGGCAGCGTCGATGAAGTCCGTGAAGGTGTTCATCTTGCGCATCAGCTTGCCGTCCTCATACCAGGCGCGGCCCATCTCCTGGCCACCGCGGATGTGCGCGATCGCATAGACGAAGCCGCGGTCGAGCAGGCTCAGGCGCGGGACGGAGAAGCCGGCCGGCAGCGAGAAGCCGTACGAGCCGTAGCCGTAGAGCAGGAGGGGCGCCGAGCCATCGGCGGGGACGTCGGCGCGGCGGGCGAGCGAGACCGGCACGCGTGTGCCGTCGCGCGCCTCGATCCAGACGCGCTCGGTGACGTAGCGCGCCGGGTCGAAGTCGCCGAGGACGTCGGTGCGCTTGACAAGCGTTGCCTCGCGCGTGACCGGGTCGTAGTCGTAGACCGAGGCTGGCGTCGTCATGGACTCGTAGTGGTAGCGGACGAGCCCGCGCGCGTAGTCGGGGGCGTCGCCGAGGCGGGCGGCGTAGGCCGGCTCGGCGAAGGCAACCTCGTGGCGGAGCGCGCCGTCGTGGTCGCGCACGCGCAGGCGCGTCAGGCCGTCTTCGCGCTCCTGCGTCACGAGCGCGCCGCGTACCACGTCGAAGTCCTCGAGCAGCACGTGGTCGCGGTGAGGGACGATGCGCTGCCAGGCGTCGGGCGTGTCGGTGGGCGCGCGGTAGAGCGCGAAGTTGGCCGCGCCACCGAGGTTGGAGCGCACAAACCACGCGTCGCCGGCGTGCTCGACGGTGTAGTCGTGCCCGCGCTCGCGCGGCCGGAGCGTCCGGAAGGCGCCGCCGGGCGCATCGGCGGGCAGGTAGCGCCACTCGGTGGTGAGCGTCTGCCGCGAGCCGACCAGGATAAAGCGGCCGCTCTTGGAGCGCGTGACGCCGACCGAGAACTCGGGGTCGGTCTCCTCGAACACGACCGTGTCGGCCTCGGGCCGCCCGAGCGCGTGGCGTACAACCTGGAAGGCGCGCAGCGTCTGCGGGTCGCGGCGGACGTAGAAGAGCGTGCGCCCGTCGGCGGACCACGCCAGCGACGGCGTGGCCGAGGGCAGGCGGTAGGCGCGCGTCTGGCCCGTGCGAAGGTCTTTGACGCGCACGTCGTAGATGCGCCGCCCGACGGTGTCCTCGGTCCAGGCGAGCGTGACGCCGTCGTCGGCGACGGCGAACGATCCGATCTGGTAGAAGGCGTGCCCTTCGGCGAGCGCGTTGCCGTCGAGCAGGATCTCCTCGGGTGCCTCCATCGAGCCGGGACGACGGGCGAAGATCGGGTAGTCCCGGCCCTCCTCGAAGCGCGTGTAGTACCAGAAGCCGCGGTCGTAGGTGGGCTCGGACGCCTCGTCCTGCCGGATGCGCCCGACGATCTCCTGGAACAGCGTCTCGCGCAGCGGCGCCAGGTGCGCCGTGGCCGCCTCGGCGTAGGCGTTCTCGGCCTCCAGGTAGGCGATCACCTCGGGGTTCTCGCGGTCGTTGAGCCAGTAGTACGGGTCGACGCGCGTGACGCCGTGGTGCGTCAGCTCGACCGGCCGGGCCGTGGCGACGGGCGGGGCGGGTGCCTGAGCGGCAGCGGGAGCGACGAGAGCGGGCACGGCGAGGGCGAGCGCGGCGAGCAGGCGAGAGGACATGCGGCGGGGAGGGCAGGGCGCGGCGGTCAGCCGGCGGGGTCGGGGGCAGCGGCGAGGCGTTGCACGCGCGCGTCCATCGCGGCGACCTCGCTGCGGAGGCGGGTTTTGTGGGCCTCGAGCGCGTCGGCCAGGGCGTCATCGGCGAGCGCGAGCATCTGCACGGCGAGCAGGCCGGCGTTCCTGGCCTGCCCGATGGCGACCGTCGCGACGGGCACGCCGCCAGGCATCTGAACGATGGAGAGCAGCGAGTCTTGCCCGCCGAGGTGCTTCGTCGGGACGGGCACGCCGACGACCGGCAGCGTCGTCCAGGCGGCGAGCATGCCCGGCAGGTGGGCTGCGCCGCCGGCGCCAGCCACGAGCACGCGCAGGCCGCGCGCCCGCGCGCCGCGCGCGTACTCGGCCATGGCATCGGGCGTGCGGTGGGC
>JBKBRC010000066.1:0-10750 GCA_046292345.1 Rubricoccaceae bacterium
GGCGTCGCGCTCGGCTTCACAGGGGCGACCTCCTTGCAAGACGGTCGCATGCTCGTCGTGCTCGCCGCCGAGGACTCGCCCGATGCCACGCGCGACGGCGCCGTCGCAGGGGCGGCGCTCGCGCTGGCGGAGCCGGGGGGCGTCCGCTGGGCGCCGCTCGTAGAACCCGGCGGCACGCTCGCCCCTGACAAACCAGAGGGCGTCGCTGCCCTCGGCGCCACGCGCGCGCTGCTCGTCACCGACCCCGACGACGACGCCCGCCCGGCCGACCTGCTCGTCGTAGACCTGCACGGCCCGTGGACGGCCGCACCGAATCTGCCAAGGTGACAGGCTCCTGCAGTCGCCCTGCAGGACGGTTCATGAGCCACCCAGCTGTTCCTCGAACAGGCGCAGGATGCGGCGGTACTGGTCGGCCCAACTCGTCGGCTCGGTGAAGCCGTGGGGCTCGACCGGGTAGACAGCCAGCTCCCAGCGCTCCTTGCGCAGCTCGATCAGGCGCTGCACGAGGCGGAAGATGTCCTGCGGCTGCACGTTGTCGTCCACGAGGCCGTGCGCCATCAGGAGCGGATCGCGCAGGCCCTCAGCAAACTCGATGGGCGAGGAGCGCTCGAACGCCTCGGGGTCCTCGGCGGGCGTGTTGAGGATGTTGCGCGTATAGCCGTCGTTGTAGTGCGCCCAGTCCGTCACGGCGCGCAGCGCCGCGCCGGCGCCGAAGTGCTCGGCCTCGGTGAAGAGCGCCATGAGCGTGATGAAGCCGCCGTAGGAGCCGCCGTAGATGCCGACGTTCTCTGGCGCGATGCCGAACTCGGCCTGGAGGTAGCGGCTCGCGTCGACGAAGTCCTGGAGGTCGCGCCCGCCCATGTGGCGGTAGATGGCTGTGCGCCAGTCGCGCCCGTAGCCGGCCGAGGCGCGGTAGTCGACGTCGAGCACGACGTAGCCGCGCGCGGCGAGCAGGTGGTGGAACATGGTCTCGCGAAAGTACTGGCTCCACCAGCGGTGCACGTTCTGGAGGTAGCCCGCGCCGTGGACGAACAGAACCGCCTTGCCGTTGGGCGCGGCGCCGAAGGCCTCGGGCAGGAAGCGCCGCGCGGGCACGCGCGCGCCATCGGAGGCGGGGATCTCGATGATCTCGGCGTCCTGCCAGGCGTAGGCCCGCCAGGCGGCGGTAGGCGAGTCGGTCACGCGCCGCGCGGGCGCGGCGCGGCGGCCGAGCGCCTGCACGTAGACCTCGGGCGGCGCGTTGGCGCGCGAGTGGAGCAGCGCGAGGCCGTCCTCGCCGGGCGCGAGCGCGAAGTCCCACCGCCCCGGCCCGTCGGTGAGGCGTTCGCGCGCGCCGCCGGTCGTAGCGACGCGGTAGACGTGCCGCTCGTAGGGCGAGCCCTCGGACGACTGGAAATAGAACACACGGCCGTCGCGCGAGAGCACAGGGTCAAAGACCTCGAACGGGCCCTCGGTGACGGCGCGGATCTCGCCGGTCTCCACGTCTACGGTGTAGAGGTGGCTGTAGCCGGTGCGCTCGGACTGGAACCAGAAGCGGCGGTAGGAGCCGTCGGACTCGGGGATCCAGCCGCCGGCGCTGCGCCCGCCGGGGAACGCGATGCCCGGCCCGGCGATCCACGCCTCGTCGCGCTGGCGGTCGAGCGGCGTGAGTACGCCCGTGGCGGGGTCGAGACGGGCGAGCCAGCGGTCCTTGTTGTCGCGCACGCGGACCTCGAGCACGGCGTGGCGGCCGTCCGGGCTCCACCACAGTCCGGACGGGAGGGCGTGCCGCGCCGAGTCGGCTGCGGCGCCGCGGGCGCGCGCGAAGTCCGGCGCGTCGAAGAAGCCGGGCAGAGTGCGGAACGAGACGGCGACGGCGGTGTCGCGCGCGAGGTCGTGCACGTAGAGCGCGACGGCGCCGGCAGGGCCGCCCACCTTGGGCCGGGCGCGGATCTCCTCGGCCACGCCCGAGCGCGTGACGTAGTCGGCGAGGAGCGTCTGCGGGTTGTCGGCGCGCGCAGCGAGCGTGTAGGCCAGGAAGCGCTCGGTGGGGTCGAGCTGGAGCTGCCCGAGCGTGCGCTCGCCCGTGTAGACGACCGGCGGGTCACCGCGGCGGGCGGCCTCGCGTTCGCGGGCGGCCTCGCGGAGCGAGTCGCGGCGGACGCGCTCGCGCACGGTCTCGATCAGGCGGGCCTGCTGCTCGCGGAGGTAGCGCTGCTGCGCCGTCTCGCGGGGCGTGGCCGGGGCGGCGCCGCGGCGCACGTCGGCGAGTTGCCGCGTGGCGCCGGTCGCGAGCTCGAGCGCGAAGAGACCCTCGCCCTGCGCGGTTGCGCGGCGGAAGATGACGCGCCGTCCGTCGGGGCTGAAGCGCGCGTCGAGGATGCGCTCCGGCCCCTGCACGAGCGGCACGAGGCCGCCGGCCTCGCGGCCCTGCGGGCGGCGGTAGAGCCACAGGTCGCCGTCGCGCACGACGACGCGGCGGGCGAGCGTGGCATCGTAGGCGAGCCGGTCGGCGTGGAAGCCGTCGAAGCGAGGCGGGGCCAGGCGCGCCTCGGCGGCCGTGACGAGGCGCGGCGCGCCGCCGGCGAGCGGCACGGCGAAGAGCGAGTCGCTCTCGAAGCGCCCCTGCGGGTTCCAGCGGAAGTAGACCGTCCGCCCGTCCTCGGCCACGTAGGGCGCCGAAGGCCACGCGCCGATCCACGTCTCGGGCGCCTGCATGATCTGGTCCACGGTGAGCGTCTGGAACGGGCGCGGCTGCGCGGCCGGCGTGGCCGGCCAGAGCACGACGGCGAGCAGGAAGGCAAGAGCGAAGGGTAGAGAACGCACGGATGAAGCGGGCTACAGAGACGAAGGCCTCGAAAGCGGAGACGCGGGCGCGGTCGGCGCGCAAGATAGCCGGGCGCCCGGAACGGCTCGTGCGGACCCTATATTCCGGCCCGATGCGCTGCGCGCGCCACGGGGCGGCCTGGCACCGGGCCGCCCGGCGCCCCTTCCGGGTTGGCGCGCGCGCGCCGGTCCCTGCCCTGCACGCCTATCGCCGACGGCTACCGATCTTCTGCCTCCGCCGCGCGCTTCGCCGGCCCGGTCCCGCCTCGGCCCCATGCCTCCGTCCTCGCTCCGCGTGCTGCGCGCGCTCGCGCGCGCTTCTCTGCTGCTCCTCGTCGCGGGTGTGCCCGCCCTCCCGGCTGCGGCCCAGGTGTGGGGCGAGATTGCCGGCCGCGTCACGTCTGCCACCGACGGGCAGGGCATCCCCGGCGCGACCGTGCTCGTGGAGGGCACCAACTTCGGCACCGCCGCCGCCGCCGACGGCCGCTTCGCGTTCCGCATCCCCGAGGGGCGCTACCCCGTGCGCGTCTCGGCGGTCGGCTACGCGCCGCTGCGCGACACGGTGACCGTGCTGCGCGGCCAGACGACCCGCCTCGAGGCGCGGCTCGGCGAGGCCGGGCTCGACCTGGGCGAGGCCGTCGTGCAGGGCCAGGCCGCGGCCGGCGTCGGCATCAGCACGATCACGCCGCAGGCGCTGCGCGCCATGCCGACCGGCCTCGCCGATGCCCTCCGCTCGGTGCAGGTTCAACTCGGCGTGACGAGCAACAACGAGCTCTCGAACGCCTACTCGGTGCGCGGCGGGTCGTACAACGACAACCAGTACTTCGTGGACGGGTTCGAGGTCTACCGCCCGCTGCGTACCAAGCAGGGCGAGCAGGAGGGCCTCGGGCTCGTCAACGGCGACCTGACCGAGCGCATGACGCTCTACGCCGGCGGCTTCCCCGTCCGCTACGGCGGCAAGCTCGCCTCCGTCCTCGACGCGACCTACGCGCGTCCCGAGGGGCCGGTCTTCGGGACGGCTTACGCCTCGACGCTCGACGCCGGCGCGACCGTGCAGGCCGGCCTCGGGCGCGCGGCCGGCCTCGCCGTGGCCGTGCGCAGCGCCCGCCCGCGCCGCTTCTTCGCCGGGCAGGAGCTCACGGGCGCCTACGACCCGGACTTCCGCGACGCCCAGGGCGTCTTCGACGCGCGCCTCGGCGCGCGCCACGGCCTCCGCGCGGTCGGGCTGTACGCGCGCCAGCGCTACCGCTTCGCGCCCACGCAGCGCACGACCACGTTCGGCATCTTCCCCAACATCGTCCGCACGATCGCCTCCGAGTACGCCGGCACCGAGACGACCGGCTACGACATCGTCTTCGGCGGCGTGCGCCTGACGAGCGTCCTCGCGCCGGCTCTCCGCGCCGAGCACGCCGTCTCGACGTTCCGCACGGACGAGTTCGAGCAGCTCGACGTGACCGCGCGCACGACGCTCTTCCGCCGCATCCAGCGCCCCGACACGCCCACCGAGTTCGACCAGATCGCCGAGGGCCAGTCCTCGCAGCGCGACCTGGCCGACAACACGATCCGCCTCACGACCGCCACCGCCGAGGGGCGCTACCTGTTCGCCGCCGGACGCCACGCCGCCGAGGCCGGCTGGTCGGCCCGCCTGCTCGCCTTCGACGACGTGCTCTTCGAGACAACGCGCGTGGCCGGCCGCGACCTCGACGGCAACCCCGTCGCCGTCACCGTAGACTCGCTCTCGGACGCGGCCCGCCTCTCGGCCCGGCAGGCCGCGCTCTGGCTCGAGGACACCTTCGCCGCCTCGGAGCGCCTCACACTCACGGCCGGCCTCCGCGCAGACTATTTCTCGTTCACGAACGAGTGGACGCTCGCGCCGCGCGCCTCGGCCACGCTGCGCCTCGCCCCCGAGACGGCCCTCTCGGCCGCCGTCGGCGTCTACCACCAGGCGCCTACGTACCGCGAGCTCCGCGGCGACCCCGCGCCGGGCGAGTCCATCCTAGGCGCGCTCAACCGCGACCTGCGCAGCCAGCGGGCCGTGCAACTCGTCGTCGGCGGAGAGCGCTTCTTCCCGGCCCGCCGCCTCGCCCTCCGCGCCGAGGGCTACTACAAGCACCTCGACCGTCTCATCTCCTACGAGGTACGCAACGTGCGCGTGGCCTACTCCGGGCACAACGACACGCGCGGCTTCGCCTACGGCGCCGACGTGCAGCTGCGCGCCGAGCTCGTGCCCGGTCTCGAGAGCACGATCTCGTACGGCTACCTTCGCACGCGCGAACGCTTCCTCGAGGGCTTCGAGACGCCGCAGAACGCTGGCCTCCGCGCCCGGCCCACCGACCGCCCGCACAACCTGACGCTCTTCGTGCAGGACCACCTCCCGGGCGACGACACGTGGACGCTCCACCTGCGCACGCTCTACGCCTCGGGCCTCCCCTACACGCCGCCGCGCGTCTCGCAGACCGTCGGCGGGGTGGACCTCTTCGAGCCCGGCTTCCGGCATGTGCTCCGCTACCCGTCGTTCCTGCGCTTCGACGTCGGGGCGACGAAGAAGCTGCGCCTCGGGCGCGCCGTCTCGGGCGGGCCCCTCTTCCTGCACGCCACCGCCGAGGTGCTCAACGTGTTCGACATGAAGAACGTCATCGCGTACAGCTTCGTCGGCGACGACGGGCGCGCCTTCCAGGCCGTCCCGACCCGCCTGACGCCGCTGACGATCAATACCCGCCTCCGCGTGGACTTCTAGAAACGGACTTCAGTGGACTTCTAGAAACGGACTTCACAGGACTGGGAGCGGACTTCCGGGACAGGGCACGGTGGGCTTCCAGCGCGCGGGCACCGGGGCCACCCGCGCCCGCGCGCCTTCCTCGCCGCAGCTTCCCGGAAGGGGCGCGGCAACGAGCGGGGCTTCCGGGTAACTTGGGCATCGCACCCGCCGCCGCCTCATGTCCGACGCTCCCGCCCGCCCCCGCCTCACCGCCGCCGATGCGCCCCGGCACGCTCCGCGCACGCACACCTGCGGCGACCTCCGCCCCGCGCACGCCGGGCAGACGGTCACGCTCAAGGGCTGGGTCGACACGCGCCGCGACCTGGGCGGGCTCGTCTTCGTAGACCTCCGCGACAGATACGGCTACACGCAGGTCGTCTTCAGCCCCGACCTCGCCGCCGGGGCCGCCGCCGTCGCCGAGCGGCTGCGCAGCGAAGACGTGATCTCGGTCGAGGGCGAGGTGCGCCTCCGCGAGTCGGGCGCCAACCCCCGCCTGGCCACGGGCGCCGTCGAGGTGTACGCGCGCTCGGTCGAGGTGCTCGCCGTCGCGGACCCGCTGCCGTTCACCGTCTCTGAGCACGATCCGAAGGCCTCGCGCGCGGGCGAGGAGCTCCGCCTCACCTACCGCTACCTGGACCTCCGCCGGCCCTCGCTCCAGGCCAACTTTCTGCTCCGGCACCGCCTCTACCAGGCCACGCGCCGCTACATGGACGGCGAGGGCTTCGTCGAGATCGAGACGCCCGTCCTGATGAAGTCCACCCCGGAGGGCGCGCGCGACTACCTCGTGCCGAGCCGCGTTCACCCGGGCCACTTCTACGCGCTCCCGCAGAGCCCGCAGACGTACAAGCAGATCCTGATGGTGGCGGGCATGGACCGCTACTTCCAGATCACGAAGTGCTTCCGCGACGAGGACCTGCGCGCCGACCGCCAGCCGGAGTTCACGCAGATCGACGTCGAGATGACGTTCCCGACCGAGGAGACGGTCTACGCGCTCGTCGAGGGCCTCGTGTCGGCCATCTGGCTGGAGACGCGGGGCATCGCCATCGAGACGCCGTTCCCGCGCATGCCCTACGCCGAGGCCATCCGCCGATACGGCTCCGACAAGCCGGACCTGCGCTTCGGCATGGAGATCGCCGACGTCTCGGAGGCCATGCGCGGGGCCGGCTTCGCGCCGTTCGAGCGCGCGCTCGAGGCCGGCGGCGCCGTCGTCGCGATCCGCGCCGAGGGCCAGGCCGCGCGCGGCCGCAAAGCCATGGACGCGCTCGACAAGGACGTCGTGCGCGCCCGCTTCGGGGCCTCGGGCCTGTTCTACGCCAGGCTGCCGCCCGACGGGGCGCCGTTCACGCAGTCGGTCAAGGAGGACGCGCTGCCGCGCGCGCGCATGCAGGCCGCGATCGAGGCCACGGGCGCCGCCCCCGGCGACCTCGTGCTCGTGCTCGCCGGCCCGCAGCCCAGGGTCTTCGAGCAGATGGGCGCGCTCCGGCTGCACCTCGCCGCCGAGATGGGTCTCGTGCCCCCCGGCGCCGACGGGCCCTGGCGCTTCCTGTGGGTGACCGACTTCCCGCTCTTCGAGTACTCGGAGGAGGACGGGCGCTACTACGCCATGCACCACCCGTTCACGAGCCCCAAGCCCGAGGACCTGCCCCTGCTCGAGACCGACCCCGGGGCCGCCCGCGCCCGCGCCTACGACCTCGTGCTCAACGGCTCCGAGATCGGCGGCGGCTCGATCCGCATCCACCAGCCGGACGTGCAGCGCCGCATGTTCGGCCTGCTCGGCATCTCGGACGAGGAGGCGCACGAGCGCTTCGGCTTCCTCCTCGACGCGTTCCGCTTCGGCGCGCCGCCGCATGGCGGCATCGCGCTCGGGCTCGACCGCCTCGCGATGCTGCTCACGGGCGCGCCCTCGCTCCGCGACGTGATCGCGTTCCCGAAGACGCAGAACGCCACCGAACTGATGAGCCAGACGCCTGCCCCCGTAGACCAGGCGCAGCTCGACGAGCTCCACATCGCGCTCAAGACGCCAGCCGCGCAGGCCTCCGAGCGGTGACCGGCCGGCAGGGCACCGGCGGACGCTTCTTTGCCGGCCCTCCACACGCGTGGCGTTGACACCTGCCGCCGCCGCGCCGTAGGTTGGCCTCCCTGCCAGACGGCCTCCGCGACTCCGTAGCTCAGTTGGCAGAGCAGCTGGCTTTTAACCAGCGGGTCGTAGGTTCGAGCCCTACCGGAGTCACTCCGGCTCGACCGCCCGCCGGCGAGCCTGTTCTTTCTTACTCCTGCCCGGGTGGTGAAATTGGTAGACACGCCATCTTGAGGGGGTGGTGCGAGCAATCGCGTGCTGGTTCAAATCCAGTCCCGGGCACCCTGCGCGTCCCGGCATGCCACGAGCGTGCCGGGACGCTTTTTTTGCCCGCTCCTTTCATGTCCGTGCTCGTGGAAGGCCGCCGAAGGACCCGCGGACGGACTACTCAGCGACGGACTGCTTACCAGCTACCAGCGTTACCAGCTACCAGCGTTACCAGCTACCAGCGCTTCGGCACGGGTAGCGCGCCGAGCACGGCCAGACCAGCCTGGTAGAGCGCGTAGAGCAGATCCAGCGCAGGCTGCGCGAGCGTCAGGTCGCGCGCGCCGAAAGCCTCCTCGGCGGGGCGCAGCGCGCCCCGCTGGAGCAGCAGCCGCACGGCCAGCAGGCCGTAACCCCACGGCACGCCGAGCGCCGCATGCAGCAGCGGTCCGCCCGCCCACACGACGAGCGCCGAGCCGTGTAACAGCGCCAGCAGCGCGAGCGCTCGGCGATCGTAGAACCGCCCCGCCGAGGCGTGCCGCCGCTTCTGCCGCACCCAGGCGCGGAACGGCGGCGGCGCCTCGGTCGGGACGTGGGCCCGCGCGTCGACGACGTAGCGGGCCGGCAGGCCGGCCCGCGCGGCCGCCTGCACGAGCAGGTCGTCGTCGCCTGAGAGCGAGGCCGCGTGCGCGCCGAAGCCGCCCAGCTGCGCGAACACGGCCTTCGGATACGACAGGTTGCGCCCGACAGCGTGGAACGCGTGCCCGTGCCCGGCCGCCGCCGCCGCCTGGTGCGCCGTCAGCAGCGTCTCGTAGCGGACGAACGCCCCGAGCAGGCCCGACCGCCGGGCATACGGGCTGAACCCGACGAGCACCGCGCCGCCGTCTCCGCCCCCCTCCGCGTCGCCTCCCAGACGCGGTTCCGCGCGCGGTTCCGCGCGCGGTTCCCCATCGGGGTCCTGCGCTGCGTAGGCCGCCAGGGCGGCCAGCCACGAGGGCGGCGGCACGCAGTCGGCGTCGGTGAAGGCGAGGCGTGCGTGACGGGCGGCGGCGATGCCACGCGTGAGCGCGTACTTTTTACGCGGCAGCCCGGCGCGCTCGGCCTCGCCGGGCCGGACCGACACGAGGTGCAGTTCTGCTCCCCCGCGGGCGGCCCACGCCTCGGCCGCTTCCCGCACGACGGCCGCCGTAGCGTCCTGCGAGCCGTCATCCACGACGACGACCTCGAAGGCAGGCGTGCCGTCGGCGAAGCGGTGGGTCTGCGCGGCGAGCGCGGCGAGCAGCGCCGGCAGGCAGGCCGCCTCGTCCCGCGCCGCGACGATGACCGAGACCGGCAGCGGCACCGCCGGCAGGGGCGTGTCCGCGTCTAACTGCTGCTCGCGCGTACGCCGGAAGCCGGCCGCGAGCCACGCCCACGCGCCCGCCTGCACGGCAAGCGCGGCTGCGACGAGCAAAACGAGCGGGTGCAGCATGGCGCGGCGCGTGGGAGCGTGACACTTTCGGGACGAGTGCCGGCAAGGTATCCCCGCCCCGCTCCGCCTATCTTTACGCGACCTGCACGCCCTTCTCCATGCCCCCCTCCCGCCCTGAGTTCCCCGGCTTTCCAGACATGGGCCGGTTCTGGACGACGGCGAACCTGCTCAGCCTTGCCCGCATCGCGCTCGTGGCCCCCATCGCCTGGCTCGTCTACCGCGGCGGACCCCTCCCGGTCATGCTCGGCCTGATCGCGCTCGCCGTGGCGACCGACTGGCTCGACGGCCGGATCGCGCGCTGGACAGACACGGTCTCGGAATGGGGCAAGATGCTCGACGCGACGGCTGACAAGGTGGCCGCTGCGGCTGTCACGCTTGCGCTGCTCACGCGCCCTCCCGACGCCGGGCCGAATCTGCCGCTCTGGTTCGTGCTGCTCGTCATCTTGCGCGACGCGGTCCTGGCCGCCGGCGGGCTGATCCAGACGCGCCGCCTGGGACACTTCACGTCCAGCCTGTGGTCTGGTAAAATCGCCGTCGGGCTGCTCGCATGTACGGTCGTGCTGGCTCTCGTGACTGCCCCCGCGCCGGTCCTGGGGGCGGCGGTGACACTAACGGCAGCGGTGATGGTGTTCTCCATGGCGTCCTACGTCGTCCGCTTCCACGCCATCTGGCGCCACGGAGCCGCTGCGCTCGAGGCCGACGGCAACACGCTGCGCGCGCCTTACCGGCGCCTGGGCGTCCTCGGCTGACGGCCCGGTCCCGTTCCTCTGCCTGCTGCTCCCCTCTGTTCCTATGCTGTCCTCCTTCCGCATCGCGCTTGCCGCCAGCCTGCTGGCCATGCTCCCCGCGCAGGCGCAGGTCCGGCCCGTGCAGCCGGGCGCGCCCGGCGCACCGACCCGCCCGGCCACAGCTGCGCCGGCGATGCTCCCCCACACCGAGGCCGACGTGCGCTTCGTGCGCGACATGATCCACCACCACGAGCAGGCCGTCGAGATGGCAGCGCTCGTGCCGGCGCGCGCGCACAGCGAGGGCGTGCGCCTGATCGCGCAGCGCATCGCGCTCTCGCAAGACGACGAGATCGCCTGGATGCGCCGCTGGCTAGCCACGTACGCACCAGAGCATGCGCACGAAGCCCATCACGCCGGCCACGATGGCCATGATGGCCATGCCGGCCATGCCGGCCACGATGGCCATGCCGGCCACGATGGCCATGCCGGCCATGCCGGCCACGATGGCGCACACGCCTCCCCTGCCGAGGGCCCTCGCAACCCGCGCGACGGCTACGGCGGCATGCCGGGCATGCTCTCGCCCGAGCAGATGGCACGCATGGCCGCCGCCTCCGGCCCGGAGTTCGACCGGCTCTTTCTTGAGGGCATGATCTTCCACCACGAGGGCGCTCTGCTCATGGTCGCCGACCTGTTTGCCACGCCGCGCA
>JBKBRC010000067.1:0-5770 GCA_046292345.1 Rubricoccaceae bacterium
CCTGACCGAGGCGCGCGTTACGCTCGCCGAGGCCGAGGCCGCCGCCGGGCGCCTCGCCGAGGCCGAGGCGACGCTCCGCGCCGCCGTCGCGCAGGACCCCGTGCGCCACGCCGGCGCCTGGAACGACCTCGGGCTCGTGCGCCTGCAGCTTGGCCGCCTCGGCGGCGCGCGCGAGGCGCTCGAGGAAGCCCTCCGCCTCGACCCGCGCCTGCTGCCGGCGCGCGTCAACCTCGGCACGGCGCTCTTGGCCTCCGGCGATGCCGCCGCGGCCGCGCGCGCGCTCGAGGCGGCGCTCCGCCTCGACCCGGCGCACGTGCCCGCGCTCGGCAACCTGGGCGTGGCGCAGATGCGCCTTGGGCAGACGGCCCGGGCGCAGCGTACGTTCGAGCGCCTGCTCGCGCTCGCGCCCGGAGACGCCCGGGCGCGTGCCTACCTCGAGCAGCTTCGCACCTCCGGCCGCTCCCGCTGACCACGCATGATCCGCTCCCGCCGCGCCCTGCCGGCGCTGCTCGCGCTCGCGCTCGCGCCGCTCGCGCTCCTGACGGCCCCGCTCGCCGCCGGCTGCGGCGGGCCCCCGAGCGAGCGCGTCCCGCTGCGCCTCGAGCGCAGCAACCCCGAGCGCGTGCTGCGCGCCCTGCTGGGCGGCTACGTGGCCGACGAGGGGGGCGATCCGTTCGAGGCCGGCCTCGTGGCGCGCGAGGGGGGCGGCTTCGCGCTCGACCCGGCGCACCTCGACGCGCGCTTCCACGAGGCGCTCCGCGCCGCTGATGCCGACGCCGACGGCGCGCTCGACCAGGACGAGTTCGACGCGTTCGTCGGGGCCACGTACGCCCGGGCGCGGCGCCTGCCGCCGACGCTCGACGCGCTGCGCGCCGAGGCGCCCTTCGCCGACGACCCCGCGTGGTTCGTCGTAGACGTGACCGGCGCCATGACCGAGGCGCGGCGCCGCGTCTACGTGCCGCTTGCCGCCCTCCGGGGCGCGCTCGTGGCCGCGGCCGCGCCGGGCGGCGCGCTCGTCTACGCGCCGGGCACCTGGATCGTGGGCGAGCACCGCCTCGGCGGCGCGCTCGTAGAGACGACGGCCAAGCGCCGCCGCGCCGATGGCTTCTGGGACTTCGCCGTCTACGACGCCAGCGGGCGCCTCGCCCCGAGCACGGCGACGGCGCCGCGTCCGCTCGCCTCGCCCGTGCAGTGCACCGGCTGTCACCTCGGGCGGCGCCTGTTCGAGCCCGAGAAGTCGTTCCCGGCCGCCGCGCCTGACGGACCCTACGGCGAGCAGGCTTACCACGTACCAGACGCCTGGCGCTCGGGCGCCATCACGGCGCATTTCCAGGAGCACGCGCGGCGTCCCGACGGCGTGCTGGGCCTGTATGCCACGCTCTACACCGGCCGGCTCGCCGCCGCACGCGCCGCCGGAACGCTCCCACCCGACGACGCCGCCTTCCTTGCGCGCGTCCTGCCCGACCTGCCATGACCGCGCCCGACCCGCGCCGAGACGTTTCTTCCTTCCAGGCCCTTGCCGCCGAGCCGTACACGGTGCTCGCGGCCGGCTACGAGGAGGTGATGGCGCATGTGGACTACGAGGCGTGGGCCGACTACCTCCACCACCTGCTCGGCTTCCACGCGCCCGGCGCCCGCGACGTCGTCGAGCTTGGCTGTGGTACGGGCGCGCTCGCGCGGGCGCTCCAGCCGCTCGGGCCGCCCCCCGCCGGCTTCCGCTACCGCGCCTTCGACGGCGCACCGGCCATGATCGCTGAGGCGCGCCGCCGCGCGGGCGCCCTCCCGGTCACGTTCGGCGTGGCCGACTTCGCCGACCCCATCCCCGGTCCGCCGGCTGACGTGGCGCTGCTGCTCTACGACGGGCTCAACTATCTGCTCGAGACCGAGGCCGTCGGGCGGCTCTTCGCGCGCGTGGCCCAGGCGCTGCGCCCCGGCGGCGTGTTCGTCTTCGACCAGAGCACGCCCGCCAACTCGCTCAACAACGCCGACGGCTTCGACGACGCAGGCACGACGGCGGCGTTCTCGTACGTGCGCGAGAGTCGCTACGACGCCGCCTCGCGCCTGCACACGACCACGCTGCGCATGACGCTGCCCGGCGGCGCCGTGCGGGCCGAGCAGCACGTGCAGCGGGCGTACACGCTCGGCGAGATCGCGGCGCTGCTGGCCGCCGCGCCGCTCGAGGCCGTCGCCGCCTACGACGGATTCTCGTCGGACGAGGCCGGCGAGGACGCCGAGCGCATCCACTGGGTGGTGCAACGGCCCGCCTGAGGCCGGCTCCCGAGCCGTCCCGGACGTAGCTTTGCGCCCGCCCGCAGCCCGCCCGCGCCATGCCCGAAGGACTCGACGGACCCGCCATCGAGCGCATCGAAGCCGCGCCGCCGCCGGCCGGCCCCGCCGCTGAGCGGCCGCTCGTCGAGCTGCGCAACGTCGCCGTCAGCTACACCGACCCCTCGGGCACGCGCCTCGACGTGGCGAGCGACCTCAACCTGACGCTGCGGCGCGGCGAGATGGCCTACCTGATCGGCCCGACCGGCAGCGGCAAAAGCTCGCTCCTGAAGCTGCTCTACATGGACGTCCGCCCCGAGCACGGGCTCGTGCGCGTGGGCGCCTACCAGTCTGACACCGTCCGCCCGCCCGACGTGCCGTTCCTGCGCCGCATGCTCGGCGTCGTTTTCCAGGACTTTCAGCTGCTGCCGGACCGGAGCGCGTTCGAGAACGTCGCCTTCGCGCTCTACGCGACCGGCAAGAAGGGCAAGCAGGTCAAGGCGCGCGCGCTGCAAGCGCTCGCGCAGGTGGGCCTGAGCCACCGCGCGCACGCTATGCCGGGCGAGCTCTCGGGCGGCGAGCAGCAGCGCGCCTGCATCGCGCGCGCCATCGTCAACGACCCGGTCCTGCTCCTCGCCGACGAGCCGACGGGCAACCTCGACCCCCGCGTGGCCGACGAGATCCAGAAGCTGCTCGTGCGCCTCAACCGCCAGGGCATGGCGCTCCTGATGGCCACGCACGACTACCGGCTCGTCAAGGCGTTCCCCGCGCGCACGCTCGCGCTCGTGCGCGGGCGCCTCGTGGAAGTGGATCCAGAAGCGCTCTGACGACGGGCCGTCAGGGCCCGCCCGCCGCCCGCCTCCGGGGCGGAAACCACGGGCGCGTGCGCTCGGGCGCGCCTCGGGTATATTCGCGCCGTTCTTAATCCGGCCTTTACACCGCTCGTCTCGCGCCCATGGACTTCCTCGCCGACATCATCGCGCGCCTCGAAGGCATCGTCTACGGAGGCCCCACCGTAGGGGGCGAGACGCTGCCGCTCATGGTGCTGGCGCTCCTGGGCACGGGCCTGTTCCTGACGCTGCGCCTGGGCTTTGTGCAGCTGCGGCGCTTCGCGCACGGCGTGGCCGTGACAACCGGCCGCTACGACGACCCCAACGAGCCCGGCGACGTGCCGCACTTCCAGGCGCTCACGACGGCGCTCTCGGCCACGGTCGGCATCGGCAACATCGCCGGCGTGGCGATCGCGATCCACTGGGGCGGCCCGGGCGCGCTCTTCTGGATGTGGGTGACGGCGCTGCTGGGCATGGCCGTCAAGTACTCCGAGGTGACGCTCGCGCAGCAGTACCGCGTCGTCGAGAAGCCCGACAAAGACCCGAAGGCGTGGGAGGGCTCGGTCTCGGGCGGCCCGATGTACTACATCGAACGCGGGCTGGGCAAGCGCTGGAAGCCGCTCGCGGTTTTCTTCGCCGTCATGCTCATGACGACGAGCTTCCTTACGGGCAACGCCGTGCAGGCCAACACCGTCGCCGACGTCATGAACTCGGAGTTCGGGGTCGCCGTCTGGATTACGGGGCTCGTCACGGCGCTCATCGTAGGCGGGGTCATCTTGGGCGGCATCAGCCGCATCGGCAAGGTGACGGGGGTGCTGGCCCCGGCGATGGCGCTCGTCTACGTCGTGGGGGCACTCGTCATCCTCGCGCTCAACATCCAGGACGTGCCGGGCGCGTTCGCGCTCATCTTCCGCGAGGCGTTCAACCCGAGCGCCGGCGTGGCCGGCACCGGCACCGGCGCGCTCCTGGTCACGATGATGTGGGGCGTGCGGCGCGGCCTGTTCTCGAACGAGGCCGGGCAGGGCTCGGCGCCCATCGCGCACGCCGCGGCCAAGACCGACGAGCCTGTCTCGGAGGGCGTCGTGGCGCTGCTCGAGCCGTTCATCGACACGATCCTCATCTGCACCATGACCGGCCTCGTGCTCATCACGACGGCTGTCTGGGACGACGCCTACCCGACGACGTTCGACCTCAACGCAGGCGCCGTGACGTACGTGGCTCCCAACGCCGCCGGACGCTTCATCTCGGCGCCGGCGCCGGCTGAGATCCGCGTCGAGAACGGCGTGCCGCAGTACGCCTCCGAAGCCGACCCGAAGATCGCCTGGACCGACGTGGCCATTCAGCAGGTCTGGGCCGACGCCGAGCGTACGCAGCCGTTTACAGGGCGCATCGTCAACCGTGCACCCGAGGCCGGCAACCGCCGCGCGGCCATCGCCGACGACGGTACCGTGCTCACCGCGCTCTACGGCGACGGCGTGCGCAACGGCGCCCCGCTTACGATCGCCGGCTTCGAGCGCGGCCTGGGCCAGGTCGGCCTGGGCGGGCTCGGCAAGTTCATCGTCATCCTGTCGGTGCTGCTCTTTGCCATCTCCACGGCCATCGCGTGGAGCTACTACGGCGATCGCTGCGCCAACTACCTCTTCGGCGCCAGGGGCATCCTGCCATTCAAGGCCGTCTTCGTGGGGATGCACTTCGTCGGCGCCGTGACGAGCCTGAACGCCATCTGGGCGCTCGGCGACGTCGCGCTCGGGCTCGTCACGTTCCCGAACCTGCTCGCGCTGATTCTCCTCTCGCCCGTGATCGCGCGCCTGACACGCGACTACTTCGCCCGCAAGCCGTGGATTCAGAACGCCGAAGACCACAAGCGCGCCGTGGCCGAGCAGAGGGCCCGCCGCCAGCGCTGACGCTCTCCGGCACGGCCCCGGCCGCGATCCGAACCGGACTCCTCCAGACCCCCCCCGCTCGTGCTCACCGTCGTAGACCACCCGCTGCTCAAGCGCGCGCTGACCGTCCTGCGCGACCGGGCCACGCCGCACGGCCCGTTCCGGCAGACGCTCTCTGACGCCGCCGCTATCCTCGCCTACGAAGCCCTGCGCACGCTGCCGGTCGAGGAGGTGGCCGTCGAGACGCCGCTCGAGACGGCTACCGGGCATCGCCTCGCGCGCGAGGTCGTCGTCGTGCCGGTGCTGCGCGCCGGCCTCGGGCTCGTGGACGGCTTCGTGCGCTTCGTGCCCGAGGCGCGCGTCGGGCACCTCGGCATGTACCGCGACGAGCAGACGCACGACCCAGTGGACTACTACTCTAACGTGCCGCCGCAGGTGCGCCAGGCGCGCGTATTCGTCGTCGATCCGATGCTCGCCACGGGCGGCAGCGCCGCCGGGGCTATCAACCACCTCAAGAACCGTGGCGCCACCGACGTCACGTTCGTCTGCCTCGTCGCCGCGCCCGAGGGCGTGCGCCGCCTGCACGAGTACCATCCGGACGTGGCTATCGTCACGGCCGCGGTGGACCGCGAGTTGGACGAGCACGCCTTCATCCGCCCGGGTCTCGGCGACGCCGGGGACCGCATCTTCGGCACCGGTTGACCGCCATGCGCCACGCTCTCGCCCGCGCGCTCGCGCCCCCGGCGCTCGGGGGGCTCGCCCTGCTCGCACTCGCCCTGCTCGCACTCGCCC
>JBKBRC010000067.1:5870-10081 GCA_046292345.1 Rubricoccaceae bacterium
CTCGCCCTGCTCGCACTCGCCCTGCTCGCACTCGCCCTGCTCGCACTCGCCCCGGAGGCGCTCGCGCAGGCCGTCGCCGACACGACACGCGCCGCCTCGCCGGCCGCGGCAGACGGCTCCACCGGCGGGTTCGGGTGGCTTTCGCTGCTGCCGGCGCTGGTAGCCATCTTCGCTGCGCTGGCCTTCCGGCAGGTCGTCGTGTCGCTGTTCCTCGGCGTCTGGCTCGGCGCCTGGATCGCCTCGGGCGACGCGCTCACGGGCTGGTTCACGGGGCTCTTCACCGCCTTCCAGACCTACGTCCTGACGGCCCTCGCCGATAGCGACCACGCGGCCATCATCCTGTTCTCGCTCATGATCGGCGGCGTTGTGGGGCTGATCCAGAAGAGCGGCGGCACGGCGGCCATCGTAGGCCTCGTCACGCGCTGGGCGCGCTCAGCCGGGCGCGGGCAGCTCGCCACGGCCGTCCTCGGCACGTCCATCTTCTTCGACGACTACGCCAACACGCTCATCGTGGGCGGCACGATGCGACCGGTCACGGACACGCTGCGCATCAGCCGCGAGAAGCTGGCCTACCTCGTCGACTCGACCGCCGCGCCCATCGCCGCGCTCGCCTTCGCCACGACCTGGATCGGCTACCAGGTGGGGCTCATCGGTACGGCCGTCTCGCGCCTGCCCGACTACGACGAGGCGGCCTACTCGATCTTTCTCAACTCGGTCCCGTACTCGTTCTACCCCATCCTGGCGCTCTGCTTCGTCTACTTCGTCGTGCTCTCCCGGCGCGACTTCGGGCCGATGCTGCGCGCCGAGCGCCGCGCTCGGCAGACGGGCCAGCTGTTCCGTCCAGACTCGAGCATCGCCTCGACCGAGGCTGAGGCCGACCAGTTCGCGCCGCCCCCGGGCGCGCCGCAGCGCCTCGTCAACGCCGTGCTGCCCATCGGCGTGCTCGTGGCCGGCGTGCTCGGCGGGCTCTACCTCACGGGAGTGAGCGCGCTCGCCGAGAGCGGTGACCCGGTCACGTTCCGCAACGTGCTCGCCGAGGCCAACTCGTACACGGCCATGATGTGGGGCTCGCTCGCCGCCGTCGTGACGGCCGTCGCGCTCGCCGTCGGGCAGCGCATTCTGACGCTCGAGCAGGCCGTCGAGGCGTGGTACGGGGGCATGCGCACGATGCTGCTCGCCATCGTGATCCTCGTGCTCGCCTGGGCGCTCTCGGGCGTCAACGACACGCTCGGCACGGCCGAGTTTCTCGTCTCAGCGCTCTCGGACCGCCTCCACTTCGGGCTCGTGCCGGCCATCGTGTTCCTGCTGGCCGCCGCGACGGCGTTCGCGACCGGCTCGTCGTGGGGTACGATGGGTATCCTGATGCCGCTCGTGATCCCGCTCGCCTGGGGCGTGCTCTCGGCCGACGGCCCGCACACGGCGGCCGAGTACAGCCACATCCTCTACTCGACTGTGGCCGCCGTGCTCGGCGGGGCCGTCTGGGGAGACCACTGCTCGCCGATCTCGGACACGACGATCCTCTCGTCGCTCGCCTCGCAGTGCGACCACATCGATCACGTACGCACGCAGCTCCCCTACGCGCTCACGGTAGGCGGCGTGGCGCTGCTCCTGGGCACGCTGCCAACGGCGTTCTTCGTACCGTGGTGGGTGATGCTGCCGGTCTGCGCCGCCGTGCTCTGGCTCGTGGTGCGTTTCGTGGGCAAGCCTGTCGAGACGGCTGCGCCGGAGCCCGCGTCGGTGCCCGGCCCATGAGCGGGGACGAGCCGGGCGTGCCCGCGCCGCCGTTCGGGATCGTCCACCTGGACAACCACCTGCTCGTGGTGGTCAAGCCTGCCGGGCTACTCGCCCAGGCCGACCGCACGGGCGACCCGGACCTGGTCTCGGCCGCCAAGGCGTACCTCAAGGCGCGTTTCGCGCGTCCCGGAGACGTGTTCGTCGGGCTCGTGCACCGGCTCGACCGTCCCGTCTCGGGGCTGGTCGTGCTCGCGCGCACGTCCAAGGCCGCCGCGCGCCTCTCGGCGCAGTTCCGCGCGAGGCGGCCGGCCAAGCGCTACCTCGCGCTCGTCGAGGGCCGCCTCGCGGGCGAGGGCGCGCGCGAGGACTGGCTGCGTAAGGCCGAGGGGCGCGTCGCCCGCGTGGCCGCCGGCACGCCCGGGGCGCGCCTGGCGCGCCTGCGCTGGCGCGCCCTCGCTACCGACGGCCGCCGCTCGCTCGTGGACGTGGACCTGCTCACGGGCCGGGCGCATCAGGTGCGCGTGCAGCTGGCTGCGCTCGGCACGCCCATCGCCGGAGACTTCCGCCATGGCGCGCGCACGCCGTTCGACGGGCGCAACCTCGCGCTGCACGCCTACGCGCTCGCCTTCGAGCATCCGGTGGCGGGGCCAGACGGGCCGCGCCGGGTGGCGTTCGCGGCCCCGCCGCCGCCGACGTGGCGCGGGGCGTTCGAGGACACCGTGAGAACCGTCATCGACAGAGCCGTCACCGAAAGCGTGTCGCCATGACCCGACCCACCCTCGACGCCGTCGAGCAGCGCGTGGCGGGCGCGCTCGCCGAGAAGGCCCTCGCCACGCCGGAGAGCTACCCGCTCACGCTCAGCGCGCTCACGACGGCCTGCAACCAGAAGACTGCCCGCGAACCGGTCACGGACTACCCCGAGCACGTCGTCTCCGATGCCGCGCAGCACCTCGCCCGCCGCGGGCTCGCCGGCACGACGAGTGGTTCGGGCCACCGGGCCGTGAAGTACCGCCACCTGCTCGACCGCGCGCTCGGGCTCGGGCAGCGCGAGCTGGCCGCGCTTACGATCCTGCTGCTGCGGGGCCCTCAGACCGCCGGTGAGATTCGCACGCGCAGCGCGCGCCTGTTCGCCTTCGCCAGCACCGACGACGTGGAGGAGGCGCTCTGGCTGCTTGCCGACCGCGAGGCGCCGCTCGTCGTCCGCCTGCCACGCCGGCCGGGACAGGCAGCGGACCGCTACGCGCACCTGCTCGGCGGTGAGGCCGGCGCGGCGACGCTCGAGGCTGGCACGGTGACAGCGCCCGCCCCCGCGCAGGGCGGCGACCGCGACGCCCTCGAGGCGCGTGTGGCGGCGCTCGAGGCCGAGGTGGCAGCGCTGCGAGAAGCGTTCGAGACGTTCCGGGCGTCGTTCGAGTAGGCGCGCGGCGGAGGCCTCGGCGGAGGCCTCGGCGGAGGCCTCGGCGGAGGCTCCGGCATGGGCCACGTGGGCGCCTGTTTTCTGCGATCGGGCGTGACGAATCGGTGTCACCGGGCCGTTCTAGCTTGGTCCGGATTCACCGGAATCCGGATTCACCGGAAGAGGACTCGCATGAAAACGAACGGATACCTGCTGCCGGCCCCCTCGGGGCCTACGAACCACGAACTGGCTGATCTGCTCGCGCAGATGGCCGCCCTGCTCGTCCGCCGCGGCGAGCCCAACCCGTACCGCGTGCAGGCGTACGTGCACGCGGCCGACCTGCTCCGCACGCTCGAGGAGCCGGTCGCGCTGGCTTACGCGCGGGGTGGGCGTGAGGCGCTGCTCGCCCTGCCCGGCGTCGGCGCCGGCCTGGCGACGCACCTGGCGCAGTACATCGAAGCCGGCCGGGCTGCGCTCCGCGACCGGCTGCTCGAGGCTGACGATCCGGCCGCGCTCATCGCGACCGTGCCGGGCATCGGTAGGGCGCTCGCGCGGCGCGTCGTGGCCGAGCTCGGCGTCGGCTCGCTGGCCGAGCTCGAGCGGGCAGCGCACGACGGCCGGCTCGAGGCGCTCGCGGGCTTCGGGCCGCGCCGCATCGAGGCGATCCGCCTCCAGCTCAACTCGATCCTGGACCGTGCAGCGCGGCGGCGCGCACGCCGCGTGCGCCGGCAGATCCTACGCTTGGTGGCGGCGCAGCAGCGCGCGGCCGAGGCGGCCGAGCGCGCGCAGGAGGCGGCCGACCTCGCGGCCGAGACAGCGGCCGGCGGCGCCCCTGACGGGGCGCCTCTGGCGGCGACCATCTATCCGCTCTTCCCGCCTGCTGCGGCGTGAGAGCTGGAAGCCCGCGAGGCACCCGGAAACGCGCGCCGGCGGCGGCCCCCGAGCCCGCGCGCGCCGGCCGGGTCGGGGGCGGTCATCCCCTCGGCCGCCTAATGCGGCCGGTCGCCGTCCGCATCGGGGCGGTCGAACATCGCACGGGCCGCCCGTTCGGCCGGTGCGGCAGCCTGGGTCCGGGCGATGG
>JBKBRC010000068.1:0-2405 GCA_046292345.1 Rubricoccaceae bacterium
GCGGCTCGAGGTAGAGGCGGCCGGCTTCCGCTTCGTGGAGAACCGCGGCTTCCTCCCGCAGCAGCACTTCCTCGTGTTCGAGCGCCCGCGCTGAGCAGGGCCGCGCTGAGCAGGGCCGCGCGAGCGGCGACGTACGAACGCGGCCAGGCCTGCCGTACACTCGCCCTGCCATCGTCTCCGTCTGCGCCTCTCCCGTCTCCGTCATGAAGCGTTTCGCGCTGCTCGCACTGCTGCTCGCCGCCGGGCAGGCCCCGGCTGCCGGGCCGGTCCCCCGGGGCGCGCCCGACTGTCCGGCACCGGCGGCCGATCGGGAGCCGCGCGCGCGCGACCTCGTCGTGCTCGTGCACGGCATGGGCCGCACGCCGCTCTCGATGGCACCGCTCGCGCGCCACCTCGAGCGTGCAGGCTACCGCGTACGCAACGTGGGCTACAGCAGCTACGGACCCGACGTGGCGAGCATCGGGCGGCGCGTGGCGCGCGAGACGCGCGCGGCGCTGGCCGAGGCGCCAGCGGGTCGCGTGCACTTCGTCACGCACAGCCTCGGCGGGGTCGTCGTGCGGTGGGTGCTCGCGCACGAGCGCCCGGAGCGCGTCGGGCGCGTCGTGATGCTCGCGCCGCCCAACCAGGGCGCCGCCATCGCCGACCGGATGTCGCCGTGGCTCGGGTGGCTGCTGCGGCCCATGCGCGAGCTGCGGACCGACCCCTCGGGCATCGTCCGGCGCCTGCCGCCCGCGCCGGGCGTGCCCGTCCTCGTGATCGCCGGCGACGACGACGGCAAGGTCTCGCCCGAAGAGGCCCACCTCGACGGCGCCGAGGCCGAGCTCGTCGTCGACTCCGGGCACACGTTCATCATGCTGCGTCCCTCGGTCATGCGGGTCGTGGCGGCCTACCTTGCCGGAGAGGTGCCTGCGGGCGCGGCATGCCCGCACGGGCCCTCTCTGCCTGCGCGCGCCGCGGGCCCTGCGACGCCGTGACCGGCGCAGGCCCGCGCCCTCCGGATAGGGACCAGAAGCCCGGCGTCCCCCTCCCGGGGCAGGGCAGAAGAGAGACGCCGGGCGGACCGGCGCTGCAGTGCCCCCGAGGGGCGTGCCGGCGCACCCGTCAGGCGATCGTGATCTCGTCGTTGAGGTACACGTCCTGGATGGCGTGGAGCAGCGCCACGCCCTCGTCCATCGGCCGCTGGAACGCCTTGCGGCCCGAGATCAGGCCCATGCCGCCGGCGCGCTTGTTGATGACCGCCGTGCGGACGGCCTGCGCAGTGTCGCTCTCGCCCGCGGAGCCGCCGCCCGAGTTGATCAGCCCCGCGCGGCCCGCGAAACCGTTGATGACCTGGTAGCGCGTCAGGTCGATCGGGTGGTCGCTCGAGAGCTCGGTGTAGATGCGCTCGTCGAGCTTGCCGTAGCTCGAGCCGCCGGTGTTGAGCGCGCGGTAGCCGCCGTTGGACTCGGGCTGCTTCTGCTTCAGGATGTCCGCCTCGAGCGTGGCGCCGATGTGGTTGGCCTGGCCCGTCAGGTCGGCGCTCGTCTCGTGGTTGACCCCGTTGACCTTGAAGGCGCTGTTGCGGAGGTAGCACCAGAGGATGGTCGCCATGCCCATCTCGTGCGCCGCCGCGAAGGCCTCCGTCACCTCCTCGATCTCCATGCGCGCCGTCTCACTGCCGAAGTAGATCGTCGCGCCGACGGCCACGCAGCCCATGTTCCAGGCCTGCTGCACAGCGCCGAACATGGTCTGGCGGTGCGCGTTGGGATACGTGAGCAGCTCGTTGTGGTTGAGCTTGACGATGAGCGGGATCTTGTGCGCGTACTTGCGCGCGACCATCCCGAGCGCACCGTAGGTCGTCGCGACGGCGTTGCAGCCGCCCTCGATGGCGAGGCGGACGATGTTCTCGGGGTCGAAGTAGAGCGGGTTCTTGGCGAACGAGGCGCCGCCGGCGTGCTCGATGCCCTGGTCTACGGGCAGAATGGAGAGGTAGCCGGTGCCGCCGAGGCGGCCGTGCGCGAACATCTGCTCGAGTGCGCGCAGCGTGGGGATGTTGCGGTCCGAAGGGCCGAAGACGCGGTCCACCCAGTCCGGGCCGGGGAGGTGGAGTTGGTCCTTGGCGATCTTGGGCGCGTCGAAGCCGAGCAGGCTGTCGGCCTCGTCGCCGAGCAGTTCGGCCACGCGGGAGGTGGTGAGTTCGGCCATTGGGGAGGGCGGGGTAGAGGCTGGTGAGAGCGGTCTCGGGAATATACCCGGCGCGGCAGGCGTGCCGGTACGCCGGCGGGCGTACCTGGGCGGCGCGTCCGGGCGCGCTCAGCCGAGGGCGCGCTCAGCCGAGGGCGCGCTCAGCCGAGGGCCGGTAGCTCGGGCCAGCGCCGTGCGGGCGCCTCGAGCCAGTCGGGCAGTTGCGCTGCCAGGAGCGGCGC
>JBKBRC010000068.1:2505-3727 GCA_046292345.1 Rubricoccaceae bacterium
GGGCGCGCTCAGCCGAGGGCGCGCTCAGCCGAGGGCGCGCTCAGCCGAGGGCCGGTAGCTCGGGCCAGCGCCGTGCGGGCGCCTCGAGCCAGTCGGGCAGTTGCGCTGCCAGGAGCGGCGCCAGGAGCAGGCCCTTGGCTCCGAGCCCGCTGAAGACCCACACGCGGGGCCGATCGGGCAACGGGGCGAGGAGGGGCAGGCGCCGCGGCGAGTGCGTGGCCGGGACGGTCATCCGGACGCCCGCGCGGGCGCCCAGCAAGACGGCGCGCCCGAGCGCCGGGACGAGGCGCGTGGCCGCCTCGTGCAGGCGGCGGCTCGCCGCCGGGTCCGGGGCGCGGTCGGCGAAGCGGTGCTCGAACGTTGCGCCGACGACGAGCGCGTCGCCCTCGGGCACGAGGTACGTGCCGCCGGCCACGGCCGGCAGGGGCCCGAGCGTTTCGGGCGGCGCGAGCCGCACCGTCTGCCCCTTGACGGCATGCAGGGGCAGCGGCGGCAAGCCCGGCAGCGCCGGCAGGTCAGCCCCCGGCGCGAGCACGAGGAAGCGCGCCGCGAGCGGTCCCGTCGTCGTCTCGGCCCGCACCCCCTCGGCCGTTGCTGCGAAGCGCGTCAGCGCGCGGCCCGCGTGAAGGCTGGCGCCGCGCGCCGCGGCGGCGGCAAGCAGCGCGCGCACGAGCTCGGGCAGCCGCGCGTGGCCGCCGCGGCAGATCCAGAGCGCGCCCTCGCGCGCGACGACATCCGGGAAGCGCTCGCGCGCCGCCCCGGGGGCGAGCCAGTCCGTTTCGGCCGGGTGCGCGCGCGCCGTCTCGCGGAACGCCTCGGCCTGCGCGGCGTCGCGCGCCGGGCGGAGCACTCCGCTGCGGCGCAGCAGCGGGCGGGCGGCCCCGCTGCCCGCCGCCGCGTCGACGAGCACGGTCTCGAGAGCGTCGAGGGCCTCGGCGTGGCGCCAGGCCGGACGGGCGGTGCGTCCGGGAAAACCGTGCACCAGGCCAGCCGCTGCGCCCGAGGCCCCCGTGCCCGGCACGGCGGCCTCGAGCACGAGCACGCGGTAGCGGTGGCCGAGGGCGAGCGCCGCGCAGGCGCCCGCGAGCCCGGCTCCGGCAATGATCACGTCGGCGTCCAGGCCAGCGCAGGGATAGTTTGGCGCAACCTACGCTTCGTCGCCTGCCGCCGTGCCGCCTGCTGCTCCAGCCTCTGGAACCCCGGGCCCCTCCTTGCCGGGCCC
>JBKBRC010000068.1:3827-9593 GCA_046292345.1 Rubricoccaceae bacterium
GCCGGGCCCTGAAACGCCGGGCCCTGAAACGCCGGACGTCCTCGTCGTCGGCGGGGGGGTGGTGGGGCTGGGCGTGGCGTGGCGGCTCGCAGGGCTCGGGCGGCGCGTGACGCTGCTCGAGCGTGGCCGTACGGGCCGGGGCGCCACGCATGCCGCTGCGGGCATGCTCTCGCCGGCGCTCGAGATCGGCTTCGAAGAGCTGGACCTCTACGCGCTCTCGCGCGAGAGCCTGCGCCGCTGGCCGGCGTTCGCGCGCGCGCTCGAGCGGGCCGCGGGCCGCTCGGTCGGCTACCGCGACGAGGGCGCGCTCGACGTGGCGACAGACCGTGACGAGGCCGCCGCGCTGCGCCGCCGCTTCCGCTTCCAGCAGGCGCACGGCGTGCCGGTCGAGTGGCTCGCGGGCGACGCGGCGCAGGAGCTCGAGCCGCTGCTCGCGCCCGGGCTGCCGGGCGCCGTCTTCGCCCCCGGCGACCACCAGGTGGACAACCGCGCGCTGGCCGCGGCGCTGGCCGAGGCCGCCCGCCGTGCGGGCGTGCGCATCCTCGAGGACGCGCCCGTGGCGGCGGTGCTCCCGCGCGAGGCCGGCCCGGCCGTGCGCCTCGCCTCGGGTGACACCCTCGGCGCCCGCGCCGTCGTGCTCGCGGCCGGCGCCTGGTCCCGCGGCGTGGAGGGCCTCGCCCCGGCCGCCCCGCCTGTGCGCCCGCTCAAGGGGCAGATGCTCGCGCTGCGGATGGCCGCGCCGCTCGCGCTCCGGCTCGTCGTGCGCAGCCCCGAGGCCTACCTGGTGCCCAAGGCCGACGGGCGCCTCGTCGTCGGCGCGACGAGCGAGGAGCAGGGCTTCGACACGCGCGTGACGGCCGGCGGCCTCTACCGCCTCCTCGAGGGCGCCGTGCGCGTCGTCCCGGCCGTCGAGGAGCTCGAGCTCGCCGAGACGTGGGCGGGCCTGCGCCCGGCCTCGCGCGACCACGCGCCCATCCTCGGGCGCTCGGCGCATCCGGGCGTCGTCTACGCGACCGGCCATTACCGGCACGGCATCCTGCTCGCCCCCGTCACAGCCGATGAAGTCGCGGCCGACGTACACGCGCTGCTCGACGGGCACCCGCCGCCCTCCGACGCGCTCGCGCCCTTCTCGCCCCGCCGCTTCGGCGGAGCCCGTGCCGCTGGCGCTCCCGGCTCGGCGTAGCGCGGCTTCACGCAGCCTGCGCGCCGCCGCGGGAGCCTCGGCTGACCAGACGGGTACTTTCGCTACAGACCCGCTGCCTCTCCCATGACGATTCACCTCAACGGCGTCCCGCGCGAGATGCCCGACGGCAGCACGGCCGAGGACGCCCTGCGCGCGCTCGGGCGAGACCCCGCGGTGCCCGGCGTCGCCGTCGCCATCGGCGACCGCGTCGTGCGCCGGTCCGACTGGCCCGCGACCGTCCTCGCCGACGGCGACCGCGTCGAGGTCATCACGGCCGCGCAGGGCGGCTGAACCATGCCTGATCTGCACACGCATCCCGGGCCCTCCGAAGCGACGGCCGGCGCCGCAACGGCCGACATGTGGCACGTGGCCGGGCTTTCGCTCGCCTCGCGCGTCCTGCTCGGCACGAGCCGCTACCCGAGCCTCCAGGCACTGCTCGACAGCTTCGACGCCTCGGGCGCCGAGCTCGTCACCGTCTCCATCCGCCGCGTCAACCTCGCCGAGGCCGGAGAGGGCGAGGGCCTGCTCGGGCAACTCCGCGCGCGCGCGGCCGCACTCGGCCGGCCGCTTCACGTGCTCCCCAACACGGCCGGCTGCTTCACCGCACGCGAGGCCGTACTGACGGCGCAGCTCGCGCGCGAGGCGCTCGAGACGAACCTCGTCAAGCTCGAGGTCATCGGGGATGACGACACGCTCTACCCGGACGCTGTGCAGCTCCTCCGCGCCGCCGGCGAACTCGTCGCCGACGGCTTCGAGGTGTTCGCCTACTGCGGCGACGACCCCGTGACGGCGCGCAAACTGGCCGACCTTGGCTGCGCGGCCGTGATGCCGCTCGCGGCGCCCATCGGCTCCGGCCTCGGGCTCGTCAACCCGTACGCGCTGCGGCTCATCCGCGAGATCCTCCCCGAGACGCCTCTCGTCGTGGACGCCGGGCTCGGCACGGCCTCGGACGCCGCGCGTGCCCTCGAGCTCGGCTACGACGGCGTCCTGCTCAACACGGCCGTGGCCGACGCGCAGCACCCGGCGCTCATGGCCGCCGCCGTGCGCAACGCCGTCTCGGCCGGGCGCCTCGCCTTCCGCGCCGGGCGCATGCCGCGCCGCCTCTACGCGCGCGCGTCCTCGCCCACCGACGGCCTGATCGAGCTCGATGGCGGCGCCGGAGCCTGACGCGCCGCTGCCGCGCCTGCTGCTCGTCGCCGACGGCTTCGCGACGGGCCGCCCCGGCGCCTCGGCCGCCGACGTGGCGCGCCGCGCCGAGGCGCTCGTGCGCGCCGGCGTGCGCCTGGTGCTGCTCCGCGACCACGCGGCGGATGCGCGTGCGTACGCCGCGGCGGCCGAGGCCCTCGCCGCGCGCCTGCGCACGGACGCGCCCGAGGTGCGGCTGCTCGCGCACACGTTTCCGGACGTCGCCGCGGCGCTCGGGGCCGGGCTGCACGTCGGGCGCCGCGGGCCGGGTGTAGCCGAGGCCCGCGCCCGGATCGGCCCGGAGGGCCTCCTGAGCGCGGCCGCGCACGACGCGGCCGAGGCGCACGCCGCCGCCGCCGCGGGCGCCGACCTCGTGCTGTTTTCGCCGGTCTTCGCCACGACGAGCAAGCCCGGTGCGCCGGCTGCCGGGCCATGCGCGCTCGGGCGCGTGGCGGCGGGGCTGCACGCGGCGGGGCTCGGCGCGCGCGTGTTCGCGCTCGGCGGCGTCACGCCCGCACGGGTCGGCGCGTGCCGCGCGCAGGGCGCCTACGGCGTGGCCGTTCTCTCGGGGCTGCTCGGCGCACCGGATCCGGCCGCAGCGGCGCATGCCTACCGCGTCGCCCTCGGCGAAGGCGTTGCAGACGGCGCGGCCTCCGGAGCGCCGTCGGCGCCTGCGCGGGCGTAGTCTCCGCTGCGCTTGCCACGCCCTCCTCCCATGACCTCTGCCGATCTCCGCCAGCGCCCCATCCCGACCGCCCTCACCATCGCCGGCTCCGACTCCGGCGGCGGCGCGGGCATTCAGGCCGATCTGAAAGCGTTCGAGGCCAACGGCGTCTTCGGTATGAGCGTCGTCACGGCGCTGACGGCGCAGAACACGCGCGCGGTGCGCGGTGCGATGGACGTGCCGCCGGCGTTCGTCGCCGCGCAGCTCGACGCCGTCGCCGAGGACCTGCCGGTGGGCGCCGTCAAGACGGGCATGCTTTCCTCGACGGCGCTCATCGAGGTCGTCGCCGACGGGCTCGCGCGGCATGGCCTCGGCCCGGTCGTCGTGGACCCGGTCATGGTCTCCAAGAGCGGCCACGCGCTCCTGCGCCCCGACGCCACCGACGCGCTCGTGCGGCGCATGCTGCCGCTGGCGACGCTCGTCACGCCCAATGCGCACGAGGCCGAAGCCCTCGCCGGCTTCCCCGTCCACACGCTCGCCGACGCGCGTCGCGCCGCCGAGGCCATCTGCGCCCTCGGCCCGGCGGCGGTCCTCGTCAAGGGGGGCCATCTCGAGGGCGAGCCGGACGCCGTAGACCTGCTCCTCGATGTCGACGGCGAGGCGCTCTTCCGCGGCCCCCGCTTCGACACGCCGCACACGCACGGCACCGGCTGCACGTACGCGGCAGCGATCGCGGCGCGGCTCGCGCGCGGCGAGGCGCTGCGCGAGGCCGTCCGAGTGGCCCGGCGCTACCTCTCGGAGGCCATCCGGCACGGCCTGCCCATCGGCGGCGGCCACGGCCCGACGCGCCACTTCTGGTTCGCGCCCGAGGGCTGGGACGGCCCGTGCCAGAGCGCCGGCGTCTGACCAGCCCTCCGGGCAGCTCGGTCCCGAAAGAAGGGCTCCGAAGGGACAGTGCGCGTAGGTTACGGGAGTCGGACCCACCACCTCCCGCCTGCTCATGCGTTCGTTCGTTCTCGTCCTGCTCACCTTCGCGCTGGCGGCGCCCGCCGCGACGGCGCAGACCTTCCCCACTGGCGACCCTGTCCTGCAACGCATCTGGCAGGAGGGCATGGAACGCTCGCGTGTGGAGCCGCTCGCGCAGGTCCTGCTGGATTCCATCGGCCCGCGCCTCGTCGGCACGCCGCAGATGCAGGCCGCGCACGACTGGGCCGTGCGGACGTTCGCCGCCTGGGGCGTCCCGGCGCGCAACGAGGCCTACGGCACGTGGCGCGCGTGGGAGCGCGGCACGACGCACGCCGACCTGATCGCGCCGCGCGTGCGCTCGCTCGACGCGATGATGCTTGCCTGGAGCCCGCCTACGCAGGGCGCCGTCGAGGGGCCGGTCGTGGTCCTGCCGGACGTGGCGGACGAGGCCGCCTTCGCGGCATGGCTGCCGCAGGTGCGTGGCGCGTTCGTGGCCGTCTCGTTCCCGCAGCCCACCTGCCGTCCGGACGGCAACTGGGAGGAGCACGCGCTCCCGGCCACGGTCGAGCGGATGAAGGCTGCGCGCGCAGCGGCGCAGGAGAACTGGAGCACGCGCGTGCGCGCCGGCGCGGCCTCGCCGGCCGCGCTCGCGCAGCGCCTCGAGGCCGCCGGCGCCGCCGGCCTCCTGACGTCCAACTGGTCCGGCGGCTGGGGCGCCGAGCGCGTCTTTGGCGCGCAGACCGAGCGCATTCCCATGCTGAGCCTCTCGTGTGAGGACTACGGGCTCGTGGCGCGCCTGGCCGAGCGCGGGCAGGGGCCGCGCCTGCGCGTGCGCGCCGAGTCGCGCGACCTGGGCACGGCGCCGGCCATGAATACCATCGCCGAGATGCGCGGGCGCGAACTGCCCGACGAGTACGTCGTCCTCTCAGCCCACTTCGACTCGTGGGATGGCGCCTCGGGCGCGACCGACAACGGCACCGGCACGGTCGTAATGATGGAGGCCATGCGCATCCTGCGCGCCGTCTACCCGAACCCGCGCCGCACGATCCTTGTGGGCCTCTGGGGCGGCGAGGAGCAGGGCCTCAACGGCTCGCGCGCCTTCACCGAGGACAACCCGCATGTCGTGGAGGGCCTCCAGGCGCTCTTCAACCAGGACAACGGCACCGGGCGCATCGCGAGCATCTCCATGCAGGGCTTCCCTGATGCGGGCGCCTTCTTCGCGCGCTGGTTTGCGGGGATGCCCAACGAGCTCGTCGGCAACATCCGTCTGGCACTGCCGGGCATGCCCTCGGGCGGCGGGACGGACCACGCGTCGTTCGTCTGCCACGGCGCGCCGGCGTTCTCGCTCTCGGCCACGCCCTTCGACTACTTCACGTATACGTGGCACACCAACCGCGACACGTACGACAAGATCTCGTTCGAGGACGTGCAGATGAACGCTGTGCTGACGGCGATGCTGGCCTACCTGGCCTCAGAGGATCCGGAGCGCCTGCCACGCACGCGCCGCGAGATGCCCGTGAACGCGCAGACGGGCGAGCGCGAGGCGTGGCCGGCGTGCCGCCCCGCGCAGCGCAGCGCGCCGGGCCGCTGAGCGGGGTCGCAGGGCGGAGGCGCGCTATGCGCTCCGACACATCTTCACTTTGCGACGCGATCGGAGCTGCGGTATCTTGGCGCTCCCGCCAGACGGGAGCCGTGCCCGTAGCTCAGCTGGATAGAGCGTCTGACTACGGATCAGAAGGTCGGGAGTTCGAATCTTCCCGGGCACGCC
>JBKBRC010000069.1:0-9587 GCA_046292345.1 Rubricoccaceae bacterium
GTTCAGGGGCGGGGGGCCCGCGGGCTTCCCCGGGCGCCCCGCGGCTTATGGCAGGGCGGAAGCGGAGGATCAGAAATCCACGGGATCAGAAATCCACGGGATCAGAAATCCACGGGATCAGAAATCCACGAGCGCGGCCTGGCCATTGGCCGCCGGCGCGTCCTCGTCGTCAGCGGCGGCAACGGCGGCGGCGCTCATCCCGAGGGCCTCCTTGACGGCCGCCTTGACCTCCTCGCGGCGCGCGTCGTGCTCGCGCAGCCACGCCTTCGTGGCGTCGCGGCCCTGCCCGATGCGCTCCTCGCCGAACGAGTACCACGAGCCGGACTTCTGAATGATGTCGTGCTCGAGCGCAAGGTCGATCAGCTCGCCGAGCTGGCTGACGCCCTCGCCGTAGATGATGTCGAACTCGGCCTGCCGGAACGGCGGTGCGACCTTGTTCTTGACCACCTTGACGCGCGTGCGGTTGCCGACAACCTCCTGGCCCTCCTTGAGCGCCGCGATGCGCCGGATGTCCATGCGCACCGAGGCGTAGAACTTGAGCGCTCGCCCGCCGGTCGTCGTCTCCGGGCTGCCAAACATGACGCCGATCTTCTCGCGGATCTGGTTGATGAAGATCAGCACCGTGCCCGTGCGGTTGATCGTGCCGGCGAGCTTGCGCAGCGCCTGGCTCATCAGGCGGGCCTGCACGCCGACGTGGCTGGCCCCCATGTCGCCCTCGATCTCGGCCTTGGGCACGAGCGCCGCGACCGAGTCGATCACGACGACGTCGAGCGCCCCCGAGCGCACGAGCATGTCGCAGATCTCGAGCGCCTGCTCGCCCGTGTCCGGCTGCGACATCAGCAGGCCATCCACGTCCACGCCCAGCTTGGCGGCGTACGACGGGTCGAAGGCGTGCTCGGCGTCGATATAGGCGCACTGCCCGCCGAGCTTCTGCGCCTCGGCGACCACCTGCGTAGCAAGGGTCGTCTTGCCGGACGACTCCGGGCCGTAGATCTCGACGATGCGGCCGCGCGGCAGGCCGCCGATGCCGAGCGCGTGGTCGAGCGTGAGCGAGCCCGTCGAGATGGCCTCGATCTGCACGGGCGGCGCGTCGCCCATCTTCATCACGGCGCCTTTGCCGAACTGCTTCTCGATCTGCTTCATCGCCAGTTCGAGCGCCTTGGCCTTCGCGTCGTGCTGCTTGTCTGTGTCGGGAGTCTTCGCCATGAGGGCAACGGATCGGTTGCGTGCGAGGATGGCCGGGAAGCGAGGCCCCTCTGGCACGGAGTGGGACGTGGAAACGCGAGCGCACAGGGTACGACGGCCCGGGTGACACCGGCGCGTCAGGCGGCTCGCCAGAACCGCGCTCTCGCCAATCGTAAACACGGGCCCGGCCGGCCGGGTGTCAAGCCCGCACTCAGGGCGCGGCAGCGCCCGCGGACAGGAGCGCCTCCGGGGCCGGCGTGATCCCGAGCACGCGGCGGCGGACCAGGTTGAGCGCCGCCGTGGCCGAGAGGCCGATGTTGACGTGCCGGTCATTGGTCAGGCGCAGCCCGACGGCACGGGTGCCGGCCGCGTCTGCGACGGCCAGGAAGACCGTCCCGACGGGCTTCTCGGGCGTGCCGCCGTCCGGCCCGGCGATGCCGGTCACACCCACGCCGAGGTCGGCGCCGAGCGCGCGGCGGACGCCCTCGGCCATCTGCCGCGCGACGGGCTCGCTCACGGCCCCGTGCGCGTCGAGCGCGTCGGCGCCGACCGAGAGCAGGCTCACCTTGACGCCGTTGCCGTAGGCGATGACGCCGCCGGAGAAGTAGCGGCTCGCGCCGGGCACGGCCGTCAGGCGCGCCGCGATAGCGCCGCCGGTGCAGCTCTCGGCGACGGCGAGGGTGAGGCCGCGCGCCACGAGCAGCTCGCCGAGCGCGGCCTCGAGCGTCGTCTCGCCCTCGCCGAAGACGGCGCCGCCGAGCGTGTCGCGGATGTACGCGACAGCCCGGTCGAGGCGCGCGCGCGCTTCGGCCGTGTCTTCGCCGCGCGCGGTCACGCGCAGACGGACGGTCCCGAGCGAGGGCAGGAAGGCCAGCGAGAGCCCCCCCGAGAGCACGTCCGAGAGGTCGCCGAGGCGCTCCTCGAGGTCCGACTCGCCGTGCCCGGCCGTGTGAAGCGTGCGGTGCAGCACGACGCCCGGGCGGAGGGCGCGCACGCGCGGCAGCACGCCCTCGGTGAAGAGCGTCTCCATCTCGTAGGGCACGCCCGGGAGCACGGCCACGCGGCGCGGGCGGCCGGCACGCGTCGTCTCGCCCCACAGCCCCGGCGCCGTGCCCCGGCGGTTGGGCAGGACGGCGAAGCCCTCGGGCACGTCGGCGATGAGGCGGTTGGCAGGCGGCATACGGCGCCCGCGCGCCGCGAAGCGCTCCTCGACGGCCGCAAGCACGTCCGGGTCGTGCACGAGCGGCACGCCGAACACGTCCGCGACGGCCTTTTTGGTCACGTCGTCGTTGGTCGGCCCGAGGCCACCGGTGACGAGGACGAGGTCGACCTCGCCGAGCGCGCGCTCGAGCGCCGCCGCGATGCCCTCGGGGGCGTCGCCCACGGTCTCGGCCCGCGTCACGGAGACCCCTGCGAGCGCGAGTTGCTCGCCGAGCCAGGCGGCGTTCGTGTTGACGACCTGCCCGAGCAGCAGTTCGTCGCCGACGGTGAGAAGGACGGCCGTCATGAGGCAGCGCGCAGAAGCGGAAAGTGGGCGGGGGCGGCACCCGTCAGCCCTCGGCGCCCCAGTCGGCGTGCCAGGCGCGGAGCGTGCCGAGCGCGGCCGGGGCGAGCGCGCCGTCGGCTTCGGCCGCGGCGAGCAGGTCCGGGAACGACGTGAGCGTGACGAGCGGGAGGCCGTACGCCGCGAAGCGCGCCGCGGTGCCGGGCAGCGCGTACGTGAACACGGCGAGCGCGGCCACGACCTCGGCGCCGGCGGCGCGCAGCGCCTCGGCGGCCTCGAGGACGGAGCCGCCCGTCGAGACGAGGTCCTCGACGAGCACCACGCGACACCCCTCGACGGACGCGCCCTCGATCTGATTGCGCAGCCCGTGCCCTTTGGCCGCGCCGCGCACGTAGGCCATCGGCAGGCCGAGCCGCGCAGCGAGCCAGGCCGCATGCGGGATGCCGGCCGTGGCCGTGCCGGCGATGACCTCGGGCGCGAACGGCGCCGCCGCGTGCGCGAAGCCTTCGGCGAGGCGCGCCCGCAGGCCCGGGTGTCCGAGCGTGCGCCGCGTGTCGGTGTAGACGGGCGCCTGGCGGCCGCTCGCCCACGTGAACGGCTCGTCTGGGCGGAGCCGCACGGCCCCGATGCGGAGCAGCGCGCGCGCGAGGGCGGCAGCGTCGGCAGGCGTGGGAGAGGCAGGGAGCACGGTGGGGGCGGACATGGCGGAGCGACGGGGGCGCCGGAGTGGGGCCGGCGTTCAAGCAACGGCGCCCGTGCGCGGGGCTGCGAAGTACTGCGCGCCTGTGTATACCGTCACAGCAGCCGTGACGAGCAGAAACACGAGCGGCGCCGGGCTCAGCAGGATGGCGTAAAGCGCCTCCCCCACCGCGCCTGGCAGCCCCGAGAGGACGCGCCCGTGGCTGAACGTCAGGAAGACGAGCACCGTGATGAGGAACGTGAGCTGCCAGGCGGTCTTCCACTTGGCCGAGCGCGAGGTCGCCAGCGGGCGCCCGCGCCGCTCATAGGCCGAGCGCAGCAGCGTCACGGCGACGTCGCGCACCGCGATCGCCCCGACGCCCAGCCACGGCAGCCACGCGCCGGCGGGCGCCACGAGGCCCGTCCGGACCGGCTCCAGGAACGGCAGCAGCACGAACGTGCCCAGGACGAGCACCTTGTCGGCGAGCGGGTCGAGGAACTGCCCGAAGCGCGAGCTGACGTCGTACTTGCGCGCGAGGTGGCCGTCGTAGTAGTCCGAGATCGCCGCGAGCACGAACAGGAGCGTGCCCCCGAACTGCGCCCAGAACGTCCCGATCCAGAGCAGGTACAGGCTCACGGGAGCCGCGATCATGCGGCCGATGGTGAGCACGTTCGGGAGGTGTTTCATGCAGACGCGCGGAGCGGCACGGCGGGGGCGTGCGCGGCAATATACCGGCGGGGCAGAACCGCGCCCCGTGCCGGGCACGGCTCCCGGCGTTCGAAATACTCGCAAGGTTGTGTCGGCCCGCCTTTTGGCGGAACTCCCTTCGCAACACGCTGTACGGCCGGGAGTACCTTTAGCGGCTTTTTCCGCGGCCGGCCCCAGGCTGCCCGCAGCCCCGCGCCCGGCCGCGTGACAACCTCCGCATCTCCCCAGACGTAATTCCCCCCCGACCGCTACGCAGCATGGGTAAAATCATCGGCATCGACCTCGGCACGACCAACTCCGTCGTGGCCGTGATGGAGGGCGACGAGCCCGTCGTCATCCCCAACGCCGAAGGCGGCCGCACGACGCCTTCCGTGGTCGCCTTCAAGAAGGACGGAGAGCGCCTCGTCGGCGCGCCGGCCAAGCGGCAGGCCATCACCAACCCGGCCAACACGATCTTCTCCGTCAAGCGCTTCATGGGCCGCCAGGCCGACGAGGTCGGCGAGGAGGCCAAGACGGTCCCCTACGCCGTCGAGCGCGGTGAGGGCGGCGTGGCGCGCATCCGCGTTGAGGCCGGCGAGGAGGGCGGCAAGCTCTACACGCCGCAGGAGATCTCGGCGATGATCCTTGGCAAGCTCAAGCAGACCGCCGAGGACTACCTCGGGCAGCGCGTGACCGAGGCCGTCATCACCGTGCCGGCCTACTTCAACGACGCGCAGCGCAAGGCGACCAAGGAGGCCGGCCAGATCGCCGGGCTCGACGTCAAGCGCATCCTCAACGAGCCCACGGCCGCCGCGCTCGCCTACGGCCTCGACAAGAAGGGCCAGCCTGACCAGACGGTGGCCGTCTACGACCTCGGCGGCGGCACCTACGACATCTCGATCCTCGAGCTCGGCGACGGCGTCTTCGAGGTCAAGTCCACCAACGGCGACACGCACCTCGGCGGCGACGATTTCGACCAGCGCCTGATCGACTTCATCGCGGACGAGTTCAAGCGCGACGAGGGCATCGACCTGCGCCAGGACCCGATGGCGCTGCAGCGCCTCAAGGAGGCCGCCGAGAAGGCCAAGATCGAGCTCTCGTCGAGCGCGGCCACGACGGTCAACCTGCCCTTCATCACGGCCACGCAGGACGGCCCGAAGCACCTCACGCTCGAGCTCACGCGCGCCAAGTTCGAGCAGCTCGTCGACGACCTCGTGCAGCGCACCATCCCGCCGATGGAGAAGGCGCTCAAGGACGCCGGCCTGCGCAAGGACCAGGTCGACGAGGTGATCCTCGTCGGCGGCTCGACGCGCATCCCCAAGATCCAGCAGGTCGTCGAGCAGTTCTTCGGCAAGAAGCCCAACCGCAGCGTCAACCCGGACGAGGTCGTTGCCATCGGCGCGGCCATCCAGGGCGGCGTGCTCTCGGGCGACGTCAAGGACGTGCTGCTGCTCGACGTGACGCCGCTCAACCTCGGCATCGAGACGCTCGGCGGCGTGATGACGCCGCTCATCACGGCCAACACGACCATCCCGACGCGCAAGTCCGAGACGTTCTCGACGGCGAGCGACAACCAGCCCTCGGTCGAGATCCACGTCCTCCAGGGCGACCGCGCCATGGCGATGGACAACCGCACGATCGGGCGCTTCCACCTCGACGGCATCCCGCCCGCCCCGCGCGGCCTGCCGCAGATTGAAGTCACGTTCGACATCGACGCCGACGGCATCCTCTCGGTCAGCGCCAAGGACAAGGCGACCGGCAAGGAGCAGTCGATCCGGATCGAGGCCTCGTCGGGCCTGACCGAGCAGGAGATCGAGCAGATGCGCAAGGCGGCGCGCGAGCACGCGGCCGAGGACCAGCGCAAGAGGGAGCAGATCGACAAGCTCAACGCCGCCGACAGCCTCATCTTCTCGTCCGAGCGCAACCTCAAGGAGTACGGCGAGAAGATTCCGGCCGAGAAGCGCGCCGCCATCGAGGCCGGGCTCGAGCGGCTCAAGGAGGTCCACAAGAACCAGGACCTGACGGAGATCGAGTCGGCTACGGAGCAGCTCAACGCGGCCTGGAGCGCAGCCTCCGAGGATCTCTACCGCGCGCAGCAGGCCTCGACCGAGAGCGGCGACGGCGCCGCCGCCGAACCGTCCTCCGCCGCCGACGGCGTCCAGGATGCCGACTTCGAGGTTGTGGACGGCTCCGGGGACAAGGCCTGACGGCTCCGAGAGCCGGGCGTCCGCGACCTCACGCGCTCCTCAGCAACTCCTCAGCGGGTCCTGAGCGCGCACTCAGGAAGCAGCCCTGCCTGCAGGTGACCTTGAGAGCCCCGGCGCATGCACTGCGCCGGGGCTCTCTCGCAGGCACTTCCCCGGTCTGCGCCCCCCCGGTCCGCGCTGCGCCATGCCCGACTCCCCGCCCTCCTCCGCCTTCTCTTCGGCCCCGAAGCTCGCCGCCTCATGGGCACGCGCCTCGCTCGGACTCAAGATTGCCGCGATCGGCGTCGTGATCCTGATCCTGCTCGTGCCGCTGGCGATGCTGGGCGGACTCATCCGCGAGCGCGAGCGGCTACGCGACGCGGCGCGCGTAGAGGTCGGGGCGCAGTGGGGGCAGCCACAGACGCTCGGCGGGCCGGTGCTCTCGATCCCCTATACGGCGCGCACGACCGGGCCCGACGGCTCGGCCCGCGCGGAGACGCGCTACGTGCATCTCTTCCCGGATACGCTCGACGTGCGCGGCACGCTCGCGCCTGAGGTCCGCACGCGCGGCATCTTCCGCGTCGTGCTCTACAGCGCCGACCTCGTCGCCTCGGGCCGCTTCCCGGCGCTGAGCACGCTCGGCGACGTCGTCGGCGGCGTGCCGCGCGCGGCGCTGCGCACCGACGAGGCTTTCGTGCAGGTGGGCCTGACGGACCTCGTGGGGGTCCGCGACGCGCTGCGCCTGACGTGGGGCGGCCAGGAGCTCGAGTTGGACCCTGGCCTGCGCACGACCGACGTGTTCGCCTCGGGCGTGAGCGCCCCCGTGCCGCTCGGCGAGGGGCCGGCCACGTTTCGCCTGCCGGTCGCGCTCAACGGATCGGGCCACTTGGCCGTCCTGCCTGTGGGGCGCGAGACGCGCCTGGCGCTCACCTCGTCGTGGGCCACACCCCGCTTCGCCGGCGCGTTCCTGCCCGCGCAGCGGAGCACCGGCGCCGACGGCTTCGAGGCGTCGTGGCGCGTGCTGCACCTGAACCGCAACTTTCCGCAGGCCTTCGAAGGCGCGTTCGGCCAACCGACCGAGCTAGCCCCCCGCGCGCGCTACGACACGCTGCCGCTCCAGCAGAGCCCGTCCGCCGCTTTCGGCGTCGAGCTCCTCGTCCCAGTGGACTCCTACCAGAAAGCGTCGCGTGCGGCCAAGTACGGTGCGCTGTTCGTCTTCCTGACCTTCCTGACGTTCTTCTTCGTGGAAGTGCTTGCCGGACGGCGGTTCCACCCGGTGCAGTACCTCCTGGTCGGCTTCGCCGTCGCCATCTTCTACCTGCTCCTGCTCGCTTTTGCCGAGCACGTGCCCTTTGGCGGCGCGTACGCGTTCGCGGGGGTGCTCAGCATCGGGCTCGTGACGCTCTACGCCCGCGCCGTTTTCCGGACGTGGCGCCTTGCCGCGCTTGTAGGTGGGCTAATGACCTTGTTCACGGGGTACTTCTACGTGCTGCTCCAGATGGAGTCCTACGCGCTGCTCGTGGGCAGCCTCGGGCTGTTCGTCACGCTGGCCGTCACGATGTACCTCTCCCGACGCGTGAACTGGTACCGCGCAGACGTCGCGGGCACTCCGGACGCGCCCGCCCTGGGGCATGCCTCCTGATACGCTGGTGCCGCGCACCGGACAGGCCCGCAGCCGGACAGGCCCGCAGGCAGAACGGCTCCGGGCTGTGCCCGAAGCCGGGCTCCGGACGCTCAGACGTCCCGCACGGGCGGCCCGTCGCGCGGCGCGCGCGCCTCGGCCGGCGTCGCGCGAGCAGGCCTGTCTCCCCCTTGCTCGTCGGCGACGATGCGCACCGGTGCAGCGGCCTCCTCAGGGTCGGGCAGCGCCTCGACCGGCGGAGCGCCGCCCTCCACCCCCGGCGTCTCGGCCGCCTCGATCACCTCCTCGGCGTGCTCCGGACTGTCCCGTCCGTACTCCTCGGTGAACATCTGCCACACGGTGACGAAGAGCCCCGCGATCACCGGGCCGATCACGATGCCCGAGACCCCGAGCACCGCAATCCCGCCGAGCGTCGAAAGCAGGATCATGTAATCGGCCATCTGTACGTCGCGCCCGACGAGAATCGGCCGGAGGATGTTGTCAATCGTTCCGATGACGAGCGTGCCGAAGCCGACGAGGGCCAGCGCGGGCCAGAAGCTCCCGATGGAGAACAGGTAGATCGCCGCGGGCACCCACACGAGCGTCGGTCCCACAGCCGGCAGCAGCGAGAGTACGCCCATCACGACGCCCCACAGCACAGGCGCGCCGATCCCCAGGACCGAGAACGCGAGCCCCCCGAGCCCGCCCTGCACGGCCGCGATCACGAACGTGCCTTTGATGGTCGCGCGCGTGATGGCCGCGAAGCGGGAGAACATGCGCCGCTCGCGCACGTCGCCAAGCGGCACCGCCCGCACGACGTTCGAGACGATGCGCTCGCCGTCGCGCAGGAAGAAGAACAGCACGTAGAGCGCGACGACGAGCAGAAGCAGGAAGCGCAGCACCTGCTGCCCGGCGTTCAAGACGAGGGTCGCCGTCGTTTGCGCGGCGGTGAGCGCGAACTCCTCGATGCTCTGCTGCACACGCGCCAGATCGATGCCGTACTCGTCGGCGCGCTGCGTCATCTCTGGCATTCGCGACTCGATGGCCCGGATGGGCGCGGCGAGGTCCACCTGCCCGCTCTGCACGGCGGCGTAGAGCCCGAGCGCCTCGCGTGTGACCGCCGCCCCGATCGCCAGCAGCGGCACGATCACGACGACCAGCACCAGCAGCAGCGTCAGCACCGCTGCCAGCGAGTCCGGCATCACGAGCCGGAGGCGACGCTGCACGGGCCGGAACAGCACGGCCAGCACGACGGCCCAGAATACCGGCATCAGAAAGCTCCCGATCACCCATAGAAACGCCACGGTCACCAGGACCAGCAGCAGCATGAAGGTGCGCGTTTCGATCAGGCGCAAGGCAGCGGACATGTGGCGATCGGCGGCGATGAGGCAGGGGCGATGGGACGGGGGCAGGGCGCGCTTACGATTCATCCAACCGGGAGGTTCGTAGCGGCGGCGCGTCGCGAGGCGAACAAATGCTTCACACCTTCTTGACTTTGCCATCTCTGTACTCTATCGTGCCGAGGCCTCGACCGGCGCCGCACGCCGCGGAGTCCGGGGGGACGACAACCCGCGCGCGGCTTGCCGGCCTGAGCGGCCCCGACAGAGTCCTGTCGGGGCCGCCTGCTTTTGAGGAGTCTCTTTTGAGGAGTCTCTTTCGAGGGATTTCCTTCGAGGGATTTCCTTCGAGGGATTTCCTTCGAGGGATTTCCTTCGAGGGATTTCC
>JBKBRC010000070.1:0-6001 GCA_046292345.1 Rubricoccaceae bacterium
GGCGCCCCAGGCGGCGAGCGCCACGGCCGCCCCCGCGAGCGCGGCGGCGCCCGCTGCGGGCTGTACGAGGCTGGCGAGCAGGGCCAGCGCGAGCGCCGCGGCCAGCACCGGCGCAGCCCACCGGGCGAAGCCTGCGCGCCGGACCGGCTCGCGCGGGCCGCTCCGCCGGGTTCGCGCGCGGACAGCCGGCACGGCGCCGCGCCGCGCCTCGCCGAGCGTGGGCGTACGATCGGGGGGCAGGTAGCACGCGGCCGCCAGCGCCGCCGCGAGCGGCCGCACGCGCGGCAGCGCCTGCAGCTCGGCGAAGAGCGGCGAGCGCTCGGGGGCGAAGAAGTCCTCGGCGGTGAAGAGCAGGTTCTCACCCGTGTCGTAGCGCGCCCAGAGCGCGGGCGCCTCCTGCAACGCCTCGAGCGCCGTCAGGACGACGAGCGCCGCAAAGCGGTCGAGCGAGAGGTCGGCGGGAGCGTCGCCGCGCTCGGGGTGCTGGAAGTGGCGGTGGCCGGCCTCGGGCACCGGCCTTCCGACGAGCGCCGGCACGACGGCCGCGTCGTAGTCCACGAGCACGAGGCGGGGCTCGCCGTCGTGGGCCTGCACGAGCACGTTGCCCGGCTGCAGATCGCCGTGGGCGACGCGCGCCTGCGCGAGCTCGTCCACGAGGCGCGTCCAGGCCTCGGCCAGCGCCGCGAGCGTCGCCGGCTCGGCATGGTGGCGGGCGACGTAGCGGCCGAGCCCCTCGCCCTCGACCCAGTCCATGACGACGATCGGGAGCACCTGCCGGCCGATGCGGAGGCCCCGCTCCTGGTACGCAAACGGCACGAACGCCTCGAGGGGCCGCTCGCGCAGGTGCGCCGCGAGCGCCTCGGCACGGCGGCGTCGCTCGGGCGCGTCCGAGAGAAAGCAGCGGATGGCCTTGCGGCCCTCGGCGGTGTCTACCGGGAAGACGGCGGCGAAGGCCCCCGTGAGCAGGCGCGGGAGGCCGAGCGGCCCCGGCACGGGCGTGCCGGCAGCAAGCAGCGGGTCCGCGAAGACGTCTTCCGGAAACTGGAGCGCGTCCTGGTAGTCGCTCGGCGAGGGGTAAGTCACGCGGCGTGCGGGGCGGGGGGCGGAGCGAGGGCGGGCGTCGGCGCGAGGGCGGGCGTCGGCGCGAGCACGAGGAGCGTGGCGTCGTCGTTGCGCAGCCCGCCGGCGCGGGCGTCGGCGACGAAACGGTCGAACGCGTCTGGGCTGTCTGGCCTGAGTGCGGCAGCGACGTCGGTGGCGAGCAGGTGGGCCGCGAGGGCGTCGGTGGCAAGCACGAACGCGTCGCCCGGCTGCCAGGTGCCGGCGGCGTGCTCGGGGGCGGGGAGCGGTCCGGCGGAGCGGACCAGGCGCGGGCGGGCGCCGAAGGCGGCCGGGTCGTCGAGCGGCCAGGCCGTGGCGAGGCGGAGCCGTCCGCCCTCTTCTGCCCGCAGGTGCAGCAGGCAGGCGTCGCCGACGGCCCAGGCGCGCCACGCGCCTCCGCCGGTGGGCAGTTTCAGTTCGATTGCAATAACGGCCGCGTTTGCGCCGGCCTCGGCCTGCGCCGCGGCGTACCACGGCAGCGCCGCCCGGCGCGGCGCTACGGCCGCCTCGAACGCTGCGCGCGCCGCCGCGACCGCCCGCGCCGGGTCGGGATCGTGCAGCGCGGCCTCGGCCAGCGCGCGCGCCCACACGCCCGAGAACACCCCCTCCGTCGCCCCGTCGGCGACGGCCGCGCGCAGCACACCGTCCTGCTCGGATGGCCCCGCGGCCGCGTCCTCGTTCTCGTGCAGCGCGTGCCCGCCCTTGGGCACCGAGAACGCGCGCCGCAGCGGCAGCGCATCCGTGAGCGAGCGTGCGCGTGCCATCATCAGACGAGCGTGCTCGGACGCGTGCCGATCTCGAGGAAGCGTACGAGCCCAACAGGATCGGCGTTGAAGAGGAAGCCGCGCGCGTCCATACTCACCACGTACCCCTCGGCCTCGGCCGCGGCGCGCATCGGGTAGGGCAACTCGGACGACATCTGGAAGAGCTGCCGCGCGTGGTCGTCCGGTAGCCCCTCGAGCGTATCGGGCAGCTCGATCGCCGGCTCGGTCGAGGACGAGAGGTGGACGTTGAACAGGAGCGCCTCGCCGTCGTCGGTGCCGTAGCTGCGCAGCGTCTGCGCCAGGCGCACGGGGTCGCCGTCGGTCGCCTCGCCGTCGGTCACGTTGACGACGACGGGCGGGAAGCCCGACGGGTGGCGCTCGACCCAGCGCCGCACCAGGCGCGTGGCGGTGTCGAGCGCCTGGCACATGGGCGTGCCTCCGCGCGCCTCGGCGTCAAACCAGACCGGCACGCGCACGCGCCGCTCGGCCTCGCCGCCGGCGCCGTCGGGAACGCGGCGCAGGCGCTCCTCGAGGCGCAGCGGGCGCTCGGCGAGGGCCGAGATGGGGACCCACTCGTCGCCGCGCTCGGCGTCGGCGGGGGCGCCGTCAGCGTCGGTGGCCGCACGGATGAGCGGGCGCACGCGCTCGCCGTAGCCGACGACGGCCACGTGGAAGTAGTCGCGCACGCCGTCTTCCTTGGCGCAGCGGAGCACGAGGTTCTGGAGCAGCCGGTTGACGGTGTCGGCCAGCACGCGGGCCTTGCTCGGCGCGGCGTCCCCCTGCTCCTCGGCTCCGCCGAACGGATCTTTCATGGACGCCGACTGGTCCAGCAAGAACAGGAAGGCGGTGGGATGCGTGCGGCTGATCTCGGCGGAGTAGGACACGGTGCAGACGGGCGAGTCGGGGCATCGGGAGAGGCGAGCCTACGCCGCCGCGCGTGCCAGGTGCCACGCCGCGCGCGGCAACCGTCGGCGGATTCGCCTTGGCGCGCGCGCGCGGCGGTCGTATATCCCGCCCACACCTTCGAGCCTCCTCATGCGCGCGCGCGCCATCCTCTCCGGGCTGCTTCTCCTGCTACCGTGCGTGCTGCATGCTCAGAGCGCAGACTGGCGTCCCATCCTGTACACCGTAGAGGGCGCGCCGGGACGCGTGCATCTGCTCGGCTCGATCCACCGCCTGCCCGAGCCGCTCGGGCCGTGGCCGGCCATCGTCAAGGCGGCCTACGCGAGCTCGTCGCTTGTCTTCTTCGAGACGTCTTTCGCCGGCGAGCCGGACGACTTTCCGTTCGGGGACGGTCCGTTCTCGGGGTTCGATCCGCAGGGCCGGCCCCTGCACACGCGCCTGAGCGAGGCCGAGCGCGCGCGGCTCGAGACGGGCCTGAAGCTGCTCGGCCTCAACCCGGCCGCGACCGAGCTCGCCGTCGAGCCGTGGGCGCTCTCGCTCATCGTCCTGGACGCGCGCGGCGAGGAGGAGACGCTGCCCGGCGTGGACGAGCTCTTCATGGCGCACGCGCGCAAGGATCGTAAGCCGGTGCTCGGCCTCGAGACGGCCGCCGACGCCGTCGGCGCGTTCCGCAACACGTCGTTTGAGGAACAGGTGGCCTACCTGCTCAGCGTTGCTGCGCCCGGCCCCGAGGGCACCGGCTTCGGCACGCTCTACCGCGCCTGGCGCCTCGGCGACGAGGGCGCGCTCCAGGCTATCATCGAGGCCGACTTCGGGCAGACGCCGGGCCTTGCCGAGGCGCTGCTCGCCCGCCGCAACCGGCGCTGGCTGCCCCAGCTCGAGGCGGTACTGCAAACCCCCGGACAGACCGCCTTCGTGGTCGTCGGCGCGGCGCATCTTTTCGGGAGCGACAGCGTCGTGGAGCTGCTGCGCCAGGCCGGCTACCGCGTCACGCGGCGCTGACGGGCGGGCGCGCCTCAGGGCCACCGGCCGGCCGGCGCGGCGGCGGCTCGTCGAGCGGCAAGACCAGACGCGCATCGCCTCGGCCGCGCATGGCGGCCGAGAACGCGATCGCGAGCCCGGCCAGCACGAGCGTCGTGTGGACGTTGCGCTGCAGGAGCGCCTCGGCGTCGTCGAGGGCCCTGGCCATGGCCGGCAGGTCGGCGTGGGGGAGGTTCGCCACGAGGCGCCCGAGCGCCTCGGCCTCGTCCACGTTCACGATGGGCGCGGCCGGCCCGGCGGCGGCGAGCAGGAGGGCGTCGCGCACGTAGGCGCGCAACAGGCCCAGCCAGCGGCGCAGCCCCTCGCGTCCGGCCGCCGCGGCCTGCTCGGCCAGCGGCAGCAGCCTGTGCGGCCGCAGCGAGTAGGCCTCGCGCAGGAACTGGAGCGCGAGCGCGCGCTGCGCCTGCAGGTCCGCCGAGCCCAGGAGCGCCAGCGCGCGGCTGTACGAGCCATCGGCGGTGCGCGCCACGCGTGCGGCGGCGGCGGGCCCGGTGCCCTCGCGCGCCACGAGCGCCGCCTCGATCGTCTCGGGCGCGAGTGCTTCGAAGCGCACGCGCTGGCAGCGCGACAGGATCGTGGGCAGCAGGCCGCCGAGCCGCTCGGCCGTGAGCACAAGAACCACGCGCGGCGGCGGCTCCTCGAGCAACTTGAGAAAGGCGTTGGCCGCCTCCTTGTTCATGTGCTCGGCGTCGAGGAGCACCCCGACGACGCGCCCGCCCTCGACGGGCTTGAACGTGAGGCGGCGGTGCACCTCGTCGCGCATCGGCCCAACACGGTGCACGGCCTGCTTCTTGACCGGCTCGCCGTCGGCGTCGAGGCGGGCGCGGCGGCGGTAGTCGGCATGGACGTAAGGGGCGGCGGCCAGGCGGGCGAGGCGCTCGGCGTAGTCATCCGGCAGCGGGTCTTTGTCGGGCGGCGTGCCGTCCTTGCGGGGGAACGGCATGAACACGTGCAGGTCCGGATGGATGAGCCGGCCGGCGCGTCGGCAGGCGTCGCAGGCGCCGCAGGCGCCGTCGGCCGCATGCCCGTCTCGGCCGCGCTGCGTGCACAGGAGCGCCTGCGCGAACGCGAGCGCGGCCACGCGCTTGCCCGCGCCTTCGGGCCCGTAGAAGAGATAGGCGTGCGCGACGCGCTCCGCGGCGAGCGCCCTGCGCAGCACGCCCACGGCCTGCTCCTGCCCGATCACGTCGTCCCAGCGCATCGCGTCCCGTGCGTTCCGTCCGGATCGTCCCGGCGGGAGGCGCATGATACGCGCGCGGCCGCCGCCGTGGCGGTGTGCGCCTGCCTCAGAGGGCGCCGTCCCCCCAGGTTGGCGAGCGGCGGACCTGCTCGAACGGCATGGCCACGGCCGAGATGATGTTCGACAGGTGCGACGACGTGCGCGCGATCATGCGGCTGCCGAGCGCGAGCACGATGCCCTCGTTGCTCGACACGTCGGGCGCGGCCGCGAGGCGCTGCAGGAACGCGGCGTTGTCTTTCTTGAGGCGGTTGTGCTCGAGCATCACGAGGCGCGCGCTCTCGGCGTCGGCATCCAGGAACGCGGCGCGGGTACGCGGGAACATGGCCTCGACGCGGTCGCGGAGCGGGCGGAGCGCGTCTACGTACGCGCCCATGCGGGGGCGCGCGGCCAGGGCAGCGACCTTGGCGATGCTCTTGGCCAGGTCGCCGCAGCGCTCGGCGTCCTGCACGATCGAGAGCACGAGCAGGCTCAGGCGGAGCTCGTCGCGCGGGTCCTCGGCGACGTGCATCAGCAGCGCGCGGCGGATGCGCTGCTCGCCCGCGTTGATGGTGGCGTCCATCGCGGGCAGGTCCGCGGTGATCGGCGCGTTGTCGAGCAGGCAGGCCGTGGCGGCCCCGAACATGTCGGCGGCCGTGCCGAGCATCGTGCCCAGCTCGTTCATGCTCTCGGTCAGGCGGGAGGGGCGCGGTGAGGCGAAGAGGTTCAGCAGGCGCATCGGCAGGGAGGACCGGCGCAGGTAGAGGGAGGACCGGCACAGGTAGGCCGCGCGCGGAAAGCCCGAAGCTGCTGCGCATGCGTTGCCTCAGTGTTACGGATTGTCCCCGGGAGCGAGAGGCGCCGTGAAGTTTCGCCTCACAGGAGACGGGCCTCACAGGAGACGGGCCTCACAGGAGACGGGCCTCACAGGAGACGGGCCTCACAGGAGACGGGCCTCACAGGAGACGGGCCTCAC
>JBKBRC010000070.1:6101-9530 GCA_046292345.1 Rubricoccaceae bacterium
GCCTCACAGGAGACGGGCCTCACAGGAGACGGGCCTCACAGGAGACGGGCCTCACAGGAGACGGGCCTCACAGGAGACGGGCCTCACAGGAGACGGGCCTCACGGCGCCGGCGCAGCGGGAAGAGGTCCGAGATCGACCAGGCGGGACGGGGTGAGCACGAGCAGGCGCTCTGCCACGAGCGCTGCCCCCACGAGCGGCTCGCCGAGCGCGGGCGTCACCCGGAAGGCCGGCGTCGCCGCCCTGTGCGGGTCTGCAGCGGCATCGCCGAGCGCGAAGCCGGACACGGCGTCGGTCGTCGTGACGAGCAGGCGCCCGCCGGCGCGGTCCATGGCGAGGCTGCGAAGCGCGCCCGGCAGCGCGAGCACGCCCGCGGGCTGGCCGAGCGCGTCGAAGCGCAGCACCGCGCCCCGCCCGGCGTCGGCGACGAAGAGCGCGCCCCCGGGGCCGAGCGCGAGCGCGACCGGCCGCTGGAGCGCGGCCTCACCCGCCTCGTCTCCCCCGACGACCGCCTCCACGCGGCGCGCGCGGTCGAGCCGGCGCACGCCGCGACGCGCGGCCTCGGCCACGAAGAGCACGCCTCCGGGGCCGGCCGCCACGCCGACGGGCCGCGCCACCGGAGCCTCCGGCACCGGCGTCCTCCAGGGCACACCGGTTTCGAGGTGGATCGTCTCGGCGAGCGCGCCCTCGGCCGTGAAGCGCAGCACGCGCCCGCCGGCCGCATCGGCGACGAACACGTCGAGGCCGTTGGTGAGATCGATGGCCGAGGGCTCGAGCAGGGCCTCGCCCTCTCTGCCGGTCCCCCCGAGCACGCCTCGCGGCGTGCCATCCGGGCCGAACAGGCGCACGCGTCCCTCGCCGGCATCGGCCACGGCGAGCAGCCCCCCGGGCGTAGCCGCGAGGGCGCGCGCGTCGGCCAGGCGCGCGAGCACGCGCGCGCCCTCGGGAAGCGGAGGCGGCGCGGCGGTCCGGCAGCCGGTTCCGAGAAGCAGCGCAAGACCGAGCGCCCCGCATGCCCGGCGGATACGCCGCGCGACGCGCCTCACGGCGCGTCGTGGCGGAGCGCCGCTCTTCCCGCCTCTTCGCGGCCCGCCTCGCTGCGGCCGAGTCCTTTCTGGCCGATGTCGCGACGGAGCGTCTTGCCCTCGAACGCGACGGCGTCGGCGGCGCGGTAGGCGGCGGCGAGCGCGTCGGAGAGCGTCGGGCCGAGGCCCGTCAGGCCCAGCACGCGTCCGCCGGCCGTGACGAGGCGTCCGGCGTCGTCGCGCGTGCCGGCATGGTAGACGCGAGCGTGCCGGGCGGCCGCCTCGAGGCCCCCGATCGCGTGCCCGGTCTCGTACGCGCCCGGGTAGCCGTGCGAGGCGAGCACGACGCAGGCCGCCGCGCCCGCGCGCAGAGACGCCGCGGCGCCCGAAGCGGCGAGGCGCCCCTCGGCGGCGGCGGCGAAGAGCGCCGCGGCATCGCCGGCGAGCAGCGGCAACACGACCTGCGCCTCCGGGTCGCCCAGGCGCACGTTGAACTCCACGACCGCGAGGCCATCCGGTCCCGCCTCTGGCCCCACCATCAGGCCGCAGTAGAGCACGCCGCGGTAGGGATGCCCCTCCTCGTTGAGCCCGCGTAGCACGGGCTCGACGACGCGCTGCCGGACGGCGGCGAGCACAGCCTCGGTCACAACGGGCGCGGGCGCGTAGGCGCCCATCCCGCCCGTGTTGGGCCCCGTGTCGCCCTCGCCGATGCGCTTGTGGTCCTGCGCGGGCGCCAGCAGCACGTAGTCGCGGCCGTCGCAGACGGCAAAGACGCTCGCCTCCTCCCCTTTCAGAAACGCCTCCACGACGAGCGTGGCCCCGGCGGCCGTGCCGAACAGGCCGTCGAGCGCGCGGCGGGCCTCGGCGCGCGTCGTGGCCACGACGACGCCCTTGCCGGCGGCGAGGCCGTCGGCCTTGAGCACGACCGGCAGCGGATGCGCCTCGACGAAGGCGCGCGCCGCCTCGGCCTCGGCGCGTCCGAAGGCGCGCGCCGGGGCCGTCGGGATGCCGTGACGCGCCATGAAGGCCTTGGCGAACGCCTTCGAGCCCTCGAGGCGCGCGCCGTAGGCGTCCGGCCCGAGCGTGGCGATCCCGGCCGCGCGGAGCGCATCGGCGAGGCCCGCCACGAGCGGCGCCTCCGGCCCGATGACGACGAGCCCCACGCCGCGCGACCGGGCCAGCGCCACGAGCGCCGGCCCGTCGTCGGCGGCGACGGGCACGTTCTCGGCGAGCGCGGCCGTGCCCGGGTTACCGGGGGCGCAGAGAAGCTCGGGGGCGGGCGTGCTGCGGGCGAGTGCGTCGCAGAGGGCGTGCTCGCGGCCACCGCTGCCAACGACAAGGATGCGCATGACGAAGACGAGGCGGCCGGCCGGGCACTCGGGCCCGGCCGGTGGGTATGTTGGACGAGCGCAGTCTAGCGACGCCTCGCCGGCTGCGCTCGCGCTCCGTTGTCCCCCCTGCCCTTCTCATGAAGCAGTACGACCGCCCCCCGGACTTCCAGATCGACCCCGCCGCGCGCTACACCGCCACGATCGCCACCACGCGTGGCGACATCGTGGTCCGGCTCTTTCCCGAGCATGCGCCCAGGACGGTCAACAACTTCGTCGCGCTCGCGCGGGACGGGTTCTACGACGGCGTCGCGTTCCACCGCGTGATCGCCAACTTTATGATTCAGGGCGGCGACCCGACCGGGACGGGCCGTGGCGGGCCGGGCTACCGCTTCGAGGACGAGACGCGCGGCAACCCGCTCCGCCACGAGCGCGGCGTGCTCTCGATGGCCAACGCCGGGCCCAACACCAACGGCAGCCAGTTTTTCATCACACACGGTCCGCAGCCGCACCTGGACGGGCGGCACACCGTCTTCGGCAAAGTCGTCGCAGGCCAAGAGGTGGTAGACGCGATTCGCCAGGGCGACACGATGACCTCCGTCACGATCGAGGAAACCCCGGCCGAAGAGTGAGGCCTCCTCGGCCCTCCGGGGCGCCCGGGGCGCCCCGGAGAGTGCCCTTTCGCCCAAACTTCCTTTGCTGGCCGGGCCTGCCCGTCTGTACGTTCCCGGCCAGCCCCGGCGCGGTAGCTCAGCTGGTTAGAGCGTGGGATTCATAACCCCAAGGTCGGGAGTTCAAGTCTCCCCCGCGCCACGAGCGCCCGGCCCCGGCCGGGCGCTTTTCGTTTGCCCTGCCCCCTCCGTGCCTCGCGTTCGCGCGCCGCGCCGGGCTCCAGCGCCATGCGGATCTACGTCCACGACTACGCCGGCCATCCGTTTCAGGTACAGCTCGCCCGGGCGCTCGCCGCACGCGGCCACACCGTGCGACACGGCTACTCCGCGACGAACCTGACGCCACAGGGCGCGCTCGCGCCGCAGCCGGACGACCCGGAGACGTTCAGCGTGGATCCGCTCGTGCT
>JBKBRC010000071.1:0-3666 GCA_046292345.1 Rubricoccaceae bacterium
TGGAACCAGGCGACGGTCCTGGCGAGCCCCTCGGCGAGCGACGTCTCGGGGCGCCAGCCGAGCACCTCGGCCGCGTGCGAGACGTCGAGCACGGAGCGCTGCTGCTCGCCGGCCTTGGCGGGGGCGTGCTCCTCGGGCGCGTTCGCCCCGGTGAGGCGGTTGAGGTGCGCGAAGAGCGTGTTCACGTCCGTCTCGACGCCCGTGCCGATGTTGACCACGTCGGCCTTCTCGAGCGCGAGCGCGGCCACGACGGCGCGCACGACATCGCCCACGAACACATAGTCGCGCGTCTGCGTGCCGGGCCCGTTGATGACCGGCTGCTCGCCGCGCAGCAGCTTTGTTGTGAAGATGGCGACGACGCCGGCCTCGCCGTGAGGGTTCTGGCGCGGCCCGTAGACATTGCCGAAGCGGAGCGCCACCGCCGGAATGCCGTGCGTCTCATGGTAGAAGCGGAGGTAGTGCTCGGAGACGAGCTTGGTGATGCCGTAGGGCGAAGCCGGGCGCTGCGGGTGCGTCTCCGGCTGCGGCCCGCCGCCGTTGACGGCCGGATCGGGCTCGCCGTAGATGGCGCCGCCGGTGGAAGCGAAGACGACCTTGCCGAGCCCGCTCTCGCGCCCGCCCTCGAGCAGGTTGAGCAGCCCGATCACGTTCACGTCGGCATCGAAGATGGGATCGGCGACGGAGCGGCGCACGTCCATCTGCGCGGCCAGGTGCACGAGCGCGTCGAAACGCTCGCGGGCCATCAGCTCGCGCGCGGCCGTGTGGCGGATGTCGAGCTCGTGAAAGACGGCCCCCTCGGGCACGTTGGCGCGCACGCCGCCCGAGAGGTCGTCGAGGACGTGCACGAGGCAGCCCTCGGCGAGCAGCGCGTCGGCCACGTGCGACCCGATGAAGCCGGCACCGCCGGTGACGAGGACTTTGCGTCCGTGATAGGGATGAGCCACGGGAAACGAAGGCGATGAGACGTGCGCCCAAGCTACGCCCGCCGGCGGCCAGCCGGCGGCGAGCCGTATACTCGGGTTCCGCCCGGATTCTGCCCGGATTCCGCCCTCCCGACGGACGCCCCGATGGACGCAGAGCTCGCCGCCGTTCAGGACTTTCTCCGGCAGCACGCGCCGTTCGATACGCTGCCCGACGACGCGCTCGCGCGGGCTGTCCGCCAGTTCGACGTCGTCTACGTGCGCCAGGGGGAGGTCGTGCTCGAGGTCGGCCAGCCGAGCGAGCACCTCTACGTCGTCCGCTCCGGGGCGATCGAGTTGCGGCGCGAGGACGGGGCGCTCGTCGACCGCGTGGGCGAAGGCGAGGCGTTCGGGTACCCGTCGCTCCTGACGGCCTCGCGCGCGGCCCGCCGCGCGACGGCGCTCGAGGACACGCTGCTCTACCGTCTCCCGGCCGAGGCCTTCCACGCGCTGCGCCACGCCCACCCCGCCCTGGACCGGCACTACGCGCAGGCCCACGCCGCACGCGTCCGCGCGGCCGTCGCCGAGCCCTCCGGCGTAGCCGGCCTCGCCGTCGCCGTCCGCGCGCTCGTGACGCGCCCGCCCGTGACGGCCCCGCCCGCGCTCCCCGTGCGCGCCGCCGCAGAGCGGATGCGCGAGGCCCGCGTCTCGTCGCTGATGGTGTGCGAAGACGAGCGCCTCGTCGGCATCGTGACCGACCGCGACCTCCGCAACCGCGTGCTCGCCGCCGGCGTCAGCCCGGACGTCCCGCTCGCCGACGTGATGACGCCCGAGCCCGTTTTCGTGGCTCCGGACGCGCTCGCCTTCGAGGCGCTGCTGACGATGACGCAGGCCAACCTGCACCACCTCCCCGTCGTGGAGGCGCGCGCGCAGGGCGGCGTGCGCCCGCTCGGCATGGTGACGGCCACAGACCTGATGCGCCGGCAGGCGCTCAACCCCGTCTACCTCGTCGGCGACGTGGCCAAGGCCGCCACGCCGGCGGCGGCGAGCGCGGCCCTCCGGCGCCTGCCGGACCTTTTCGCGCGCCTCGTGGAGGGCGGCGCCAGCGCCGCCGACACGGGCCGCGTCGTCTCGGCCGTCGTCGACGCGCTCGTGCGCCGGCTGCTCGTGCTGGCCGAGGAGGCACTCGGACCGCCGCCGGTGCCCTACGTCTGGCTCGCGCTCGGCTCACACGCCCGCTTTGAGCAGACGGCCCACACCGACCAGGACCACGCGCTCCTGCTCGCCGACGCCTACGCGCCCGAGACGCACGGCGCCTACTTCCGCGCCCTTGCCGCCGCCGTCTCCGACGGCCTCCACGAGGCCGGCTTCGCCTACTGCCCCGGCGGCGTGATGGCCACCAACGACCGCTGGCGGCAGCCGCTGGCCCGGTGGCGACGAACGTTCGAGGGGTGGATCGGAGAGCCGCGCCCGAAGGCGCTCATGCACGCGAGCATCTTCTTCGACTTCCGCGCGCTCTCTGGCGAGGCCGCCCTCGCCGAGCAGCTCCGCCAGCACGTGCTCGCGCGCGCGGCCGGCAACGGCATTTTTCTGGCCTCGATGGCGCAGGCAGCGACGGAACACCAGCCCCCCCTGGGCTTCTTCCGGCGATTCGTGCTCGAGCGCTCCGGCGAACACAAAGACCGCTTCGACCTCAAGCTGCGCGGGACGCTCCCGCTCGTGGACCTGGCGCGGCTCTACGCGCTCGCAGCCGGACGGCCGGAGGTCCGCACGGGCGAGCGGCTCCGGGCCGCCGCCGCCGCCGGCGCGCTCGCCCCCAGCGATGCCGCTTCGCTCGAGGACGCTTACGAGTTCATCGCGCGCGTCCGGATGCAGCACCAGGCGGCGCAGATCCGCGCCGGCCGGTCGCCCGACAACTACGTCTCGCCGGAGGCGCTCTCGCCGTTCGAGCGCCGTCATCTGCGCGACGCCTTCACCGTGGTCGCCACCGCGCAGGACGCCCTGGCGCAGCGGTACGTCACGGGACTCGTCGCCGGTTAGGGCGTGGCCGCGCCGTGGCTCGTCGCCCTGCGCCGCGCGCACGCCCGGCGGCGCGCCGCCACCCGCCTCGAGGCGGCCCCGCTCGCGGCCTTCCTCGCCGCGCCAACGCCCGACCTCGACGCCGACTGGCGCGCGGCCGAGCTTCTCGCGCTCGACCTTGAGACGACCGGGCTCGACCCCGCACGCGACGCCATCCTCGCCGTCGGGTTCGTCGTCGTGCGGGGCGGCGCCGTGGCGCTCGGAACCGCCCGGCGGCTGCTCCTGCGCCCCGAGCAGGCCGTGGCCCAGAGCGCGGCCGTACACGGCATCACGGACTCCGCCGCCGCGCGCGGCCTGCCGCTCGCCAACGCACTCCCGGTCATCCTCGAGGCCCTCGCCGGACGCGTGCTCCTCGGCCACCACGTCCCCTTCGACGCCGGCTTCCTCGGCGCGGCCTGCCGCCGGCTCTACGGCGCCGGCCTGCCGGTGCTGAGCGTGGACACGCTCGCGCTCGAGGCCCGGCGGCACTCTGCCAGGCCGCTCCCCGAGGGGGCCCTCCGCCTCGGGGCGTGCCGCGCGCGCTACGGCCTGCCACGCGCGCCGGCCCACGACGCGCTCGGCGACGCGCTCGCCACGGCCGAGCTCTTCCTTGCGCAGGCCGCCCACCTCGCGCGCGGCGAACGGCTGCCGCTCCGCTACCTCGTCTCCTGACGCGACCTCGTCTCCCGACGCGACCTCGTCTCCCGAC
>JBKBRC010000071.1:3766-9502 GCA_046292345.1 Rubricoccaceae bacterium
GACGCGACCTCGTCTCCCGACGCGACCTCGTCTCCCGACCTGGCCGCTGCCGGCGGGCGCGGCGTCTCACGCCGCGGCGTCTTGCGGGACGAGCATCACCGTCGAGAGACGCTCCGGGGCGAACAGCTCCTCGGCAAGCGCGCGTACCTCCTCGGCCGTGACGGCATCGATCTGCGCGATCACCTCGTCGATGGGCACATGGCGCTCGTACGTCAGCTCGACGCTCCCGAGACGCTGCATCCGGTTGCTCATCGACTCGAGCCCGAGCACGATCTGCCCTTTGAGCTGCTGCCGGGCACGCTCGAGCATGCGCGGCGAGACGGCCGTCTCGGCCAGGCGCCCCATCTCGCGCACGATGAGCGCGCGCGAGCGGTCCACGCGCCCCGCGTCAGTGCCCATGTAGACGCCGATGTCGCCGCTGTCGCTCTGCACGTTGGTGAATGAGTAGATCGCGTAGCAGAAGCCGTACTTCTCGCGGACGTTCTGGTTGAGCCGGCTCGACATGCCCCCGCCGAGCACGGTGTTGAGCACCGCGAGGGCGCTCCGCCGCTCGTCATGCGCGCCGAAAGCCCGCGTACCGATGGCCAGGTGCGCCTGCTGTACCGGGCGCATAACGACCATCTCGGCGGGCCGGTACCCGCCCGCCGGCGCGCGCTCCTCCGCGCAGGGCCGGCGCTCGAAGTCTGCCAGCTGCCGCTCGACCTCGCGCACGACGGCCTCGTGTCGCACGTTGCCGGCCACCGAGACCACGAGCCGGTTCGGGACGAAGTGCCGCGCCATGTAGCGCTCGAGGTCGGCGCGCGTGAAGGCGCGCACTGTCTCGGGCGTGCCGATGACGGGCCGGCCGAGCGGGCTGTCGGGGTAGAGCAGCGCCTCGTAGTAGTCGAACACGTGGTCCTCGGGCGCGTCCTCGTACATCTTGATCTCCTCGATCACGACGTCCTTCTCCTTCTCGATCTCGCGCGGCGGCAGCACCGGGTGCGCGACGAGGTCGAGCACGGTATCGAGGGCGCGGCCGAGGTGTTCGTCGAGGCCGCGCGCGTAGAAGCACGTGTGCTCCTTGGCCGTGAAGGCGTTCAGGTAGCCGCCCACAGCCTCCATGCGCTGGTTGATCTGGTACCCGCGCCGGCGCTCGGTCCCCTTGAAGACCAGGTGCTCGATGAAGTGCGTCAGGCCGCCCTCCTGGGGGCTCTCGTCGCGGCTGCCGGCTCCCACCCACACCCCTACAGAGAGCGAGCGGACGCTCGGGATGGTCTCGGTAACAACGCGGACCCCGCTGGGGAGGACGGTGCGGGCGTAGCCTGGAACGAGCGGTTGAGCCTTGGGCATGGCAGAGCGCAGATCGGGGACCGAAGATAGACGCCCCCCGGGCGCGTTTCGGGTGCGCACCGGCGCTATCCCTGCACTCTCCACCTGGCCTGGAGCGCTCCGCCGAGCAGGCTGCGCTCCCGGACGACGCCCCGCGCGGCGGACGCCCCGGGACGGACGGCCCGGGGCGTCCGCCCGGCCGCTGGCCGAGGCCGGGCCCCCGGCGGAGGCCCGGCCCCGCGCCGCTCAGGCCCCCGCAGCGACCTGCGGCTTCACGCTCGCGCCGTCGCCCGAGGCGCCGTCGCCTGAGGGCGTATGCGGCTCGCCGTCGCCGGGGAACTGCTTGATGTGCGCCTTCGAGACCGGGTGCCCCGTGCCCGCCGCTACGGGCGAGGACTCGTGGATGTAGAAGGCGCCGTTGGGCTGCGTGTCCATAAACGCGAGCGCCGCCGCCGCCGCGCGGCGCATCGAGGCGTCACTGTTGCGCTCGAGCGCGCGCAGGTTGGCCTCGATCTGCTCGTGCGCCATATGCAGGAAGTGCAGGCCGGCGGCCTTGTCGCGCTCCCAGCGCGGGCCGGAGGCGCCCGCGGCGAGCTGCTGGTCGAGCTTGGAGAGCACGCACGCCCACGCGAAGAGCAGCACCGCGTTGTCGGCCAGGCGCGCCTGCGTGGCCTGCGCCGTCACGATCTGCTCCTCCATGCGCTTCGAGGCGAGCTTGAAGGCGCGCGTGTGCGTCTGCACGTGCCCCGCGAGGCGGTCCGCGAACGAGCGCAGGCTCGGGTGCACGCGCGAGACGGCCGGGCGGGCGACCTTCTTGCCGAGGAAGATCTCGGTCGCGAGCGGCGTGCCGGCCTTGATGGTGGCGGGCTTGAGCGCCCCGCTCAGAATGCGCTGCACGTTCTCGGTGAACGTCTCCTCGTCGTCCCACTGCACGGCGTTGAGCACGCCGAGCATGTACTCGGCGAGTTGCTTGCCGCCGTAGGCGAACACGAACGACTGCATGACCTCGTTGGAGCCCTCCACGATGCGGTGGATGCGGTTGTCCCGCCAGAGGCGCTCGAACTCGTTCTCGGTCACATACCCCTCGCCGCCCATGATCTGCATGGCGTCGTCGATGACCTTCCAGCCCTCCTCGGAGCAGAAGAGCTTGCAGGCGGCCGTCTCGACCATGATGTCCTTGTCGTGGCGGTCGAGCAGGCCGCACGTCATGTAGAGCATCGCGTCCATGGCAAACGTGCGGGCATGCATCTCGGCGATGCGCTTCTGCACGAGCTCGAAATCGGCCAGCGGACGCTGGAACTGGTAGCGCGTCTGGGCCCACTTCGTCGCCTGCTCGGCGGCCTGCTTGGCCGCGCCCGTCACACCGGCCGAGAGCGTGCACCGGCCGTAGTTGAGGCACGTGAGCGCTACCTTGAGCCCCTGGCCCTCCTTGTGCAGCAGGTTCTCGCGCGGGACGCGGACGTTCGTGAAGCGGAAGCGCGCCTGCCACGTGCCGCGGATGCCGGTCTTGGAGCGGTTCTTCTCGAACACCTCGACGCCCTCCATGTCCGGCGTCACGATCAGCGCCGTGACGCCCTTCTTCTGCCGGCCCGTCCTGGGATCGGTCACCATCTGGTTAGCCATCACGGTCATCATGCCCGCGAGCGCACCCGACGTGGACCACTTCTTCTCGCCGTTGAGGATGTAGACACCCTCGGCCTCGTCCCACTCGCAGCGCGTCTGCTGCCCGGCGGCGTCCGAGCCGACCTGCGGCTCCGAGAGGCAGAACGCCGAGAGGTACTCGCGCGCCACCTTCGGCAGAAAGCGCGCCTTCTGCTCCTCGGTCCCGAACAGCATCAGCGCCTTGCACCCGATCGACTGGTGGGCCGAGACAACGACCGACGTCGAGCCGCAGCGCCGCCCGATGGCCTCGAGCACGCGGTTGTAGCTGGCCACGCCGAGCCCGAGGCCGCCGAACTCCTCAGGAATCGTCATGCCCATCACGCCCATGTCGAACAGGCGCTTGATGACCCACTCAGGGATGTACTGCTCCTGGTCGATCTCGACGCGCGGGTGCTCGTGGTCGAGGTAGTGCTCGAGCTCGGCGAGCAGCTTGTCTGCCCGGGCCTTTTCGGCCGCCGAAACCTCGGGGTACGGGAAGACGACGTCTTCGCGGACGCGCCCCCAGAACACGTTCTTAATGAAGCCCATCTCTTCGGGCTCGGGGCCGAACATCGTCTCGGTCTCGCGGATCATCTGCTGATCGCGCGCCGAGACGCCTTTCATCTGGGTCAGGAGAGACATGACTACTTACGGGCGAATGAACGAGAAACGAGCGGGCCGGAAGCGCTTTGCGCCACGCGCAAACTACGACCGCCCGGTGCGAGCAGGTTTGCCGCGCTCCGCTACACGCGGAGTTCGTGCGGGGACGGGCACGGGACGCCTCCAGCGGGCTGGTAGCTTGCGCGCGTCCCCACGCCCGCCCCGATGGCATACGCAGACGACCCGCTATCGTTCACCCCGCTGCCCTTCACCGCGCGCCTGGCGCGCGCCACTGCCGAGGCCGGCGCGCCCCTCTGCGTCGGGCTCGACCCCGACCCGGCGCGCCTGCCCGCGCCGCTGCGTGGCCTTGCCAGCGTGGCCGGCGAGGCCGCCGCGGCCGCCCAGTTCTGCAAGGCCATCGTCGATGCCACGGCCGCGCATGCAGCGGCCTTCAAGCCCAACCTGGCCTTCTTCGAGGCGCTCGGCGCGCCGGGCTGGCAGGCGCTCGCGACCGTCTGCGCCCACGTGCGCGCCCGAGGCCGCCTGCTCGTGCTCGATGGCAAGCGCGGCGACGTCGGGCATACGGCCGCGCGCTACGCAGCCGCGCTCTACGACGTCCTCGGCGGCGACGCCGCCACGGTCGCGCCGTACATGGGCGCTGAGAGCATCGCGCCTTTCCTGGCCTCCCCGGGACGGTGCGCGTTCGTGCTCGTGGCCACGTCTAACCCGGGCGCTGCAGCCCTGCAGGGACTCGAGGTGAGCAGCGAGCCGCCCTCCCGGGAGCCGCTCTACCGGCACGTGGCCCGCCTTGCGGCCGGGTGCGACGGGCCGGGCGAGACCGGCTTCGTCGTCGGCGCGACGCAGCCGGAAGTGCTCGCCGCGCTCCGCGAGGCGCACCCGGACGTGCCGTTCCTCGTGCCTGGTGTGGGCGCGCAAGGCGGCTCGGCGGCAGACGTGCGCGCGGCCAACGCCGGCGGGCCGCTGCTCGTGAATGCGAGCCGCTCGGTCCTGTACGCCTCCGCAGACGCAGACTTCGCGCCGCGCGCGCGCGACGAGGCGGCCCGCCTCGCCGAGGCCCTCCGCGACTGACCGCCGGCAACCGACCGGCAGCGACCCACCGACCGGCAGCGACCCACCGACCGGCAGCGACCCACCGACCGGCTGGTAGCCGACGGAGCCCCGGCCCCCTCACCCACCGACAACCTCGCCGCCGTTGAGGTGCAGCACCTGCCCGGTCATGTAAGACGAATCGGCGCGCGAGGCGAGGTAGACGAACGCAGGCGCGATCTCCTCGGGCTGTCCCGGCCGCCTGAGCGGCACGTCCTCGCCGAACGCGTCCACCTTGTCTTCGTCGAACGTGGACGGGATGAGCGGAGTCCATACGGGCCCGGGCGCGACGGCATTGACGCGGATCTGCTTCTTGAGCACCTCCTCATTCTGCGCCAGCGAGCGCGTAAATGCCACGATGGCGCCCTTGGTGGAGGCGTAGTCCAGCAGGCCCGGGCTGCCTCGGTAGGCCGTCACCGATGTCGTGTTGATGATCGCACCGCCCTGCTCGAGCACGGGCAACGCGGCTTTCGCGAAGAAAAACTGCGCGTAGATGTTGGTGCGGAACGTGTCGTCGAGCTGCTCCTCGGTGATCTCCAGCAGGGATTTCCGGGGGAACTGCACGGCGGCGTTGTTGACGAGCACGTCCAGCCGCCCCAGCGCGCGCACCGTCTCCTCGACCGCCTCGCGGCAGGCGGCCTCACTACGGATGTCGCGGCGGAGCAGCACGCAGCGGCGCCCCTCGGCCTCGACGGCGGCCCTGGTCTGCCGCGCGTCGTCGGTTTCCTCGAGGTAGACGATCGCCACGTCGGCCCCCTCGCGCGCGAACAGAACCGCGACGGCGCGGCCGATGCCGCTGCCGCCGCCCGTGATCAGAGCCGCCTGCCCGTCGAGCTTGCCCGCGGCACGGTAGTCCGGGGCCTCGTACTGCGGCGCGGGGGTCATGGCGTGCTCCCGGCCGGGCTGCGTACGCTGCGTCTGAGCCGGAATGTCGTCTGGCGTGGGACGGCGGCTGGTCATGATGCGAAAGGCTGAGAGGGGAGGTGAAGGACAGGCGCAGCGCCCCGGATGTTTCTGCGCGCCCCGGGCAGGACCGCACGGTAACCTTTCGGCACGGTAACCTTTCGGCACGGTAACCTT
>JBKBRC010000072.1:0-8966 GCA_046292345.1 Rubricoccaceae bacterium
CCACCCCCGGCCCGGGGCCGCGGGCCCGCCCCGCCCGGGCCGGCCGGCCGGGGCCCCCCGCCCGGGCCGCCGGCCCGGGCGCGCCTGCCACGGCAGGCGCGCGGCTCAGTGCTCGCCGGGGCAGTGGCCGCCCACGACGCCCGCGTCCTCGCCCAGGCCGCGCCAGACGGCCGCGTCGGAAGCGCCGTCGCGCTCGAACCACAGCGGCGCGCGCGGGCGCGGGCGCGGGCCGACCTCGTTCATCGTGGCCGCGTCGTAGAGGCGCCCGTTGGCCATCACGAAGCGGATGCGCTCCGAGTGGCGCAGGTTCTCGAGCGGGTTGCCCTCGAGGACGAGCACGTCGGCGAGCTTGCCGGGCTCGAGCGAGCCGAGGTCGGCCTCCATGCCGAGGTAGTAGGCGCCGTTGAGCGTGGCGGCGCGCAGCGCCTCGAGGGGCGCCATGCCGCCCTGGCCGAGCATCCACAGCTCCCAGTGCGCGCCGAGGCCCTGGAGCTGCCCGTGCGCGCCGAGCTGTACGCGCACGCCGTCGTCGGCGAGGGCCCTGGCCGTCTCGGCGAGCCCGACGTGGTTGAGGTCCCACGCGGGAAAGGTGGGGCGGCGAATGGCGCGCGCGTCGACGACGGGGCGCGGCGTGAAGCGCAGCAGGCGCTCGTGCTCCCAGACGTTGCTCTCCTGGTACCAGTACTCCTCGCCCCAGAGCCCGCCGTAGCCGACGATGAGCGTGGGCGTGTAGGTGACGCCGGAGGCCGCCCAGAAGCGGCGCACGTCGCTGTGGAGCGGCCAGACGGGCACGGCGTGCTCGACGACCGAGTGCCCGTCGGCCACCATGGTCATGTTGTGGTAGAAAAACGAGCCGCCCTCGGGCACGACGAGCATGCCCAGCTCGCGCGCGGCCTGCATCACCTGCTGGCGCTGGTCGCGGCGGGGCTGGTTGTAGCTCTTGACCGAGAAGGCGCCCACGGCCTGGAGGCGTCGCAGGTGGCGGCGCGCGTCGTCGGCGTTGTTGATCACGGCGCGGAAGTCGCCGTCGGCACCGTAGAGGATGGTGCCGGTCGAGAAGAGCCGCGGGCCGACCATGCGCCCGGCGCGAATCATCTCGGCTTCGGAGAAGACCATCTCGGTGGGGGCGCTCGGGTCGTGCGCGGTCGTGACGCCGAAGGCGAGGTTGGCCAGGTAAGGCCACGACTGCTGCGGGCTGAGGCCGTTGCCCGAGTAGCCGAGGTGCCCGTGCACGTCGATCAGGCCTGGCATGAGCGTGTGCCCGGTGGCATCGACGACGTACGCGCCGCGCGGAACGGCGACCGTGCCCTCGGGCCCGACGGCCGCGATCCGGTTGCCCTCCACGACGAGCGTGCCGCGCTCGATCACCTCGTCGCCGCGCATCGTGAGGATGCGCCCCCCCGTGAACGCGACCACGCCCGAGGGGCGGTCGGCGGCGAGCGAGAGCCCGAGGCGGAGGCCCTCGGCGGCGGGCTCAGGAAGCGTCTCGGGCGCGCCGTCGAGGAAGGCGAAGGCGTCGGTGAGCGGACGCGAGAAGTACTCGGGGCCGAGCAGCCAGTGCAGCGTGCGGCTGTCGGCGGACCAGTGCAGGCTCGTGCCGGCGTCGCGCGAGACCTGGCGTACGGGGAACGCGCGCGTCTCGGCGCTGAGCTCGACCGCGCCGCCGGTGCGCGGGAACGGCGCGACGTAGGCGTTGAAGCCCTCGGTGAAGGCGAGCCAGCGCCCGTCGGGGCTGGGCACGACGGTCTGCGCGTAGCGCAGCTCGAGGTGCGTCCGCTCGTCGCCGCCGTCGGGCAGGCGGACGCTGCGGTACTGCTTGCTCAGGCCGCCGCCGGTGAGGAAGTAGAGCCGCCCGTCCGGCCCGAAGTAAGGCTCGCGGCCCGTGCGCGTGAGGCGCTCGGCCATGCCGCCGGCCAGTGGCACGCGGTAGAGGCCCGGCTCGGTGCCGTGCGCCGCGCCGAGGAGGCCGTTGCCGCTGGTGCGCTCGTAGACGACCGTGCGGCCGTCGGGCGAGACGACCGGCGAGCGGTAGTATCCGGGCGTCTGCGTCAGGCGGCGCGGCGTGCCGCCGGCGAGGGGGATGGCCTGGATGGCCCCGAGCGCCTCGTCCTCCCACGACGCGTAGACGACCGTGCGGCCATCGGGCGTGAAGGCGGGGAAGAAAGCGTGATGGCCCTCGGGCGTGAGCGCGCGCGGCGTGCCCTCGGGGAGGGCGCGTGCGTAGAGCCGGCCGGCGGCCGAGAACACGACCGTGCGGCCGTCCGGACTCGTGACCGCATGGCGGATCATGCGCGCCTCGAAGACATCGGAGTGGGCCGGGCGCGTGGGCCGCAGCGCCTCGTGTACGGTCGTCTCGACGGTGGCCGTGAACGGGATCGGCGTGGCGCCCCCGCCGCGCGCATCGACGCGCCAGAAGCCACCCTGCGCCCACACGACGAGCGCGGCGCCGTCGGGCGTCCAGGCGAAGCCGGGGTAGACGCCGAACGTGGCCCACGTCTCCTGCTGGTCCTTGGAGAGCCCGTCCCAGAGGGGGCGCTCGGTGCCGGCGGCGAGGTCGCGCACGAAGAGGACGGTCTTGTCGCGCACGCGGCGCACGAAGGCGAGGCGCTCGCCGTCCGGGGCGGGCTGCGGGCGCACGGCGCCGCCGGGCCCGCCGGTGACGTTCTCGATGCGGCCCGTCTCGCGGTCGAGGCGGCGGATGGTGTAGATGCCCGCGTGCGGATCCTTGTTGTACTGGAACGTGGGCCCCGGCGTGGTGTCCTGCGACCAGTAGACGAAGCGCCCGTCCGGGCTCACGGCCGGCTCGCCGACGTCCTGCTGGTCGTTGGGCCGCTCGGTCATACGCAGCCCTGCCCCGCCGGCGCCGGCGTGGAAGAGCCAGAGCTCGCCCGAGCCGAGCGAGCGCGTGCCGGTGAAGTGCTTCTTGGCAATGACGTACTCGCCGTCGGGCGTCCAGACGGGGTTATTGAGCAGGCGGAAGCGCTCGCTCGTGACGGCGCGCACGCCCGAGCCGTCGCGGTTCATGACGAAGACGTTGTCGCCGCCCTCGCGGTCCGAGGTGAAGACGATGCGCCGGCCATCGGGGCTGAAGCGCGGCTGCGCGTCCCAGGCCGGGCCGCTCGTGAGGCGCTCGGCGCGGCCGCCCGTGACAGGCATCACGTAGAGGTCGCCGAGCAGGTCGAAGACGACCTCGCGGCCGTCGGGACTCACGTCGAGGTTCATCCACGTCCCCTCGCTTGTTTCGAAGGTGACGGAGACGGTCGGGCCGAAGGGAGCGCTCACGTCCCACCGCGCCGGCGGATCGGAGGACTGGGCGGCCGTCTGGACGGCGAGCGCGACGAGCAGGAGCGTAAGGAGGAGCAGGCGGGGCATGGAGGACGCAAGTAAAGCCGCCGGCAAGATAGCCGGAGGGGTCCGTCCGGAGGGGTCCGTGTGGCATGCAGCGCTACCTTCGGCGCGTGTTTCGCTCCCTGTCCTCAGCCCCGCATCCACACGATGCGCTGTGTCTATGAGACCAATGTCTGTGTCCATGACAATGTGCCGTATCCGTGCGGTGCGCCTCTGGTCTGCGGCGGCCTGTCTGACGCTCGCCCTCGGAGGCAGGGCCGCCTCGGCGCAGCCGCGCGCGCCGCTCACGGTGGCCGTCTCGTGCCCGGGCTACGTGCCCGGTTGCGACACCGATTTTTTCCAGGAGCGCCTTGCGTTCGTGCGCTTCGTACGTGATCAGGCCGATGCCGAGGTGTTCGTGCTGATGACGTCGCAGCGGACGGGCGGGGGTGGGCGCGGGTATGAGCTGCTCTTCCGCGGTCAGGGCGCGCGCGTCGGCGGGGCGCGCGACACGCTGCGCGCGCGCGCCGAGCAGGACGCTTCCGAAGACGCTCAGCGGCAGGTGCTGCTGCGGCCGCTCGCGCTCGGACTGGCGCACCTTTCGGCCCGCGCCGGCGTCGCCGAGGGGCTCAGCGTGACGTACGCTGCGCCGGCGGCCACTTCGGCTGCGGCCGAGACGGCGCCCGCGCGTGACCCGTGGGACGCGTGGGTGTTCTCGGTGCGCGGCAGCGGCTTTGCGCAGGGACAGCGCAGCTACTCCTCGCTTAGCACGAACGCCTCGTTCTCGGCCGCGCGCGTGACCGAGCGTTGGAAGACCTCGCTGCGGCCCGGGGTGTCCTACAACCGGAGCACGTTCACGCTCTCGGACGACGTAACGATCGTGAGCGACAACATGAGCGCCGGTGCCTGGGGCGAGGTCGTGCGCGCGCTCGGGCCGCGCACGTCGGCGGCGGTACTGGGCAGCGTGCGCCGCTCGACGTTCGAGAACATCGCCTACGGCGCCGAGATCGGGCCCGCGTTTGAGTTTAACGTGTACCCGTACGCCGAGTCCACGCGGCGGCAGCTGCGGCTCTCGTACGGGCTGAGCGCCGAGGCGGTCGGGTATGTGGACACGACCATCTTTGGCCGGCTCGACGAGCGGCTCGTGCGGCAGCAGGGCCGCGGTACGGCCGTGTTCGCGCAGCCGTGGGGCTCGGCCGACGTCGGGCTGACGCTCTCGCACTACCTCAACCGGCCCGACAAGTACCGCGCGGTGCTCTTCGGCAACGCGTCCGTTCGCCTCGCGCGCGGCGTGAGCGTGTTCGGCTACACCTCGTTCGCGTTCGTGCGCGACCAGCTCTCCCTTCCGCTCGCCGGCGCGACCGACGAGGAAATCCTGACGCGCCAGCGCCTGCTCGCTACGAGCTTCGACTACTTCGGGCAGATTGGCCTGTCGTACACGTTTGGCTCGGTGTACAACCAGGCTGTCAACGCGCGCTTCGGGGGCTAGCGAGAGCGCCCACGGTTGGCGAGCGGGCCGGGTCGGGGCAGGTCGCCTCGGCCGAGCGAGCACGGCGGCGGAAGTCAGAGCACGAGCATGTCGGCAGAGAGACCGAGCGCGCGTGCCTGCGCGGCGATCTCAGCGGCGTACGTGTCGTTGTTGAGCACGAGCACGTCCGGGGCGAGCGCCGGCAGCGCCTCCGGCGCCACGATGGGGTGCCCCGTGCCGGGCACAAACGAGCCGTGCCGCGCAGGGTTGTTGTCGGTGACAGCCTGCACGCGCGCGGCGTCGGGATCGCAGTGTGCGAGGAAGGTGGCGCCGCGCCCGGCCGCGCCCCAGAGCACGACGCGCCGGCCAGTGTGCGCCGCGAGGGCGTTGCGCGCCGCAGCGATGCGCGCCGCGTAGGCTGCCGCGAACGCCTGCGCGGCGTCGACAAGCGCAGCGACATCGGGAGTGCTTTGCTCCGGCAGGGGCTCGGCGTACCTGGCAGGTGCAGCGAGGGCGCAGAGGTACTGCTCGTCGGCGAAGCACGGAGCGGCCTCGGTCACGTGCAGACCGGCGCGGGCGCACGTACGCCGAAGGGCTGCCTCGCCGAAGTATCCGACGTGCTCGCAGAAGACAGCCCACGGGACGCACGTGCCGAAGACATACATCGCATTGGGCACCTCGAGGTAGATCGCCTCGGCGGTGCAGCTGAGCGTCTCAAGGAAGGAGACCGGGTCCGGGAGGTAGTGCAGCGCGTGGCGGCAGAGCGCGAGCGCAGCGCCCAGGCGGGCGTGAGACGCTCCGAGAGGCTCACGCAGGAAGCGGACGCCCGCGGGGGCAACGGCCGGGGCGGAAGGGTCTATGCCGATCGCCTCGCAACGAGCGAGCTGCGCAAGCCGTGCCAGAAAGCGGCCCTCGCCGCAGCCCGCCTCCACGACGCGCCTGCCGGCAAGCCGGTGGGAAAGGGCGAGGCGACGGATGGTCTCGTCTATGAAGGCCGCGTAGCGCGGCGAGTGGTGCAGCGACGCATTGTAGCCCTCGCTGTACGATGCCTGCGAGGGGTCATGGGCGGCATTCCAGACGTAGCCGCAGAGGCTGCAGAGGTGTAGCGCGAGATCGGCCCGTGGGCATGCGCGGGCCGCCTCGGCGGTCTCGTAGCGTGCGGCGGCGTATACGGGGAGCTCCGAGGCTGCCAGCAGCGGGCGCGTCTCGGACATCTGGCAGATGGGGCAGCGCAGCGAAAGCGAGACGTGCGAGGCGCGAGATGGCAGCATTGGGTCTGGGGCTCCACAAGGTTTTGGCCTGGAGGCCCATCAGAGCACGCGCATGGCCTGCAACTGCGTGCTCAACCGCACAACCGGTCGCAGCGCCTCGATGCGCGGGACGAGCCGGCCGATGGCCTCTTCAGCGTAGCGCACCTGTGCCCGGCCGCTCATCTGGAACTGGAAGTTCCCGTACTCCCCGGTTTCGTCGTCCGGGATGGGCGCGGAGGGCGGCGCGGTGACGCCGATCCCGTCGCGCGGGCGGCCGTTTTCGTGCTCGTAGGCCGAGACCTCGTAGACGACCGATGGGCCGTCATAGAACCGGACCGTCAGCGCGCGATCTCGGCCGGGGTTGTCCGAGCGCACAGGGCTCGGCTTGGTGCCGCGCAGTTCCTTGAGGTTGGTGAAGCCGAGCTGCGCCGTCACGAGGCTGTCTATGGGAACGAGAGCCGAGAAGCCGCCTCGAACCAGTCCGGTGTACACCGAGGAGCCTGCTCGGAAGTGGTACGTGCCCGAGCCGTTGAAGGCGTTGAAGAGCTCCACACGCAGCGTCCGTCCGGCGTAGGCTGTGCGGAACGCGTTCCAGTGCGTGCTGATGCCCGGTCCGGCGATGAGGTCGAGCGTCGTGAGGCCGTACTTTTTGTCGTACTCGTGCTGGTGGTAGGTCCTCGATCCGTTTCTGAAAACGTCCACGTCCATGTGGCCGCCCGGGAAGCCCGGGTAGGTGCCTTTTGCGAGCTCTTCCACGCCGTGCAGCACGAGCGAGCCGTAGATAGCCGCGTCGTCCTGCAGGATCACGCGCCGCCGGCGATGCGCGTCCGAGGCGACGATGACGACGCCCTCCCACCGGGCCCGCTGCTCCACCGTCAGGTCGCCTTCGACGATGAGCAGCCCATAGCCTACCGCGTTGCCGGTGAGCCGGGCGGAGCCGCGCACGTGAATCACGGCTGGCGCGCTCGGGCTACCGATGGTCTGGTTGTTGAACGTCGTCGTGCTGCCAGAGTAGCGCTCGGTCGCGGTCGCGGCATCCCGGCCTTCGTGGAATACCTGATCGATGAGCGCAGGAAGCGAACGGGTCTGCACGTCCGCCTCGGGGGAAAGGCCGGAGACGCGGGAACGCTGGCTGTGCGAGAGCGCGCTCCTAAACGTCGCCGCCGCGCTCGTCCGCGCAGCGACGACGGCTGGCCGCGTCGTACCGCTGCCGGCCAGCAGCGGCGAGACCGAGATGCTCGGCGGGCGTACATCGGCGCCGCGCACCTCAAATCTGCTGCCCTCCAGCGTCGCCCGGAACTCATTCGCGTTGACGACGAGCGCACCCGGAAAAGGGCTGAGCCGGATCACCTCGGCCTCGAGCCGCACGGCGGCGCGCGGGCCCGAACGCCCCACGGTGCGTACCCGAACGGCCCCGCCCGGCGCGTCGGCCACGTCAAGGTCGTATGAGCCGGCGATGCCGGCGTCGTCGAGCTGGATGCCGGCCTGTACCTTCCGAAACCTATAGTCCCGAGCGAGCGTCCCGAGCGCCACGTTGAGCCCGCTCAGCGCCGCTTCGCGCGCGAGGTGCTCGTGCTCGGTCAGCGCCTGCCTTGCCGTGCTGCCGATCTTCCGTTCCTGCTGCGCGTGCGAGAGCATCAGGCTGACAGCGGCCACGCTGCCGACGACGAGAAGGAGGAACTTGCCCATAATTGCGGGGGAGAAGGTTCTCCGTCAGGGAGGTCTAGAGTGTCTCGCGCAGGTCGCGCAGGTTGAACGGCCGGACCGTCGTGACGTACGTCCGGGTACCGGAACCGGTAGCGCTCCCCGACGCCCGGTCAGAGGCCCAGGCGAGTTCGACGCGGATCTGGCGCACGCTGGGACCGGGGGCGGTGGGGGCGCCGGCATCGTCGAGCAAAAGGAAGCGGGCTCTCTGCATGGCCAGGCCTGAGCGGCCGGTCACCTGCCCGTTCACGCGGCGCTCGAGCGTGCGCGCGCTGCCCGCGTCCGTCAGGCGATACTCGACGCGCCCGAGGCTACCAGCGCGCGGATCGGCGACGGTGTAGAACACAATCCCGCTGGACGTCGTCTCGACGGGCAACTCGCCGGCGGGCGTGCCGGCACCGAGAGCCATCAGATCGGACTCGATCCAGCGCACCAGTTCCTGCTGCTGCAGGTGGGCGCTGTAGTCTTCTGCGGTTTCGAGGCGCGTGCGGCTCTGGTTGAGTAGCAGCGCGCTGGAGAGCAGAACGACCGTGCCCGAGACGAGGACCGCGTTGAGGTTGTCGAAGATGAACTGCATGGCGGTGCGCTGGCTAACCGAGCGGGCGAAGGCCAGGTCTACCAGTCGGTGGAGAACAGGCGCGACAGTTCGATGGGCGCCAGTAGTCGCGGGTGGGTTACCAGGATGCGCACACGTTTGGTGTGTGTGGGCCCGGGCGCAGGCTGCACGATGGCTCCCACCTGCGTGACGTACTCGACGGTGATCGTGGCCGTGAGCTCGATCGGCACCGGGTCGCCGTCACGCTGCGGAATCAGGCGCTCGACGCTGAAGGGGAGCACGTCGTGGAACTGATCGATCGCCGTGATGCGGGGGTCATCGAAGCGCCGACTCGGCGTGCCGAAGGCGCTGGCAGGCGTGAGGGCCGCCACGGGGACGCTTGCGCCCGCCCGGTCGAACGCGAAGCCGGCCACGTGCGCCATCAGGTCGCCGGCCGCGCCGCGCGCGGCCGTCTCGATCTGTGCGCGCACGTAGCGGTCGCGTATTTCGAGGCTTCCCCGGTGGTTGGAGACCACCAGGAACGAGAGCAGCATGAGCGCGGCCAGCGAGAGCAGGGTCTGAGGCACGGAGCAGCAGGGCAGACCAACGGCCGTCGCACAGACAAGACCATGCCGGTCGCTCCGGCAGACAACCTCGTGCACACACAGGATGCCTTTATAGC
>JBKBRC010000073.1:0-5843 GCA_046292345.1 Rubricoccaceae bacterium
GCGTACGGCCCGAGCCCGATCCGCGCGAGCGCCTCGCCCGAGACGGCGCGGTTGTTGGCCGTCCAGACGAGGCCGTCGGGCGGGTTGAGCAGGCGCGGGACCTCGTCCGGACCGAGCCATCCGCCCCACCGCGCGTCGGGATCGGTGGAGGGGACGGGGCGCTGGCCGTCGCGGCCGACGCGGCGGGGCACGCGCCCGGCGGTCGTCCAGCCGACGTGCCCGCGAGCGTCGGCGAGGGTGAAGTTCTGGGCCGGAATGCCGACGCGCGCCCCGAGCGCGAGCGCCTCCTCGGCCGAGGCCGCCTCCTCGAGCTCGAGCAGCGCGAGGTTGAACGCCTCGGGCCGGTGGGCCGTCCACTGCACGGCGAGCGGGGCGCCGTCGTGGCCGGTGAGCAGGACGGGCCCGAAGGGGGAGCGCACGACCTCGAGCGGGACCGGCTCGCCGCCGGCGACGGCGATCGTCTCGCGGAGCGTGTCGAGCGGCGCCTCGCCGGCGGCGGTGCGCACGACGCCCGGCCGGGCCATCTCGAGCCGCACGAGGTCGATATAGTCGCCGTAGGAGTTGGTGAAGCTCCAGGCCACGCGCCCGGTCGAGCCGACGATTACGAGGGGCGTGCCCGGTAGCGTCACGCCGGCGACGCGGCGCGGCGTGCCGTCGGCGCCGGGGAAGGCGAGCGCGGCGCGGAACCAGATGTGCGGCAGGCGTAGCCCGAGGTGCATGTCGCCGGCGAGCAGCGCCGCGGCGCCCTCGGCCGTGCGCGACCCCGCCACCGCCCAGGCGTTGCTGCCGGCCGCGGGCGAGTCTACGGCGCGGAGGTCGGGGGGCGCCGGCTCCGGCCGGAAGCCGCCGAGCTCGTCGGGTGCGGGCACGCGTAGCGGGGGCGCCTCGCCGCCGTCGAGCGGTGCGTCCCACTCGTCGCCGCGGGGGAGCAGGAGAGCGACGAGCGCTGGCGGGAGCGTGGCGTCGAGCGCGGCGTACTGCGCCTCCTCGGGCATGGCCTCGAGCTGGAGGTCGATGAACATGGCCGCGGCGACGAGGAAGCTGTCCTCTTCGCGCCAGGGGGCGGGCGCTTGCCGGAGCACGGCGTACTCCCATGGCCGCGCGCCGAGTGCGCCGAGGCCGGCGTTGACGCCCTCGGCGTAGGCCGAGAGTACGGCCCGGTGCGCGGGCGGGAGCGACTCGACGGCCGCACGCGCGGTGGGCCGGAAGCCGTGCGGCCGGTGGCGGCGGTCTACCGGCACCAGGTCAGCGCCGAGCAGCGCCGCGAGCTCGCCGGCCGCGGCACGGCGCAGCAGGTCCATCTGGAAGAAGCGCTCCTGCGCGTGCACGAAGCCGAGCGCGCGCGCGGCGTCGGCGCGCGAGGCGGCCGAGATGAGCGGCACGCCGAGGCTGTCCCGGGCGACGGTCGCCTCGGCCGAGAGACCGGGCAGGTGCGCGGTGCCCTCGAGCACGGGCAGGCTGGCCCGGACGAAAAGCGCCGCCCCGCCCGTGCCGGCGGCGAGCAGCAGCGCGAGCACGAGCGAGGCGGCGATCAGGAAGCGGCGCATGGAGGCGGCAGGCGGGATGCGCCGGAGGTTACGGCGGCGCGGGCCCGCGGGCGCCCCCCATGCCCGAGCCGCTCCTGCTCAGTCGCGGCCTTCGGAGCGGCGGCGCGTTTCGGCGAACGGCTCGGCGTCGTTCCAGGCCGGGCGCGCGTCCGAGTCGGCGAGGCGGTGGCCGAGGCGGAGCGCCACGCGCGCCTGCTGCGCCAGCCCGCCGAAGCGCATGCCCTCGTGCATGACGTCGTCCGGCTGGTGGTAGCGGTCGCGGTTGTAGGCGGCGAAGACGCTGTCGGCGTAGGAGGCCGGCTGCCCGACGAAGCGCGTGCCCGTGTTGACGAACACGCCCGGGACGCCCTCGCGCGCGAACGAGAGCTGGTCCGAGCGGAAGAAGAAGCCCTGGCCCGGCTGCGCGTCCGGCGAGACCGTCAGGCCTTCGTCCTCGGCGGCCTGCCGGAAGTAGCGCATTAGCTCGGAGCGCTCGGCGCCGATGCCGACGATGTCCTCGGTCTCGCCGTAGAGGTTGCCCGCATCGAGGTTGATGTTGGCGATGAGGCCGGCCGCCGCGATGGGCGGGTTCTGCGCGAGGTAGGCCGAGCCCAGGAGGCCGTTCTCCTCGGCCGTCACGGTGGCGAAGTAGACCGAGCGGCGGGGGCGCTCTGCCAGGCGCGCGAAGCCCTCGGCGATGGCGAGCAGCTTGGCCACGCCGGCCGCGTTGTCCACGGCGCCGTTGTAGATCTCGCCGTCGCGCATGCCGAGGTGGTCGTGGTGGGCGGTGTAGAGGACGCCCTCGTCCTGCCGATCGCGCCCGCGCAGCACGCCGATGACGTTGGTGCCGGTGAACGTGCGCGCGGTGAACGTGGCCTCGACCTGCGCCGAGACGCCGAGCGGCTGCGGGCGGAAGTCGCGCCGGGCGGCGGCGGCCTTCCAGGCCTCGAGCGTGGTGCCGGCCATGCGGGCGAGGCGCTCGGCCGTCGGCTGCGTGATCCAGCCGCGGAGCGCGAGCGCGTTCTCGAGCGGCGCGTCGAGCATGACGTGCTCTCCGCGGGCGCTGCCCTGGAGCACCTGGAAGCCGTAGCCCGCCATCTCGTCGGTGTGGATGAGGAACATGCCGCGCGCGCCGCGGCGGCGGGCCTCCTCGTACTTGTACGTCCAGCGGCCGTTGTAGGTGAGCGTGTCGGCCTGGAAGAGGCCCGGCTCCTCGGCCGTCGCCGGGGGCTCGTTGACGAAGCCGACGAGGATGCGCCCGGCCACGTCGACGTCCTTGTAGTCGTCCCAGTCGTAGCCAGGGTTCGAGATGCCGTAGCCGACGAAGACGAGCTCGCCGTCGAGCGCCGCGCGCGTGTCCGGCCGCTCCGACGAGAGGATGAAGTCGTCGAAGAAAGCGAAGACGGCCTCTTCGCCTCGGGCCGAGCGCAGGCGGAGATCGGAGACGTTCTGCGGCGTCTTTCCGCGCAGCGGGACGGCCTGGAAGAAGCCGCCGCCGGGCGCGCCGCCTTCGAGCCCGATGCGTTCCATCTCGGCGCGGATGTAGTTGACGGCGCGTTCCTCGCCGGGCGTGCCCGTACCGCGACCCTCCATGGAGTCGGCGGCGAGCGTGGCCATGTGGCGGTAGAGCGTCGTCGTGTCGATGGCGGCGAGCGCGGCCGAGAGGCCGTCTGCGGGCGCCTCGGCGGCCGGAGCGGTGACGTTGGTGCTCTCGGTGCGGCACCCGGCGGCGACGGCGAGCGCGAGCAGGAGCAGAAGGGCGTGGCGGAGCGGGCCCGACGGAGGGTTCATGCCGGTGTGGAAGAAAGCGGAAGCGGGGAACGAGCGGCCGGTTCAGGTGCGTGTGCCCGGCCGCTCGCTCGGCGCGCGCGGTCAGAGGTTTTCGATGAGTGCGTCGGCGAAGCCGCTGCACGAGACGAGCGTCGCGTCCTCCATGAGGCGGTGGAAGTCGTACGTGACGCGCTTCTGGCCGATCGTCTTCTCCATCGCGGCGATGATCTTGTCGGCCGCCTCGGCCCAGCCCATGTAGCGCAGCATCATCTCGCCCGAGAGGATGACCGAGGACGGGTTGACCTTGTCCTGGCCGGCGTACTTGGGCGCCGTGCCGTGCGTGGCCTCGAAGACGGCCGCGCCGGTCTGGTAGTTGATGTTAGCGCCGGGCGCGATGCCGATGCCGCCGACCTGCGCCGCGAGCGCGTCCGAGACGTAGTCGCCGTTGAGGTTCAGCGTGGCGATGACGCTGTATTCCCCGGGGCGGGTCAGGATCTGCTGGAGGAACGCGTCGGCGATGACGTCCTTGACGACGAGCTCGCGGCCGTTTTTGCGCACGACCTGCCAGGGGCCACCGTCGAGGTCCTCGGCGCCGTAGGCGTCTCGGGCGAGGGCGTAGCCCCAGTCGCGGAAAGCGCCCTCGGTGAACTTCATGATGTTGCCCTTGTGCACGAGCGTGACCGAGTCGCGGCCCGTCGCGAGCGCGTAGTCGAGCGCGGCCCGCACGAGGCGGTGCGTGCCCTCCTCGGAGACCGGCTTGAGGCCGAAGCCGCTCGTCTCGGGGAAGCGGATCTTGGCGTAGCGGTAGGGGAAGTGCTCGGCGAAGAGCCGCTTGAACTGCTCGGCGTCCTCGGTGCCGGCCTGAAACTCGATGCCCGCGTAGATGTCCTCCGTGTTCTCGCGGAAGATGACCATGTCCACGTCTTCGGGCTGCCGCACGGGCGAGGGCACGCCGTCGAAGTAGCGCACGGGGCGGACGCAGGCGTAGAGGTCGAGCTGCTGCCGGAGGGCCACGTTGAGGCTGCGGATGCCGCCGCCGACGGGCGTCGTGAGCGGCCCTTTGATGGCGACCAGGTGCTCCTGGACGGCCGCGAGCGTGTCGTCGGGCAGCCACTCGCCGACGGTGTCGTTGGCCTTCTCGCCGGCGAGCACCTCGAACCAGACGATGCGGCGGTCGTCGCCGTAGGCGGCGTCGACGGCGGCGTCGAGCACGCGCGAGGCGGCGGCCCAGATGTCCGGCCCGGTGCCGTCGCCCTCGATGAAGGGGATGATGGGGCGGTCCGGAACGTGCAGCGCGCCGCCTTCCATGCGGATGGGCGCGCCCTCGGTGGGAGGCGTCAGATGGGTGTATGTGGGCATGTGCTACGGGAAATGGCGTTGCGGCAAAGGCCGGGAAGCAAAGGCAAGGAAAGATACCCGGATGGCGTTGCCGGAGCCGGCGGCGGGGAGAGGGCCTGTCAGAGCCGCCCGGCAAGCGAGAGCAGGCGAAAGAGCCACACCTTGCCGGCGGCCTCGCGTACGATGGCCTTTGTCATCTTGCTCTGCCCCTCGGTGCGCTCGGTGAACACGATCGGCACCTCGACGAGACGGAAGCCCTTGCGCCAGGCGCGGTACTTCATCTCGATCTGGAACGAGTAGCCGTTCGAGCGCACGCGCGAGAGGTCGATGGCCTCGAGCACGCGGCGGCGGAAGCACGTGAAGCCGGCCGTGACGTCTTGCACGGGCAGGCGCGTGATGGCCCGCGTATAGACGCCCGCGCCGTAGGAGAGCACAAGGCGCGAGAGAGGCCAGTTCATCACGCGCACGCCGCCCACGTAGCGGCTGCCGATGGCGAGGTCGGCGCCGCTGCCGCCTTCGGCCGGGGGCTGGCAGGCGCGCACGAGGCGGACGAGATCGGCCGGGTTGTGCGAGAAGTCGGCGTCCATCTCGCAAACGTAGCCGAAGCCGGCCGCGAGGGCCGTGCGGAAGCCGTCGAGGTAGGCACTGCCGAGGCCGAGCTTGCCGGGCCGGCGGAGCAGCCCCACACGGTCCGGATGGCGCGCCTGGAAGTCTGCCACGAGGTCGGCCGTGCCGTCGGGCGAGCCGTCGTCTACGACGAGCGCGCAGAAGCCGCCCTCGAGGGCGAGCACCTGCGCAAGCACGGCCGCGATGGTGGCGGATTCGTTGTAGGTCGGGACGACGACGACGGGGGCCGCACCGCCCTGGACGGCCGGCGGGGCGAGGAAGGGCGGGGGGGGGGTCACGAATGCGAAATCGCCGGGGAGAGCAGCGCCCATGGCGATGTGCCATGGGCGCCTGCCGCGAGTAGCGCGGGGGTGGTGGGCGGTGGGATGGCGCGCAGGATACGTCCGGCGGCGCACCGCGCCGCCGGACGCCACACGGCGCGACGGCCGGCGTGCGTGGTATGGGTATTTTAACGGCTAAGCCTGAACCCTTGCGCGCGCCACCGGTACTTCCTGCTACCTGCGCCGTCGGCCGCGCCGTTCTGGCTGCGCCGCGCCGTTCTGGCTGCGCCGCGCCGTTCTGGCTGCGCCGCGCCGTTCTGGC
>JBKBRC010000073.1:5943-8833 GCA_046292345.1 Rubricoccaceae bacterium
GCCGCGCCGTTCTGGCTGCGCCGCGCCGTTCTGGCTGCGCCGCGCCGTTCTGGCTGCGCCGCGCCGTTCTGGCGCGTCCGCGCCGGCTCTCCCGCTTTCGCCGAACCGTCCTCGCCGCATCGTCCTCCTTCGCCCCCGCATGGCCGCGACCAAGACCGCCTCCAAGCGCCGCAGCGCCCCGGCCTCCAAGGCCGCCAACGGCGCCGCCAGCCACCCCTCCGACGCCGACTTCCGCTTCTACCGCGGCAGCGGCCACACGCACGAGAGCCTGGGCCTGAGCGTCGAGACGGTGCTCGACATGTACCGCAACATGCTGCTCCAGCGGCGCTTCGAGGAGCGCGCGGCGCAGATGTACGGCCGCCAGAAGATCGCCGGCTTCCTGCACCTCTATATCGGGCAGGAGGCCGTCTCGACCGGCTCGGTGTGGGCCACCCGTCCGGACGACCCCATCATCACGGCCTACCGCGACCACGGCCTCGCGCTCGCGCGCGGCATGGATCCCGGCGCCGGCATGGCCGAGATGTACGGTAAGATCGGCGGGTGCAGCCGCGGCAAGGGCGGCTCGATGCACTTCTTCGACGTGGCCAACCACTTCTACGGCGGCCACGGCATCGTGGGCGGGCAGATCCCGGTCGGGGTCGGGCTTGCGTTCGCGTGCAAGTACAAGAAGACCGGCGGCGTCAGCCTGACCTACTTCGGCGACGGCGCTATCAACCAGGGCGCCTTCCACGAGGCGATGAACCTGGCCGCGCTCTACAAGCTGCCCGCGCTCATCATCGTCGAAAACAACGAGTACGCGATGGGCACCGCGCTCGCGCGCTCGACCGCCGAGACGGCCCTCTACAAGCAGGCCTACGGCTACGGCATGACCGGCGCCGTCATCGACGGCATGGACCTCTTCGAGGTCTACGGCGCCATGAAGGCCCTCGCCGACGAGGCGCGTCAGGGCAAGCCCATCTTCATCGAGATGCAGACGTACCGCTACCGCGGCCACTCGATGTCGGACCCGCAGAAGTACCGCACCAAGGAGGAGCTCGAGGCCAAGAAAGGCGAGGACCCCATCGTGCGCGTCAAGGCGTACCTGCTCGAGCACGACCTGGCCAAGGAGGCCGACCTCGACGCGATCGACGAGGACGTCAAGGCCGAGGTGATGCGCGCGGTCGAGTTCGCCGAGCAGTCGCCCGAGCCCGACGTCTCCACGATGTACGAAGACGTCTACGTCCAGGAGGACTACCCCTTCCTCGCCTGACCCGACCCCGCACCCGGAAACCCCAGCCCGGCATCCTCAGACATGGCCGAAATGCAGTTCCGCGAGGCGCTCCGCGCCGCGATGACCGAAGAGATGGAGCGCGACGAGAACGTGTTCCTGATGGGCGAGGAAGTCGCCGAGTACGACGGCGCCTACAAGGTGAGCCAGGGCATGCTGGCCCGGTTCGGCCCCGAGCGCGTCATCGACACGCCCATCTCCGAGAACGGCTTCGTCGGCATGGGCATCGGCGCGGCCATGATGGGCCTGCGCCCGATCGTGGAGTTCATGACGTGGAACTTCTCGTTCGTAGCGTTCGACCAGATCGTCTCCAACGCCGCCAAGATGCGTTACATGTCCGGCGGCCAGCTCAAGGTGCCCATCGTGATGCGCGGCGGCAACGGCGGCGCGGGCCAGCTCGGCGCGACGCACTCCAACTCGGTCGAGCCGTTCTACGCCAACGTGCCGGGCCTGAAGGTGATCGCGCCCTCCAACCCGGACGACGCCAAGGGCCTGCTCAAGGCCGCCATCCGCGACGACGACCCGGTCCTCTTCCTCGAGTCTGAGCTCATGTTCGGTATGCGCGGCGAGGTGTCGGACGCGCCGGACTACGTGCTGCCCATCGGCAAGGCACGCCTCGCGCGCGAGGGCGACGACGTGACGCTCGTGGCGCACTCGAAGTCGTACTGGCTCGCCATGGAGGCCGCCGAGGCCCTCGCCAGGGACGGCATCGAGGCGACCGTGATCGACCCGCGCACCATCCGCCCGTTCGACTTCGACGCCGTCGTGGCGTCAGTCAAGAAGACGCACCGCCTGGTGATCGTCGACGAGTCGAGCCCGTTCGGCGGCATCGCCTCCGAGGTCGCGTTCCAGATCCAGAGCCGCTGCTTCGACTACCTCGACGCGCCCGTTGCGCGCGTGACGGCCAAGGACACGCCGGCCCCCTACGCCAAGAACCTCATCGAGGCGTGGATGCCTCAGGCCCGCGAGGTCGTCGAGGCCGCGCGCGCCGTGTGCTACGCCAACTGACACGCCGCCACCCGCTCCCTTCCCGAAAGCCCCCCACCCCCGCAGCCCCCGACCATGGCTATTGCCGTTGAAATGCCCAAAATGAGCGACACGATGGAGGAGGGTGTCCTCGTCGCGTGGCTCGCCAACGAAGGAGACGCCGTCTCGGCCGGCGACGTGATCGCGCAGGTCGAGACGGACAAGGCGACGATGGACCTTGAGGTGTACGACGACGGCGTGCTGCTGCGCCGCGTGGTGGGGGAGGGAGACAGCGTGCCCATCGGGGGGCTGATCGCCGTGCTCGGCAAAGAGGGCGAGTCGGCCGACGACGTGCTCGCGTCCTACGGCGCGCCTTCCGGCGACGGCGCCTCCCGGCCCGCCGACGCGCCGCCTTCGGAGGCGCGCGCTTCCGACGTGGAGCTGGACCCGCCGGAGGTCGAGGCCGCCGCGGCCGTGCCGGCCGGCTACGGCGGCGGTAGCGGCGCGGCCGAGGTCGCTGAGGCCGCGCCGGCCAAAGCAGGCGCGGGCGACGGGGCGGCCTCCGGCGACGGGCGCGTCAAGGCGTCGCCGCTGGCGCGCCGCATGGCGCGCGAGGCCGGCCTGGACCTGGCGCGCCTGTCGGGCTCCGGCCCCGAG
>JBKBRC010000074.1:0-8672 GCA_046292345.1 Rubricoccaceae bacterium
GTAAGAGCCTCAAGCCACTGTAAGAGCCTCAAGCCACAAGAGCCATGTCGTCCTCCACTCATCACGAAGTTCTCATCGTCGGGGCCGGCGCGGCCGGGCTGAGCGTGGCCGCCCGCCTGCTGCAGGCCGACGACGCGCCGGCCGTCACCCTGCTCGATCCGGCCGAGACGCACGACTACCAGCCGCTGTGGACGCTCGTCGGCGGCGGCGTCGTGCCGGTCGAGGAGTCGCGGCGGGACATGGCTGCGCTGATCCCGCCCGGCGCCACGTGGATCCGCGAGGCCGCCACCGGCTTCGACCCCGAGCGCAACACCGTCACGACTTCGGGCGGGCAGACGCTCACCTACGACTTCCTCGTCGTGTGCCCCGGGCTGCAGATCAACTGGGACGCGATCCCGGGGCTCAAGGAGAGCCTGGGCACCAACGGGGTCTGCTCCAACTACGCCTATGAGCAGGCGCCCTACACGTGGGAGGCCCTGCAGGCGGCGGCGCGCAAGCGCGGCCCCATCCGGGCGCTGTTCACGCAGCCCGCGGGCGCGATCAAGTGCGGCGGCGCGCCGCAGAAGATCATGTACCTCACCGCTGACTACCTCCGGCAGCAGGGCCGCCTCGGCGAGGCCGACGTGCAGTTCTTCCACCCGGGGCAGGTCATCTTCGGCGTGCCGATCTTCGCCAAGACGCTGCGCGAGGTGATCGCACGCTACGGCATCACGACCAACTTCGGGCACGAGCTCGTCGAGGTGCGCGGCGACCGGCAGGAGGCGGTCTTCCGCACGACCGGCAGCGGCGACGGCGCGCCGGCCGAGCGCGTCGAGCGCTTCGACATGCTGCACGTGACGCCGCCGCAGGGCCCGCCGGACGTGATCCGCAACAGCCCGCTCGCGGCCGAGTCTGGCTGGGTAGACCTCGACAAGCACACGATGCAGCACGTGCGCTACGAGAACGTCTTCGGCCTCGGCGATGCCGGCAGCACGCCCAACGCCAAGACGGGCGCGGCCATCCGCAAGCAGTACCCGGTCGTGGCCGACAACCTGCTCGCCGTGCGCGCCGGTCGCGCGCCGGAGCCGCAGTACGACGGCTACGCCTCGTGCCCGCTCGTGACCGGCTACGGCCGCCTCGTGCTGGCCGAGTTTGACTACAACAACGAGCCCGCGCCCAGCTTCCCGTTCGATACGTCCAAGGAGCGCTACTCGATGTGGGTGCTCAAGAAGGACATGCTGCCGCAGCTCTACTGGCACGGCATGCTGCGCGGACGGGCCTGAAGAGGCCAGCACGCGCCGCCGGCAAACGCGCGGCCATCCGCGCGGCCATCCCCTGACGCGCGGCGGCCCTCCGAGGCAGCACGGCCCGCCCCCCGCCAGGCCGGAGGGGCGGGCCGCTGCCGTTCGGGACGGCGGCTTCAGGCGGGGCTCGCAGCCTTCCGCGCCCTGGCCTTCAGCGAGAGCCCGCCGGCTCGGGGGTGACCCGCCACGTGGTGGTGCCGAGCACGTCCTCAGGCGCCACGTGGCCGCGTTCGGCCAGAAAGTCCTCGATCAGCGCGCGCACCGGGCGGTCGATCTGCGCCACGACGGCCTCGGGCGTCATGCCCGGGAAGCCGCCGCCGCCCTCGGCGCGGTACGAGTTGACGGCCATCGTGAAGACGTCGTCGTCGCGCACGGGGCGGCCCCCAAAGGCAAGGCCCTGCACGCGCTCCCCGACGGGGCGCGCCAGGTCGAGCGTGTACGTGACGCCGTCGATGGCGTCGAAGTTGTAGCCCGGCCAGCGCGGGTTGACGCGCGGCGCGGCGCCGGGGGTATCCGGCGGGAGGTAGTACTGCGCCCCGTGCTCGAGGTAGGCGCGCAGGTCGCGCCCGGAGATGCGGACGGTGTAGAGCGCGTTCTCGTACGGGTAGAGCTGTGCCAGCTGCGCGCGCGAGAGACCGTCGGGGCCGAGCGTGAGCGCGGTCGTGAAGGCGCTCGCGGCCGAGAGCTGCGCGCCCGTGGCGGCGCGCTGCGCGGCGTGAATGAGGCCCACGGCGGCCGTGGGCTCAAGCCGGCCGCGCTCGGTCGGCCACAGGCCGCTCGTCGTGGCGACGGGCTCGGCGAGGAACGCCCGCACGGCCTCATGCCCCTCGGCGGCGAGCGCGACGACCGTCGGGTGCGCCCGCGCGTGCCGCACCGGGTGCACGCGCACGGCGTGCGCGGCCACGCGCGCCGCGCCATCCGACGCGCGCACGAGGGCCAGCTCGATCACGCCCAGGTGGTCGCCCCAGCGCCCGGCCTGCACGACCGGCACCGGCCGGCCGTCGGCGCCGGCAAGGGCGGTGGCGAGCGTGCGGTGCGAGTGCCCGATCACGAGCGCATCCACGCCCGGCACGGTCTCGGCGACGGCCCGCCCGAAGTTTTCCGCGCCGAGCCCCTCGGCCGAGAACGACGACGGCCCCTCGAGGCCCGAGTGTGCCACGACGACGACCACGTCGGCGCCGCGCGCGCGCGCCTCGGCCACGTAGCGGCGGGCCGCGGCCACGCCGTCGCCGAAGGCGAGGCGGCCGGCCACGCGCGGGCGGTCCCAGACGGCCGAGCCGGGCGTGGTCAGGCCCACGATGCCGACCGTGAGCGTGCCCACGCGGCGGAGCACGTACGGCGCGTAGGCCGGCGCGTCGGTCCCGGCGAGCGTGACGTTGGCCGCGAGCATGGGCGTGGCCGTCTGCCGCAGCCGGCGGTGGAGCACGCCGAGCCCGAAGTTGAACTCGTGGTTGCCGAGCACGGCCGCATCGTAGGCGAGCGCGTCGAAGGCGGCCACGGTGGGACTCGTGCCGAGCGAGTCCTCACGGGCGAAGAACTCTGCGAAGGGGTTGCCCTGGAAGAAGTCGCCCGCGTCGACGAGCAGAGTATGCGCGTGCGCGGCGCGGACCGAGTCGACGAGCGTGGCGACCTTGGCCAGGCCGAGGCGTTCGTCGGGGCGGTCGGCGTAGTAGTCCCAGGGCAACAGGTGCCCGTGGAGGTCGGTCGTGGCCATGACGACGATCCGCGTCGTGTCGGCCGGGGCCTGTGCGGCGGCCAGAGGCAAGAGCAGCAGCGAGAGCGCAGCCAGGAGGGCAAGTCGCATGACGTAGCGTGAAGGGTGGAGCAGGTGCATCTTGTCGGGCCAACGTAGCCCCGGCTCGCATGCTCATGCCGTCACGTCTTCGTAACCGGACCGCCACCCGCGGAATCCGCCTGCTGGCGCTCCTGCTCGCGCTGCTCACGACCGCGCAGCCCGCCGCCGCGCAGCCCGCTGCGCCCACGCCCTCGGCCGCCCTGGCGGCGCTGATGGACGAGCACTGGGCGTGGACGCTCCGCGACAACCCGCTCTTCGCCACGAGCGTTGGCGAGCACGCCTACAACGACCGCCTGCCCGAGGTCGGCGTGGCCGCCGCCCTGCGCCGCGCCGACGCGCAGCGCGCCTTCCTGGCCCGCCTCCGCCAGATCGACCGAGCGGCGCTCTCCGACGAGGAGCGGCTCAACGCGGACATTCTCGAGCGGCAGCTCCGCGACGCCATCGCCGAGGTCGACCTGATGGGCTTCGTCGTGCCCATCACCAACCGCGGCGGCTTCCACGTCTCGTTCCCCGAACTTGGCGAGCGCGTGCCGCTGCGCACCGTGCAGGACTACGAGAACTATGTCGCGCGCCTGCGCGGCTTCCGCGCCTACGCCGAGGGCCACGTCGAGCTGCTCACGCTCGGCGCCGAGACGGCCGTCACGCTGCCGGCTGTCGTGCTGCAAGACTTCGAAGCGCTCGTGCGACCGCACATCGTCGCCGATCCCACCCAGAGCCGGCTCTACGCGCCGTTTACGCGCTTCCCGGAGGCCATTCCCGCCGAGGACCGTGCGCGCCTCGAGGCCGCCGGCCGCGCGGCCATCGCCGAGGTCGTCGTGCCCGGCTACGCAGACTTCCTGCACTTCATGCAGACGACCTACATCCCGCTGGCGCGCGGTAGCATCGGAGCGTTCGAGCGGCCGGGCGGGGAGGCGTACTACGCGCACCGCGTGCGCCACTTCACGACGCTCGACGACGCCACGCCCGAGAGCGTCCACCAGACAGGGCTGGCCGAGGTGGCGCGCATCCGCGCTGAGATGGACGCCGTCATCGCCCGGACCGGCTTCGAGGGCTCGTTTCAGGACTTCCTCGCCTTCCTCCGCACCGACGACCGGTTCTACGTGGACACGCCCGAGGAACTGCTCCGCCGCGTGGCCGAGGTCGGCAAGAAGATCGACGGCGAGCTGCCGCGCCTTTTCCGCACGCTCCCGCGCATGCCCTGGGGCATCCGACCCGTGCCGGACTTCATCGCGCCCCGCACGACCACGGCCTACTACCAGCGGCCCGCCGGCGACGGCACGCAGGCCGGCTTCTACTACGTCAACACATACGACCTGCGCAGCCGGCCGCTCTACGAGCTCGAGGCGCTCTCGCTGCACGAGGCCGTGCCGGGGCACCACCTTCAGATCGCACTCCAGCAGGAGATCGCAGACCTGCCGCCGCTGCGCCGCTACGCCGGCTTCACAGCGTTCGTGGAAGGATGGGCGCTCTACGCCGAGCGCCTCGGCCTCGAGGTCGGCTTCTACGAAGACCCGTACTCGGATTTCGGGCGGCTCACCTACGAGATGTGGCGTGCGCTCCGCCTCGTCGTAGACACCGGCATCCACCAGTTCGGCTGGAGCCGCCAGCGCGCCATCGACTACATGGCCGAGAACTCGGGCCTGAGTCTGCTCAACATCACCAACGAGGTCGACCGCTACATCGCCTGGCCGGGGCAGGCGCTCGCGTACAAGACGGGCGAGCTCAAGATCCGCGAGCTGCGCGCGCGCGCCGAGGCCGCCCTCGGCGACCGCTTCGACGTGCGGGCGTTCCACGACGCGGTGCTGCTCGCCGGCGCCGTCCCGCTCTCGGTGCTCGAGCAGCGTATCGACGCCTGGATTGCCGCTGGCGGGCCGTAAGGCGCCGCGTCGTGGCGAACCGCGGACGCTTTTTTCGCAAGCCGGCGCGCCCGGCACCAGATCGACGAGGCCGACGCGCATCGCCTCGCGCGGCTGCTCGCCTACGACCTCGCGCGTGAGGTGTACCGCCCCGTCCCGCCATGAGGCGCTTCAGCGGGCAAGCTGCACGCGGATGCGGCCGGGGCCGGCGCCGAGGCGCACGCGCAGCGCCGACGAGTCGGCGGGGGAGGTGCCGGGGCTGCTGAAGCGGCCCTCGCCGTCGCCGACGAAGCCCTCCGGCAGGCGCAGCGACGTCACCGACGAGTGCGGCGCGACGACAACGACCGGGTGCCCGTCGGGGACGACAATCGTCAGGTCAGCCAGGCCGACGCCCGCGCGGACGCGCGCGCCCGGCCGCGGCGGCGTGCCCGAGAAATCCAGGCGGAAGCGCCCCGCGCCGCCGTCGAACAGCACCGTCTGCGCCCGGGCATAGCCGAGGCCCTCGGCCGAGAACGCTGCCAGCCCGGCCCGGACGCGGAGGGTGTCCAGCACGGCGGGGTTGGGGGCGGCAAAGACGACGCGCGTCCGCGCGAGCCCGCTCCCGAGCGTGAGCCGCTCGAGCGGCACGCCCGAGAAGTCGAGCGCGGCATCGGCTGCGCCGAGTTCGAGCGCGAGCCGGAGCGGTGTGCGCCGCGAGAAGGAGAGCGTCCACGCGGCCTGCTCGCCGCGGCGCAGTTCGCGTAGCGACGTCTCCTCGCCGTCGAGGCGGAGGGTGGCGTGCGCGACGCGGCCGGCCGGTCCGGCTTCGGTGCGCGCCTCGAGCGTGGGCGCGAGCATGCCCTCGGGCAGGCGCGCCTCGGCCTGGAAGAGCGTGCCGGCCTCGGCCTCGGCCAGGCGCACGCGCCCGAGGGCGAGTTGCGCGCGGAGCTCGAGCGCGTCCTGCCCCTCGTCGGGGAGCTCAAGCAACGCGCGGCGCAGGCCGGAGGCGTCGTCGCCCGCCCGGCAGCCGGAAAGCGCAAGGCAGAGGGCGAGCAGCACGAAGGGGCGCATGGCGACACGCGGCGGGAGACTCGGCCGGCGGCGCGCATACGGCCCTGCGCAGGGAGGGTTGCAGATCTGCGGGAGCCCGCACGTCCCGGCTGCGGCCGTATCCTTGCGCGGCTCGGTTCCGCGTCCTGCCCCCTCCGTCCCCTCCGCGCCATCCGATGCTCATCGCCGACTTGCCCACGCCCGCGTTGCTCGTAGACCGCGTCCGCCTCGAGGCCAACCTCGCGGCCATGCAGGCACGCGCCGCGGAGGAGGGCGTAGCGCTGCGGCCCCACGCCAAGACGCACAAATCAGCCGAGGTGGCGCGGCGCCAGGTCGCCGGCGGCGCCGAGGGGCTGACGGTAGCCACGATTGCCGAGGCCGAGGCGTTCGCCGCAGCGGGCTTCTCGGACGTGCTTCTGGCCTCGCCCGTGGCCGGGCGCGACCGCCTCGCGCGCGCGGCGGCGCTGGTAGGGCAGGGCGTACGCCTTGCCTTCACCGTGGACACGCGCGCCGGCGCCGAGGCGGCCTCGGCGGTGTTCGCCGCGCACGGTCTCGTCGCCGAGGTTCGGCTCGAGGTCGACACGGGACACGCGCGCAATGGCCTCCGCCACGACGACCCCGAGGCGCCGGCACTTGCCCGGCACATCGCTGGACTGCCGGGCCTGCGTATGGCCGGCGTGCTCACGCACGGCGGGCACGTCTACGCCGGGCCCCGCGAGGGCGAGGCGCCGGCCGAGGCGCTCGAGCGGGTCGCGGCCGAGGAGCGCGACCGCCTGCTCCGCCTGGCCGCGCGCCTTGGCGAGGCCGGCGTGCTCCGCCCGGGCGAGGCGTCCGTCTCGCTCGGCTCCACGCCCACCCTGTCCGTTTTCAGGAACCGCACCGGTGGCGGCTTCCGCGTCACCGAGGTGCGCCCGGGCAACTACGTCTTCCACGACGCGCAGCAAGTCGCGCTCGGGGCGGCCTCGCTCAGGCAGTGCGCGCTCACGCTCGTCGCGACGGTCCTCTCGCGGCAGCGCGCCGCCGATGGCACCGAGCGCCTCGTGATCGACGCGGGGAAAAAGGCGCTCGGGATGGATACCGGCTGGGGCGTGCGCGGCTTCGGGACGCTGCTCTACAGCCGGCGCACGATGCGTCCGGCCCCGCACGGGCGCCTGGTGCGTCTGAGCGAGGAGCACGGTGTGGTGGAGGTGCCTGGCGGAGCCGTGCAGCGCGTCGGGGATCCGGTCATGCTCGTGCCCAACCACGCCTGCGTGGCTGTCGCGCTGCACCGGAGGCTCCACCTCGCCGAGGGCGACGAGGTGACCGAGACGTGGGACGTGCTCGCGCGCTGAGTGCGTCGTCTCAGGCTGGCACCCGGCGCGTTTGAGGCCGGCAGGAGCTACGCCCGCGCGACAGCGCACGGACCTGACGGCGCCGCGCAGCGGATGGCACGTGCCTCGGAAGAGGACGAAGCAGACACCTCCGCAGACGCTTCCTCGAGCCGCCGTGCCGTCCGCTCTTCTCGCTTCCGTTGCAGCCTTTCTTGTCGCGCTGCTCGGGCTCTCCCGCGTCGGGGCGCCGGCGCAGGTGTTTGCGCCGGCCTCGGAGGTGGCCGCGGCGGCGGCCGAGCGTGTTGCGCTGCGCGAGGTGGCCCGGCTGGCCGCGCTCGCGCCTGCGGCGGCGCTGGAGAACGCCGAGACCTGGGCGGGTGAGCGCGCCGGCAACCGCGTGCTGTCTTTCCATGTCAGCACGCAGGTCCCCGCCAGCGGGGCGGTCGGCGTCGCCGAGGTGACGGTGTCCGAGGTCATCGTCGGCGCAGCGGATCGGTCACCCGTCGTGCTCACGGCGCTCGTGCGCCTGGCGCCGCGCTGAACGCACCTGTCCGCGGTGCCCGCTACCATTTCCCGAGATCGGGGCCGCAGCCAGGGCGGTTCCCCGCGGCAGGCCGCCGGACGCGCCCACACGAGCAGGCGCGTCCGGGCGGTCCTGCCTGCGTGCGCGCCGCGGAGCGCCGGCGGCGGAGCGCCGGCGGCGGAGCGCCGGCGGCGGAGCGCGAGACCGTAGCTCCGCGCGAGGACGTATCCTGCGGAGAGTCTCCCGCCTTCCGCCTCATGATCGTCCTCGGCCTCGACCCCGGCACGCGCCACACCGGCTTCGGCGTCGTAGCCGTGGAGGGACGCCGCGAACGCGCGCTCGATTACGGCGCGATCCACCTGCCGGAGGGGCTGGACCACGCGCTTCGCCTGCGCCGCATCTACGACGGCATCCTCGGCGTGATCGACCGTCTGCACCCGGAGGCGTGCGCGGTCGAGATGCCCGTCTTCGCGGGTAACGCGCAGGCAATGCTGAAGCTCGGGCGGGCGCAGGCGGCGCTCATGCTGGCCGCGGTGCACCGCGAGCTACCCGTTGCGCAGTACACGCCGGCCGAGATCAAGAAGGCCGTTGTGGGCTCGGGGCGGGGCAGCAAGGAGCAGATCTGGTTCATGGTGCGCGCGCAGCTCGGCCTGACCGAGGACCGTGGCCCCGATGCGGCCGACGCGCTCGCGGCGGCGCTCTGCCACGCGCGGCGTCTGCGCGAGGGCCCGCCCGTGGAAGGCCCACCGGACGGCCCGCGCCCCTCGGCGGTCCCGGCACGCGACTGGGCCGCGTTCGTGGCCGCCAACCCGGGACGCGTGCGGCGCTGACGCCGCGCCCGGGCCGGCGGCCCGGGCCGCCGGCCCGGGCGCGCCT
>JBKBRC010000075.1:0-7536 GCA_046292345.1 Rubricoccaceae bacterium
GAGCGCCCGCAAGACCAACCGCTCGCCTCGCGCGAGACCGTCCGCAATGGCCACCGTACCCAGAACAGAGCCTCCCGGGGCTAGCCGACCGCGCGCCGCCGAGCGCCTGACGGAGCCCCCCTCCGAGGGACGCACCACCGATGGCGTGCCGGAGCCCGACCGGGCATGGCGCCGCAGCGTAGACGCGCAGATCCGGCTACCCGTGCTCGCCTTCACTGTGAGCGCGGTCGTGTGGCTTCTGATCGGCACGCTCGCCGCCGACATGGCGGCGTTCCAGTTCGTCCTCCCCGATCTGCTCGGCGGCGTCTCCTGGCTATCGTTCGGGCGAATGCGGCCGTTCCACCTCAACACGATGATCTGGGGGTGGCTATCGATGGCCGGTGTGGCCATCTCGCTGTGGTTGTGGGGACGAATGCTCAAGACAGAGGTTCGGCACCCGTGGGCACTACTCCTGGCCTGCGCGCTATGGAACGTGGGCGTACTCGTGGGCACGGTGGGAATCCTGGCGGGATTCTCGCGGGGCGTGGAGTGGCTCGAGATGCCGCTGCCTGCCTTCGCCTTCCTCGTGCCTGCGCTCGGGCTCGTCGCCTTCTCGATGATCGCGACGCTCCCGCACCGCCGGGTACATCACCTCTACGTCTCGGTGTGGTACCTCGGCGCCGCGCTTCTCTGGACGCCGTTCCTCATCGTGGCGGCGCTGCTGCCGATCTACACCGGCGTCGTCTCGGGCACGATGAACTGGTGGTTCGCGCACAACATCCTCGGGCTGTGGCTGACGCCGCTTGGCCTGGCCGCGGCCTACTATTTCATCCCGAAAGTCGTCGGCCGGCCGGTCTACTCATACCACCTCTCGTACCTCGGCTTCTGGACGCTGGCGCTGTTCTACAACTGGGCCGGCGTGCATCACCTCGTCGGCGGGCCCGTTCCGCAGTGGGTGGTGACCGTGAGCATCGTCTTTAGCGGTATGATGGCCGTCCCGGTGCTGATTGTGGCGGTGAACCATCACATGACGGCCTTCTCCCGGATCCGGCGCGTGGTCTACAGCCCGACCCTCCGCTTCATCGTCTTCGGCGCGATGAGCTACACGGTCGTCTCGCTCCACGGCTCTGCGATGGCCTTCCGCTCATTTCAGGAGCTGATCCACTTCACGCACCACACGGTCGGGCACGCCCATATCGGGGTATATGCCTTCGGCACGATGATCGCCTTCGGCTCGCTCTACTACATCCTGCCCCGTGTGACGGGCTGGGAGTGGCAGAGCCGCCGGCTGATTTCGCTGCATTTCTGGACGACGGCGCTCGGCATAGGTACCTACATCACGGCGATGGTGACGGGTGGCCTGATCCAGGGCTACCTGATGAACCTCACGACGACACCATTTGCCGAGGTCGTCGAGGCTACGCGCCCGTGGCTGTGGGCGCGCGGCGCTGCGGGCCTTCTGATGGCCGTCGGCCACGTGGCGTTCGCCGTGCTTGTGTGGCAGATCGTCCGTCGCAAGGGCACGCCCTCTTCCGGACCGCTCTTTCTGCGGCAGCCACCGCCAGAGATTTACCGTCGCATGACCGGCGCCGAGCCGCCTCAGGCGGCGCCTCCCGTAGCGCCCTCGCCTCTTCGTGCCTGACGTCCCATGACTCGTGTCGCGATCATTTTCCTCGGAGCGCTGGCGGCGATCCTGATGAGCTACACCGCGCTCACGATCCTCCCGGCGTACCAGCTGGCAACCATCGAGCCGAGTCCCGCCGCCCAGCCTTATACAAACATCGAGCTGGCGGGCCGGGAGATCTACATCCGCGAGGGCTGCATCTACTGCCACAGCCAGCAGGTCCGGCCCGAGGGCTTCGGCAAGGACCTCGAGCGCGGCTGGGGCTCGCGCGGCTCGGTGCCCGGCGACTACGTGTACGACCGGCCACATCTGCTCGGCACGATGCGGACCGGGCCGGACCTTGCGGACATCGCCACGCGGCAGCCTTCGCGCGACTGGCACCTCGCGCACCTCTACAACCCGCGCTCGGTGAGCAGCTACTCGCACATGCCGCCCTACCCCTGGCTTTTCGAGGTCCGGCCGGAAGCCAGCGTGCTCGCCAGCGAGCGGCCCGTGCCTATCCCGGCGCCGTACACGCCCCCGGAGGGGTACGTCGTCGTCCCAACGGCCGAGGCCGAGGCGCTCTACGCCTACCTGATGCGCCTGCGCCAGGAGCCGGCGGCTCCCCCCGCCCTCGACCTGCCTCCGACCACCTTCGACGGAAGCGCTCCGCTCTCTGGCACGCCCAACGCCGCTGACACCTCTGGCGCCGCCGACTGACGGCCTCGTGCCGCCGGCGGCGCCGCTGCTCTTCTCGACGACGTATGTCTCCCGAACGTCCCCCGCACAGCCCTCCGCTGGCAGAATCGGAGCCGGAGGAAGCGCCTGCGACGCGCGAGCAGACCGAACCGCTCGACCTGCTTGCTCCGTACTTCCGCGAGCCGGCTCTCGACGAGGAAGGGGCCGAGCCGCCGCCGCTGTGGCTCTGGGTCGCCATTTTCGGCGTGATCCTGTTCAGCGTGTTCTACCTGGGCGCGTTCGTAGGAGACTACTCCGACCGCGTGGACTTTACCGCCGGCCCGTGGCTCCGTCCGGAAGTGTCCGACGCTGAGGCGCCGGCCGTTGTCAGGGTCAGCGGGGAACAGATCTACGCCTCGCGGTGCCAGACATGCCACCAGGCCAGCGGCGAGGGCCTGGCGGGCGTGTTTCCCCCGCTCAACCGGAGCCCGTGGGTAACCGACGATGCTGGCGTCTTCACGCGGATCCTCCTTCATGGGATGCAGGGCCCTGTGGAGGTCCGCGGCAACGTCTACAACGGCGTCATGCCGGCCTTTCCTAACCTTTCCGACGCGGAGCTGGCCGCTGTGATCACGCACGTCCGCCAGGCGTGGGAGAACTCGGCCAGCGAAGTGACCGCCGAGGAAGTGGCCGCCGTCCGCGAGGCCACGGCCGGCCGCACGCAGTCGTGGCGGGCGGAGGAACTGCTTGCTCCGGAGAACCGGGGCATCCCATCGGTGGCCGCATCGGAGCCTGCCGAGGACGGAGCAGGGGACGGAGCCGAGTAGCTCATGGAGCGCTGCGCTCACTGTGCGCTCCCCATCTTTGCCGGCGAGAGAGATGGCATAGCGCGGTCCGGCGACGGGAAAGCGGTCTACTGCTGCGCCGGATGCCGCATGCTCGCCGAGACCCTCGGACCCTCCGGCGACGTACCGGGCGACCCGGAGCGTCGCCTGCTCTACCGTCTCGTGGCCGGGGCGCTCGCGACGGCGTTCACGATGACGCTGAGCCTCGCCGTGGCGTCGGGTTACGGCTTCGGCGCGCTGCGCGCCCTGTCGCCCGCGACGGCAGACTTCGCGCACGTCGCGCTGCTTGTGGCCGCCCTCCCTGCACTGGTGCTGTTAGGGCCGCCGGTGCTGCGCGGCGGGCTGCGCGACGCGCGGTACGGCCGCCCCTCGCTCGACGTCCTGTTCTCGCTCGGCGTGGCTGCCGGCACGGTCGCGAGCGCATACTCCATCGCGCGGGGTGCCGGCCCGGTCTACCTCGAGACGGTCACGATGCTGCTCACGCTGTACACGCTCGGGCGCTACCTCGAGGCGCGCGCCAAGGGCCGGGCAGCCCGAGTGCTCAGCGCGCTGCTGTCCGTAGATGCGGTGACCTACGAGCGTCTCTCCCCCGACCCCGGAACGGTCGGAGCCGCCGACCTTCGGACCGGAGACCTTGTACGCGTGCGTGCCGGGGAGCCGCTGCCCGCCGACGGCACGGTCGAGGCCGGGCGTGCGTTCGTGGACGCGTCGGCGCTGACCGGAGAGGCTGTCGCGCAGGCGCAGGGACCGGGCGACACCGTCTGGGCAGGCACCGTCGCGCTCGACGGCGCGCTCGACCTGCGCGTGACGGCAGCCGGCGCAGCGCGGCGTCTGGCCCAGATTGAGGCCGCCGTTGCCCGAGCCCTCGCCCAGCCTCCGGCGCTCGCGACGGCCGCAGACCGAGCGCTTCGCCTGCTGGTCCCTCTCGCCTTCGCCCTCGCGCTCGTCACCTTCGGCGGGTGGCTGCTCGCCGGAGCGGGCTTCGACCGCGCGCTCTATGCCGCGCTCGCGGTCGTCCTGATCGCGTGTCCATGCGCCTTGGGACTCGCCGTTCCGCTTGCGCTTACGTCGGCGCTCGGGGCGGCCGCGCGGGAGGGCGTGTTGGTTCGTAGCGGAGACGCACTGCTCCGCTTGGCCGAGGTGAAAGCGGTCGTGCTAGACAAGACCGGAACGCTCACGCGGCCCGAGGGCGTTCGCGTGCGTCTGCTCGCGCCAGGCAGCCTGTCCGGCGACGGCGCCCCCCGGGAAGTCGGCGGCGCGCACCTGCTCGCGCTGGCGGCCGGCCTCGAGGCGCACGTGCGTCATCCACTGGCGGACGCCGTCTTGCAGGAGGCCGACCGCCAGGGCCTTGCCGTGCCAGAGGCCGAGGACGTGGTCGTGGAGTCCGGGCTCGGGTTGCGGGGCCACGTGCGCGACGCGGCCGGCGTGCGGCGGAGCGTCACGCTCGGTTCAGCCCAGCTGATGGCGCGGCTCGGCCTGCCTGTCCCCTCCGCCGAGCAGGGGGACGACGAGGCCGCCTGGGTGGCGGTGGACGGCGTCGTGGAAGGGCGGCTCGACGCCGCCGAACGCCCGACCGCCGAGGCGCGCGGCGCCGCGCAGGCTCTTCGCGCGCTCGGCCTGCATGTCGAGGTGCTCTCTGGCGACCGTCCCGGCCGCGCCCTCGCCGTGGCCGAGGCGCTCGGCCTGCCCGGCTCCGGGGGCGCCTCGCCTGAGCAGAAGCGCGCGCGCGTGCACATGCTGCGCGAGGCGCTCGGCCCTGTCGCCGTGGTAGGCGACGGGACGAACGACGCGCTCGCACTGGCCGTAGCGGACGTCGGCGTGGCCATGCAGGCGGGGACGGCTCCGGCACTCGCGGCGGGTGACATCGTCCTCTACGACGACGACCTTCGCCGCCTGCCGGCGACCGTGACGCTGGCCCGGCGCACGCGCCGGGTGGTGCATCAAAACCTCGCCTGGACGTTCGCCTACAACGGCGCCGGCCTGGTCGTTGCCGCCGCCGGACTGCTTCATCCGATCGTGGCCGTAGGTATCATGACGGTAAGCAGCCTGCTCGTGACCTGGAACGCGCTCCGCCTTCGGGGAGCGCCGGGCGCGTCCCGATTGCAGGCCTAGAGGCTCCACATGACGCTCGCTGCGCTGACGGCTCTTTTCCTGTTCGGCCTACTCGGCAGCGGGCACTGCGTAGGAATGTGTGGCCCGATCGTCCTCGCGTCGTCGCAGTGGCAGAGCGGAGCGCGGCGCCTCCAGTTGCACCACGCGCTCTACGGCCTGGGAAAGACGCTCACGTATGCACTGCTGGGAGCAGTCGTGGGGGGAACGGTAGGCGTTCTCGGCGAAGGGCTCGAGGCGTACCTGCGCGGCGCCCAGCTCGTCCTGGGCGGCGTGATCGGAGGCGGGATGGTCGTGCTCGGGGTCGGTCTGCTCCTGGGAAAGCGCTGGCTCGAGGGTGGGGGGGTAGTCTCGCGCCTGCCAGGCTACCGCACTGCCTTTCGCGCCCTGGTGCGGGACCGGCTCCCGTCGGCCTCGTTTGCACTCGGAGCGCTGAGCGGTACGCTTCCCTGCGGCCTCGTCTACGCGGCGCTGACGCTGGCGGCGGCGTCGGCGAGCGCGCTCGAGGGAGCCGCGCGCATGGCGGCCTTCGGGCTGGGCACGATGCCCGCGCTCGTGCTCGTGGGGACGGTCGGATTCAGCCTCAGCCCACTTCTCCGCGGGCGCCTGTACCGAGCCGCGGGCGCCTTTCTCGTGCTGGCCGGCCTGGTGACGGCGCTGCGAGGGACGCCCGTCTGGGGCTGGATCCATCACGCACTCTGACCGGCCGCCGCCCCCGTCTCGCGGGGGGGCGCGTCCGCCTCGTGAGGGAGCGCGTCCGCCTCGTGAGGGAGCGCGTCCGCTGGCAGGGGGGAGCTTGCCGGAGCTGGCTCTGCCGTTTCCACAGGCCCCATGGCTGCGTTGTAGGCCATCGTCAGCACGACCACGAAAGCTGTCGCGGCCAGCCCGAGGCCGACGTTGACGAGCGGCGGCGCCACAAGGGCCACGCGCAGCACGACCGTCGAGAGTGCGAATCCGGCGTTGCGGAAGACGATCGCGTACCGGTCCGCGTAGCGCAGCGAGACAAGCACGATGAGCACATCGGAAAATATGAGGACGGTAAAAAAGGTCTCGAAAAAGGGGTACGTCGGCCGGCCCAGGAGCGAGCGCGCCGCGTCGTCGAGCGCGATCCACGCGAAAGCGAAAAGCAGGCCTGCTGCGATCACCTTCTTGATCAGCACGAACTGCCGCTGCTCGTCCTCCCCCGCCGTGATGCGGCGGTGCCGCTGCAGCCGTTCGTAGAGCACGACGCCGCCGAAGACGAGCAGCGCGCCACCAGCATCGGCGAGAGCAAACAGCATGGGCTCTCGGGCCGAGACCCAGGTGATGGGCTCTGGAAGACGGCCGATCTCCTTGAATGCGGCGCGGAGCAAGATCAGAGAGAACAGCTCAAACTGCTTGCCGGTCGCTTCCGCGATCGACCGGGGCAGGGCAAGCGTGAGCGCCACGGCTTCTACCACGAGTAGTGCGGTGAATACGGCCCCGATGGCCTGGAAGTGCGAACTCGGAAGCAGGCTCGCCCACGGCTCCTGAGCCCAGCCTTGCCGGGTGACCTCGGCCGCGAGCAAGGTGCCGCCGAACACGGCGACCAGCAGCAGGCCGATGGTCTTTCGCGCGCGCTCCGATTCCCAGGCCCCTTCGAAGGCGTCAAATCCTCGCCCGACCGTGCCCAGGAGCTTGATCATGCCCTGCTGTGCGTCAAACCCGGTGAAATACCGTGGCAAACTCGCGCAGCGGCATGCCGCCCTCTTCGCTGGCCTGGTCCGGCTCGCGAGCCAGCTCGAGCTCGAACGCGACGCGGTCAGCGCGGTAGTAGCGGTGCTGCACGTACACGACGCGCTCGCCGGCGGTGCGGCTGACACGCACGACGCGCAGCAGCGGCCGGCCCACCTCCAGGCCGAGCGCCTCGGCAAGCGTCTCGTCGGCCAGCGTCGCCTCGATCGTGTAGCGTCCCGAGAGAACCGGGATGCCGTAGTGGCGCTCCAGCACGGCGTAGATCGTGTCTCTGGCCAGGTCGTGTCCTTCGAGGAGCTGCGCGTAAAACGGTGGCAGCCACGTGCGGTCGAGCGCGAGCGGTTCCCCGGAGGCGAGCCGCAGCCGGTCGAGCCGCACGACGTACGGGGGCGTGCCCGACGGGTCTGCCGGCAGCGCCAGTGCCTCGGCGACGTCGGCCGGCGCGGGCTCCGGTGCGTGGTGCAGCACCTGCGAAGACGCGTTGAGGCCCGCCCGGATCATGTCCTGCGCAAAGTCGGTCAGGCGCACGAGCCCCTGCGGCGTCTTGGGCGGCGCTACGAACGAGCCGAGCCCCTGCCGGCGGTAGATGCGCCCCTCGGCCTCGAGCGT
>JBKBRC010000076.1:0-7520 GCA_046292345.1 Rubricoccaceae bacterium
CCGTGGCAGAAGCGTCCGTGGCAGAAGCGTCCGTGGCGCCCGACGAAGCCAGCGCCGCCGAAACGTCCGAGGCGCCGCTCGCGCTCGAGATGCCCTTCGCCGGGACGGCGGCGGCGCCGCTGCTCGCCGCTCCGCTCGCGGCAGCCGGCGTCTCGGCCAGCAGCGCTTCGGCCGGCGCCCCCCGTGCCGCCGAGGCTGGGGCGTCTGCGCGACCGGAAGCCGCCGCGCGGACTGCGCGCGCGCCGGTGCTCGCCTCGGCCCCGCCCCCCTCAGTAGCGCTCGCGTCGACCGCTGCGCCGGCCACGGTGCCCGTGGGCGCCTGGGAAGCCCCCGAAGACGTGCGCCTGCTCTCGCTGCGGCTCCAGGCGCTCCTCGAGCAGACCGAGGGCACCGGCTGGACGGGCGCCCCACCCGAGGCGTTTGGCGCGCCGGTGACCGTTCTCCCTTCGGCCCTCACCCCGGGCGTCCAGGCTGTCGGCACCTCGCCGGCTCCCGTGCGCGTTCAGATCCGCGCCCGCGTCGGCGCTCCCCGCGACGAATGACCCCCACTGATGGCTTCGCTCCGCCTGCTTCTTCTCCCGCTCGCCCTTCTGCTGGTCGCCGCGCCGGTACGTGCGCAGATCCACTCCGCTGCCACCGAGCGCCCCCACGTGCTCGAGATCGCCAACGGGCACGTCTACCTCAACGGCGTGGTGCTGCCGCCTGAGAGCCTCCCGCCCGATCTCGACCTGACCGGCATCACGCGCACGCTCGAGTTCAGCGGGCCGGTCACGCCGTACATGGAAGTGGACGGCGAGGCGTACGTGCTCGAGGACGGGCGCCTGGTCCACTTCCGGGACTCGCGCCGCGCGCCCGATCAGGTCTACGTGCTGTTCCTGGGCCGTCCCGGCGCCGACCTCGGAGCGGACGGTCTGGACGCCATGCCCGAACAGCAACTCGTCCGGATGGGCGAAGAGGCCTACCTCCGCCAGCTATCCGACCGGGACCGCGAGCTGTACGAGCAGATCCGGCGCGACCAGGCGCTCGACCGCAACGCGCTTGCGCTGGCCGAGCGCGCCCGGCGTACGCCGCCCGGCGTGGAGCGCAACCGCCTCCGCGCGCAGCTCCGAGAGCATCTCGCGGAGAGCTTCGCGCTCAAGCTGGCCATCCACCAGGAGGAGATCCGCCGGGCGCAGGAAGAGCTCGACAGCCTGCGCGAGCAACTCCGGCAGCGCGAGTCCATGAAAGAGCGCATCATCGAGATGCGGCTCCGGGAACTGCTGGATGAGTAAGCGGTGCGCAGGGACGTGCCGCACGTAAACCCACTGCCGCCCGTCGTCATGCGCTTCTCGCTACGCTCCCTCCTGTGCGCTGCGCTGCTCGCCGGCGCGCCGGCCGTCGCCGCTCAGGTAGCGGCGAACGAACCTGCCCGGGCCGAGCGGCAGGGCGTGCGGCTCGTCGGGGAGGACGCGCAGTGGGCGGTGCGGTCTGCGCCCGGTGCGCCGTACGTCGTGCGAGCGGTCACGCCAGGTGCGCGCGCAGCGCGCATCCGTGCCGCCGCCGCCCTTGCCGAGGACGATCCAGCGCGCGCGGCGACGCCGGCCGAGGCGGACCGGCTCGTGCGCCGCCTGGCGGCCGCTGTGGGCGCCGCGCCCGATGCAGAGCGGGCGACGCGCGTGGCAGCGCTCGAGGCCGCGCTCGCGCGTCGCGACGACCTCTGCCTCGCGCAGCAGCAGGCATACCTGGACGGACTCCGCGCCCGCCTCGGCGCCGAGACGGTCCGCCTCGAGGCGCTCGAGGCGGCGCTGGCAGACCGACGGGCCTCGCGCGCGAGTCGCCTCGAAGCCGAGCGCCGGCGCCTCGTGGGCAGGTGACCGCAGGGCCGGCGGCGTGCCAGGTAGGGGATGCGCGACAGAAGGGCGTATTATCTGCTGCGTTCCCTGCCTCCTGGCGAAGCCCCGGCCAATCGTTCTGTGGCACGCGGCTTGAAGCCTCGACGCCGTCCTCGTCTGCCCGCTGCCCCATGCGTCCGTTTGCGACCTGCCTGCTGCTGCTATTCGCCGCGCTCGCGCTCGTCCCTGAGGCCGACGCCGCCACCGAGGCGCAGATAGACCGCGTCTCCTTCACGCGCCGCGCCGACGGCCGCGGCTTCGTCGTCCGCGTACACACGACGGGGCGGGTGGGAGCGTTCCGCGTGGACCACCGCGAGGGCGGACCGGTTGAGCTGACGCTGTTCCAGACGCGGCTCGCGCCGAGCGTCCGCCGCGACGCGGCGCAGGGACCCGTGCAAGCCTACCGCCTGCTCCCGGACGGCGACCGCGTCGTGATCGCCTTTGACGTGGCGGGGCGGCCGGGCCTGCAAGTGTATCCGGACCGTACGACGAACGATCTCCTGCTCGCGCTCACGACCGACGATGTCTCGGCGCCGCCGGCCGCGATGCCGCCGCCGGTAGCCTCCGGCTGGGGCCGGGCACCGGTGCCCCGGGCGGCCCCCTCCGAGCGCACGCCGCGCAGGACCCCGGCTCGCCGCGCGCCCTCTGCCCACTCCCCCCCGGGTACGAACTCCTCAAGCACGAACTCCTCAAGCACGAACTCCTCAAGCACGAACTCAAGCACGAACTCCTCGAGCACGAACTCCTCGAGCACGCGTCCTACGGAGAGCACGAGTCCTGCCGACGCAGGCGTGGCTGCTCCGCGCGCGCCGGCGGCGGCTCCTGCGCCGGCGGCGCCCGTCGCGCAGGAGCGCACCCGCCGCCGGCGCCCGGCCGCGTCCCCGGCTGAGGCGTCCCCGGCTGAGGCGTCCCCGGCGCAGGCGACGACCGCCGGCGCGTCCGAGATGCCCGTGCTCACGCCGCTGCCGCCGGACGCGCCGCCGTGGCCGAGCCCGCATCCGCCCGAGCGCGCCGCCGCCGCCGGGTACAACTGGCGCCTCGACAAGATCGTGATCGACGCCGGGCATGGCGGCAGCGACCATGGCGCGAGCTACTTCGGCGTGCGCGAGAAAGACGTCACGCTCGCCATCGCCCGGCGCGTGGGACAGCTGATTGAGCAGATGGGCGTCCAGGTCGTCTACACGCGCACCGACGACCGCTTCGTAGACCTGCACGAGCGCGGCCGGCTCGCCAACGCCGCCGGAGGCAAGCTCTTCCTCTCAATCCATGCCAACGCCGCCGCGAACCCGGCCGCGCGCGGCACCGAGACGTACTTCCTCGCCCCGCACCGCTCCGAGAGCGCCCGCGAGGTGATGGAGCGCGAGAACTCGGTGATCCGGCTCGAGAGCAACCCCGAGCTCTACGCCGAGCTCCGGCAGGGCGGAGGCATCCTGCAGGCGCTCACGATGAGCGCGTATCAGGAGGAGAGCCAGATGCTGGCCGGGCTGATCGAGAGCGAGTTCCGGCGTTACCGGCATAGCCGGGGTGTCAAGCAGGCGGGCTTCCTTGTGCTCTGGCGCGCGTCCATGCCGGCCGTGCTGATCGAGGTCGGCTTTCTCTCGAACCGCGAGGAGGCCGAGTTCCTGGGTAGTCCTCAGGGGCAGGAGCGCATCGCGCAGTCCATCGCGCGAGCGGTCGAGCAGTACAAGGAGCGCTACGAGCGCGCGCTTCGGATCGCTGCGGCCGGCTGAGCGCGGGCAGGCCGCGGAGGCGGCGCGCCATGCAGCGCGTGCCCGGTAAGGACGGATGTGCGATCTTGCGCCCGCATTCTCCGGCCACACCTGTTGGAAACCGACGCCATCCAGGCTGCCGTCCGTACCGTCGAGGACTTCCCGACACCGGGCGTGCGCTTCAAGGATCTCACGCCCGTCCTGGCCGACCCGGCCCGCTTCACCGCCACCGTCGAGCGCCTGGCGGCGCCGTTCATGGGAGCCGGCGTGACGCACGTCGTGGCGGTCGAGGCGCGCGGCTACTGGTTCGGAGGAGCGCTCGCCCATCGCCTCGGCGCGGGCTTCGTGCCGGCGCGCAAGCCCGGCAAGCTGCCCGCGGCGACGCTCCGCGAGGGCTACGCGCTCGAGTACGGCACGGACGCACTCGAGATCCACGCTGACGCGCTGCCCGAGGGCGCGCGCGTGCTCGTCCACGACGACGTGATCGCCACCGGCGGCACGGCGGCGGCCGTGTGCCGCCTCGTCGAGCGCGCCGGCGCCATCGTGACTGGCTGCTCGTTCGTGCTCGAGATCGCCGGCCTTGGCGGGCGCGAGCGCCTGCCCTCCGGCGTGCCCGTGCGCGCCGTACTGCGGTGAGCACGCAAACAGGCGGGGGGCAGCGGCGCAGCCCTCTGCACCGCCTGACGGGCGTGCTCGTCCTCGCGGCGAGCGTTGCCTACGGAGCGGCCTGCGCGGGCGCCGCGCGCCAGGACCGCATCTTCGATCTCCGCCTGACGGGCCTCGAGTACGTGTTCGTCGCCGTTCCAGGCACGCTTCAGGCGGGTACGCTCGTGACCGTGCCGTCGGTCGACAGCCTGGATCTTGCGGCCCGCCTGCGCGAGCGGGGCTTCCGCCCGGAGGAAGTCGTCTCGGCGACCCTCGTAGATCCGCAGTTGCTGCTCGAGCAGCCGGCCGCGGCCGGCGTGGGCCTGCTCGACGAAGTGCGCGTGCGCGTCGGGCAGGGCGAGGGGGCCGTCGAGGTGGCCACGCGAACGCGGTTCGGGGGGCTTGCCGGGCGTACGCCCCTCGATCCGGCGGAGGGGGACCTGGCAGCGGTTTTCCGCGCGCCGGCCGGTGCCGAGCTCGCCGTCCGGGCCGATGCCGCCGATCCGGCCGCGTTCTACCGCTTCCGCGTGCGCTTCAGCCTGGACGTGGAGGTGCGGGCGTTCTGAGCAGGCGCCCGCACCGGGACAGGCGCCCGAACCAGGCTGCCCGGGCACACGCTCAGCGGACGGTCTCAGCGGACGGCCACGCAGGATAGCTCCACCTTGGCCCCGCGTGGCAGCTTGCCCACCTCGATCGCCTCGCGCGCCGGCGGCGCTTCGCTGAAGTAGCGCGCGTAGACCTCGTTGACGGGCGCGTAGTCGTCCATGTCGCGTAGGTACACTGTCACCTGCACGACGTGCGTGAAGTCCATCCCGGCTGCGCGCAGCACGGCGCCGAGGTTGTCGAGCACCTGCGCCGTCTCCTCCTCGATGTCGCCGTTGACCATCTCGCCCGTGGCCGGGTCGAGCGCGATCTGCCCCGAGCAGTAGAGCGTGTCTCCCACGAGCACTCCCTGGCAGTACGGTCCGATGGCCGAAGGCGCGTCGGGGGTCGAGATGCGTTCGCGGCGGGAGGGCGGGCGCGGGGTCATCGGGTCTGGGGCGGGCGGGCAGAGGAAAGTTGACGGCAGCCTCCGGGATGGCCAAGCGAAGAACGGGGGGAATTCCCGGCCGGGCACGGCGCGCGCGGAGGCGCGTGGTGCTCAACGACAGAAACTGGTCCTAGCTTGGCCGCCTGCCGTTCTCGCCCGCGCTATCACGCGATTGTTCACGCGATCTGCCGCCCGTCCCGCCTCCGGCCGTCCTGTCGCCGAGAAGCGCCTTGCGTTTGCTGCGCTCGCCCTGGCCGGCGTGCTCTGGGGGACGTCGTTTTTGCTGGGCAAGGTGGCCCTCACCGAGCTCGGCCCGACGACGCTCATCCTGTACCGCTTCGCGCTCGCGAGCGCCGTCCTGCTGCCGCTCGTGCGCTGGTCCGGCGTGCCACTGGGCCTGCCCGAGTGGCGGCTCGTGCTGCTGGGCGCGCTCCTGGCGGGACCGCTGATGTTCGTGATGCAGTTCGAGGGGCTCGCGCGCACGACGGCGGCGAGTGCGGCGCTGCTCGTCGCCGTCGCGCCGCCGCTGCTGGCCATCGGCGCGGCCGTCGTGGACCGCGAGTGGCCCGGGCGGGTGACATGGGCCGCGGTGGCGCTCTCGAGCGTGGGCGCGTTGGCGCTCGTGGGCGGGCCCGGCGGCGGCGGCGCCCTGCTCGGCGACGCGCTCTGCCTGCTCTCGATGGTCGCCGCCGTCGGATGGACGCTCGTTTCGCGGCGGCTCGGACGCCGCATCGGCGCCTGGCCGGCGACGGCGCTCCAGTTCGCCGTCGGCGCGGTGCTGCTCGTGCCGCTGGCGCTCTGGCGCGACGGCGCGCCGCCGCTCGTGCTCTCGGCGCCTGTAGCCGGCGCCGTGCTCGCGCTCGGGCTGGCCTGCACCGCGCTCACGTTCGGCCTTTGGAACTGGGCCGTGCTGCGCGTCGAGGCGGCGCAGGCGGGCGTGATCGCCAACCTCGAGCCGCTCGTCGGCGCCGTGCTCGGCGTGGCGCTGCTCGGCGAGACGGTCGGCGGGTGGGCTGTGCTCGGCGGCGCGCTCCTACTGGGAGCGGCCTACCTGACCACGCGCGCCGAGGCCCGCGCGCGCGGCACCCTCGGGGCCGAGCGGCCGGTCGCGCCGGCCGCCGCCCCGGCTGCGGTGGCCCCGCCGCCATGAGCGCCGCCCCGCCGCCATGAGTGCCGCCCCGCCCCTCACCCCGCCGGCCCGCTATGACGACACGCGCTTCGCCGACTACGTGCCGCAGAACGCGAGCCAGGCCGAGGCGCTCGAGAAGGCGCGCCGCTTCGTGCGGCTGGCGCGCGTGCGCTACGCGCGCCCCGCATGGTTCCGCCTGCGTCCCCGGCGCCGGACCGGCCTGCGCGGCGGCCTCTACCTCGTCGGGCCGGTCGGGACGGGCAAGACGCACCTGCTCGCAGCCATCTACCGCGCCCTCACCGACCCTGTCACGTCGGGCGCGACGCCCGTGCCGTGCGCGTTCACGCACTCGTCGGCGCTCTTCCGGGCGTCCGAGACGCCCGAGGACTACGCGGCGGCCATCGCGCGGCGCGCGCGCGTGCTCTGCATCGACGAGGTCGAGCTGGACGACCCCGCCGCCGAGGTGCGGCTGATCGGCGTGCTGCGCGCGCTGCGCCGCCGCCGCGTCACCATCGCCGCGACGAGCAACGCCGAGCCCGAGGCGTTCGTCTCGGCCGCCTTCGGCCGCGACCGTCTCGAGCGCTTCATCTCGGAGGAGTTCGCGCGGCAGTACCACGTGGTCTTCGTAGGGGGAGACGACTACCGGCAGCGCCTCGAGAAGCCCGGCGTGGCCTGGGTGGGGCCGCCCGCCCGCGCGCGCGCGGCCATGCGCGCCGTCTACGACGCGGTCGCCGCCCGCGCGCCCGGGCGAGCGCGCTGGCTTCCGTTCGCAGACCTGCTCCGCCTTACGGCCGAGACCGAGCGCACCCGCCTCGCCCGCGAACTGGCCGCGCTCGACCACCTCTTCCTCGACGGCATCGCGATCGCCTCCACCGACGACGCGCTCCGCCTGCTCCGCGTCGCCGACGACCTCTACGGCGAGCCGGACCCGCCCGTGCTCTACTTCACCTCGGCCGAGGAGCCCGCGCGCTGGTTTGCCACCGAGGGGCGGGAAGGCCTCGAGGCAGCCATCGCAGCCAAGTTCACCCGCACGACGAGCCGCCTGACGGCGCTGGCGCGCGTCGAGCGCGTGTAGCCGCAGGGAGGCGCCCGCCGGACGTGGCCGCCCGCCGGACGTGGCCGCCCGCCGGACGTGG
>JBKBRC010000077.1:0-7465 GCA_046292345.1 Rubricoccaceae bacterium
GCGCCGGACCCGCTCCAGACTCGGCCCGGATGGAAGAACGCCTGGGGGGCATGGGGGAACGCTCGCAGGAGGCCGCCTCTCTGGAAAAACAGAAGCGCCCCGCTTCCGGCACGGCGGCCGAGGCGAGGCGCTTCGCAGTGGAGATGCCGGGAGTCGAACCCGGGTCCGAATGGAAAGCCAGTCCAGGCTTCTACGTGCGTGTCCAGCGTATTTGAGGTCTTTACCGGCGCGGCCATGCCCGCTGGCGGGCCACCACGACGGTGCAGGCTGGAAGGTCTTGGCGTCTCGGCTCAGCCGGTGCGTCGACGCGCAGCTCATCTGGTGTTGGTGCCTCGGGCCCCGCCGATGAGCGAGCAGGACCGGAGACAGCTAGCGGTGCTTAGGCCGCGAGCGAGTAGGAGTAGTCGTTGGCAACTATTCCGATTTTCAGCGGAGGTCACGGGCGTGCTGAAAACCACCCGGCACGCTACCTGCCGTACCGTCCACCCGTCGAAACCGTGTCATCCCCAGTAGGCAAAGAGCCGCGCCGCAGCGCATGCGCAAGCTACGACGCCTGAAAGAAACGCAGCGCGAGAGCGGCGGATTCTCCGCTCACGGCGACTCGGCACGGTCTTCATAGAGTGAAGCCTCCCGCTCCATAGAGTGAAGTCTCCCGCCCGGTGCGCGCACGCTCGTCGCGCTGCTCGGGCGTGCCGACGGCCACGAACCCGCGCGCCGCGAGCGCCTCCGTGACGCCCCCGAGCACGCTGCGCTGCAGGCCCGGCGAGAGGTAGGGAAGGCGCGTCCGACCGCCGAAGAGCCCGCGCCGGACGGCCACGGCCTGCACGCGCACGAAGCCGTCCGAGAGCGGCGTCACGAACAGCGTCGCCTCGGTCGTGCCGAACACGCCCGCCGCCACCCGACGCGGCGCGGTGACGAGCACGCGCCCATCAGGGGCCGGGGCGTCCTGCCAGCCGCTCGCCTGCAGCGCGTCGCGCAGCCGCGCTTGCAACGCTTCCGCAGACCCCGCTGAGCCAGCCGCCGGGTGCGGAGCGAAGTCCCGGTAGACGGGCGCAATGGCCGGCGTGCACCCTGCCGCGAGGATGCACACGCCAGACAGCAACAGGACCAGAGCACGCATTGAAGGAAAGGCGAGCCGCCAGAAGCATAGCGTGCTGCCAGCTCCTGATCCAAGTTTTCGCGCTCTCTGCCTGCGGACGCGGAAAAAAGCCGGGCGGACACGCTCACCCAAACGTGTCCGCCCGGCGTGCGCGCGGCCCGGCCGTTCCGGCCAGAGGCGTATGCGCACAGGGTCGCTCCAGCCACCGACACGCATGACGCGCAAGCTGCGGGGCTGTTTCTTTTTGAGACAACCCCCGTGCCACCGGACCGCCGCAGGTGCCTGCGCAGACGACCGACACACTATTGCCACGTTTCGAGGGCGTCGGGGTCGGCGCGAAGACCGGAATCGCCTGCCGGGTCTTCCCTGAGAGCGATCGCTGCTCCTCTCGGCCAGCGCAGACGGCAGAAAGACCTCTGGCAGCGGCGCCCCGCTGTCTTCCAGAGCATACACGACTGTACACCCGGCAAGACACCTGCGTCCCGGCGGTGGTCGACGGGACGCCTGCACGCCCCTCACCTGACCGGGGTCGTGTGAAGCCTCTCCGGAGCCCCAACCGCGGGCTTGGACACGATCCCCCCGCGCGCTACCTTTACCCGTCTATACCAAGAGCAGTCTTCTCACGCCAGCCCGATTACCCCCATGCCCTGCGGCCGGAAGCGCAAGCGTCACAAGATCGCCACGCATAAGCGCAAGAAGCGGCTTCGCAAGAACCGCCACAAGAAGAAGAACCGGTAGACCGGCGTCCGCTGCCCGCTTTCGGGCCGCGCAGGCCGACCGCTCGAGCCGGTAACCTCGCGGGCCTCCGCGGCCCCACGAGCAGGCCGCATCTCCACCGGAGGTGCGGCTTTCTCTGCATGGGCCCGCTCCCGGCGGGGCACAGCCTCGCCGGGAGCGGGAGCGTATCTTCGGCCCACTCCTGTCTTCCAACGCCATGTCTTCGCGTAGCCGCACCCTCCAGGCGTCCATCCTTGGCCTCTTCGTCGGCGGCGGCGTCGGCTTCACCCTCGGGCTGCTCCTCGCGCCGGACGAGGGCCGCGCCCTCCGCCGCCGGGCGGCCTACCTCTTCGACCGCTGGGCCGAGGACCTCGCCGGCTTCCTCGACCGGCTCGACAGCGACGCCGCCGCCTCAGACGCGCGCGCGCGCGCCGACGCGCTCGTCGAGGACGCGCGCGCGCAGGCCGCCGCCCTCCTCGACGAGGCCGAGGCCCTCATGTCCGAGGCCCGCCAGCGCCGCGCCGACGACCGCCCCGCCGGCTGAGGCCCCGCCGGCTGAGGCCCCGCCGGCGAAGGCCCCGCCGAGGCCGCTCGCTGAACCGACCGGTTACGCGCCGCCCCTCCCCTCCCGCAGACCGCCCGTGCGCTTCTCCATCCTCCTGCCCAGCGCCGAGGGCAAGCAGCCCGGCGGCAACCCCCTCGCCCCGGACATGTTCGACTACCGCGCGTCGAACACGTTCAACTACTTCTCAGATCTCAACCCCGAGCGCCGCGCGCTGATCGACGCGCTGCAGGCGCAGGTCCGCGACGGCGAGGACCTCCCGGCGCTCTTCGGCCTCAAAGGCGACCACCTCGAGGCCGCCGTCGCCGCCACGCTCGACGTCTACCGCAGCCCGCTCATGGCGGCCATCGACCGCTACAGCCCGGGCGTGATGTACCAGGCGATGGAGTTCGGCGCGCTCCCGACGGGCGCGCAGCGCCGCCTGCTCGAGAACGGCATCATCTTCTCTGGCCTCTTTGGCCTGCTCCGCCCGGACGACCTCATCCCGGACTACCGCCTCAGCATGGACGCCTCCGTGCGCGGCATCGGCAAGGTCTCGCGCTACTGGCGGCCGTTCGTCTCCGCGCACCTCAACCGGCTCCTCACCGGCCACGTCGTCTGGAACCTGCTGCCGGGTACGCACGAGGACGCCTGGGAGGACGCCGGTACCTACCGCCGCATGCTCCGCGTCAAGTTCTTCCGCGAGCGAGACGGGCAGCGCAAGGCGGTCTCGCACGGCGTCAAGGAGCTGCGCGGCGCGCTCGTCCACTTCATCGTCACCACGCTCGCCGAGACCGCCGAGGACCTCGACGCCTGGGACGCGCCCGGCGGCTTCGAGCCCGACTTCGGGGCGTCGGAGCTGGACGAACGCGGCGGCGGCACCGTCGTCTTCGTGGCGCACCCGGACTGGGAGGCCCGCCGCGCCGCGCGCCACCGCCGCCGCGCCGAGGCCGCCGCGCCGCGCGCGCGCGGCGACGAGGACGAGGACGACGAGTAATCCCGCCCCGCACGCACGCGCCTCCCCTCTCCATGGCCGTCATCATCGGCATCGCCGGCGGCTCCGGCTCGGGCAAGACGACGGTGCAGCGCGCCATCATGGAGCGCTTCGGCCCGCGGCGCATCGCCCTCCTGGACCACGACGCGTACTACCGCGACCTGAGCCACCTGCCGCTCGAGGAGCGCGTCCGCTTCAACTTCGACCACCCGGACGCGCTCGAGACCGGTCTCATGGTCGCGCACGTGGACGCGCTCCTGGCCGGGCAGCCCGTCGCCAAGCCCACCTACGACTTCGCCGCGCATACCCGCCTGCCAGGCACCGAGACCATCGAGCCGCGCCCGGTGATCATCCTCGACGGCATCCTCGTGCTGGCCGAGCCGGCGCTCCGCGCGCGCATGGACATCAAGATATACGTCGATGCCGCCGACGACGTGCGCCTCATGCGCCGCATCGAGCGCGACATCCACGGGCGCGGCCGGACCCTCACGTCGGTCCTCGACCAGTACCGGCGCACCGTGCGCCCCATGCACTTGGAGTTCGTCGAGCCCTCCAAGCGCCACGCAGACGTGATCATCCCCCGCGGCGGGCGCAACCACGTCGCCATCGACATGGTGCTCGCGCGCGTGCGCACCCTGCTCGAGGCCGACCAGGCCGCGCACGCGCCACCCGACTACGCGCCCGGCGAGCGCTGACCGCCCGGCTGGCCGGCGTCCCCGGGGCGGGGCGGGCCGAAGACGACGCGCAGCCCTTCGAAGACCAGCAGCGGGCGGTACGCCTCCACGCGCGTCAGGCGCTCAGCCAGACGCCGCCCGTGCCCGCCCGTGGCGACGACGCGCACCGCCTGCCCGAGCGCCTCGTCGGCCTGTGCGATGAGCCGCTCCAGCCCTCCCTCAACGAACGCCGTCAGGCCGGCCTGCATCGCCTCGGCCGTCGTCGTGCCGATGGGCCGCGCCGGCGGCTCCCAGGCCACCTCGGGAAGCTGCGCCGCCCCCTCGGCGAGCGCACGGCGGAGCATGTCCGGCCCCGGCGCGATGGCCCCGCCGAGGAACGTCGGCCCGTCGGGGGTCGGCGCGACCACGTCTACCGTGATAGCCGAGCCGGCATCGATCACGACGACCGGGCGGGGCGGGCCGCCGTCGCGTGCGGCCCAGTGGTGCCACGCCCCGGCGGCAGCGGCGAGGCGGTCGGCGCCGAGCGTACCCGGCGTGCCGTAGCGCACGGCGAAGGGCAACGGGCTCTCGGCCGAGAGGTGTGCCGGCGCGAGGCCGGCGCCCTCACGCACGGCCGCCTCCAGACGCGGCGTCAACGCCGGCACGACCGACGCGATCGCCGCCCCGCGTACGTCTACGGCGCGCGCGAACGATGCCGCGACCTCCGTCCACTCTTCCGGCGGCACGTCGTAGGCGTAGGGGAGCGGCCACACGACCGGCTCGCCCCACGCGAGGCCGTCGTGCAGTGCCATTTTGACGGCCGAGTTGCCGATGTCGATACCGATGAAAGAAGGGTAGCTCATGCGAAAGAAGGGCAGTTCATGGAGACGCGTCGGGATGGAGGGCGTTGGGAGCGGCGAGCGTGACCTCGCCGGCGTAGACACGCACCGGTCCCTCGGGCGTCCCGAGCACGAGCGCGCCGTCGGGTGCGAGGCCCTCGAGCGTGCCGGTGAGCGGCGCGCGAGCCGTGTGCGGAAACGCGACGCGGGCTGGCGCGCCGCGCCCGGCCAGGCGGCGCGTGGCGTCGGCGCAGAGCGTGGCGGGGCCGTCGGGCGCGGCGAGCGCGTCCAGGCGCTGCTCGAGCGCTCGCAGAAAGGCCGAGAGCAGCGCGCCGCGCGTGGCCGCGTAGCCGCAGGCGGCCAGCGACGTTGCCTGGTCGGCGAGCGCCGGCGGCACGGCCGCGCGCCCGACGTTGGCGCCCACGCCGAGCAGCACGCACGGCGCGTCGTGCCCGGCCTCGCGGCGCCCCTCGGGCCCGGCGGTGCGTGCGCGGGCGGGCGCGCCCCACGTGGCCTCGGCCAGCACGCCGGCAAGCTTGCGTCCCCCGGCCAGCACGTCGTTGGGCCACTTGAGACGCAGCGCCTGCGGCGGAGCGCCTGCAGGCGCGGCGCGCGCGGCCTCGGCGGCCTCGGCGAGCGCCACCCCGGCCGCGACCGGGACGAGCCCGAGGCGCTCCGGCGCGAGCCCATCCGGCCGGAGCACGAGCGTCAGGAGCAAGCTGTGGCCGGGCGCGTCGTGCCACGCGCGGCCGTGGCGCCCTCGCCCGGCCGTCTGGTGGTCGGTGAGCACGAGCGCGCCGTGAGGCGCCCCCTCGCCGGCCCACGCGGCCGCGTCGGCCATCGTCGAGCTCGTGCGGGGCACGAAGCGCCACGCCCGGCCGAGGCGCCGCGCCGGCGCGAACGCAAGATCTGGCGGGAGCAGCGCGCGCGCGTCTGCCGGAAGGGATGGCGCGGACGTCACGGGCGCGGGGGGCGAAGGGGGGCCGGGGCCTCGAGCGCCGGGGCCCCCGAGCGCAGGCGCGGCGCGGCGCCGAGCGGTACTCCGCCGGCCTCGGTGACGGTCCACGTGACGCGCTGCCGGCGCGGCGGCGCGAGCGGTACGTTCACGGCCGTCTCCGCGACGACGCGTCGCGGCACGTCTCCGCCCGCCGTCGTCGCCAGCTCGACGCGCACGCGGCTGTCTTCCTGAAGCAGGAACGAGCGCATGGCGCGGCGCACGTCCACGAGCACGAGGCGGCCCTCGTCCACGCCCGCCTCGACGCGCTGCACGGGCTGCTTGCGCCCGCGCGCCGGCACGAAGCGCGCCTCGGCGCGGGCGAGCGCGCGGCCCTGCACGAGCGTGTCCGCACGCATCTCGGTGGCGTACTGCTCGCGCAGCGACGCGGCCACGAAGGGCGGGTCGTCTGGCAGCAGGCGCGGCAGCGGATCCTCGAGGCGCGGCGGCGCGGCGGCGGGCGTTGTGCCCTCGAGCGCGCCCTCGGCCTGCCGGCTCTCGAGAGCGTAGCCGGTGCCGGGTGCGAAGCGCACGCGCTGCACCTCGGCGCCGAGCGCGCGCCCATCGTTGCCGAGCACCTCGGTGCGCACGACCGCCTCGAACGGCTTCGCGTGCAGGCGCTCGAACGCGGGCGCGAGCGCGTCGGCGTGCACGGCCGCGAGCAGCGCGTCGGCGCGCGCGTCGCGCGAGGCGGGCGGAGCGGGCTCACGGGCGCAGGCTGCGAAGAGCAGCAGGGCAAGCAGCAGGCAGGACGGGACGGGACGCGGCACGGGACGGGGTCGGATTCGCGCCAAACTACGGGCGCGCCGCCGGGCACGGATCTTCGCGCCCGGCGCCGCGTGCGAGCGCCCTCCCTGCCGCCCGCCGACGACTCCGCCATGCCCGGCTACTCCCGTGAACGCCAGATCGCCGAGCAGGCCGCCCGAGACGCGGCGATGTTCATCGGCGCGCACGCGGGTGGCCTCGGCGCCGCGGCCGTCCGCGACAAGGGCACGCACGACCTCGTCACGTTTGTGGACGAGGAGGCCGAGCGGCGCATCCTGGCGCGGCTCCGGGAGGCGTTTCCTGACGATGCCTTCCTGGCCGAGGAGAGCGCCGGCGCGCCCAGCGCCGCCGCGCGGCGACGCTGGATCGTAGACCCGCTCGACGGCACGACCAACTTCGCGCACGGCGTGCCCCCCTACGCGGTCTCGGTCGCGCTCGAGGACGCCGGGCAGGTCGTCGTGGGCGTCGTGCTCGAGGTCTCCTCGGGCGAGCTCTTCAGCGCCGCGCGCGGTGCGGGCCTGACGCGCAACGGCATGCCAGCACGCGTCTCCGACGCCCGCTCGCTCGATGCCGCGCTGCTCGCCACCGGCTTCCCGTTTCGCGACTACCGCTACGTAGACGGCTACCTCCGCGCTTTCGAAGGCGCCATCCGGGCCACGCGGGGGGTCCGGCGGCACGGCGCGGCAGCCGTGGACCTCGCCTGGACCGCCTGCGGCCGCTTCGACGGCTTCTTCGAGGCCGGGCTCGCGCCGTGGGACGTAGCCGCGGGCGTGCTCCTCGTCGAGGAGGGCGGCGGGCGCGTGTCGTCGCTCGTGCCCGGCGGGGATCCCGTGCACGACGGCGCGCTCGTGGCCTCGGGGCCG
>JBKBRC010000078.1:0-7233 GCA_046292345.1 Rubricoccaceae bacterium
GTGCTGCGCTTCGCCGCGCCGGCGCTCCTGCTCGGCAACACGGTCGTGCTCAAGCACGCGCCGAACACGTTCGGCTGCGCCGAGGCCCTCGCGGCGCTGGCCGGGGAGGCCGGCTTCGGGCCGGACGCGCTGCTGCACTTCCCCGTCCATGTGGATGCCGTCGCGGGGGCGATCGCGGATGCGCGCGTGGCCGGCGTGACGCTCACCGGCTCCGAGCGTGCCGGGCGGGCCGTCGCCGAGGCCGCCGGGCGCGCCCTCAAGCCGTCCGTGCTCGAGCTCGGCGGCTCGGACCCGTTCGTCGTCCTGGCCGACGCCGACCTCGAGCGCGCCGTCGCGGTCGGCGTGAAGGCGCGCGTGCAGAACAACGGGCAGAGCTGCATCGCGGCCAAGCGCTTCATCGTCGAGGCCCCCGTCGCGGAGGCGTTTGCGGCGCGCTTCGCCGAGGCGATGGCAGCGCTACGCGTAGGTGACCCGCACGACGAGGTGCACGACCTGGGCCCGCTCGCACGCGCCGACCTCCGCGAGACGGTCCACGACCAGGTGCTGCGCGCCGTGGCCGAGGGCGCGCGCCTGCTCACCGGCGGCACCCTCCCCGAGGGCCCGGGCTTCTACTACCCGCCGACGGTCCTGGCCGGCGTGAACGAGCACGGGCTGCCTTTCCGGGAGGAGATCTTCGGGCCGGTGGCGGCCATCACGGTCGCGCGCGACGCCGAGGACGCGCTCCGCCTGGCCAACGCGACGCGCTTCGGGCTCGGCGGCGCGGTCTTCACGGCCGACGCCGCGCGGGGCGAGCGCTTCGCGCGGGCGCTGCGCTGCGGCTCGGCGTTCGTCAACGCGATGACGCAGAGCCACCCGGCCATGCCCTTCGGCGGTGTCGGCGACTCCGGATACGGACGCGAGCTGGGGCCGGAGGGCCTCTACGCGTTCGCCAACGTGAAGACGCTCTGGGTGGAGGGCTGACCGCGCCGCCGGCCGCGCAGCGAGGCTTGCGCGGCGGCATAGCTTGCGTCCGGTCCCTCCCGAGCTTCCTGCCTCCATGCGCATCGGCCTGCTCACCGGCGGCGGCGACTGCCCCGGCCTCAACGCGGTCATCCGTGCCGTCACCAAAAGCCTCCTCCTCGAGCACGGCGCCGAGGTGATCGGCTTCGAGGACGGCTACCTCGGCCTGATCGAGAACCTCGCCCGGCCGCTCTCCTACCGCGACGTCTCGGGCCTGCTCACGCGTGGCGGCACGATCCTCGGCACGAGCAACAAGGCCAACCCGTTCAACTACTACCGCGAGGGCGGCGCCGACGTCTCGGCGCGCGCGGCCGAGGTCTACCGCGCGCACCGCCTCGACGCGCTCGTGGCCGTGGGCGGGGACGGCTCGATGGCGATCGCGCACGAGCTCGAACGCGCGCACGGGCTCGGCATCGTCGGGGTGCCCAAGACGATCGACAACGACCTCGTCGGGACCGACCGCACGTTCGGCTTCGACACGGCCGTCACGATCGCCGCCGAGGCCATCGACCGCCTGCACACGACCGCGCAGAGCCACCAGCGCGTGATGATCCTCGAGACCATGGGCCGCTACGCGGGCTGGATCGCGCTGCACGCTGGCACGGCCTCCGGTGCCGACGTGATCCTGATCCCCGAGGTGCCCTACGACCTCGACGTGGTGGCCGACGTGTGCCTCCGCCGCGCGGCGGGTGGGCAGCGCTTCACGATCATCGCCATGGCCGAGGGAGCCTACCCGGAGGGAGGCGAGCAGGTCGTGCAGCAGATCGTCACCGACTCGCCCGACCCGGTCCGCCTCGGCGGGGCGTGCCAGGTGCTCGCGGCGGCGCTCGAGCCACGCCTGCGCGCCCGCGGCGCCGAGACCGAGGTCCGCACGACGATCCTCGGGCACGTCCAGCGCGGCGGTACCCCGACGGCCTACGACCGCGTCCTGGCCACCCACTTTGGCGTGCACGCGGCGCGTCTGGCCGCGGAGGGGCGCACGGGCGTCATGGTGGCCCTTCGCGGGCGCGATCTGGCCGAGGTGCCGCTGGCCAGGGTGGCCGGCAGGGTGCGCACCGTCGGCGCAGACGAGGGGCTGCTGCGCACGGCGCTCGCGGCGGGCACGTCGTTCGGTACGGCCGCGCTCACGCCTGACTGGAGTCAGGTGACGACCTGAGAGGCCCGGGGGCTCCCGGCCAGGTGCGGCCGCGGCAGCGCAGCGTGCGCCTGCCCGTCGCCCGCGGACGTGCCCGCCGCGCCAGGCGCGGGCGCATCCGGATCGGGCCCCTCCCGGGGCAGGGCGACCTCGAAGAGCGTGCCCTCGCCCTTGCGCGACCACACGCGGATCTCGCCGCCCATCAGGTGCACGAGCCCGCGCGTGATGGCCAGCCCGAGCCCGGTGCCCTCGAACGCGCGCGCGTGGCCGTCCGACTCCTGCGAGAACGCCTCGAACAGCTGCGGCAGGAACTCCTCGGCGATGCCGACGCCGGTGTCGTGCACGCGCAGCGCGAAGAACGTCGGTGCGCTGTGGAGCGTGACGCGGACGCCGCCGCGCTCGGTGAACTTGATCGCGTTGCCGATCAGGTTGCTCGCGACGCGCTGCAGGCCAACGGGCGCGTGCCGGACGGGGATGGCCGGCGCGTCCGGTACGAAGGCGAGGGCGAGGCCCTTGCGCTGCGCGAGCGGCTGCAGCAGCGCGACCGTCTCGCCGACGCACGCGACGGCGTCCGTGGGCTCGGGCACGAGGTGCTCGTGGCCGGCGTCGAGACGCGCGTAGTCCAGGATGGAGTTGAGCGTGTCGAGCAGGCGCTGCCCGCCGCTGCGGATCGTCTCGGCGCAGTCGCGGAGGTCGTCCGGGACCTCCTCGGCGAGGATGTCGGCGAAGCCGAGGATGGCCGTGAGCGGCGTGCGGATCTCGTGGCTCATGTTGGCCAGGATGGCGCTTTTGAGGCGCGCCGCGTCTTCGGCCTCCTCCCGGGCCACCTCGGAGGCGCGCATGGCCTCGAGCAGGGCGTGCTCGTAGGCGACGCGCGCCTCGGCGTCGCGCGCGACCGAGATGAGCGTTCCGGCATCGGCGTCCCGGGGGCGCCGCGTGATGAACTCGAACGGCACGACCCGGCCCTCGGCCGTGCGCAGCTCGATCACGTCCTGCGCCTGCCCCTGCGCGCGCGCGACCTCGAGGTGCTCGCGGATGGCCCCGGGATGCGCGGCCAGGCGCTCGAGCGGGACGGACGTGGCGCCGGGCGGTACGACGTGGTTGACGATCGGCAGGCCGTAGGCGTCGAGGGCGAAGAGGCGGCTCGCGGCGTGGTTGACGGCCGTGAGCGTGCCGCTGTCGTGGACGAGCACGGCGTCGGCGACGGCGTTGAAGAGCTGGGCGTAGCGGGACTCGCTCTGCTGGAGCTGCGCGGCCTTGCTGCGCACGCCGCGCCGCAGCAGCCCCACCCAGGCGCCGGCGAGCACGAGCAGCAGCAGGCCCGTGCCCAGGCCGTAGCGGTAGTAGGCCGGGGGCACGCCGGCGCGGGCGACGTCGTCGGCGAACCGGGGCAGGAGCATGTACGAGCCGTTGTAGGGCTGGCCGGGATCGTGCCGCGTGAGCACGCCGCGCACGCGCACGTACGAGCCGGGCTCGAACGCCTCGAACGAGAACGACTGCGGATGCGCGTGGTAGGCGAACACCTGTACGAGGCGCTTGCCGACGAGCAGGAGCATCAGCGCGCCGGCCTCGGTGCGCTCGGTGGCCAGAACGGTCCCGCGCAGCTCGACGAGTTCGCCCCTGTGCTGCTCGAGAGCGGCAGAATCGCTCAGGCGGTGCGGGGCGGGTATCGCATGCGGAGCGCGCACGACGCGGAACGCCGGCGCGACGAACTCCGCCATGCCGTGGCGGTGCGCGAGCACGCCGAGCACGTCGAGGCTGTCGCCGGCGCGCACGGCCGGTGCCCCGGGCGGGAGGACGAGACGGATGCCGCCCGTGCCGTCCTGGAGGTAGACCTCGCCAACGTCGGTGCGGAGCAGGCCCGTGCCGGCCGTGACGCGCCCGGCCACGCGGAGCGAATCTCCCAGGCGGTCCGGCACGAAGTCGCCGTCGGCGTCGTCGAGCGCGACGCCGAGCGGGACCGGCGCGCGATCCCAGCCGCGCCCGCCGGGTGCCTGCGCACGGGCGGTTCCCGCAAGAAGCAACAGGGCGAGCAGGGCGGCAGTCCGCATGGCGCGGGAGGAACCGGGGCAGGGTCGGCAGACGGTACGCCGTCGCAGTATCGGCGCAGGGCGGAAAAACTCAACCCTTCAGGAGAGCGTGGCCGTGTCGGAACGGCCGGCCCGGCAAACGCTCCGGGGCGGGCAGCTCGGGGCGGCGCTAGCTTGGCCCCGTCCGGGCGCCGAAACCTTGGCCCCCGCGTCCTGTACCACCTTCGTTTCGCAATCCCCCTCCGTCATGGCCAACACCGTCTCCGTTACCGACGACAACTTCGACGACGAAGTGCTCGGCAGCGACCAGCCCGTCCTCGTCGATTTCTGGGCCACGTGGTGCGGCCCGTGCCGCGTCATCGCGCCCGTGATCGAGGAGCTCGCCGCCGAGTACGAGGGGCGCGCCAAGGTGGTCAAGCTGGACGTGGACCACAACCCGCAGGCGGCCATGCAGTACGGCATTCGCTCCATTCCGTCGCTGCTGTTCTTCCAGGGTGGCAAGCCGGTCGACCAGATGGTCGGTGTGGTGCCCAAGAAGGTGCTCGCGCAGAAGCTCGACACGCTCATCGGGCAGGCCGCCTGACGCACGCCCACGCTCTTCGTACGTTCGGCGCGGCCGTCGGTAGCTCCGCGCGCCGGCGGCCGCGCCTGCTTCGCCTCCTGCCATGCCCGAACACGTCCCCGTCCCGCTGCCCCCGGGGCTCGACTTCTCCGGCGCCGAGCGCCGCGCCCTCGTCATCGTCGGGACCGGCCCGGCCGGTCTCACGGCGGCCATCTACGCTGCGCGCGCCGGGCTGGCGCCGCTCGTCGTGCAGGGGCTACAGCCGGGCGGTCAACTCGTCACGACGACCGACGTCGAGAACTTCCCCGGCTTCCCCGAGGGAATTCTCGGCCCCGAGCTCATGCAGCGCTTCGAGGCGCAGGCCGCGCGCTTCGGCGCCGAACTGCGCTTCGGCGTCGTGACGCACGTGGACCTCTCGGAGCGGCCCTTCCGCGTCGTCGTCGACGAGGAGACGCCGGTCCTGGCCGACGCCGTCATCATCTCGACGGGCGCGAGCGCGCGCTACCTCGGACTCGAGAACGAGAAGCGCCTGCTCGGGCACGGCGTTTCGGCCTGCGCCACGTGCGACGGCGCGTTCTTCCGCGGCGAGGAGGTGGCCATCGTAGGCGGCGGGGACACGGCCATGGAGGAGGCGCTCTTCCTGACGCGCTTCGCTACGACGGTTCATCTGATTCACCGCCGCGACACGTTCCGCGCCTCGCGCATCATGCAGGAGCGCGTGCTCGCGCATCCGAAGGTGCAGGTGCACTACGACACCGTCGTGACGGACGTGCTCGGCGAGCAGGCCGTGCGCGCGCTCGCCCTCGAGAACGTCCGCACGGGCGAGCGGCGCGAGCTACCCGTGGCGGGCTTCTTCGTCGCGATCGGGCACGAGCCCAACACGGCCCTGTTCCGCGGATGGCTGGACATGGACGACAACGGCTACCTCGTCACGCAGCCGGGCTCCACGCATACCAACATCCCGGGCGTGTTCGCCTGCGGCGACGCGCAGGACCACGTCTACCGGCAGGCCATCACGGCTGCCGGCACGGGCTGTATGGCCGCCATCGACGCGGAGCGCTTCCTGGCCGAGCACGACGTGATCGACGCGCCGCGCACTGAGACCGAGTACCATGCCGCGCCGGCTGTGGACGCAGCCGACGGCGTGCCGGTCGCCGCAAAGTCGTGAGGCGCGCGGCGGAGCTTGCGCTCGTGGGGCTGCTGGCATGCGCCGGGCAAGCGCGCGCGCAGACCGCAGGGGTTGCGGCAGGGCTCGCAGACCTCCGCCTGGCCACGGCTGTCCGCCTGGCCCTGGCGACCGACCCCGCCACGCGCGCCTTCGACGTGGAAGTGACTGCGCGCGAAGGGGTCGTACGTCTGGCGCCGGTGCGCGGTACGCTGCCGCCGGCAGCAGTCGGCGTGGCGCGGCGCGTGCCCGGCGTACGCGCCCTGGCGGAGGATGCTGCCGGCGAGGACCGCCCGCCCGCGCCGCTGCCGGTGCAGGCCGGCCACGGCCCGCCGTCTCCGGAGCCTGTCGCAGGGCCAGCCTCTGGCGCGGTGTACCACACGGTAACGGCTGGTGAGACGCTGTTCCGGATCGCGCTCCGCTACGAGACGACCGTGGAGACGCTCCTGGCGCTCAACCGCCTGCCCTCGCCCGACATCCGCGTCGGGCAGCGCCTGCGCGTGCGCTAGCACGCTTCGCGCCCGAAACGCCGCGGGGGCGCCGGCCGAAGCCCACGCCCCCGCGAGGAGATCTGGCGCGCGGCGGAATCAGTTGCCGCCCACCTGGCAGGTGCCGCCGGGGCCGGGGTTCTGCGTCGGGCAGGCGTCGATCGAGCCCGTGTTCGGCAGCCCGGGGAGGGTGGTGGGCTGGCCGTTAGGGCCGACGAGCACGTCGGCGCGCGCCGACGAGCCGAAGACGCCGGTCAGGGTGTGGAGGTCGCCCATGTCGGTGACCTGCGGGGAGGTGTAGATGTTCATAGTTCCTGGGTGAGGTGTGAGTGGGGTGGGTTCAGGGTGACCAGTCGAAAGCCTGAGCGTGCGGCGCCGGCCCAGCTTGCTCTGCCGCTGCTCGTGGATCTTGCGTAGCGGCAGAGCGCTGCGTGGGCCAAAGTTCCGCAGCGGTGAGTGACGGCTGTCGGGACGGTCTTGCGGCCTCCGAGGCATGCTGTGGCCCCGGCTCTCGAGGCGGTCTAACAGCGTGCCTTTCCGTCCTGCCCCGGAGACGCAGCGCCTGCCTGAACGCAAACCGGGAATCCGATTCTCGATAGCCAATCTTTTTCGACCCCTCTGCTCGCGCCTTCAGGGCGGCAGGGGGGGCGCCCAGCTGCCCCGAGAAGGCTTCGACGAAAGAAAAAAAGAGTATTTATGACGTGATGCATCAGCTTGTAAATTTGCAAAGGACATGGCCGATCTGCCCCGTCTTTACAGCTGAGCGGCGGATCCGACGATTGCTACGTTCAGCGCGCCCGGGACGGAGTGTGGCAGCGCTTCGCCGCCAGGGCGTCGAGGGGACGCCGGCGTCC
>JBKBRC010000079.1:0-7106 GCA_046292345.1 Rubricoccaceae bacterium
CCTCGCGCTCGGCGCGCTCGGCGGCCTCGGCCTCCTGGCGCTGCCGCTCGAGCTCGGCCTCGCGCTCGGCGCGCTCGGCGGCGAGGCGCTTGGCGTCCTCGGCGGCCTTGACGCGCTCGGCCTCGAGCGCCTCGCGGCGACGGTCGGCGACGGTCTTGACGGTGGTCTTCTGCTCGCCCTTGCCCGCGCGGAACGCCTCGAGCGCGGCCTGGATCTCGTCCTCGGCCTTGCCTTTGCGGAGCAGGTGCAGGTGGAGCAGGATGCCCTCGCGGCTGAGCAGGCTGCGCGCCGTGTCGCTCGGCTGGGCGCCCTGCTGGAGCCAGTAGAGCACGCGCTCGGCCTTGATGCTCACGCGCGCGGGCTGCGCGACGGGCTCGTAGCGCCCGAGGTCTTCGATGAAGCGCCCGTCACGCGGGGCGCGGGCGTCGGCGGCGACGAGCGCGTAGACGGGGTGCTTTTTGCGCCCCATGCGGCGCAGGCGAATCTTGACGGCCATGGTGGGTATCGGAAGTGTGCGAGCAGCGCCGGCCTTGCGGGCGTGCCCGGGGTGCGGGTTTACCGGGGGTGCGGGCCTGCCGGGAGTGCGGGTCTACCGGGAATGCGGGTCTACCGGGAATGCGGGATCCTGAGGCTGAGCTGGCCTGGCCAGCTCAGCGGCGGCCCATGAGCTGCTTCAGGTCCGCCTGGCGGCCCTTCGTCTGCAGCTTTGACATAGTGCGCATCATCTTTTTCATCTCGCGGAACTGCTTGAGCAGGCCGTTCACGTCCTGCACCTGGAGGCCCGCGCCGGCCGCGATGCGCATGCGGCGGCTACCGTTGATCTTGTCCGGGTTGCGGCGCTCGAACGGCGTCATCGACTGGATGAGCGCCTCGATGTGCTTGAACGCGTCGTCGCGCACGTCGAGGTCCTTGACGGCCTTGCCGACGCCGGGGATCATGCCGAGCAGGTCCTTGATCGAGCCCATCTTCTTGATGCGCTGGAGCTGCTCGTAGAAGTCCTCGAGGTCGAAGTCCTGGGTGCGGAACTTCTGCTCGAGGCGGAGCGCCTCCTTCTCGTCGAACTGCTCCTGCGCCTTCTCGACGAACGAGACGATGTCGCCCATGCCGAGAATGCGCTGCGCCATGCGCTCGGGGTAGAACTCGGCGAGCGCATCGAGCTTCTCGCCCGTCGAGGCGAACTTGATGGGTTTCTGGACGACCGAGCGGATCGAGAGCGCCGCCCCGCCGCGCGTGTCGCCGTCGAGCTTGGTGAGCACGACGCCGTCGATGTCGAGGCGGTCGTTGAAGGCCTTGGCCGTGTTGACGGCATCCTGGCCCGTCATCGCATCGACGACGAAGAGGATCTCGTCGGGCGCGACGGCCTGCTTGACGTTGACGACCTCCTGCATCATCGCCTCGTCGACGTGCAGGCGGCCGGCCGTGTCGATGATGACCACGTCGCGCCCCGTGCGCCGGGCCTCGGCGACGGCCTCGCGGGCCACGCGCACGGCGTCTTTCTCGGGCACGCCGTCGGGGCCGCGCAGGGCAAAGACCGGCACGCCGACCTGTCCCGCGAGCGTCTCGAGCTGGTCCACGGCGGCCGGGCGGTAGACGTCGGCCGCGGCCAGAAGCGGGCTACGCCCCTTGCTCTTGAGATGCCGCGCGAGCTTGCCCGTGAACGTCGTCTTGCCCGAGCCCTGGAGGCCCGCGACCAGGATGACCGTGGGCGGGCGCCTGGCCATCTTGATGTCCACGTGCACGTCGCCGAGCAGGTAGACGAGTTCGTCGAAGATGGCCTTCACGAACTGCTGCCCGGGCGAGACGGCCTGAAGCACCTTCTCGTCGAGCGCCTTCTCCTTGACGCGGTTCGTGAAGTCCCGCGCGACCTGGTAGTTGACGTCGGCGTCGAGAAGCGCGCGGCGCACCTCGCGCATCGTCTCGGCGATGTTGAGCTCGTTGATGCGACCTTCACCCTTGACGTTCTTGAGGGCCGCGTCGAGCTTTTCGGAGAGGTTCTCAAACATGGTTTTCCGGTAGGGACGGGACGGGGCGCCGGAGCGCCCGCGCCGAGAGGGGCCCGCGCAGCAGCCGGGGCGGCCGTGCGCAGGGGCGTGGGCGGAGCCGCCGGCGCAGGGAAAGCTCCGCAGCGCGACGGCCGTACCCTCCGCCGGGGTCCGAACGGGGCAGGTCGGTCAAGCTAGCACGGCCGCGCCGCGCGCCGCATGGAGCCGCCGCGAAAAAGCGGCCCGCTTGCCCATCCTTCGCGCCCCAGCGCCGGACAGGGCCGTGCCGCCCGCGCGCGGACTGCAGGCCCGCACGCCCCTCCGGCACGGCGGAGCGACAAACCGCCCCCCTGATCATGCCCGCCGCCCTGCCCGCGATATCCGGGGCCCGCCTGTCTGCCTGCCTCTGGATTCCATGGCTTCCCTCTGCTCGATCCTGCACGCCTGGCGCCCCCTGGCCGCCCCGTTGCTCCTGGCGACGCTCGTGCTCGTCCTTTCCGCGCCGGCGCACGCGCAGGTGCCCACGCGGCACACGCAGCAGATTCCGCTCGCGCCAGGCCCCAACCTGGTCTCGCTCTCGGTCCTGCCCGATGACAACCGCCTCGACGTGCTCCTCAGCGGGGCCACGGAGCACATCGTGGCCGTGCAGAGCGCCAGCGGCCGGCATTACGTGCCGCGCCTCGGCGTGCGGCGCATCACACACTGGCAGCCGGGGCAGGCCTACGTGATCTTCGCCCGGCAGGCCCACACGCTGCACATCGAGGGCACGCCGCTGACCGAGCCGCTGCCGCTCGCGGCCGGCTGGAACTGGATCCCGTACCTGGCCTCGGAGGCGCTGCCGGTCGAGGCCGCCCTGACGTCGGTTCTGCCGCAGCTCAACCGGGTCGAGGACGGCGCCGGGCGCGTCTTCCCGGCGCAGGAGGGCCGCCCGGTGCTGACGCACCTCGAGCCGGGGCAGGGCTACCGCGTGCACCTGCGCGCGCCGGCCTCGCTGGCCTATCCCGCCGGCGAGGCCGGCCAGCAGCCGCCGCCCCCTCCCCCGCCGCCACAGGCGACGCACGTCGTGGCCTCGATCGCCGACGCGCTCGCGCTCACGGGGCTCGAGCCGGGGCAGATCGTCCACGTGCTCGGCTACGCCACGCCCGGCGACGGCGGCGGCGGCTACTTCGACGTGACCGCGAGCGGCGCGCCGCTCGACGGCGGGACCGTCTTCGTGCCGCTCGAGCACCAGAGCGACGTCGTGACCGAGGACTGGATCATGCGCACCAACCGCCGCGCACTCACGACGCTGCCCCCCGGTGCGCGCATCGTGTTCGGGACGGTCCACGTCACGCTGCGGCATCCCGCCACGGGCGAGGCGCTCCTCGAGGTAGACGGCCGGCTCCTCAACGGCCACGAGCTGGCACAGGCCAACCTGACGCGCCCCATCCTCGGCTACGCCACCGGATCTCTCGACGACTGGAAACATCGCTTCTACGGCTACTTCAACCGCGTCATCGGGAGCGGGTGGGGCGGCCGCGTCGTGCTCACGTACCGCCACACGACCTCGGACCTCCGCCTCGAGCGCCGCGACGTCGGCGAGGTGCTCAACGCGCGCTGGTTCGGGGCGCGCACGCACGACGAGGACCCCGCGTTCGACAACCAGCCCGTGCTCGCGCAGATGATCAACGTGGCCGCGGCGCGCAACGCCGTCGCCCCGGGCAGCGTCACGACGATCTACCTGCCCAACATGGACGGGCGCTCGACGGTCTACGAGTACTTCGGGGCCATCGAAATGGGCGACGGGCTCACGCTCGCAGGCGACGCCGGCACCGAGGTCGTCACCGCCACGGCGGTCGTCTCGGGCGAGGCGCACCAGCTCCCGGACGGCACGACGGCCGTGCACGACGCCCTGCACTACACGGTGAGCGGGGAGGACATCACGTTCACCTACCGCCCGGTACGGGTGCGCGCAGACGCCACGGTGCTGCGCGTCAAGAGCGGCGAGGCGCTGCGCTTCCTCCAGATGTTCCACCCCGCCTCCGACCCGCGACACCTGCCCACCGATGCCAAGCACATGCTCCACCAGCGCGCCAGCGTGATCACGAGCGCGCACGGCATTATGTCGATGGGCCTGCGCGACCTCGTGCTCGACGGCAACTACGCCGGCAACGCCGAGGGCTTCGAGCAGAACCTGCATACGTTTGCCCAGCGCGAGGAGTGGATGCGCAACGCGCCCGGCTGGGCCGGCTTCGTCGCGACGAACCACGGCGGCAAGCGCATCCCGCAGGGACAGCAGGTCACGGTGCGCAACGCGGCCATCCTCGGCTTCGGCTCCAACGGCGTTCTCGGCAACGCCAACAACACCTGGACCGGCGAGAACGTACTGCTCGGCGACGCGCTCTGGAACCACGTGATGTACCACACCAACGGGACCTGGACCAACCTCACGTTCACGGGCTTTGCATGGACGCACGCCGTGTGGCAGCGGGGCCGCGTGAACAACCTGGTCTACGAGCGCGGCTCGGTCGCGCCGTCCTACACCTCGCGCCGCGGGCCCGACCTGTTCAACATCCGCGGCGGAGACGGCTCCGACGAATCCAACATCACGTCTGTCGGAAGCTTCCGGCGCGAGGACGGAACCATCGGCGAGGTGAGCACGCGCATCAACGGCTTCTTCGCCGATTTCCGGGACTCGGAGCTCCACCAGATCTTCAACGGCATCGGCTCCGACATCCGGGTTCGCGACGGCGTGGTCATCCTCACACCGAACCGGGGGATCAACTCCATCATGCCCCGCAACGGCAACAACCCCCGGGCGATCTATGCGCACAACCTATTCCAGAACGCCACGTTCTTTGCGACCGGCCGGGGAGGGCAATCGCTCGCCGGGCAGGGGCTCTTCACGCAGAGCGCCTTCCGCAACCTGCGCGTCGTCGAGATGACGCGGCAGCACAACCGCACCTGGCAGGGAACGGCGGCGGAGCTCACCGTCGCGCGCAACGACCATCCTTCGTTCGACCTGCCCTCGCACCTCGTGCTCGAAGGGCTCGACCTCTCCCGCACGCGGCACTACTACGTCATCCGGGTGGACGTACGCACGGAGGCGCAGCACCTCGACGCGTTCGTCCTCAACTCGACGTTTCGGAACGAGTACAATACGGTCTACATCGCTCCGGACGGCAATGGGCGCATCACAGGCCTGCACACGCCGCGTCCGGACCTCCTCCGGGTGTACTGGCGCAACAACACCTTCCGGCTGCACAGAAACCACATCGGCAACACCGAGCTCTTCTTCGCGATGACGTTCTTCGAGCAGTGCACCGAGACCAACTCGGGGCGGACGAGCGAGGACGCCGGCATCTTCACCACGACGGCGGCCCACGTCGGGCAATCCTTCGTCGTCCTCCCGACGAACCTCTTCTGGGCGCCCTACGACCTGAGTTCGGTCTCCGTCACGGACTCGCACCAGCTCACGCAGAGCGTCGAGGTCACCAACGCTGCGGGCAACCCGCTGGGAGACGACAAGCGGCAACCGTTCCTGCGCGTCAACCTCTCGCGGCCGATCCAGGCCGGCGAGACGGTCACGTTCACCTACACGGCCGCCGTGCGTCCGTGGCCGGCGGGCGTGACCGTGCCCGAGGTGCCCGGGCGCGGCTCGTGGTAGCGTGCGCGGCTCAGGCCAGGTGCACGTGCGGGGGGCACGCCCCGCCGTGCACCAGCCAGGCGTAGGCAGCGGCCATCTGCTCGCCGATGCGCGTCCACCCGTAGGCCTCCTCCACGTACGCCGCACCGCGGGCGCCCATCGCATGCAGGCGCTCCGGCGAGAGGGCCGTTGCCTCGGCCAGCGCCGCGGCGATCGCGTCCGTGTTCGGCGCGACCCACCAGCCGCACCCGCGGGCAGGTAGATCGTGCCACGGCGTGCCGGTCGTCGTCAGGACGGGCACGCCGGCCGCGAGCGCCTCCGCCACCACGATCCCGAAGTTTTCGGAGTACGTGGGCAGCACGAACAGGTCGGCGCTGCGGTAGAGCGCCCACTTGGCGGCATCGTCTGCCGGCCCGAGGCGCGTGTAAGGAATGCCCGCACGGGCGGCCTGCGCGTCCACCGCCGCGCCGTGCCCGTCTTCGTCCGGCCCGACGACGACCAACTCCCATCCTGACGGCGGCTCCCGGCGCCACGCCTCGATGAGCATCGGGATCCCCTTCTTGGGATGCACGCGCGAGAGGAAGAGTGCACGGCGGCGCGGCCCTGCCGGAGGGCGCCTCGGAAGCGAGGCCGGGATGTCTACGCCGTTGGGCACGACCGCAACGGGGGCCCGCAGGCCCGCGCGCCGCACGTCCTCGGCTTCCATGTCGGCGGTTGCGTGAATCAGCGCGGCCCGCTCGAGGTGCGCGCGCTGAAACAGGGCCCAGACGAGGCGCTTCTTCCAGCGCCGGTGCGCGAGCGCCCAGGACGACAGCATCCCCCGCGGGCTGACCACGAGGGGCCGCCCCAGCGCCCGCGCCGCGCGAGCCGACGCGTGGTTGGAGGGCAACCACAGGCCGTGGTCGTGCACGACGTCCGGCGCGAGCTCGCGCAGCGCGCCGTCGTAGGCCGTAGCCCGGCCGAGAAGTGCGGCTGCAGAGGCGGGGGGGACGAGGTGCAGCGCCGCGCGCGCCGGCCGCACGGGCGCGCCGTTACGGCCGGCCAGCACGTGCACGTCCACGCCCGCGCGCGCGACGGCATCGGCAAGCGCGGTCGCGCTCCGGCTCGGCCCGCCGTGGTCGGCGGCGAGACTGTTGACCGTGACGGCGACGCGCAGGGTGCGCTCAGAGACCGGACGCTCAGGCATCGAGGGCAGGGGAATGAAAACCGTAGACGTCCGCCCAGGCGGCTGCGAAGGCACCGGGGGTCAGGCCGAGCCGGTCCATGGAGCGGGCGACGGCGGCCTGCACGGCCGGGCGGTCGTCGCGCACGCGGTCGAGCATCTGCGCGAGCGCGCGCGCGAGCGCCGGCGCGTCGGGCGCCTCGCATACGAGCCCGTCGCGGCCGGGCGCGGTGATGGCCTCGGGCAGGCCGCCCGAGGGGAAGACGACGCTCGGCACGCCGGCGCGCTTGGCCTCGACGACCGTGTTGGCAAACGCCTCCGGCCCGCGCGACGGCGC
>JBKBRC010000080.1:0-6582 GCA_046292345.1 Rubricoccaceae bacterium
CGGCGCCGGCGCGGGTGGCGCTGCGGCGGGCTCGGGCGCTGCGGCGGGCTCGGGCGCTGCGGCGGGCTCGGGCGCTGCGGCACGCGCTGCGGCGGGCTCGGGCGCTGCGGCACGCGCTGCGTCTTTGCGTGCGCTCTTTTCGCGCGCGGCGACCTCTTCGCGCTCGGCCTCGGCCTGCTCCGCCTCGATCTGCGCGCGGAGCTCCTGGACGCGCGCCTTGGCTTCAGCGTCGGTGGCGTAGCTCTCGAGGAGCGCCGCGTACATCTCGGGCGAGAGGCGCGCGTTGACGTCGCCGGCGGCGAGCTTGCTGTCCAGCGCGAAGCCCTTCTCGCGGAGCGCGTCTACGAGGGTGTCGGCGGCCACCGCGTTGTTGAGTTCGCGGATGACCTGGAAGAGACGAACGCTCTTGGGCTTGGAGGAACGAGCCGGTCGCGTCGACGTGGGCATACGGGAGGCGTTGGTGCAGGAGGTGCCGGGCGTGGCACGAAAGTACGGTGTGGGGCGGCGGCCCCGGGCGCGAACGCCCTGTGGAAGTTGGTCTGTCGGTTGGAACCCTCAGCCGGCGAGCCGTTCCGCTGCCGGCCGAGGATTCACGTCAGGCGCGAGGATTCACGTCAGGCGCGAGGATTCACGTCAGGCCGTGGTCAGAGGGTCCTGTTCGCCTGCGGGGGCGGAGGTTGCGCCAGCGTCGCCCGTCGGAGCGTCGCCCGTCGGAGCGTCGCCCGCCGATTCCGATTCGTCGGCCGGCGCACCGATGGCGAGGGGCTCGCGGGGCGCTTCGCCGACGTCCTCGAACTCGGCGCGCATGAGGAGCACGATCTTCTGCGCAGTCTCCTCAGGAATCTCGGTGCGGCGCGCCAGTTCGGGCGCCGAGAGCTCGAGCACGGCCTTGGCCGTGTCGCAGCCGATGTTCTTGAGGCGGCGGAGGATCTCGGCCGGGATGGCGTCGGCGAACTCGTCGATCTCGACGTCCTCTTCGTCCGCCTTGATGTTGCGGTACACGTCGATCTCGTAGCCCGAGAGGCGGCTGGCGAGGCGGATGTTCTGCCCGCCGCGCCCGATGGCGAGCGAGACCTCCTCGGCCGGGACGGTCACGCGCGCGCGGGGGGGCGTCAGGTCGTCGTTGAGCTCGACGGCGATGGGCCTGGCCGGCGCGAGCGCACGCTTGATGAACTCGACCTTGTCGGCCGTCCAGGGCACCACGTCCACGTTCTCGCCCTGAAGCTCGCGCACGACGGCGTGGATGCGCGAGCCCTTCACGCCGACGCACGCGCCGACGGGGTCGACGCGCTCGTCGTGGCTGATGACGGCCATCTTGGCCCGCTCGCCCGGCAGGCGCACGACCTTCTTGATCTCGACGATGCCGTCGTAGATTTCGGGCACCTCGAGCTCGAAGAGGCGCTCGAGGAAGACCGGCGAGGTGCGGCTGATGATCACCTGCGGGCTCTGGCCGGCATCGCGCACGACCTCCTTGACGACCGCGCGGATGATGTCGCCTTTGCGGTAGCGGTCCTTGGGGATCTGCTCCTCGCGCGGCAGCACGAGCTCGGTCTTGTTGTGAATGACGAGCACCTCCTTGCGCCGCGTCTGGTAGATCTCGCCGATGATGATCTCGCCGATGATCTCGGAGTACTCGCGGTGCGTGTTCTCCTTCTCGATGTCGCGGATGCGCTGGCGGAAGGTCTGCAGCGCCGTCTGCACGGCGCGCCGGCCGAAGTCCTCGACGCGAATCGTCTCGCCGACCTCGTCGCCGACCTCGTAGTCCTCCTCGATCTTGAGCGCGTCCGAGAGCTCGATCTGCGTGACCGGGTCCTCGAGGGCATAGTCCTCGACGACCTCGCGCACGTGGAGGATCTGGATGTCGCCGTTGTCAGGGTTGAGGATGATCTCGAACGCGTCGTCGGCGCCGTAGCGCTTCTTGATCATCGCGCGGAACACGTCCTCGATGATCAGCTGGAGCGTGTCGCGGTCGATGTCTTTCTCGCGCGCGATCTCGGCGAACGAGGAGACGAGGACGGTGCTCTGCATGGGGGTTCGGGCGTGGGAGAAAGGCGGGACGGGCGCGGCGTGGGAGGCGGGCTCACCAGGGCAGCACTACGCGCGCCTCGCGGATGGCGTCGTAGGGAATCAAGAGCGGCTCGGCCGCGCCCTCGGGCTGGAGCGCGAGGCCGGTGTCGGAGGCATCGAGCAGGCGCCCGGTGAGCGGCTGCGCGGGCGAGCCGCCGGGAGGCGCCTCGGAAGGCGCCGCCGCATCGGCGAGGGTAAGGCGCACGTCCCGCCCGACGAGACGGCGGTACTGGCGCGGCACGCGAACCGGCCGGTCGGCGCCCGGAGTCGTCACGTCGAGCCGGTAGCGTCCCTTGATGGGGTCTTCGGTGTCGAGCAGGAACGAGAGCCGGCGGCTGTAGGCCGCGATGTCGTCCGCGCCAGCGCCGGCGTCGGCCTCGACGGCCACCTCGACGACGCGTCCGCCAGGCCGGCCCCGCACGGCGAGGTCGACGAGGTAGAGCGCGGAGCCCTCGAGGGCTTCCTCAGCGAGCGCGCGCAGGCGCTGCTCGAGCGAGGCATCGGCGGGCAGGCGAGGAGCGTCGGGCACGGACCGGCAGGGGGGCTATATGAGGGAGGCTGTCTGCGAGCGCCCGTCTGCGAGCGCCCGTCTGCGAGCGCCCGTCTGCGGGAGACGAAAAACGCCCGTTCGTGCGGAACGGGCGTCGCCTGGCGCGGGGCGCCAAAAACAGCAGGGGACGTTGCCGCCCCCCTCGCTCGCTCCGCAGGCGGAGCGGGGTGAATATACGGGCGCCCGGCGGCCGGGCGCAACGCGGCCGCAAGGCCGCAATCCTCGGTTTAACTGGTCTCTCGCGGCTTCACGCGATCCTCGCGGGCCTGGCCGGCGCCGCTTCGCCGGGCGCCTCCGGGATGGCGACCTGACGCCTCTCCGCTGCCCGCGCCGAGCGGAACGAGGGCAGGTCGGCGGTGAACGAGTAGACAGTATTGGCGCGGTAGGCCTCGCGCGTCTCCGGGTAGTCGGCCATGGTGTGCAGGCCGCGGCTCTCGCGGCGCTGCTGGGCGCACGTGACGATCAGGTGCGCGATGGCGACGAGGTTGCGCAGCTCGCACAGCTCGGCCGAGAGGCGCGTGCGCTGGTAGAACTCCTCGGTCTCGTCGGCGAGGAGCGCGATGCGGCGCGCGGCGCGCGCCAGGCGTAGCTCCGAGCGCACGATGCCCACGTAGCCCGACATCAGGCGGCGCAGTTCGTCGCGGTTGTGCGAGAGCAGCACCCACTCCTGCGCGTTCTCGGTGCCCGTCTCGTCCCAGTCCGGGATGCGCTCCTCGAACGTCACCTCGGCGGCGTGGGCGCGCGCGGGCGCGAGCGCGCGGTCGGCATAGACGAGCGCCTCGAGCAGCGAGTTGGACGCGAGGCGGTTGGCGCCGTGCAGGCCCGAGCACGTCACCTCGCCGCAGGCGAAGAGGCCCGCAATGGACGTGCGCGCGTCGCGGTCTACCAAGACGCCGCCGCACGTGTAGTGCGCCGCCGGCACGACCGGGATGGGCGCGCGCGTCATGTCGATGCCGTAGCGGAGCAGCGTCTCGTGGATGTTGGGAAAGTGCCGCGTGATCTCCTCGGGCGGGCGGTGCGAGATGTCGAGCCAGACGTGCTCCTCGCCACGCCGCTTCATCTGGTCGTCGATGGCGCGGGCGACGATGTCGCGCGGGGCCAGCTCGGCGCGCGCGTCGTAGGCCGGCATGAAGCGCTCGCCGCCGAGGTTGCGCAGAATCCCGCCGTCGCCGCGCACGGCCTCGGTGATGAGGAATGCGCGGCCGCCGAAGTCTGCGCCGGGGAGGTAGAGGCTCGTCGGGTGGAACTGGACGAACTCCATGTTGGCCACGGCCGCGCGGGCGCGGTAGGCCATTGCGATGCCGTCGCCGGTGGCCACGGGCGGATTGGTCGTGTGGAGGTAGACCTGTCCGGCGCCGCCGGCTGCGAGGAGGGTCGCGCGCGCCAGGATCGTCTTGACGACGCCCAGCTTTGTGTCGAGCACGTAGGCGCCGTAGCAGCGGAGGCGGCCCTCGCGCCCGCGCACGTCCACGCCGAGGTGGTGCTCGGTGAGCAGGTTGACGGCGAAGTGGTACTCGTGCATTGTGATGCGCGCGTGGCGGCGCACAGCCGCCAGGAGCGCGCGCTCCACCTCGCGCCCGGTCATGTCGGCCGCGTGCACGATGCGATTGGCCGAGTGCCCGCCCTCACGCCCGAGGTGGAGCGCGCCGTCCGGGTCGCGGTCGAACTGGGCGCCGAGGGCCATCAGCTCGCGCACGCGCGCCGGGCCCTCGGTGACGACCATGCGCACCACGTCCTCGTCGCACAGGCCCGCGCCGGCGACGAGCGTATCCCGCACGTGGCTCTCGACGTCGTCGCCCTCATGCATGACGGCCGCGATTCCGCCCTGAGCGTAGTTCGTATTGCTCTCGGCCGACTCTTTCTTGGTAACGACGCAGACCGTGCCGTGCTCGGCGGCCTTGAGGGCAAACGAGAGGCCGGCGACGCCGCTGCCGACGACGAGGAAGTCGTAGCGCTCGCGGACGGAAGGGGAGCCTGGCATGGGGGGAGGCGAGGAGACGAGGCAAGATTAACGCACGATCACGCCGAAGCGCGAACGTGCCGCGCGTCGTCTCACGGCGGGCCGCCGTACAGCTCCCTGCCCTGCCGCGGCGTCTCCGCGGGACGCTCAGCGCGCGACGCAGCGCCCGTCCACGAGCGCCGCCTGGGGCTCCCCGACGAGCATGCAGTCCGAGACGTACTGGAACTGCGCGTTGGCGCGGCGGTCGAGCGCCGTGATCCGGGCCGCCTGCGCCTCGACCTGCGCCGCGTCGGAGGCGGTGGCCGAGTAGACGCGGTACTCGAGCGGGCCGCCGCAGGCCTTGGCCCCGACGGCCACCACGCGGCAGGCCGCCGCGTCCGAGGCCGCGGCCGTGCCGATGAGCGCGTCGAGATCGGCGGTGGCGCGGACGCGCTGCGCGCGGTAGTCCGCCTCGTCGCGGAAGGCCCCGGTCTCGGCGACGGGGGCTTCGGGCGGCGTGTCGGAGACGGGCTGCGAGCAGGCCGCGACGCCGAGCGCGGCGAAGAGGAGCAGGAGCGTGCGCATGGCCGTGAGGGCTGGAGGAAGAGGCTGCACGGGGAGCTCAGTTGGTGTTCCCGGTCCCGGTCTCCTGGAGCAGGAACGCGCGGATGAACGGCTCCAGCCCCCCGTTCATTACGGCTTCCACGTCGGTCAGCTTCAGATCGGTCCGGTGATCGTTGACCATCGTGTAGGGCTGGAAGACGTAGGAGCGGATCTGGCTCCCCCACTCGATTTTCTTCTTCGTGCCCTCGACGGCGTTTTTCTCGGCCTCCTGGAGCTCGAGCTCGAGCGCGTGGATGCGGCTCTTGATCAGCTGCAGCGCGCGCTCGCGGTTCTGGAGCTGGCTGCGCTCCTCGGTGCTCTCAGCCACCACGCGCGCCTCCTCGCCGTTGGAGAGCCTGCCCGTCCAGATGTAGCGCGCGCCCGTCTCGACCTTGTTCACGTTCTGGCCGCCCTTGCCGCCCGAGCGGAACGTCTGCAGCTCGAGGTCGGCCGGGTTGAGGTTGATCTCGATCGTCTCGTCGATCTCGGGATAGACGAACACGCTCGAGAACGAGGTGTGCCGCCGCCCCGAGGCGTCGAACGGGGAGATGCGCACCAGGCGGTGCACGCCGCTCTCAGCCTTGAGGTAGCCGTAGGCGAAGGGGCCCTCCACGCGCAGCGTGGCGCTCTTGATGCCGGCCGCCTCACCCGGCTGGTACTCGATCAGCGTCGGCGAGAAGCCGTTCTGCTCGGCGTAGCGGGTGTACATGCGCAGCAGCATCTCGGACCAGTCCTGGCTCTCGGTGCCGCCGGCGCCCGAGTTGATCGTGAGGATGGCCGGGCGGTTGTCGTTGGGGCCGGCGAGCATGCCGCGCAGTTCGAGCGCCTCGATCTCCCGCTCGAGCGCCTCGCGTTCGCGCGCGATCTCGTCGCCCAGGTCTGCGTCGTCTTCCTCCTCCTGCAGCTCGACGAGCGTGAGCAGGTCGTCGCGGCGACGCTCGAGCGCAGCGTAGGCGTCGACCCAGAGCTTCTCGGCAGCTACTTGCTGCTCGACCTCGCGCGCGCGGGCGGCGTCGTCCCAGAAGCCGGGCTCAAGGCGGCGCGACTCGAGCTCGGCCAGGCGCAGGCGGCGGGCGTCGAGGTTGAGGTAGCGTCCGAGCGACTCGACGCGCGCGATCAGTTCATCCATGGAGGGCGTGTGCAGTTCGACCGGCAAAGGTACGGGCGGCGCCGGGGCGCGGGCCGGCGCTGCGGAAGGTTCAAACTCGGGGGCAGGCCGTGCGGCCCGGGCAGGCCGTGCGGCCCGGCGCACACGTCAGCGCGGGGCGCCGAACGGCGCCTGCTGGGTGCGCGCGCGGATGCGGCGCGCAGCCTCGCGCGCGGCCTCGCGCGCCTCAGGGTCGGTCTCAGCGCGGACGCGCGCGTCGAGCGCGCCCAGGTCCTCGGCCGTGCCGATGCGCCCGAGCGCCTCGGCGGCGGCACG
>JBKBRC010000081.1:0-6206 GCA_046292345.1 Rubricoccaceae bacterium
GCGCACGACGCGTCGGCGGCGCACGACGCGTCGGCGACGCACGCGCGCCTCGCGCTGCGGCTCGCGCCCGGCGCGCGCGCCGCGTTCGTGCTCGGCGCCGAGGACGCCGTGCGGGCCTTCGCCGGCGCCGACCCCTTCGAGGCCGCCGATGCCTGGGAGGCCGGCTACCGCGCGCGCGGCCTCCGCCTGCGCACGCCCGATCCGGCCCTGAACCGCGCCGTGGACTTCCTCAAGGTCCACATGCAACTCGGCTACGACTGGCGGCCCCCGGGGCAGGAGGGGGGCAAGATGGTCTGCGACATCTTCCGCTGGCGCGACGTCTGGAGCCGCGACTTCGGCTCGGGCTTCGGCATGGGCGCGCTCGTGGCCGACATGTACGACGCCGTGCTCGCCACGCTAGACTATGAGGCCGCGCGCTACGCCGCCCATCCGCCCGAGGGCCTCAAAGTCTCCGACGACGCCTCGCAGGGCGGCTCGGCCGAGAGCCTCGGCTGGCTCATGAAGCTCGTCTGGCGCGTCTTCAAGCATACCGGAGACCGGGTCTGGCTGCGCCGCATGCTCGACGCCTTCGAGCCCTGGATGCAGCTCTGGATCAGCCGCGACGCCGACGCCGACGGCCTCATCGTGGACGTGACCGAGTGGATGGACCACAGCCGCTTCCTGCGGCTGACCGAGGGGCAGCGCACGCTCTACTCCAACGCGCTCTACTACGCCGCTCTCCGCCGCTTCTACCACCTCTACCGCCACCTCGGCGACGACGTGCGCGCCGAGTGCTACCGCGACCTCTCCAACCAGACGCGCACGGCCATCCACGACGCGTTCTGGAACGAGGCCGGCTACTTCAACAACGCCGTGCAGTGGGGCGTCCCGGACGAGGCGCTCATGCTCGCCGACAACGCCATCGCCGTCAACGAGCGCATCGCGAGCCGCAACGAGCGCTTCCGCACGCTCGACGCCATCCGCGCCCGCGCCTGGCGCGCCTACGGCACCGTCACGACCGACCTGCCGATGCGCTACGTCGGCTCCGAAAACGACCACAACGGCAAGGTCTGGCCCTGGTGGATGGCCCACGAAGCCCGGGCGCGCTTCCTCAACTTCGACGCCGAGGGCGGCATGCACGTGCTCGGGCGCATCCTCGCCACGCTCGAGCGCGACACGCTCCCGGGCCTCTGCGAGGAATACCTCGACCCCGACGACGGCGCGCAGGACGACGTCGTCGGGCATGCATTCATCACCGGCTCCGGCGCCACGCTCGAGGCCATCGCCTACGGCATGCTCGGCCTGGGCCATATCGAGCCCGGCGAGACGGCGCTGCGCCTGGCCCCGGTCGTGCCACGCGAGTGGGACACCTGGAGCGCCGAGATGGCGCTCTACCAGGGTACGCTCGCCCTCGAGCAGTCGCCCGAGGGCTACCGCATCGTGCTCGACGGCACGCGCGTCGAGCAGGTCGAGCTCCGCATCCCGCCTCGCGAGGCCGTGCGCCTCGTCACGCTCGACGGCGCCGAGATCGAGCCCGGGCGCCTCGAGGAGGGGGCCTCCGAGTACCTCCGCTTCACGCTCGCGCCCGGCGGCCGGCGCGTCATCGAGGTCAGCGTGGCGCGCGGCGGGGCGTGGGCGGCCGAGTTCGCGCGGCCCGACACGCTCCCCGAGGCGCTCGCCTGCCACCGCCCGCTGCTGATGGACGAGCCGCGCCTGTTCGCGGACATCCTCCAGAGCTTCGTCGTCAACGCGGTCAGCTACTTCGGTAAGATGCGCCACGTGGCCGCGCGCGAGATCGGCGAGATCGAAGGGCCCGGCGAGCTGCTCATCATCGTCGGCAACGAGCTCCCGCTGCGCACCCGCCAGGGCGACGCCGTGCCCGACATGATCGACGCGCTCCTCGCGCGCGGCGGCTCGCTGCTGCTGCTCGGGCCGCGCTTCCCGCGCATCGACATCACGCAGCACTACCACGGCGGCGCGCAGATGGGCGGCCACGCGGGCATGTTCTGGTGGAAGCACTGGGAGGGCGGCCGCTGGCGCGACGTGGATCCGCGCTCGGGCCGCACGCTGCCCGCGCCCGAGCATCGCGGTACGGTCTACTGGGGCGAGGGGCCGCTCTTCGCCGCCTGGGAGCACCGCCTCGGCCTGTTCGGCTTCGAGACGGACTGCCGCGGCGTCTACGACGTCGAGGGCCACGCGGTCGATCCGGACCAGCGCGTCGAGATCGTCTACTCGGACTGGGCCGTGCGCCGCCCGTGGCGCTTCCATCCGCTCGCGTTCACCGAGCGCGAGCGCCAGCTCGTCACCGGCCCGCGCCGCGAGCGCTACCCCGCCGCGGCGCTGCTCTGCAACGACGACACGGGCGCGCGCATCGTCGTCGTGGCGCCCGCGCTCTGCTCCCGCGCTGACCTGCTGCACCGCATCCTCGGGCACGTCGTGCGTCCGGTCTGAGCACGCGCCGCGCGCCAGGGACTCCCGCGCGCGGCGCGCCGCCGGTACCTTGCAGGGCCCTGCTCCCCCTCGCCATGCCGACCAACCTCGCCGCCGCCGAACGCCTCGCCGAGCGCCTCTCGCACCGCATCCGCTCCGTCCCGCCCTCGGGCATCCGCCGCTTCTTCGAGATCGCAGCGACGATGGACGACGTGATCTCGCTCGGCATCGGCGAGCCGGATTTCGTCTCGCCGGCGCCCATCATCGCCGCCGCCAAGGCCTCGCTCGACGCCGGGCAGACCGGCTACACGGCCAACCTGGGCCTGCTCGAGCTGCGCGAGGCCATCGCCGAGGACCTCGAGCGCCGCTACGGCGTCCGCTACGCGCCCGGGAACGAGATCGTCGTCACCATCGGCGCCTCCGAGGCGATGATGATCGCCATGCTGGCGCTGCTCGACCCCGGCGACGAGATCCTCATCCCGGAGCCATGCTTCGTCTCGTACGGCCCCACGGCGCAGTTCGCCGGCGGGCGCGTCGTCCACGTGCCCACGCGTTTCGAGAACGACTTCCAGGTCACGGCCGCAGACATCGAGCGCCGCATCACGCCGCGCACCAAGGCGCTCTTCCTGGGCTACCCCAACAACCCGACCGGCGCCGTGCTGCGCCGCGAGACGATGGAGGCCATCGCTGAGGTCGTCACGCGGCACAACCTGTTCGTGATCTCGGACGAGATCTACGACCGGCTTGTTTACGGCGAAGCGCACGCGCGCGGCCACGTCTGCGTGCCGAGCTTGCCTGGCCTCTGGGAGCGCACGATCCTGCTCGGCGGCTTCTCGAAGAACTACGCCATGACGGGCTGGCGCATCGGCTACGCCTGCGCTCCCGAGCCCATCCTGCGCCAGATGTACAAGGCGCACCAGTATGTCGTGATGAGCGCCCCCACGATGGGGCAGGTGGGGGCCACCGCGGCGATCCGCGCGTGCCAGGACGACGTGGAGGCCATGCGCGAGGCCTACGATGCGCGCCGACGCGTCCTCGTGGACGGGCTCAACGCGGCCGGCCTGCCGACGTTCGAGCCCGAGGGGGCCTTCTACGCCTTCCCGGACATCCGCTCGACCGGGCTCTCGTCCGAGGACTTCGCGCAGCGGCTGCTCCAGGAGGAGCGCGTCGCGTGCGTGCCCGGCGACGCGTTTGGGCCGAGCGGGGCCGGTTTCCTGCGCTGCTCCTACGCCAACTCGCTCGAGAACGTGACCGAGGCCGTGCGTCGCATCGCGCGCTTCGCCGAGCGCGTCCGGACCGAAACGGGAGCCGAGGCCCGCGCCGAGGCCCGCGCCGAGGCCCGCGCCGAGGCCCGCTAGCGCCCGGCGCCCCCAGTCCCCACTGAGCGCCCCGTGCGACCTGCCCGCCCGGCCGGACCCGCCGGCTTGCCGCCAGCCCGCTCCTTCCGCCTCCGACGCTCCCTCATGCGCCGCCTGCTCCTGTTGCTGCCCCTCGCGCTCGCTGCCTGCACCACGCCGCGCGAGGTGCTCGATGTGACGGTCGTCGATCGCCCGCCGGACGTGACGGCCGATTCGCTCGCTGCCGAGCGCGCCCGCACCCGTGTCACGCACGTCCCGGCCGACCGCCCGCGCCGCGACGTGGCGCCCGAGCGCCGCGTGGACGTGCTCCACACCGCGCTCGACCTCCGCCTCGACCTCGCCCGCCGCGCCGTCGAGGGCACGGCCACGCACCGCCTCGTGCCGCTGCGCGACAGCCTCGGCAGCTTCTACCTCCACGCCGTCGGGATGGACGTGGCCGGCGTAGACGTGCTGCGCGGGCCCGTCTTCGACGTCGCCTACGACTCGGCACGCCTTGTGCTCACGCCCGCGCGCGCGCTCGCGCGCACCGACACGCTCGAGCTGCGCGTCGCCTACACCGCCTTCCCGGAGCGCGCCGTCGCCTCCGGCCGCGGCCAGGGCCTCTACTTCATCAACCCCGACGGGACCGACCCCTACCGGCCCACGCAGGTCTGGACGCAGGGACAGCCCGAGGACAACCGCCGCTGGTTCCCGACATGGGACTACCCGAACGACAAGATGACGTTCGAGATCGCGCTCGCCGTGCCGGATTCGCTCGTGGCGTTCGCCAACGGCGAGCGCGTCGCCTCGGAGGCGCTCCCGGGCGGCTTCCGCCGCGACGTGTTCCGCCTCGACGCGCATCCGCAGCCGGCCTATCTGGCCGCGCTTGCCGTGGGGCGCTTCGCCGTCGTCGAGGATGCGTACGTGCGCCCGGACGGCTCGCGCGTGCCGCTGGCCTACGTCGTCGAGCCGCGCTTCGCCGAGCGCGCCCGGGCCGACTTCGGCGAGACGCCGCGCATGTTCGCCGCCTTCGAGTCCTACCTCGGCCTGCGCTACCCGTGGCCGCGCTACACGCAGGTCGCCGTGCGCGACTTCACGGCCGGCGGCATGGAAAACACGACGCTCACGCTCCTCTTCGAGGGCGCGCAGACCGAGGCGCGCGGCGAGCCCGGCCGCCGCGACGACCTCCGCGACCTGCTCTCGCACGAGCTCATCCACCACTGGTTCGGCAACCTGGTCACGGCCGAGGATTGGGCCAACCTCGCCGTCAACGAGGCCCTGGCCACGTGGGGCGAAGAGCTCTACCGCGAGCTCGCCTACGGCCCCGACTTCGCGCAGGACCGGGCGCTCCGCGACCGCGAGATCTACCTCGCGCAGGCGCGGACCCTCCGCCGGCCCATCGTCTGGTACGGCTATGACGACCCCGAGCAGCTCTTCGACCAGCACACGTACCACAAGGGCGGGCGCGTGATGGCGCAGCTCCGGTTCGAGCTCGGCGACGACGTCTTCCGGCGCGGCCTGCGCACGTTCCTGACGGCGTACGCCGGGCAGTCGGTGAGCATTGACGAGCTGCGCCGCGCGATGGAGCAGGCCTCGGGCCGCTCGCTGCGGCGCTTCTTCAGCCAGTGGTTCGAGCAGCCCGGGCACCCGGCGCTGGCCGTCGAGCAGGCGTATTTCGCCGGCTCGCAGCTCTACACGATCCGCGTCGTGCAGCGCCAGGACCGCGAGCGCGAGCCCGTCTTCCACTTCGACGTGGACGCCGTCGTGGTCTACCCCTCCGGCGCGCGCGAGGCGCGCCGCCTGCGCGTGGCCTCGGCCGATACCACGTTCCAGCTGCGCCTGCCCGAGCGCCCGCGTTTCGTGCAGTTCGGTACGGGCGCGCATCTGCCGGCCGAGTTCACGTGGGCAGTGCCGGTCGAGGAGCTGGCTGCGCAGGCGCGGGACGGGGTGGACCTCGCCGGGCGCGTGGCCGCCATCGAGGCGCTTGGCCGCGCAGCACCCAACCCTGTCGCCCGCGAGGCGCTCCTCGCCGCGACGGCGGACGCGCTGCCGTTCGCGCGCGCGCGCGCCGCCTCGGCTCTGGGGGCGGCCTACCCGGAAGGCCCCGGCGTGGCCGAGCGCCTCGCCCGTCTCGCCGCTACCGACCCCGACGCCGAGGTGCGCGTCGTGGCACTGGGCGTGCTCTCGGGCCTGCCCGAGGCCGTCCGCGCGCCCTGGCTCGAGGAGGCCCTCGGCCGTGCGCTCGCCGACGAGGCCTACGTCGTCGTGGCGGCGGCCGCAGCGGCCTACGGGCGCGCCCTGCCCCGGCGGGCGTACGAGGCGTTCGAGCGCGCCGGCACGCTCCGGCTGCGCACGTGGGGCGGGATCGTCGAGCGGCCGCTGGCCGAGGCCCTCGGCCGCGCCGCCGACCCGCGCGGGCGCCCGGCGCTCGAGGCGCTGCTCGGCCCCGAGCAGCCCGAC
>JBKBRC010000082.1:0-6114 GCA_046292345.1 Rubricoccaceae bacterium
GTCTCTGTCGCGCGCGCCGGCGAAGCGCGCGGCGACGGCCTCGGGTGTGCGCGCGCCCCCGGCCACGGCCTGCCGCACGGCGACCGTCCGCGCGGCGAGCGTCTCGGGCCACGGACGCGCAGCGGGGGTCGCCGCCGCGGCCGGCGCCACCGAGGCGAGGCCGAGCCCGCCCTGCGCGGCCCCGGGCGCCTGGAACGACGGCCGCAGCCAGCGTACCCTGCCGGCGGCCTCCTCGGCGCGCCGCGCGGCGTTGAGCGCGACGAGCCGCTCGAGCACGGCCGGCGCAAAGCCCGGCGCCTCGGCGTCGAGGTCGGCCCAGCCGTAGGCGTCCAGCACGGCGCGGTCGAGGCGGCGGTGGAGGTCGAGCAGGGTGTGCGCGAGCCCGGCCTCGGCGCTTGTTTGCTCTTTGGGCGTGAGGGCGCGGCCCGCGCGGAGCGCCTCGACGGCGTTGTAGAGGTCCGTCAGCCCGAGCGACGGGGTTTTGGACTGGCGCTGCTTGCGGTGCGCGTCGATGCCCTCCCCGAGCGCCCGGATTTTTTGTGTCTGCTCGGCCGACGCGGCCGGGAAGGGGAAGGGCTCGAACGTGCGCGTCTTGTTGTAGCGCGGGCGGTCTTCGAGCGTCCCGCCCGCGGCGAGCGCCCAGACCTCGTGGACCCGGCTCGAGAGCACGCCGAGGTGGAAGGCGTCGTCGAGCGCGATGCACACGAGCATGTTGTCGGGCAGGATCGCGGCGTCGAGGAACTGGAACAGGCGGTGCTTGGCGGTCTCGGAGGTGGCGATGTAGCGCGACAGGCCCGCAAGCTGACGGCGCAGCTTCGGGTTCGTCTCTCCAAACAGCCACCAGTTGTCTCGGCGCGACGCCCGGCGGTTCGCGTCGCGCTCGGGCTTGACGGTGCGCAGGACGTGCTCGTAGACCTCCGGGAAGCGCTCGCGCGCCTCGTCGGCCGACAGCCCGAAGAGGTCGATCACGAGCACGCCGCGCGGGCTCGTTGTCAGATCGCGGCCGTTGCGGTACGGGCGGATGTGCGCCTCCAGCCCCGGAACGCGGCCGAGCCCGAGCGCTTGCGCTTCGTCGGGCGTCACGATGAAGCCCGAGCCGAACAACTGAACGCCCCGGTTGCTGAGGTTCCGATTCGCGTCGAGCGGCTCGGCCGCCGTCACGTCCGCTCCCGTCGTCAGGTCCGCGTGGATGCGCCCGCGCGTCTCGTCGAGGTCCACGTCGGCCTGCCCGCCCGCGCCCGGCATCTCGCGGACGACGACCGCGCGCCTTCCGGCGTCCGCGTCGAAGCGGTCGGCCCGCACGCCGACGGTCATCGCCACGCGCACCGCCGCGCCGTCGGCCGCGTCCGTCCACGGGTGGTCCGGGACGGCGAACGCGAGCGCGAGCGGGTCTCTGTCGGCGTCGAGGTGGCGTGCTACGACGCGGCGGTTGAAGGTCTGCGAGAGGCTGTTCGTCGTGATGAGCCCGAAGCGCTCCGCGCGGCCCGCGCGCACGGCCTCGGCCGCGCGGTCCCACCAGAACATCACGAGGTCGGCAGACTCGGGGACGTCCGGGTACGCCCGCCGCAGCGCCTCGGTGTAGCCGTCGCCGAGCGCGCCGCGCATCGCGCCCGCGCCGAGGAACGGCGGGTTGCCGACGATGAACTCGGCGTCGGGCCAGGGCGCGGGCGCGCCGTCGGGTCCCAACACGGCGTCGCGGTGCTCGACCTGCCCGTACCCTTCGAGGACGGGCTCGGGCAGCGGCTGCGCCGCGCCGTACCGCCCGCGGTGCCACTGCAAAAACCCGATCCAGAGCACGAGGTCCGCGATGGCCGCCGCGCGGGCGTTGAGTTCGATGCCGCGCATCTGGCGCGGCGTCACCCCGAAGCCCTCGCCGACGGCCTCGCCGACGAGGCGCTCGGAGACCCGCCGGGCCTCGTCCTCGAGCGCCTTCAGCCCGGCGAGCGTGACGTACAAAAAGTTGCCCGAGCCGCAGGCGGGGTCCAGCACGCGGACCGACGCCAGCCGCGTGAGGAAGGCCGAGAGCGTCGCGCGGGCCTCGTTGCGTCGGCGGGTTGCGAGGGCGTCGTTGCGGGCGTCGCGCGCCGCCTCGGCCTGCTCGACGAGGCGCGTCGCCGCGGCGCGGGCGCCGTCCCACTCCTCGCGCAGCGGCTCGAGCACGGCCGGCCCGACGAGCCGCTCGACGGTCGCGCGCGGCGTGAAGTGCGCCCCGAGGGCGTGGCGTTCGGCGGGGTCGAGCGCCCGTTCGAGCAGCGTCCCGAAGATCGACGGCTCGACGTCAGCCCAGTGCGCGCGGCTCGCGTCGAGCAGGTGCGCGTACTGCTCGGGGCTCAGGCGTGGCGCGCGGGTGTCCTTGAAGAGCAGCCCGTTGAAGCGCCGCAGCCGCGCCCGGACCTCGCCGACGTAGCCGCCGGCGTCCATCGTCGCGAAGAAGTCCGCGAGCGCGAGCGGGAGCGCGTCGAGGTCGTCGGCGTAGGCCGCGAGCAGGCGCGTGAAGGCGTCGTCGGGGAGGAGGCCGGCGTCCTCGGCGAACATCGCGAAGAGGCAGCGCGAGAGGAAGCCCGCGACGGCCTCGGCGTCCATCGGCCGCCCGTCGGCGTCGGTGGCGGTGTCGAGCGACTGCGCGAGGCGGGCGAGGCGTCGGGCGAGGTCGAGCGTGACGCGAGCCTGCCGCCGGGCGGGGTCGAGCGCGAGGGGGTCGGTGAAGACCGCCGCGAGGGTCGCGCGGGTGTCTGCGTCGCGGAGGGCCGGGAGGAAGATGCGGTGGCGGCCGGCGTCGGGGAAGGGCCGGTAGAGGCGACCCGAGCCCGAGAAGTCCGCGAAGAGGTCCACGCAGTGGCCGACGTCGGCGACGACGACGAAGGGCGGGGGTGGCTCCGTGGCCTCGAGGTTGCGGGCGTAGCCCTCGGCCTGGCCGCGCGCGGCGTCCATGGCGGCGTGCCACGCGGCTGAGCCGCGGGTGCCGTGGCCTTTGCGGAGCGGCCGGCCCGAGGCGGCGCGCTCGTTGTCGGCGCCTTGCTTGGTCTCGAGCACGAAGCAGCCGCGCTTGTAGAGGTCGATGAAGCCGCGGCCCTGCGTGCCGTCCTGGAAGGCGAGCGGGCGCTCGAAGACGTAGCCGTCGGCGGCGGGGTCGCCCGTGGTGGGGCGCGGGCGCTCGACGCCGAGCACGTCGGCGAGCTCGTTCAGGAACGACTGCGCGTTGGCGCGCTCGGCTCCGCCCGAGGAGGCCCATCGCCGGATGAACGCCTCGACGGCGGCGTCCTCGGCGGCGTTTCCGGCGAAGGGGGCGGCTTCCGGGGTGGCTTCCGGGGCGGCTTCCGGGGCGGTGTTGCGGGAGATACTGGTCACGACGGCCCGTACGAAAAGACAGGGCAATCCAGACCGCCGGGCCTGCGCCGGGTGGCCGGGTCAGAACGGGTGGTCGGGGCTGGGCGGGAGCTGGGGCGGTCCGCCGGGGAAGCCGCCGTCGCCGGCCGGCCCGAAGCGCTCGTCCCCGTAGGCATCGGCGCCGTAGGCATCGGCGCCGTAGGCATCGGCGCCGTAGGCATCGGCGCCGTAGGCGTAGCCGCCGTCGGCGTCCGAGGCGACGTAGGTCGTCAGATTCTCGAAGCGCGCGAACTGGTCCACAAAGGCCAGCTTGACCGTCCCGATGGGCCCGTTGCGCTGCTTGCCGATGATGATCTCGGCCTGGCCCTCGGTCGAGTTGCCGTGGTCGTCGACGGTGATGCCGTAGCGCTCGGCGCGGTAGATGAAGCCGACCAGGTCGGCATCCTGCTCGATCGAGCCGGACTCGCGCAGGTCCGAGAGCTGGGGGCGCTTGTCGCCGCCGCGCGTCTCGACGGCGCGCGAGAGCTGCGCGAGCGCGATCACGGGCACGTTGAGCTCCTTGGCGAGGCCCTTGAGCGAGCGCGAGATCTGCGCGATCTCCTGTTCGCGGTTGGCGCTCTTGCCCTGCGCGGTGCCGTGCATGAGCTGCAGGTAGTCGACGATGACGAGGCCGATGTCGTGCTCGGCCTTGAGGCGGCGGCACTTGGCGCGCAGCTCGAGGATGCCCAGGCCGGGCGTGTCGTCGATGAAGATGGGGGCGGCCGAGAGCTTGCTCGCGGCGCGGGCCAGCTTGGGCCAGTCGTCGTCGTGGAGGCGGCCGGTGCGCGCGGCCTGCGCGCTCACGCGCGCCTCGCTCGTGAGCAGGCGCTGCGCGAGCTGGGCGGCGCTCATCTCGAGCGAGAAGTAGGCCACGCCGGTGGGGCGCTCCGGGTGGAGGGCCGCGTTGCGCGTGAGGGCGAGCGAGAGGGCCGTCTTGCCCATCGAGGGCCGGGCGGCGATGATGACCATGTCGGAGGGCTGCCAGCCGCCGGTCATGGCGTCGAGCGCGGTGAAGCCCGAGGGCACGCCCGTGATGCCGCCCTCGCGGCCGTGGATGGCGTCGAGGTGCTTGAGCGTCTCCATGACGACGTCCTTCATGGGGACGGCGCCCTTGCGGAGCTGCGCCTCGGAGATGCGGAAGATGGCGCTCTCGGCGTCGTCGAGGAGCTTGAACGCGTCCACGGTCGGGTCGTAGGCCGTCCCGACGACCTCCGTCATGGTCGTAATGAGCTTGCGGAGCAGGCTCTTCTCGGCGATGATGCGCGCGTGGTAGTCCACGTTGGCCGCCGAGGCGACGCGCGTGGTGAGCTCGGTCAGGTAGTAGCCGCCGATGGCCTCGAAGTCGCCGCGGCGCTTGAGCTCCTCGGAGAGCGTAACCAGGTCGACGGGGTTGCCGCGCTCGAAGAGCGCCTGCACGGCGGCGAAGATGCGCTGGTGGCGCGCGTCGTAGAACGCGTCGGCCGGGAGGATCTCGATGGCCTTCGGGATGGCCTCGCGCTCGATCAGGAGCGCCCCGAGGACGGCCTGCTCGACGTCGACGGCCTGCGGGGGCATGCGTCCGGCCTGCTCATGCAGCGGGACGACGTTGGCCGGCCGCCGGTTGGCGGTCAGCTTGGCGAGCGGGATCTCGGGCCCGCTCTCGTCGATGCGCAGGGGGCGCTGCTGGAGGTCGTCGGGGTCGGCCATCGGGGGCGGTGCGTTCGGGGGGCGCGAGCCGTCAGGCGGCGCGGAGCTGGTCGTAGCGGGTGCGGAGCAGCTTCACGTCCTCCCACGTGGGGCGCTTCCACTGCGGGTTGCGCAGCAGCGCCGCCGGGTGGTAGGTGACCATGAGCGGCAGGCCGTGGAAGTCGTGGAAGCGCCCGCGCAACGCGCCCATGGCGGAGGCGCGCCCGAGCAGGCCGTTGCCGGCCGTCCGCCCGACGGCCAGGAGCAGCTTGGGCCGCACGAGCGCGATCTGCTTGTAGAGGATCGGGAGGTGCGCCGCGACCTCCTCGGGCTCGGGGTCGCGGTTGCCGGGGGGGCGCGTCTTGAGGATGTTGGTGATGTAGACCTCCTCGCGCCGGAAGAGGATGGCCTCGAGGATCTTGTTGAGCAGCTGCCCGGCGCGGCCCACGAAGGGCTCGCCTTGCCGGTCCTCGTCGGCGCCGGGCGCCTCGCCGATCACCATCAGGTCGGCGTGCGGGTCGCCGGTGCCGAGGACGGGGTTGAGGCGGTCGCGGTCGATGGGCACGAGGACGGTCTGGGCGAGCCAGTCGCGGATCTGCTCGAGCGAGGTCATCGCGCGCAGCGGCGAGCCGTCGGGGATGAGCGCCTCGACGCGCTCGTAGGGCGAGCGCGCGTCGTCGGTCTCGGCCGGGGCGCCGAAGAGGTCCGGGGGCATGGGAGCGTCGGAGGAGGGGCGGTCGGGCGAGGGGGGCGCCGGCGCGACGCCGGCAGGGAGAGAGGCGGGAGGGGGAGGCGAGGTTCCGGCCGGCGCGGCCTTCGTCCCGGCAGGGGCCGTCCCGGCAGGGGCCGTCCCGGCAAGGGCCGTCTCAGCAGGAGCCGTCCCGGGCGTGGGACGCGCAGGGGCCGGGGAGGGGACCGGCGCGGCGTCCCTCGGCACCGCGCGGCCGTCCAGGAAGCGCGTGCGCGAGCCGATCAGCGTGTGCTGAAAGGCGAGCAGCGCGCGGGCGTCGCGCAGCAGACGGTCGGGCGCGAGGTCGGACACGGGCGGCGGGGGCGGGGCGTCCAATCTAATCGGCGCCCCGG
>JBKBRC010000083.1:0-5514 GCA_046292345.1 Rubricoccaceae bacterium
CGGGCACGGCGGCCTCGGCCGGCGGGAGCGCGCCCGCCTCGTCCGCGCCGCTGCCGGCGGTCCCGGCCGGCGGCGCGACGAACACGTCGCCCTCGGCCGCCACGGGCGCCACCGGCAGCGTCTGCTCGACGCCCGCGCCGACTGGCGCCGCCGGAGCGACCGTGTCGACGGCGATCAGCGGCGCGATGACCAGCGCCACGACCGAGATGAGCTTGAGCAGAATGTTGAGGCTCGGGCCGGAGGTGTCCTTGAGCGGGTCGCCGACGGTGTCGCCCACGACGGCCGCCTTGTGGGCCTCCGAGCCCTTGCGGTACTCGACGCCGTCGATCGTCAGGCCCGCCTCGATCTGCTTCTTCGCGTTGTCCCACGCGCCGCCGGCGTTGGACTGGAAGATGGCGAAGAGCACGCCCGAGACGGTCACGCCGACGAGCAGGCCCGCGAGCATGTTCACGCTCACGAAGCCGACCACGACGGGCACGATGATGGCCAGCAGCCCCGGCGCGACCATCTCGCGGATGGCCGCCTTGGTCGAGATGTCGACGCACGTGGCGTACTCGGCCTTGGCCGTGCCCTCGCGCAGGCCCGGGATCTCGCGGAACTGTCGCCCGACCTCCTTGATCATGTCGCCGGCGGCGCGGCCGACGGCCGCCATGGCGAGGGCTGAGAACACGTAGGGCAGCATCGCGCCGATGAGCAGGCCCGCGAGCACGACCGGCTGGCTCACGTCGATCGTCGCCACGCCGGCCTGCTGCATGAAGGCGGCGAAGAGCGCAAGCGCCGTCAGCGCGGCCGAGCCGATGGCAAAGCCCTTGCCGATGGCCGCGGTCGTGTTGCCGACCGCGTCGAGCTTGTCGGTCCGCTCGCGCACTTCGGGCGGCAGGTGCGCCATCTCGGCGATGCCGCCCGCGTTGTCTGAGATGGGTCCGTAGGCGTCGACGGCGAGCTGGATGCCCGTCACCGAGAGCATGCCCACGGCGGCGATGGCGATGCCGTAGAGGCCGGCGAGCGAGAACGCGCCCACGATGGCCGCGGCCAGGATGATCGCCGGCCACGCGGTAGACATCATGCCCACGCCGAGCCCGGCGATGATGTTGGTCGCCGAGCCGGTCACGGACTGCCGCGCGATGCCCAGCACGGGCTTCTTGTCGGTCGCCGTGAAGTGCTCCGTGATCAGGCCAATCGCCGTGCCGGCCACCAGGCCGATCACGACGGCGCCGAAGACGCCCAGGCTCGAGTAGCTGGCAAAGCCCGACATGTCGCCGCCCGGCAGCGTCCACTCGCCCGGCATGAGCCAGTTGATGAGCACGAACGAGAGCACGGCCATCACGCCGGCCGCGCCGAACTCGCCGATGTTGAGCGCCTTCTGCGGGTTGCCGCCCTCCCGCACGCGCACGAAGAGCGAGCCGAGGATGGAGACGAGGATGCCCGTCCCGGCCAGCACGAGCGGCAGCAGGATGGGCGCCAGCGGCAGGGCTGCGAACTCGGGCTGCCCGAGGAAGGCCACGCCGAGCACCATCGTAGCCAGGATCGCGCCGACGTAGGACTCGAACAGGTCGGCGCCCATGCCGGCCACGTCGCCCACGTTGTCGCCCACGTTGTCGGCAATCGTGGCCGGGTTGCGCGGGTCGTCCTCGGGGATGCCCTCGTAGACCTTGCCCGCCAGGTCCGCCCCGACGTCGGCGGCCTTGGTGTAGATGCCGCCGCCGACGCGCGCGAAGAGCGCGATCGAGGAGGCGCCGAGCGAGAAGCCGGAGAGGATGTTGAGCACACGCGCCATCTCGGGGGCGCCCGTCGTGCCGGGGCCGCCGTAGAGGAAGAAGAGCAGGCTCAGGCCGAGCACGCCCAGGCCGACCACCGAGAGGCCCATCACGAGGCCGCCCGAGAACGCCACGTTGAGCGCCGAGGGCAGGCCCGTCCGGGCCGCGTTCGTCGTGCGCACGTTGGCCTTCGTGGCCACGGTCATGCCGATGAAGCCGGCCAGCGCCGAGCACACCGCGCCGACGACGAACGAGACGGCCACGAGCGGCGACGACGTCGCGCTCGTCAGGTTGGCCACGGCGAGCAAGGCCGCCACGGCCAGCACGAAGAGGGCCAGCACGCGGTACTCGCGGCGCAGGAAGGCGCGCGCGCCTTCGGCGATGCTGGCCGCGATCTCGCGCATCTCGGCCGTGCCGGCGTCCTGCTTCGAGATCCAGCTCGAGCGGAGGAAGGCGTAGCCGAGCGCGAGCACGCCCGCGGCGGGGGCCAGGATGGCCAGTAAGGTTGCAAGCTCCATGGGGTCAGGGTGAGGGTGAGCGCAGAAAGACGGAAGGCCCCGGCGGGGCCTCTGCGGCGGGCCCGGAGGGCCCTCGGAGGGCCGCGCGCAGGCGGACCGGCCTAGGCGCCGCGGCGGTTGTAGCGGTTCATGGCGGCCGGCAGCCCGTCGCGCACGAACGTGAGCGCGGCCTCGGCAGCGGCGGCGAGCGCCGCGGCGAGCGCCTCGCGCTCGTCGTCGGCGAACGGTGCCAGAACGTAGTCCACCTGCCGGCCGCGGGCGAAGTTATCCCCGATGCCTATACGCAGGCGGGGAAAATCGGCAGAGCCGAGATGGTCGATAATGTCCTGCACGCCGTTGTGGCCGCCGGCGCCGCCTTTCCCGCGTAGGCGGATCTGCCCGAGCGGCAGCGCGAGGTCGTCGTAGGCGACGAGGATGTCGGCCGGGGCGAGGCCGTAGCGGCGGCGGAGCGCCTGGTAGGCCTGGCCGCTCAGGTTCATGAACGTCTGCGGCTTGGCCAGCGCAAGCGGGCGTCCGCGCCAGCGGCCCTCGCCCACGAGCGAGGCGGCCGCGGGGGTGCGCACGAGCGCCCCGGTCGCCTCGGCGAGGCGATCGACGAGCAGAAAGCCCACGTTGTGGCGGGTGTCTTCGTACTCGGCCCCGGGGTTGCCGAGGCCCACGATGAGGCGGCTGGGTCCGGCCATGCGAGTGCGGGGAAAACGGCTGGCCCGTTACGCGCCGAGGCCGGAGCGGCAGGCGCTCCGGCCTCGGCGGACCAGCGGCGAGCGCGGCTCAGCCCTGCTCGGCAGCGTCTACGTCGTCGGCCTCGGGCGCGTTGGCGGCAGCCTCGGCGGCGGCCTCGGCGGCGGCCTCGGCGGCAGCCTCGGCGGCGGCGGCGTCGGCCGCATCGAGGCCCTCGTCGGCCTTCTTGCCGCTCACCGAGACGACGGTGCGCGCCGGGTCGGTGAGCACCTCGACGTTCTCGATGGCGGGCAGGTCGGAGACGTGGAGCGTGTCGCCGATCTCGAGCGCGGTCACGTCCACCTCCACCGAGCCCGGGATGTGGCGCGGGAGGGCGCGGATCTCGAGCTCCATCAGCGGCTGCACCATCTCGCCGCCGGCGAGTACGCCCGCCGGCTCGCCGACGAGGTTGATGGGCACCGTGAGCGTGAGCGCCTCGCCGCGCGTGAGCGCGAGAAAGTCCACGTGTACCGGTGCGTCCGTGACCGGGTGGTAGGCGATCTCCTTGACGATCGCGTCGTGCTCGGCGCCCTCGAGCGCGATCGCGACGCGGTACGTCTCGGTGGTGTGGATGAGCGGGCGCAGCGCGAGCGTGGGCACGGCGAAGTGGACCGGCTCGGTAGACGGACCGTAGAGCACGCACGGCACGAGGCCGTCCTTGCGCGTGGCGCGGGCGGCCTTCTTGCCCGTCTCGCGGGGCTGCGCTTTGAGGGAGAGAGTATCCATGGGTGGGGTTCGGAGGGCAGTGTAAAACGGGGCCGTCGCGTAAAACGGGGCCGTCGCGGGCTCACTCGGGAGGAGCGTTCACTCGGGAGGAGCGTTCACTCGGGAGGAGCGCTCACTCGACGAAGAGCGTCGAGACGGACTCGTCGGCGTAGATGCGGTGGATGGCGTCGGCGAAGAGCGGCGCGACCGAGATGACCTCGATCTTCTCCGACGTGCGGCGCAGCGGGATCGTATCGGTGATGAGCAGGCGCGAGAGCGCGCTCGCCTCGATGCGCTCGATGGCGGGACCGGAGAGCAGCGCGTGCGTGCAGAAGGCCTGGATGTCGAGCGCGCCGGCCTCGCGGAGCGCGTCGGCGGCCGAGGCGAGCGTGCCGGCCGTGTCGCACAGGTCGTCGATCAGGAGACAGTTGCGACCGGCCACGTTGCCGATGATGTTCATCACCTCGGCCACGTTGGCCTCGGGGCGCCGCTTGTCGATCAGCGCCAGGTCGGCGCCGAGGCGCTTGGCGTAGACGCGGGCCACTTTGGAGGCGCCCACGTCCGGCGCCACGACGACGAGGTTGTCCCGGAACGCCGCGTGGGCTGCGTCGCAGACGTGCTCCTCGAACACGACCGAGCCATAGAGGTGATCGACCGGGATGTCGAAGAAGCCCTGGATCTGCGCCGCGTGCAGGTCCATCGTCAGGATGCGGTCCACGCCGGCCTCCTGGAGCATGCGCGCGATCATGCTCGCCGCGATCGAGACGCGCGGCTGGTCCTTGCGGTCCTGCCGCGCGTAGCCGAAGTACGGGATCACCGCCGTGATGCGCGTCGCCGAGGCCCGCCGGGCAGCGTCGATCATCAGGAAGAGCTCCATCCAGTGGTCCGCCGGCGGCGGCGTGGACTGGATCAGGAACAGGTCCGTGCCCCGGATCGACTCCTCGAAGCGGACGTAGATCTCGCCGTCGGAGAAGTTGCGCAGCGTCACCTGCCCGAGCGCGCAGCCGTAGTGCTCGGCGATGCTGCGCGCGAGCGCCGGGTTGGAGCGCCCTGCAAAGAGGGTGATGGGAAGTTCAGCGCGCGGTAGCATGCCGGAGAGGTTGGGAGAGGGTCAGGCGGCGCGGGAGCCCGCGCCAGCGGTTGCCCGGGGAGGATTCGAACCTCCACAAACGGCTCCAAAGACCGCTGTCCTGCCATTAGACGACCGGGCAATGGCCCATCCGAGCGGCGAGTGCCCCTGCGAACGTGGCAGACTTGCGAAAATAGACGGCCCGCACGAAGCGGGGCAATGCGCCGCCGCTCACAGAGCGCCCCTGCGCGGGCGGCTCCGGGCTTCTTGCCGGGCTTTTCACTGGCTCGGGCGCCCGCCCCTCTCGCGCGCAGCCCGTGCCCTGCGCTACCCTCCCGCCCCGCCGACCGCCCGACGCCATGCCGCCGCCCCCGCCCCCCGACCCCGACGAGCGCCGCGCCATCGGCGTGCTCGGGGGCCTCGGGCCCTATGCCGGCCTGGACCTCGTGCGCGCCCTCTTCGACGAGACGCGCGCCGCGGCCGACCAGGAGCACCTGCCGGTGGCGATGCTCTCGTATCCGGCCCGCATCCCCGACCGCTCGGCCTGGCTCGACGATCCCGGGCGCGCGCCAAGCCCGCTGCCGGCCATGCTCGAGGTGCTGCGCCGCCTCGACGCGGCCGGCTGCGCCGTGGCCGGCGTGCCCTGCAACACGGCACACGCGCCCGCGCTCTACGGCGCGCTCGAGGCGGCGCTCGCCGCCGAGGGCCGCCGCCTCCGCCTCGTGCACATCGTCGAGGCGATTGT
>JBKBRC010000084.1:0-5301 GCA_046292345.1 Rubricoccaceae bacterium
CGCGCAGGGTCCGCCGCGCAGGGTCCGCCGCGCAGGGTCAGCGCACGGCGAGGCGGAGGCGCTTGACCGGGAACTCGGCGGCCTCGGGCGTGCCCGGGTAGGGGAGCAGGTTGAGCGCGGCCAGCGAGCGCTCGCCGAGCACGAGCTGCGACGGGGGATCGGCCGAGGGGAGGCCATGCGGAATGGCGATGGCCTTCGTCTCGCCGCCATCGATCTGCACGCGCACGACGGCGCGGCCCTGCCAGACGCACGTCACGTTGGCCGGGCAGCGGCTGTCCTCGAGCACGTCGAGGAAGCGCACGGTGTGCGCGCCCACGCGCACGGCCTCGCCGACGGCCAGGTCGAACGGCGCCGGGTCGTCGGGCGAGAGGGTCGCGACGACGTCGGCGGCGCCGGGTTCGGGTGCGGGGCGGGTGCCGGCGCAGCCGGCGGTGGCCGTCAGGGCCGCGCCGGGCAGGACGACGGAGAGCAGGAGCGTCTGGAAGCGCATGACGAGGCAGGAGAGGGGGGACGGTGGAACGCCGCGCGCGGCCGAAAGCGTGCCCGGGCCGCCCTGCGCCCGGGCCGCCCCGCGCCCGGACGTGCCGCGCACCGCGCCTCCGGGCTCAGAGCCGGGTGCGCACGCCGAACTGGTGCAGGCCGCCGTAGCGGCTCCAGCCCGTGAAGGCGTAGTCCACCCCGAGGCGCCGCAGCGAGAGCCCGAAGCCTGCCGAGACGCCCGCGAAGTCCAGCCGCGCGCCGCCGCGGAGGGCCTCGGCGCGCCGGGGGTGGTAGCCGCCGCGCAGCGCCAGCGCCGGCCCGAGCTGCAACTCGCCCCCGAAGGCGACGTGGGCGAGCGCGGTGCGGAGCGCGCCCGTACTGTCGTCCGGCGCCTGCCCGGTGCCCACGCCTGCGAGGTCGTAGGCCGAGACGGCGAGCGTGAGCGGCAGGTACTCGAGGCGACGCGAGACGCTCAGGCGCGCCTCGAGCGGCAGGCGGTCGCGCTCGGCCCCGAGCGAGGCGAGCGCGGCGCCCACGTGCTGCACCGAGGCCGCCACGCGCAGCCGCTGCTGCGGCCAGGTGTAGACGGCGCCGGCGCCGAGCGTGAGCGCCGCCGCCTGCGCGTCGTCGATCGAGGCGAAGAGCGCGTGCGCGCTCACGCCGACGGACACGTTCTCGGCCAGCGGGCGCGCGTAGGCGAGCGTGAGCGCCTGCTCGCCTGCACCAAAGGTGCCCTCGCCCGCGCCATCGGCCTCGGCCCGCGCGAACGCGCCGTAGCTCAGGAAGCGCACGCCCGCGGCGAGCGTGCCGCCCAGGCGCGGCGCCGCGCGCGCATAGGCGACGTGCCCCGCCGCGATGCCGGCCACGTGGTTCGTGTAGCCGAACGCCGCCTGGCGGTCCAGGCCCGGCTCGAGCAGCGCCGGGTTGTCATAGGCCGCCGACGCGTCGAGCGCGGCGAGGGCGTCGGGGATGCCCGCCAGCGCCGCCGTGCGCGGGGACGCATCGAGGCGGACGAGGTCGAAGCCGGCCGCGCGCGACTGGGCGTGCGCCGCGTACGGCGCCAGGCCGGCGAGCCCGAGCGCGAGGCCGGCGGCCAGACAGCCGGCGCGCACGAGGCGCATGGGTGCACGGGCGCGGGGCAGGGCGAGGCGCTTCAGACGGGTACGCATGGCGGTCCTTCGGCGTGGGAGCGAGGGCGGCGCCTCCGGCGGAGCTACGGCGGGGGAGGCCACGGCGGGCGAGGCCGGGGCAAGGGGGCCGGGATGTCGGAAGGCGTGGGCCGTGGCGAAGGGGCGATGCGTGCGCGGCGGGTGCGCGCAGAAGGTACGGCGCCGGGATGCCGCGGCGCGGGCTCGAAAAAGCAGCGGAATCCCGCACGCCGCGCAACGACGGGCCCCGGCGCGCCGTCTCCAGCCCTCGGGGCAGCGCCGGCGCGTCGTAGCTTGCCCTGTTCCGGCGCCCGCGCCTCCGGCGCCGCCTCCCGGACGCCATCCCCCCCGACCGCACCCTTAGATGCTCGACTTTCTCAAAAAGGCCTTCGGCGGCAACAGCAACGAGCGCGAGCTCAAGAAGATCTGGCCGCTCGTGGAGGAGATCAACCGGATCTACGACGGCCTGCGCGGCCTCTCCGACGACGACCTCCGCGCCAAGACCGAGCGCTTCAAGGCCCGCATCCGCGAGGCCGTCGCCGGGATCGAAGCCGAGCAGGCCGAGGTGCGCGCCCGCCTGAAGGCCTCGGGCGAGGCCGACGCCGACGAGGCGCGCGGCGACGGCCTTGCCGCGGCCCCGGCCGCGCTCTCGGTGCGCGAGCGGCAGGACCTCTACGCGCGCCTCGACGATCTCGAGACCGACTGGCTCGACGCTGCCGAGGACGTGCTCGAAGAGCTCCTCCCGGAGGCGTTCGCCGTCATGAAGGAGACCTGCCGCCGCCTCGTCGGGCAGACCTGGACCGCCGGCGGCGCCGAGATCACCTGGGACATGGTGCCCTTCGACGTGCAGCTCGTCGGCGGCATCGCGCTCCACCGCGGCTCCGTCGCTGAGATGAAGACGGGCGAGGGCAAGACGCTCACGGCCGTCGCTCCGATCTACCTCAACGCGCTCGTCGGGCGCGGCGTGCACGTGGTCACGGTCAACCCGTACCTGGCGCAGCGCGACGCCGAGTGGATGGCGCCCGTCTTCGGCTTCCACGGCCTCACGGTCGACTGCATCGACCGCCACCCGCCCAACTCGCCCGCGCGCCGCGCCGCCTACCGCGCCGACATCACCTACGGCACCAACAACGAGTTCGGCTTCGACTACCTGCGCGACAACTCGTTCGTCGTAGACCCCGAGCAGCTCGTGCAGCGCGAGCACCACTACGCGATCGTGGACGAGGTGGACTCGGTCCTGATCGACGAGGCGCGCACGCCGCTGATCATCTCGGGGCCCGTCCCGCAGGCGAGCACCGACGAGTACGCGCAGTTCAACCCGCTCGTCGAGCGGCTCGTGCGCGAGCAGCAGCGCATCGTGGCCGGCTTCGTGTCCGAGGCCGAGCGCCTGCTCGCCGAGCGCGACCGCCTGCTCGAGGCCGGCGACCGCAAGGCCGCCGCGCGCGCCGAGGAGCAGGCCGGCCTGGCGCTGCTGCGCGCGCAGCGCGGCTTCCCCAAGAACAAGAAGCTGATCAAGCTCAAGGGCGAGCCCGGCGTGGCGCAGCTGCTCCGCCAGACCGAGTTCTTCTACCTCCAGGAGAACGCCAAGCGCATGCCCGAGGTGGACGAGCCGCTGCACTTCGCGCTCGACGAGAAGCAGCACCAGATCGAGATGACCGACAAGGGCCGCGCCTTCATCGGGGAGGCCGCCGGGACGGACGCCTCGTTCTTCGTCATCCCGGACATGGGCGAGGAGGTCGCTCGCATCGAGGCGGCCTACGAGCAGGCCAAGGCCGAGCGCGTCGAGGCCATCCGCACCGAGGCCGGCCTCTCCGACGCCGAGCGCGAGCGGCGCCTCGACGAGGCCACGCGCGAGCTGCGCGCCGAGGCGGAGCAGAAGAAACGCCTCCTCTACGCCGGCTACGCCGAGAAGTCCGAGCGCATCCACGCCGTCAACCAGCTCCTGCGCGCCTATACGCTCTACGAGAAGGACGACGAGTACATCGTGCAGGACGGCAAGGTGATGATCGTCGACGAGCACACGGGCCGCGTGCTCGCCGGGCGTCGCTACTCGGACGGGCTCCACCAGGCCATCGAGGCCAAGGAGCGCGTGACCGTGCAGGCGGCCACGCAGACCTACGCCACGATCACGATCCAGAACTACTTCCGCCTCTACAGTAAGCTCGCCGGCATGACCGGCACGGCCGAGACCGAGGCCGAGGAGTTCTTCAAGATCTACAAGCTGCCCGTCCTCGTCATCCCGACCAACCGTCCCATCGCGCGGCGCGACGACGACGACCTGATCTACAAGACCAAGCGCGCCAAGTTCAAGGCCGTCGTGGCGCGCATCAAGCAGTACCACGAGAAGGGCCAGCCGGTGCTCGTCGGCACGACGAGCGTCGAGACGAGCGAGACGCTCTCGCGCATGCTCCAGCGCGAGAAGATCCCGCACAACGTGCTCAACGCCAAAGCCGCGCGCGCGCAGGCCGAGGCCCAGATCGTCGCCGAGGCCGGGCAGAAGGGCGCCGTCACGATCGCGACCAACATGGCCGGGCGCGGTACCGACATCAAGCTCGGGCCGGGCGTGAAAGAGCTCGGCGGGCTGGCCATCGTGGGCACCGAGCGCCACGAGAGCCGCCGCATCGACCTGCAGCTGCGCGGCCGCTCGGGCCGCCAGGGCGACCCCGGCGAGTCCGTCTTCTACGTCTCGCTCGAGGACGACCTGATGCGCCTGTTCGGGCACGACCGGACGGCCAAGATCATGGACCGGCTGGGCATGGAGGAGGACGAGGTGCTCACGCACAAGTGGCTCACCAAGGGCGTCGAGCGCAGCCAGCAGAAGGTCGAGCAGAACAACTTCGCCATCCGCAAGCGCCAGCTCGAGTACGACGACGTGCTCAACAGCCAGCGCGAGGTCATCTACGACCGCCGCATGCACGCCCTGCAGGGCGACCGCCTCCGCGGCGACATCCTCGACATGCTGCGCGGGCTCGTCGAGCGCGTCGTGCGCGAGCACTACGGCGACATGGCCCTCGAGGAGATCCGCGAGGCCCTCCTGCGCCACCTCGCCTTCGACTTCCAGATCACCCCCGAGGAGGCCTACAACCTCGGCGAGGACGGCCTCGTCGAGCGCATCCTCGACGAGGCGACGGCGCACTACCGCCGCAAGCGCGCCGCCCTCGCGCGGCCGTTCTTCCAGTCGGCGCAGGCCATGCTCGCCCAGATGGGCGACGACGCGCGCCCCAACCGCCTCTTCGTCGACTTCACCGACGGCCGGCGCGTGCTGCGCGCCATGGTCACGCCCGACGAGGTGCTGGCCTCTGAGGGGCAGGAGATCAACGACGCGCTCGAGCGCGTGGCCGTGCTCTCGGTCATCGACGAGAAGTGGACCGAGCACCTGCGCGACCTCGACGAGGTCAAGGAGGGCGTCGGGCTGCGGGCCTACGGGCAGAAGGACCCGCTCATCGAGTACAAGATGGAGGCGTTCCGCCTGTTCAAGGACATGATCGAGGCAATCGACGAGGAGGTCGTCGGGCTCGTGTTCAAGGCCGGCCCGCTCGTGCAGGCCGAGGGCGCGCCGCGCGCGCCGCAGCAGGCCCCGCGCCCGCACCTGGACGTGCGCCGCGCGCGCACCGAGCACGCCGCCGGCGGCGAGAGCTACGGCGCCCGCCCGCCCGGTGGCCGCGCCGCTCCG
>JBKBRC010000085.1:0-5081 GCA_046292345.1 Rubricoccaceae bacterium
GCGGCCACACCGCCGCCGCCCAGGCGCCGCTTGGCCAGCTGCGCGGCGGTCGTGGCCGCCGGGAAGCCCGTGCAGCGCTGCATCGCCGAGTAGCCGGTCGCCTCGTCGTAGCGGTCGGTGAGGGTGTAGGTGAGCGTGCCGGCCTCGCCGCCGGCCAGGCCCTCGATCACGACGCGCACCAGCACGGCGTCGCGGTAGGGCCCGCCGAGGCGCCGGCGCAGGCGGCGCACGAGTACGTCGCGGTACGTCATGTGGGTGCGCACGTCGAGCGTGGTGCGGTCGGCGAAGCCGAGCTCGAAGAGGAAGCGCATCTGCGCGGCGTGGCCCGCCGGGCGGAGCACTTTGACGTCGAGCGACTCGACGCGCCCGGCGAGCGCGCGCGCCAGGTCCGAGAGGCCCGCGTCGGCGTAGAACGCCTCGAGCGGCCCGAAGCCCTCCACCTCGACCGGCTCGACGCCCGTCAGCGGCGCGACCGTCTCCGGCTTGCCCCGCCGCAGCACCGTCGTGGGGGTCGTGTAGTCGTCGATGAGCTTCTCGGCCGAGTGCGCCAGGCGGAACGTGAACGTCTCCCCGGCCTCGAGCGGCACGTCCCCGACGAGCACGCGGATGGCCCGCGCCTCGTCCATCCGCTCGAGGCCGCGCATGCAGAGCATGTTGACCAGGCCAGGGGCCAGCCCGGCGCCGGTGATCACCCAGCGCTGCCGCTCCTCGGCGAGCGCGCCGAGCGTGCGGAGCTGCTCGGCGACCGGGCGAGGGTTGCCCAGGTCGACGAAGTGGGCGCCCACGCGGAGGGCCAGCCGGGCCAGGCGGGGGTTGAGCTCGGGCGCGACGCACGAGACGACGGCGGCGCTGCCCGAGAGCAGCGGCTCGAGCGTCTGCTCGTCGCGCGCGTCGGCCTCGTAGGTGCGCAGCTTGGCGTCGGTACAGGTGGCGCGGAAGGCGCGCAGCGTCACCGGACGAGCCTCGCAGACATGGACGCGCGTGACGGCCTCGCGCTTGCAGAGGTCGTAGGCGACGGCCGAGCCGATGGCGCCGGCGCCGAGCACGGTGATCTTCATGGTAGGAGCGCGCGGGGGACAGAGAAAGCTACGTCCGGCGCAGCGGGCTGTAAGCGCTTAACCCATGCATTCGCGGCGCGTACGTTCCACAGAGCCGTCAGGAAGCGGCCCGGGGCTCGTGGGTCCGGCGCGCTCAGGACGCGCGCAGCCGTCCGCCGAGGGCGCGCGCGGCGACGACGGCGAGAGCGACGAGGACCATCAGAAACACGCTGTAGGCCGCCGCGCGTCCGACAGCCCCGAGCCGGAGCTGCGCGAAGATCTCGACCGCGATTGGCCGGTTCGCGAAAACGTAAAGCATAATGGAGGAGACAAACTCGCCGAGTGCGGTCACGAACGTGAGCAGCGTCCCGGCGAGCACGCCCGGCGCGATGGCCGGCAGCACGACGCGGCGGAACGTGGTGCGGCCGCGCGCGCCGAGATCGGCCGAGGCTTCGGCGAGGCGGTCGTCAAACGTCTCGAGGGCGGCCTGCGTGCTGCGCACCACGAGCGGGACGTGCCGCACGAAGTAAGCGAGCGGCAGCAGCCACACCGTCCCGATCAGGAGCGCGCCGCCGGCGAGCACGCGCGGCTCGCTGAAGGCGACGATGAGCCCGAGCGCGATCACGGTCCCCGGAATGGCGAACGGCAGCAGCGCGAGCGCGCGCACGAGCCCGCGCCCCGGCACGCGGCTCTTGGCGACCACGAGCGCCGCCGCCACGCCGAAGGCCACGTTGGCGGCCGTCGCCAGCGTAGCCATCCAGGCCGAGTGGCGGATGGGCGCAAACACGCCCTCCTGCTGGAAGAGGTCGGCGTAGTTGGCGAGCGTGAAGCGGTCCGGGAAGACCTGCACCGTCCAGCTGCCCTCTGCAACGAAAGACAGCAGCACAACCGTGGCCACGGGCAGCAGCAGCAGCGCGAGCGCGCCGGCCACGAGGACGCCGGCGGTGGTGCGGGCCGGTCCGCGCAGGGGCTGAGGCGGGCGCGGCGTGCCCTTGGTGCCGCTCCTGGAGCCCGGCCGGCCGGCCTCGGCACCGGCGAGGAACAGCAGGCAGATCGCCGTCAGGACGAGCGAGACGGCCGCGGCACGGTCCAGGGCGCCGTTGAGCTTGAACTGGTAGATCTGCGTCGTCAGGAACGGCTCGCCCTCGGCGAAGAGCAGCGGCGCCGTAAAGCTGGCCATCGAGAGCATGAAGACGAGCAGGGCCGCGCCGGTGAGCGCCGGGCGGAGATAGGGCAGTACGACGTCGCGCGTCGTCTGCCAGCGCGAGGCGCCGAGATCGGCGGCGGCGTCGAGCAGGCTGCCGTCGAGGTCGCGGAGGGCTGCCGCGACGAAAAGGTAGAAGTAGACGTAGAAAACGTAGGTGTGCACGGCGAGCACGGCCGTGCGCCCGCGGAGCGCGAAGGGGGCCTCGCCCGTGCCGAGCGTGGCCTGGAGCACGCGCGGCAGCATCCCCGTCTCGGAGTAGAGGAAGACGAACGCGAGCACGCCCACGAGGGGCGGGAGGGCGAGCGGGAGGGCGGCGGCCACCTGGAGCGCCCCGCCGAAAGGCAAACGGTAGCGCGCGAGCGCCCACGCCAGGCCCGTCCCGATCAGTCCGGCGCACACGACGGTCCCGAGCGAGACGAGCACCGAGTTGAGGAGCGCGCGCGTGCCGGCCGCCCGCGCCGAGCCGAACAGGTCGGCGAGCAGGGCCGCATCCAGGCCCAGGCGGAACGTGGCCAGGTTGGGCCAGACGACGTAGCCGAGCAGGACGCCGAGGGTCGGGACGAGCAGGGCGAGCGCGGCGCGGCGGGAGAGCACGGGGGCGGGGGCGAGGCGCGCTACGGCAGCAGCGACGCGAGCAGGCGCGCGGCGTCGGCGTCGGCAGTGAGGAGGCGGCGGTGATCAGGGCGCACGAAGCCCTCGCGCGCGGCGTGGTCGACGAACGCGAGCAGCCCATCGAAGTAGCCGCGCACGTTGAGCAGGCCGCACGGCTTGGCATGCAGTCCGAGTTGCGCCCAGGTGAGCATCTCAGCTAGCTCGTCGAGCGTGCCGAGGCCGCCGGGCAGGGCGATGAAGGCCTCGGCGAGCGCCGCCATGCGCGCCTTGCGCGCGTGCATCGAGTCTACGACGTGGAGGGCGGTCAGGCCCTCGTGCGCGACCTCGCGGTCGATCAGGAACTGCGGGATGACCCCCGTGGCCTCGCCTCCGGCCGCGAGCACGGCGTCGGCCACGATGCCCATCAGCCCGATGCGCCCGCCGCCGAAGACGAGCCCGAGGCCGCGCCGTGCCAGAAGCGTGCCCAGCGCGCGGGCCGCCTTGGCGTAGGCCGGGTCGTGCCCCGCGCGGGCGCCGCAGTAGACGGCCACGCACGGGCGGGACGGCCGCGCGCTCACAGCCCGGCGCGTCCCTCGAGCGCACGGCTGAGCGTCGCCTCGTCGGCAAACTCGAGGTCGCCGCCGATGGGCAGGCCGCGCGCGATACGCGTCACGCGCGTGCCGAAGGGGGCGAGCATCTGGCTGACGTAGTAGGCCGTGGTGTCGCCCTCGACGGTCGGGTTCATGGCCAGGATCACCTCGCGGACGGGCACAGCCTCCGACTGGCCGTCGGGCGAGTCCTCGGGCAAGTCGGCCGCCGACGCTTCCGGCGCCGCCACACGCGCGACGAGCTCGCGGATACGCAGGTCGTTGGGCCCGACGCCGTCCAGGGGCGAGATGACGCCGCCGAGCACGTGGTAGAGCCCTCGGAAGTCGCCCGTGCGCTCGATCGCCAGCACGTCGCTCGCCTCCTCGACGACGCAGATCAGCGAGCGGTCGCGCCGCGCCGAGCGGCAGACCGGGCACGGGTCTTCGTCGGTCACGTTGAAGCACACCGAGCACGACCTGACGCGGTCCTTGACCGCCACGAGGGCTTTGGCAAGCTCCACCACGTCCTCGCGTGGCATCTTGAGCACGTACGCGGCCAGGCGCTGCGCCGTCTTGCGGCCGATGGTCGGCAGGCGCGAGAACTGCTCGACGAGCGCGTCGACGGTTTCGGAGGTGAGGTGCATGGGAGAGTGCGGGCGTGGCGGGAAAGCTCGCACGGGCACATGACAACGCTGCGTCGGGGCACGACGCGCGGGCGCGGGCGTCGGGGCCGCCCTAGAAGCCCATCCGGTCGAGGCCGCCGAGATCGAGGCCGGGCGGGAGCATGGCCGAGGCCGCTTCCTGCATCTTGCGCGCCTTGAGCGCCTCGGCCTCGTCGAGCGCCTTGTTGATGCCCGCCACGAGCAGGTCCTCGAGGAGCTCGCTGTCATCGGGGTTGATGACCTCACGCTCGATCTTGACCGAGACGAGGCGGCCGGTGCCATCGGCCGTCACGGCGACCATGCCGCCGCCGGCCTCGGCCGTGACGCGCTCGGCGGCGAGCGCCGACTGCGTGTCGGCAACCTTCTGCTGCATCTCGGCCATGCGGCCGAAGAGATCGGCCATGTTGGGGGTGCCGTCCATAGGGAGGAGGGGTTCAGGACCAGACGATTTCCGCGCCGAAGCGCTCGAAGAGCGCGCGGACGACGGGGTGCTCCTGCCGGAGCTGCTTGAGCCGCTCGAACGGGTCGGCGCGGAGGGCGGTTTCCCTGGCCGCGGCCGCCTCGTGCACGACGAAGCGGAGGGGCGGGGGCGCCTGGCCGAGCATCTCGGCTAGGCGCTCGGCCAGGCGCTCGGCGCTCGGCGTCGCCACGTCGACCCCGAAGGCGGTCGGCACGCCGATCTCGAGCGCGCCGCGGCGCACGCGCAGCGGCGTAGCATCGACGAGCACGGCGCCGAGCGCGACGTTGTGCTGCCGGACGTCCGCGACGAGCCGTGGCCATGCGTCGCGCACGCGCGCGAGGGCGCTGCCAAGGGCGGCCTCGGCCGGCAGAGCCGCGACGGTGGCCATCGCGGTGGCGCCGTCGCCCGCGCCGTCGCCCGCGCCGTCGCCCGCGGTGTTGGCATCCCCGCCGGGACTGGGGCGCCGCAGGGCGGGCCGCCCGAACAGGTCGGGCGGGCCTGCCGGGGGGGGCGCGGCGGAGGGCGCCGCGCCGGGGG
>JBKBRC010000086.1:0-2360 GCA_046292345.1 Rubricoccaceae bacterium
GCTTCCTGACGGATTACCTCTCGCTCAAGGGCTCCGCGTTCTCGTTCGAGCCGGTGCTGACGCAGAGCGCCTACTTCCGGCCGCACAACGCGAGCGAGGACGTCGAGAACCTGTTCCTCGTTGGGGCGGGCACGCACCCGGGCGCGGGCATGCCGGGCGTGCTCTCGTCGGCGCGCGTGCTGGACACGGTCGTGCCCGAGCCGTCGGCCTTCCGCCGGGCTTGAACGGGCCGCTGCCCGGCGTGGCCCCGGGGCCACGCCGGGGCCATCCGGCTCAGGCACGCTCGGCCAGTTCGGCCCAGCGCTCCACGTCGCGCTCGAGCGCTTCGGCGAGCGCGTGCAGTTCGGCCGAGAGGGCGGCCACGCGCGCAAAGTCCGCTCCGGCGGCGGCCATCTCGGCCTCGACCGCCGCCGTGCGCGCCTCGGCCTCGGCGATGCGCGCCTCGAGCTGGCTCAGCTCGCGCCGTTCGTTGAACGAGAGCTTGCGGGGCGCCGGCGCGGGCGCGCCCCCGGCGGGCGGAGCCTCCGCCGAGGGCTTTCCGGCCGAGGGCTTTCCGGCCGAGGGCTTTCCGGCCGAGGGCTCGTCAGCAGCGGCCTTAAGGGCAGGCGGCCCTGCGGACGCGCGGGGCGCGGCCTGCTGCTCGGCCGCCGTCTCGCGCGCGCGGACCTCCTCGAACGCGGCGTAGTTGCCCGGGTAGAGGCGCACGCGCCCTGCACCCTCGAAGCGCACGATGTGCTCGGCCGTGCGGTCGAGGAAGTAGCGGTCGTGCGAGACGACGACGAGCGCGCCCGGGAAGTCGTCCAGGTACGCCTCGAGCGCCACGAGCGTATCCACGTCGAAGTCGTTGGTGGGCTCGTCGAGCAGGAGCACGTTGGGCGCCTGCATGAGCAGGCGCAGCAGGTAGAGGCGCCGGCGCTCCCCGCCCGAGAGCAGCCCGACCGGCGTGTACTGCTGCGCGGGCGGGAAGAGGAAGCGCTCGAGCATCTGGCTGGCTGTGATAACGGCCCCGTCGGGCAGGCGGATGTTCTCGGCCACCTCGCGCACGTAGTCGATCACGCGCACGTCTTCGGGCAGGTCCCGGCTCTCCTGGTCGTAGTAGCCTATCACGACCGTCTGCCCGACCTCGACAGTGCCCGCGTCCGGCGGTGTGCGGCCGGCGATGATGTCGAGCAGGGTCGTCTTGCCGGTCCCGTTGGGCCCGATCACGCCCAGGCGCGCGCGGCGCGGGATCTCGAGCGAGAAGTCGTCCAGGATCACGTGCGCGTCGTAGCGCTTGGCGACGCCGTGCAGCGTGACGACGCGCGTGCCCAGGCGCGCGGCCGCGGCGCCGAGCGCAAGCGACGGCTCCGCCGCAGCACGTGGCTCTGCCAGGAGCGCCTCGGCGCGCTCGACGCGGGCCTTCTGCTTGGTCGTGCGCGCCCTGGCGCCGCGGCGCAGCCATGCCAGCTCGCGGCGGGCCAGGCCGGCCCGCTTCTGCTCCTCGGCCGCGTCGGCGGCGGCCTGTGCGGCTTTCTGCTCCACGTAGCGCGCATAGCCGCCCTCGAAGCGCTGCGCGCGCCCGCCCTCGAGCTCGATCATCGCCCCCGCGACGCGGTCGAGGAAGTAGCGGTCGTGCGTGACGACGAGCAGGGCACCGGCGAAGCGCGCCAGGTAGGCCTCGAGCCAGGCGACGGTCTCGGCGTCGAGGTGGTTGGTAGGCTCGTCGAGCACGAGCAGGTCCGGGCGGAGCACGAGCGCGCGTGCAAGCGCGACGCGCTTGCGGCCACCGCCGGAGAGCGCGCCGACGGGCTGCGCGGGATCGGGCAGGCCGAGCCGGTCGAGGACGGCGCGGGCCGTCGCCTCGAGGTCCCAGCCGCCGGTCACGTCGAGGCGATGCGCGAGATCGGCCACGCGCGCGAGGCCGTCCGGATCGGCGCCGCCGGAGGCCTCGAGGGCACGTGCGGCGGCCTCGTAGTCGCGCAGGAGCGTCAGCGCCGGGTCGTCACCGGCGAAGACGGCGTCCAGCACGGTCTGCGCCGGATCGAAGGGCGGCTGCTGTGGGAGGTAGGCCACGCGGCGCCCCGGCGCCACGAAGATGCGCCCGCCGTCGGGCGACTCAGCGCCGGCCACGAGACGCAGCAGCGTCGTCTTGCCGGAACCGTTGCGCCCAATCACCCCCACGCGCTCGCCCTCGGCGAGGCTGAACGAGACGTCTTCGAGGAGCGGCTTGGTGCCGTACGATTTGCGCACGGCGTCGAGGGAGAGCAGGGCCATGAGAGCAGGGCGTGGGCGCGCGCGAGATCGGCAGCGCAGGGTACGGGTGCGGCGCGGCGCCCGGCACGCCCTCCCGCCTGCTTCGCGCGATCTCCGAACGTGGCCCG
>JBKBRC010000086.1:2460-4977 GCA_046292345.1 Rubricoccaceae bacterium
GAGAGCAGGGCCATGAGAGCAGGGCGTGGGCGCGCGCGAGATCGGCAGCGCAGGGTACGGGTGCGGCGCGGCGCCCGGCACGCCCTCCCGCCTGCTTCGCGCGATCTCCGAACGTGGCCCGCTCGGGTCTGGCCGCCGGCCGCGCTAGACCCCGCGCTCGTAGATGCAGAAGTCCAGCGGGGCGGCGCGCCCGAGGTCGGTCCGTCCGGCGTGCGGGTTGCGCACGTGCGCGTACAGGCGCCACGCCGGCGCGTGGGTGGCCACCCACGTCGTGAAGATGCGGTGCCGGACGTGCGGCGCGGGGTCTGCCCGCTCGTCGTTGCTCGAGTAGATGGCCACCAGGCGGCGCGCGCTTGCGAACAGGTCACGCATATAGCGCTCGAACACGTCGTCCTCGATGAGGTGGTAGATCACGTCGAGCGAGAGCGCGAGGTCTGCGACGGGAACGGGCGGGGACTCGGCCCCGGGCGCGTAGACCTCGAACTGCCGCGTCGGGTCGCCGGCGAAGCGCGTGCGGCAGCGCGCGACCACGGTCGGTGAGATGTCGAGCCCGAGGTAGCGCGGGTAGTCGGCCAGGGCGAGCTGCGCGCCGTCGCCGCACCCGAACTCGACGACGCTCTCGACGCGCTCCTGCGCAACGAGCGCGTTGAGCGTCTCGGCCTTCCACCGTGCCAGGTCGCCGTACGAGCCGGGTCCCGAAGTGCCCCCGGTGGCGTAGCGCGCCTCCCAGTAGGCATGTGAGGGGGGCAGGACAGAGGTGGGGAGGTAGCGCTGCGCGAGCAGGCGCATCGTAGCCAGAAGGGACATCGCGAGAACGGCGCGCAGAGAGGAGCGCTCCCCCTACGGGCTTGTCCTACGAAGGATCCCACCGCGCCTGCGGCACGGCTACCCGGCATCCCCGACTACCCGGCATCCCCGGCCGTCCGGCTACCCGGCATCCCCGGCCGGAAGCGCCTCGGCGGGCCTCGCTTCCGCCGAGGCGCCCGGCGCGCGCCCGCGCCCGTGCGACGACGGCTTTCGGCGGAGCCCCAGCGCGGCGAAGGCGAGGGCGAACGCAAGCCCCCCCACGACTGCAAACGCAGCACGGAAGCCCTGCTCAGGCACGGCGGCCGAAGCCGCCACCGCGCCCACACCGGCCGCGCCGAGGAGTTGCCCCACCGTCAGAGCGATCGTCGAGAGGCCCTGCGCGACGGCGCGTTCGTCCGCGCCGGCCTCGGCGAGCAGGATGTAGCTCAGCGACGAGCCCAGCACGCCTGCCAGACCAAGCCCGACGGCCACGGTCGCGGCAACGTGCAGCGCGAGCAGCGGCGCCGCCGCAACGCCCGCCATGCCCACCCCGAGCAGCGCCATTCCCGTGCCCACGACCGGCGCCGGCCCGAGACGGTCGAGCAGGCGCCCGGCTACGGGCGAGGCGAGCGCCATCGCCCCCACGAGCGGCAGCAGCAGGTACGACGCCTCGGCCCGCGTCACGCCGAACGTGCCTACCGCGTAGGCCGGAAGGAACACGAACGTCGCCTCGACGAGACCGGCCCCCACGCCGAGCGCGCACGCGATCTGTACGGCGCGGCGCGCTACGAGCCCTGGCCGGACGAGCGGGTTGGCCGCCCGTCGCTCTGCGACGAGGAACGCCGCCGCCGCCGCCAGGCCGGCCGCGAGCGGCCCCCACACGACCGGTCGCACCAGGCTCGCGCGCAGCGCCTGCGCGTCTAGGCCGCCCACGCCGAGTGCAAACGCCACGAGGGCGGCCACGAGGAGCGCGGTCCCGAGCAGATCCGGCGGACGCGGCTGCGCCGCGCGCGTGTCTGGCAGGGCGCGCAGGCCATGCCACAGCACGATCGCCGCGAGCGGCAGCAGCAGCGTGAAGAGCCACCGCCAGTTCGCCACGCTCAGCACGAGCCCCGCCAGCGCCGGCCCGACCAGAAACGCCAACCCGAACACGGCGCCCAGAATGCCGACTGGCCGGCCCCGCCGCTCGGGCGGGTACACGTCTCCGACGACGGCCGTGGCAACGGGAAACAGCCCCGAGGCGCCCAGCCCCTGCACGACGCGCCCGACGAGCAGGACCGTGAACGAGGGCGCGAGCGCCACCGTCACAGCCCCGGCGGCGAACACGCCCGCGCTTGCCGCGAACACGCCCCGACGCCCGCGCCGGTCCGAGAGTGCCGTCGTGACAGGCAGGCCGGCCAGGTTAGCCAGCACGAAGGCGCCGAAGATCCAGGCCGCCGCGCGCTCGTCGAGCTCGAACGCCTCCGAGATCGCCGGCAGCGCCGGCCCGACCAACGCGATGTCGAGCGCGGCCAGCAGCGTGCCGAGAAACAGAGCGCCGAGCAGGCGGCGCGGGGGCGGCGGAACGGTCATCCGGGGGCGGGGCGTACGGCAAGCTCGCCCTCATAACACGGCCGCGCGCGCGCGGCTCCGCCGCAGCGCTTGAAGGTCTCGGGGAACGCCCGGGGATGGCCCTCCGGCCATGCCCTATCTTGGCGCGCCGCCTCTGCCCGCCGCCCATCCCCGATGCGC
>JBKBRC010000087.1:0-4617 GCA_046292345.1 Rubricoccaceae bacterium
GGCGTCGGCGCGGGCGGCGCGCGCCTGCGCGGCGCGGGCGCGGGCGAGCGCCCCCTCGGCGTCGGCGACGGCGAGGCGGGCCGCGCGGTCATCCAGTTCGACGAGCGTCTCGCCGGCGGCTACGCGCGCGCCCGGCACGGTGCGCACGGCGCGGATCAGCCCCGAGGCGTCGGCGCTGACGGCGCTCTGCTGCCCGGCCACGAGCCGCCCCTCGGCGAGCACGTCCTCGCGCAGCGGGCCTTCGCGCACGACGAGCACCGTTACCGGAAGCGTCTCGGGGGGCGCGGCCAGCGTACGTTCCACCGGCGCCTCGGGCGTGCTGCGCCCGAGATAGAGCGCCAGCCCTCCCGCGCCGGCGACGGCCAGCACGAGCGCGACGAGCAGGGCGTGGCGGGGCCGTGAGCCGGTAGCGGGCATGGAGAGGAGCGGTCCCAGGCGGCACGGGCGCTCCTCAGAAGCCGGAGGCCCCTCGGCCGAGACGCGGTTTTACGACGACGTACAGCATAAGCATTTCCCCCGATTCGTGCAGGCGCTTTCGTCGGTGAACGGGACGGAGGTCGTATCGAGAGCGACTCCGCTCGGCGGTAGCCCAGGGCGTGGTCGCCCCGTCACGAGAGGCCGGGCAACCTCCGCCAAGCTGGCGCACGTATCCGGACCGTCACGCTTCGGTCCTGCCATGCACGTGTTGACAGAGACCTCAGAATGCATGCGATCCATGCCGCTGCGCATCGGCCGAGCGGCGCGCACGCTCCGACATTGTACCCGCGGCGCTTCTACCCGGGCAGTTCGAAGGCGACCAGGCTGCCACTGCCCCGCGTGCCGTAGACGCGCAGCCTGTCCCCCAACGGCACCACCTGCGCGCTCGTGAGCGCGAGCGGCGCCGGCAGCGCGTACGAGTGTCGGTAGGCCAGCGTCGCGCGGTCGTACACGTCCACGAAGCTTGCCGGAGCACGCACCACCTCGCCCGTCACCTCGTCGCGGCGGCCCCGCACGTACGCCCCCACGAAGAGCGCATCGCCCACCCACGACACCCCCGACGTCGCCATCGCCGTCGAGGGCGCCAACGCGAGGCCGTCCGGGCCGCGGTCGGGCGGCGGGAAGCCGCGCCGCCCGACCGTCTCGGCCACGCGCACGAGATGCCCGTCGGGCGCGAACGCGTAGATGCGGTCGGCCTCTTCTGGTATGTAGAGGAAACGCTCGCCGCCGTTACCAGGGCCGTCGCCAGCCGGGAGGGCGGCCAGGTCGGCGTTGACGAGGCCGTAGTAGTCGGCGCCGACCTCCTGCCGCGCGACGAGCGGCCCGAGCCAGCGCGCGCCCGTGCCGTCGCGCCGGGCGAGCCCGAGCAGGCGGCCCGGGACCGGCGTGACGACGAAGAGCGCGCGCTCGCCCGCGGCGATGCGAAAAAACTCGCCCTCGGGTGAGAGGCGGCGCAGAAACGTGCCGTCGCGCAGAAAGAACGAGAGCGCGCGCGCCTGCCCGTCGGCGACGATGACGGTGTCGCCGCGTACGGCGAAGTCGGTCGGGATGCGCAGCTCGCCGGGGCCGTCGCCCTCGCCGCGCCCGATGGCGTTGCGCCAGGCGCCGCCGAGCGAGAAGCGCTTGATGCGCCGGTCGCCGAAGTCGACCACGAACACGTCGTCGCCGTCGACGACGACCTTGCTGCCGGAGAAGACCGAGTCCTGCGCGGCGCGCTCGAGCGGGACGGGCGCGGCGGTGGGGCCGCGAAGGGTGCGCTCAGGCGGGGCGGCGACGTCGGGGGCGTGGAGCGCGTCGAGGGTGCGCCCGGCGGGGCCGAGCGCGGCGGCGAGGCGGCCCTCGGCATGGCCGCCCTCAGCACGGTCCGGCCCCGCGAGGCGAAGCGCGAGCACGAGCGCGGCGACGAGCGCGCCGCCGACGAGGATGTATCGCGGGCGAGGGTTCATTGCAGAACGAGATCAACCCATTCCGGTCTCGTCTCCATTTTTCTTGTAGCAGTTCTCGGCGCCGTTGGCGTCACTGCAGAGCATACGGAGGCAGAAGGTGTTGCCCGGCGGACCGCACACCTCGGCGCAGAGGCTGGTGCTGCCGCCGTCGTTGCAGCCGGGCCGCGCGGCCTCAGTCGCGGGCGGGGTGACGAGAAAGGCGCCGGTGATGAGGGCGAGCGACGCGGCGGATGCGAGGAGATGTTTCATGGCGCACGCGGAGGGGAATGAGGGTATAGGGAGCGTAGGGCACGCCAAGCCAAACACGCAAGGAGGGGGGGGGCATTCTTAACCCATCCTTTACAAACCGAGTTGCGCCTTTCGCTCGGCCTGACATTCGCAGAGTCTGCAGAGGGGGCCTCCAAGACATGGAGGCACCGCTCTGCTCGCAGGCCTCTCAGCCGGCAGGCTGCGCCAGGACGGCGTCCAGCATTGCGTCGGCGAGAGCGGTCTTGGGTGCCTTGCCGAGATCCACGCGGCGCCCCTCGGCCGAGAGCAGCACGAGGCGGTTGGTGCCCGTGCCGAAGCCGGCGCCCTCCTCACCGGCCACGTTGACAGCGATCCAGTCGAGGCGCTTGCGGGCGAGCTTGTCGCGGGCGTGCGCCTCGGCGTCGTGCGTCTCGAGCGCGAAGCCGACGAGCGTCTGCCCGTCGCGCTTCTGGCGGCCGAGCGTGGCGAGCACGTCCGGCGTGCGGCGCAGGCGCAGCACGAGGTCGTCGTCGGTTTTTTTGAGCTTGCGGGCCGAGGGCTCGGCTGGCGCGTAGTCCGAAACGGCCGCAGCGGCAATGACGAGGTCGGCATCGGCGGCGGCGAGGGCGGCGGCGAGCATCTCGTCGGCGGAGGTCACGTTGCGGCGATCCACGCCCGGCGGGGTGGGCAGCGCGACCGGCCCGGCGACGAGCGTGACGCGGGCGCCGCGGCGCGCGGCGGCGGCCGCGAGCGCGAAGCCCATCGTGCCCGTGGAGCCGTTGGAGAGAAAGCGCACCGGGTCGAGAGCCTCGCGCGTGGGTCCGGCCGTGACGAGCACGTGCCGTCCTGCGAGCGGGCCGGATGCGGGCTTGTCTCGGGCCGGGTCGCCGTGGGCCGGGTTGCCCCCCGGATCATCCGGCGGTGTGCGGCGTGGGTTCGCTGCGAGCCAGGCGGCGATGCGCGGCACGAGCGCCTCCGGCTCGGGCAGGCGGCCGTCGCCCGAGAGGCCGCTCGCGAGCGGCCCGCGTGCCGGCGGTACGACGGTGTAGCCGAAGCCCTCGAGGCGGGCCACGTTGGCCTGTGTGGCCGGGTGGCGCCACATGTCGTGGTCCATGGCCGGCGCGACGAGCACGGGGCAGCGGGCCGAGAGCACGACGGCGTCGAGCATCGTGTCGCAGAAGCCGCCGGCGAGGCGGGCGAGCGTCTGCGCCGAGGCCGGCGCGACGACGACGCCGTCGGCCCAGAGGCCGAGCTCGACGTGGCGCGTCCAGGTGTCGGCGCCGGTGTCGGGGAAGATGGCCTGCAGGGCCTCGCGCCCGGCGAGCGTCGAGAGCGTGAGCGGCGTCACGAAGCGCGCCGCGGCGGCCGTCAGCACGGGCTGCACCTCGGCGCCGGCGCGCACGAGCAGGCGCAGCAGGTCCGGCGCCTTGTAGGCAGCGATGCTGCCGGAGACGCCGAGCACGAGGCGGCGCCCGGCGAGCGGCTCGAGGCCACGCGGCAGCGGGCGCTGTCCGCCGTCGTCATCGCGAGGGGCCTCCGGGGCGGCAGGAGCGGCCGGCTGCGGGGCGCGTTCGGGGACAGGCACCGCTCAGGCGTCGTCGCCGGCGTTGGGGTTGCGGAAGTAGAGCTCGCCCGCTTCGAGTTCGCGGAGCGCGAGCTCGGTCGCCTTCGGCTTGCGCTCGTACTCGAGCGAGATGCGGAGCTGGTCCTCGTTGGTGCGCAGCTCCTCGGCCGGGTCGAGCGAGAGGTCTTCGTAGACCGAGAGCTTCTGGTCGAGCTCGGCCTTGGTCTGCGCGGCGAGCTGGCGCGCGCGCTTGGAGAGCACGACGACGGTCTCGTAGAGGTTGGACGTTTGCTCGGCGAGGCGGGCCGTGTCCAGGGTGCGGATCGACATCAGAGAGAAGGGGCGGAGGGTCAAGCGTGGCAGAATACGTCGCCCGGCCGGCGGTCGGGCGCGCGCTCAGGCCTCTGAACGCGCGCCCGCAGCCGAATTGACGAGAAAAGCGCGCGCGAAGCCGAGCAGTTCCTCGGCCGCGCGCTCGAGGTCGTCGTTGACGACGACGTGGTCGAAGGCGTCGGCGTAGGTCATCTCGAGGCGGGCGCGCTCGAGGCGGGCGGCGAGCGAGGCCGCGGTCTCGGTACCTCGGGCCCGCAGGCGCTCGGCGAGGACGTCGGGGGAGGGCGGCGCGACGAACACGGCGCGGGACGTCTCGGGATAGGCCTGCCGCACGCGGAGCGCGCCCCTGACGTCGAGGTCGAGAAGCAGGCCGCGTGCGCCCGCCGCGGCCGCGCGCGCGATTTCGGCGTGCGGAGTGCCGTAGAAGCGGCCCGGGTAGACCTCCTCGTACTCCGCGAACGCCCCCTCGGCGATGCCCTGCTCAAACTGCTCGGCCGAGAGGAAATGGTAGTCCACGCCGTCGCGCTCGTGGGCGCGCGGCGGGCGCGTCGTGGCCGAGACCGAGAAGTG
>JBKBRC010000088.1:0-1549 GCA_046292345.1 Rubricoccaceae bacterium
CGGCCGCGTCGCGCGCGGTGGCGCGCCGCCGCACGCGCCGACGGCCGCTGCGGCGCGCGCTCGGGATCGTCGCCAGGACGGTGCTCGTGCTCGTGGCGGGCTACCTCGTGGCGTGCGCGGCGCTGCTGAGCCTCTACCGCGGCCTCGAGCCGCCCGTGACGACGGTCCAGGTCCAGCGCATGGTCGAGGCCGCGTTCGCGGGCGAGCCCATGCGCATCGACTACCGGCCGGTCCCGGCCAGCGCGATGGCGCCCGCCGTCCGCCACGCCGCTGTCGCGGCCGAGGACAGCCGCTTCTACCAGCACCGGGGCTTCGACTTCGAGGAGCTGCGCCGCGCGCGCGAGGAGGCCGAGCGCCAGGGCCGCCCCCCCCGTGGCGCCTCGACGATCACGCAGCAGCTCGTCAAGAACCTCTTCCTGACCACGCACCGCTCGTGGGTCCGCAAGGGCCTCGAGGTGCCGCTCACGGTCATGGCGGAGCTGATCCTGCCCAAGGAGCGCATCCTCACGCTCTACCTCAACGTGGCCGAGTGGGGCCCGGGCGTGTTCGGCATCGAGGCCGCCGCGCAGCATCACTACGACCGCTCGGCGCGGCGCCTGACGCGCAACCAGGCCGCGCGCCTGGCGGCCTGCCTGCCCAACCCCCGGCAGCGCACGCCGCAGCAGATGACCCGCTCGGCCGCCCGCATCGAAGCGCGCATGCGCCAGATGGGCTACTGAGGCGGATGGGCTTTTGACCGAGCAGGCGGCAGCGCGCACGAGCGTACGCCGGGCGCGCGTTCGGATGCGTACAGAGCCGGATCACCGGCCAGCGGAGGGCCGTTCGCTTCGTCCTCGCCTCGCGGAGCTCCCGCCGCCCGCGTACCTTCCCTGCATGGAACCACACGTCTACACACGCGACGCCACCGGACGCCGGGCCGGCTGGATCGAGGTCGTCTGCGGCTCCATGTTCAGCGGCAAGACCGAAGAGCTCCTCCGCCGCCTCCGCCGCGCCCAGATCGCTCGCCAGAGCGTCGCCCTGTTCAAGCCCGCCGTCGACACGCGCTACGCCGAGGATGCCGTCGTTTCACACGACGCCAACGCCATGCCCTCCGAGGTCGTCCACGCGGCCGAGCAGATCCTGCTCCTCGCCGGCTACGCCGACGTGGTGGGGGTGGACGAGGCGCAGTTTTTCGGCCCCGATGTGGTGCGCGTCTGCGAGCAGCTCGCCCGCGCCGGCACGCGCGTGATCGTGGCCGGCCTGGACCAGGACTACCTCGGGCGCCCCTTCGAGCCCGTGCCGCAGCTCATGGCCGTCGCCGAGCACGTCACGAAGCTTCATGCCGTGTGCATGCGCTGCGGCGCACCGGCCAACCACTCGCAGCGCCTCGTTGCGACCGGGAGCCGGGTGCTGGTCGGCGCGAAGGAGGCGTACGAGCCGCGCTGCCGGACGTGCTTCGAGCCGGAGCCGCGGGCGTCCGAGGCGCTCCCCCTTGCGGCACCCGTGCCCGAGGCCGCGCTCGAAGCGTCCTCTGTGACCGAAGCGTCCTCTGTGACCGAAGCGTCCTCTG
>JBKBRC010000088.1:1649-4388 GCA_046292345.1 Rubricoccaceae bacterium
CGAAGCGTCCTCTGTGACCGAAGCGTCCTCTGTGACCGAAGCGTCCTCTGCGACCGGGGCGGCGCTCGAGACCGCGACGGCCTCCGCGCCGGGCTCGTCGTGAGCGGGTCGCTGCTCGCCCTCCTCAGCGCCGTCGTCGTGACGGCGCTCCTGGGCTCGGTGCTGCTGGGCTGGCTGGCCGACCTCCGGCGCGTGCGTGGGGCCACGTCGGCCTGGCAGAGCCGGGGCGAGCACGAGGAGCGCATCCGCTCCGCGTTCCGCCAGGCTGCGGCGGGCGGAGGGGCTGCAGGGCCGGGCACACCCGGCCGCGGCCGGCGCACGCCCCCGCGCGGCGACGCGTCGCGGACGTACGGCTACGCCTCGGCGCGCAGCAGCGCGCGCGCGCAGGCCTTCGGCGAGCGCATCCACCGCGAGCGCATGGCGCGCGAGCAGGCCCGCCGCCGGGCCGAGGCGCGAGCGCAGCAGGCCGCAGCGTCGGGCGGAGGGCCACGCGCCGCGCGCCCGCAGCCGCTCTCCGACGAGGCGCGTCACCGGCGCACGCTGGATCTGACGGGCGACATCACCCCCGCGCTGCTTCGGCGGCAGTACCGGCTGCTCATCGCCGCCTACCACCCCGACCGCGTGGCCTCGCTCGGGATCAAGCTGCGCCGGCTGGCCGAAGAGGAGACCAAAGCCATCAACGAGGCCTACGCGTATTTCAAGCAGCGCCTGGGCGCCTGAGCGCCCCGTGCCAGACCGGACCGGGCACGCGCGGGCGTCCGGCGCCGCAGCCGACCGGCTCCGCGCAGAATCCGCCGCGGGCGCTTGAAGTGGTCCGAGTGCGGCGCTATCGTGCGGTGCGCCTCTGCCCAGACCCCATGGCCACCCTCAGCATGAGCTCCCCGAGTGCCGCGCGCACCGTCGTCCTCCGCCGCTTTGCCGCCGCGTTCACGGACGTGCTGCTGGCCCTCGTCGTCGGGCTCGCGGCGTACGCCCTCGTGCCCGCGGCCAAGGTGAACGCCTTTGGCGCCGGGCTGCTCGTCGGGTGCGTGTACCTGCTGCTGCGCGACGCGCTGCCGTACAAGGACCGCGGCGCGCGCTCGATCGGCAAGCGCGCCTTCGGGGTCCGGCCCGTCCGCGCCGACGGGCACCCGGTGGATGTCCGGACGTCGCTGCGCCGCAACCTGCCCCTGGCAGCGCTCTTCATCGGCGAAGGCTTCCTCTACCTCGTGAGCGGCTACGTCGGGTTGCCGTTCGCCGAACCGGTCGAGTGGGCGCTGCGCGCGCTCCTGCTGGCCGAGGCCGTCCTCGTGGCCGTCGATCCGGCGAGCCGGCGCCTCGGCGACCGCTGGGCAGACACGCTCGTCGTCGAAGCGCGCTACCTGTAGGCCGGCCGCAGGCCGGCTCGTAGACCGACGCGCCCCGTAGCCCCGCCCGCCCCGATGACCGACGCCCCCCGCGACACGCCCGACGCCCCCGCCACACGCTACGTCGTCACGGCGCGCAAATACCGCCCGCAGACCTTCGGCGACCTCGTCGCGCAGGAGCACGTGGCGCAGACGCTGCGCAACGCCATCCTCGGCGGGCGCCTCGCCCACGCGTATCTGTTCAGCGGCCCGCGCGGCGTCGGTAAGACGACCGCCGCGCGCGTGCTCGCCAAGGCCATCAACTGCCAGACGCCCCTCGCCGAGCGCCCCGACGCCGAGCCGTGCCGCACCTGCGAGGCCTGCCGCAGCTTCGAAGAAGGCCGGGCGCTCAACGTGATCGAGCTCGACGCGGCGAGCAACAACAGCGTCAACGACGTCCGCGAGCTCCGCGACACGGTGCGCGTGCCGCCCCAGGGCGCAGCCAAGAAGGTCTACATCCTCGACGAGGTCCACATGCTCTCGGCGAGCGCCTTCAACGCGCTCCTGAAAACGCTCGAGGAGCCGCCGCCATACGTCGTGTTCATCTTCGCGACGACCGAGCCGCACAAGGTGCTCCCGACGATCCTCTCGCGCACGCAGCGCTTCGACTTCCGGCGCATCCAGGTGCCCGAGATCGTCGGACGGCTGCGCGCGATCTGCGCCGCCGAGGGCGTCCGCGCCGACGACGAGGCGCTCGTGCTCCTGGCGCGCAAGGGCGACGGCGCGCTCCGCGACGCGCTCTCGCTCTTCGACCAGGCCGTCGCCATCTGCGGGCAGGATCTCCAGGGTGCCGCACTCCGCGAAGCGCTGGGCGTCGTCGCGACGGACCTTTTCTTCGACGTCACCGATGCCGCCGCCGCCGGCGACCGCGCCGGCGTGCTCGCGCTCGTGGACGCGCTCGTGCGCCGCGGGTACGACCTGCGCGAGTTCCTGCACGGCCTCGCCGAGCACCTCCGCGACCTGCTCGCCGCCCGCACGACGGGCCACGCCGACCTGATCGAGGCGACCGAGCAGACGCGCGCGCGCTACCTCGAGGCCGCCGGCGCCTGGGCCGAGGCCGACCTGCTGCACCTGCTCATGCTCACCGACGAGGCGGCGCTCGCCATGCGCGACAGCCGGCAGCCGCGCCTGACGCTCGAGCTGGCGCTGCTCAAGATGACCAGCCTCGAGCGCGCCGCCGACCTGCGCGAACTGCTCGCCCGCCTCGAACGCTTCGAGGCTGCCGTGCGCAGCGGCGCGCCGGCAGGGCGCGCGCCGGGCGCTCCGCCGGCAGCCCGTCCGGAGGCGCCTCCCGACGCCCGCCCCACGCCCGAGCGCGCCGCACCCGGCACGCCCGGGCCCTCCGGACCCGCAC
>JBKBRC010000089.1:0-3635 GCA_046292345.1 Rubricoccaceae bacterium
GCGTCGCGCACCACGCAGCCGACCGTTCCTTGCGGCCCCGACACCGGGCCTGTAAACGCACGACTCGTGTGGAAGCCGGCCTCGCGGAGCAGCCGTGCGTGGCGCGCGCGCTCGCGGGGTACGACGAGGTGCTCCGGCGCGACGTGCGGGAAGCCGTGCTCGGCCGCGTAGCGCTCGGCCCCCTCGGCTACGAGCAGACGCGCCTGCGCGTCGCCCTCGAGCAAGCGGCGTGCGATGCGGACCGGGTGCGGCAGGCAGCGCACGTTGGCGACGGCGCCCCAGGCGCGCGTATGGCCGTCCATCAGGCCCGCGTCGAGCTGGACGAAGCCGTCGCGGTCGAGCACGGCGCCGCGCCCGGCGTCGAAGGCCGGGTCGGCCTCGAGCACAGCGACGGCCTCGGCGGCGACCTCCACAGCCGGGGCGCGGCGCCCAAGCAGGCATTCAGCCCGCGCGAGCGCGCGCAGCAGCCCCTCCCGGTGCGCGTCTGCCTCGTCGTCGGGGATGTCCCAGGCGCCGCCGTGCACGAGCACGGCCGGCCCCTCGGCCCGGGGCAGCACGCCGCTCCAGGCCCGGGCGGCGCCCGGCGCGGACACGGCGCCCGGCGCGGACACGGCGTCAGACGAAGTAGCCAAAGGCGTTCTCGTGGTGCGTGATCTCGGGCTCGCCCTGCGGCGGCACGCGCACGGCCACGACGTCGAAGCGGACGGGCGAGCCCTCGAGGCGGCGCTCGTGCAGGTACGCCTCCGCGACGCGCATCACCGCGCGCTGCTTGGCCCTGTCCACGGCTTCCTCCGGCGCGCCGAAGCCCTCGCCGCGCCGCGCTTTGACTTCCACGAAAACCAGCTCGCCCCCCTGCGTGTAATCCGCGTACGGATGGAAGCAGACGAGGTCCACTTCCTCGCGGTTGAAGCGGTAGTTGCGCTCCAGGACGCGGTACCCTTTGGCCTCGAGATGCGCGGCAGCGAGGTCTTCGCCGGCCTGGCCGAGGCCGGGCGCGGGAGTCGGGCCGGAGTCAGCCATTGGAGGAGGGCGTACGCGCGGCGCGCAGCTGCGCCGCGAAATGGATGATGCGCTGCACCTTGTCCGCGTTGCGCCCGCGCAGAAACGGCAGCAGCGCGCTCGTGAAGCCGTCGAAGGTCTCCATGAACGAGACCAGGCTCTCGATGCGCCCGGCGAAGACGGCCTCCTCGGGCGTCAGCGGTGCGCCTTCTCGCAATGCGGCGGCCACGCCGCCGAGCGCCTCCTGGACCGGCTTGAGCTCGCGCTTCTGCCGCTCCTCGATGATGGTGGTCGTGATCGTCCAGACGTCCTTCTCGGCCTCAAAGAAGTCCTTGCGCGATCCGGCCAGGTTGATCTTGCGCACGAGCGACCACTCGACGAGCGCGCGGAGGTTCATGTTGGCGTTGCCCCGGCTGATGCCGAGCCGGTCCATGATCGCGTCCGTGTCCAGCGGCGTCTCGGTGGCGAAGAGCAGCGCGTGGATCTGCGCCATCGTGCGGTTGATGCCCCAGTAGGTAGCCATCTCGCCCCAGAGATCGATGAACTCGGCCAGGGCGGCCTCGTGCCGCGCTGAGCGCGGCTCGGCGGGTGGCTGCTCAGCGGGTGGGGAGGAGCCGCCCGGAGCGTAGTCGCCCGGGGCGTGGTCGCCTGACGCGGTGCCGCCCGGCACGGAGCCCCCCGTGGCAGCGTCGGGCGGGAGAGCGAGGTGGTCGGGCATGGGCGTAGGGCGGCAGGGAAGCGTAAAGATACGACGCGGGGCAGGATGCCCTGAGGGCGTATTTTCGTCTGCTCCGCTCCCGTGCCGGCCTCGCCTCGTGCTCGTCACCCTCACCACCGACTTCGGCCTCCGCGACGGTTACGTGGCGGCCATGAAAGGCGCCATGCTGCGCGTCGAGCCCGCGCTGCGGCTCATGGACGTCTCGCACATGATCGCGGCGCAGGACGTCATGGAAGGCGCGTTCGTGCTGCGGCAGGTGGTACCCTACACCCCGCCGGGCACCGTGCACCTGGCCGTCGTCGACCCTGGCGTGGGCTCGGCCCGGCAGGGCATCGCCGCACGCTTCGGGGACCAGTTTTTCGTCGGGCCCGACAACGGGCTGCTCGCCCTCCTGCTCGACGGCGGGGCGCCCGACGAGGCGGTCGTGCTGGACCGGCCGGCCTTCTGGCGCACGAGCGCGCCGAGCGCCACCTTCCACGGGCGCGACGTGTTCGGACCTGTCGCAGCGCACCTGGCGCGCGGCGCGCGGCTCGACGCGCTCGGGGCGCCCGCTGAGCCCGCCGAGCGCCTCCTGTGGCCGCTCCCCCGCGCCGACTGGCAGGGCATCGAGGGCTGGGTGGCGCACGTCGACGGCTACGGCAACTGCATCACCAACATTCCGCGCGCGCTCGTCGAGCGGTACCGCGGCGGACGTCGCGTCAAGGGCTTCGTCGGCTCAACGATCGTGCGCGACGTGCACCGCACCTACTCCGACGTGCCGGCCGGCGAGCCGGTCATGCTCTACGGCAGCGGGGACGTGCTCGAGGTGAGCGTCAACGAAGGCAACGCAGCCCGCCTGCTCTCGGTCCGCCGCGGCAACCCCGTCACGCTCGTCTTCGAGGGCCCCCCGCCCACCTCCGCCTCCTGAACCCATGCGTCCAGACGACGCGCGCTCGCCCGCCCCCCCGGAAGCCGCTCCCGGGGCCGTCCCACCCGTGCCGCCTCCGGCCTCTGGAGCCGCTCCGGAGCCTGCCTCGGAGCCTGCTCCGGAGGCAGCCCCGCCCACCGGCGAGCCCGCCGAGACGCCGGCCGGCGAGCCCGCCGAGACGCCCGCCGGCGAGCCCGCCGAGACGCCGGCGGCCGCCCCCCTCGCGTCCTACGAGCCTGTCCCGGCCGCGCTGACGGCCTGGGAGCGCGTGCAGGCCCGTCCCGCCGCACCGCCGCGCGACGCGCTGCTCTCGTGGCGCTCGTTCGCGCTGCTGGGGCTGCTCGTGCTCGGGCTCTACCTCGCCTATGCGTTCATCCACCGCGATGCGGCGCCGGGCGAGGTGGACCTGCTCTCGCAGGTCGTGCAGGTCGCCGAGACGCTCGAGCCTGAGCGGGCCGTGGGCTCGCGCGAGGCCGCCGACGCGTACGTGCTCGAGACGTACAACTGGCCGCTGCGCGTCCCGGACCTGGGCGCGCTGCGTGTCTTCGGCGCGGGGACGGCCACGCTGGCACCGGCCGTCGAGGTGCCCGTCGTGTTCTACCGCGACGAGGCCGGCCGGCGGGCCGTGCTCTTCGCCTACGACTACGTCCTGCTCGACGCCGCGCAGGACCGCCTGACGCTTCTGCCCGCCGTCTACGCCCGCCTGGCCGAGGCCGAGCCCGTGGATACGCGCCGGCTCGGCGACGCCTTCCTCGTCTCCTGGCGCGAGCGCGCGGTCATCTTTACCGCCGTCACGACGTCCGAGGAGGTGTTCGAGGCCGTCACGCAGCAGGTGAGGGCGGCCGTGACGCCCTGAGCGCGCGGCCCGCCGGCAGGCCGGCCGGCGGGCTAGCCGGCGGGCTGGCCGGCGCCGCGTCGCCCGCGCCGGACGCGGGCTCCTCCAGGGCGTCGAGCTCGATGCGGAACGTGGTGCCGGCGCCGGGGCGCGTCGCGTGCAGCGCGAGCGTGCCG
>JBKBRC010000090.1:0-1899 GCA_046292345.1 Rubricoccaceae bacterium
GGCGCGCGCCGTCCCCCTGCTCCCGAACGCCCCGCCCCACGCCCCGCCGCCCCCGGCTCCGAACTCCCCGGTCCCGCCGCACGGCCCGTCCATGCTCCGCAGCCTCTACATCCGCGACTACGCGCTCATCGAAGAGCTCGAGGTCGAGTTCGGGAGCGGGCTCAACATCATCACGGGCGAGACCGGCGCCGGCAAGTCGATCCTGCTGGGCGCGCTCGGGCTGCTGCTCGGCGACCGCGCCTCGCTCGAGGCGCTGCGCGCCGGCGCGCGCAAGGCCGTCATCGAGGGCGTGTTCGACAACGCCAACGAGGGGCGCCTGCCGGACGTGCTCGCCGGGCACGGCATCGAGCCGGACCCCGGCGGGCTGCTCGTCGTGCGCCGCGAGGTGACGGCCAGCCACAGCCGCGCCTTCGTCAACGACACGCCGGCCACGCTCGACGTGCTGCGCGACGTGGCGCAGCACACGATCGACCTGCACGGGCAGCACGAGCACCAGAGCCTGCTCCGCACCGAGACGCACGTGGACCTGCTCGACAGCTTCGGCGGGCTCGGCGCGCTCGTCGAGACGTACCGGCAGCGGCGCGAGGCCGTCGCGGCGTGCGTGCGCGAGCGGGCGGCCCTCGTGCGGCGCGAGCAGCAGCTCCGGCAGCAAAAGGAGCTGATCGCGTTCCAGATCGAGGAGATCGACCGCGTGGCGCCGCGCCCGGGCGAGGACGACGCGTTGCACGCCGAGCGGCGCGTGCTCGAGAACGCCGAGCGGCTCTACGAGGCTACGGCGACGCTCTACGGCCAGCTCTCCGAGTCCGACGAGGCGCTCTACGACCGCCTCGTTGTCGTGCGCAACCAGCTCCAGGACCTCGCGCGCATCGACGCCTCGTTCGATGAGACGCTCGCCGAGGTGCGCCAGGCCGAGATCATCCTCAAGGAGGCCACGCAGTTCCTGCAGGACTACAACGCGCGCATCGAGTTCAACCCGGAGCGGCTCGACGAAATCCGCGAGCGCCTGGGCGACCTGGACTACCTGGCGCGCAAGTACGGCGGCTCGCTCGAGGCCGTGCTCGCGCACCGCGAGGAGATCGGCCAGACGTTCGAGCTGGCGGCCAACTTCGAGGCGGCCATCGCGCGGCTCGACGCGCAGATCGCCGAGGCGCAGGCGAGCCTGAGCCGCGCCGCCTACCGCCTGAGCCAGAAGCGCCACGAGGTGGCCGAGCGCATCGAGGAGATGATCGGCGTGGAGCTGGCCACGCTCGGCATGCCGCACGCGCAGTTCAGCGTCCGCTTCGCGCTCGAGCCCGACCCCGAGGGCTGGATCGCCTTCCCGGAAGGCGCGCGCCAGCGCCGCGTGGCCGCGCAGCCGACCGGCGCCGACGTGGTCGAGTTCTACCTCTCGGCCAACCTCGGCGAGGAGCCGAAGCCGCTCGCGCGCGTAGCCTCGGGCGGCGAGGTGAGCCGCGTCATGCTCGCGCTCAAGGCCGTGCTCGCGCGCAGCGAGCGCCTGCCCATCCTCGTCTTCGACGAGATCGACACGGGCATCTCGGGGCCGATCGCGCGGCGCGCGGGCGAGACGATGCGCCGCCTGGCGCGCTACCACCAGATCATCGCCATCACGCACCTGCCGCAGATCGCGAGCCTGGGCGACACGCACTTCGTGGTCGAGAAGGTGGTGGACGAGGGGCGTACGAAGACGCGCATCCGAGAGCTGTCCGAGGACGAGCGCGCCGAGGCGGTGGCGCTGCTGCTCGCCGGCGACGGCGTGAGCGAGGCCGCGCTCCAGAGCGCGCGCGAGCTGATCGAGACGGGCCGCGAGGCCGACCGCGCCGAAGGGTGAGGGAGGGGCCGTGGAGCCCTGGCCGGTCGGCGAGGCGGTCAGGCGAGGCGGCCAGGCGAGGCGGCCAGGCG
>JBKBRC010000090.1:1999-3538 GCA_046292345.1 Rubricoccaceae bacterium
CGCGCGAGCTGATCGAGACGGGCCGCGAGGCCGACCGCGCCGAAGGGTGAGGGAGGGGCCGTGGAGCCCTGGCCGGTCGGCGAGGCGGTCAGGCGAGGCGGCCAGGCGAGGCGGCCAGGCGGGCTCACGACGCCGAGGCGGTTGGTGGCCAGGACGTGCGCGTAGATCTGCGTGGTGACGAGTCGCCTGTGCCGGCCTCGGGCGGGGGCGTCGCGAAGGAGCGGTGGGCGCGCGGCCGCTCGCCTGCTCGTCGCTCCCGCCCGCCCGCCTCGATGCGGCGCCGGAAAGACGAACGGCCATTGCGAAGCGCGTGGCCGCGTCGGCGCTCTTCCAGGCGCAGGCATGAGGAACGGCCTCGCCGCCAAACCCGTGCTCGCTCCGGCGCGCGCCAGCCCTGCGTGCTCAAGGGGGGCAAGTCCCCAGCGCGTCGAGCGGGCTGCGCACGCCGCGCACGCCGCGGTTCAGGACGTGAGTGTAGATCTCCGTCGTACGGACGTCGCGGTGCCCGAGGAGCTCCTGGACCGTGCGGATGTCGGCCCCGCGCTCGAGCATATGCGTCGCGAAGGAGTGGCGGAGGCTGTGCGGGGTCGCCGGCTTCGCGATCCCGGCGGCCTTCACGGCGGCCCGGACGGCCTTCTGGATGGTGGAGTCGGAGAGGTGGTGGCGGCGGCGGGCGCCCGAGCGGGGGTCGGTAGACAGGGCGGGAGCAGGAAACACGTACTGCCAGCCGGGAGCGCCGGCGGCGCCCGGCGCTTTCCGGCCGTAGGCGCTCGGGAGGTACACGTCGCCGTAGCCGCGGCGGAGGTCCTCGCGGTGGAGCGCGAGGGTCCGGCGGACACGGGCGTGCAGCGCGTCGGTGAGGGCCTCGGGGAGGAGGGCGACGCGGTCCTTGTCGCCCTTCCCCTCCCGCACCACGAGGTGCCGCGCGCCGAAGTCCACGTCCTTGACCCGAAGGCGGAGGGCTTCGAGGAGGCGGAGGCCGGAGCCGTAGAGGAGGGCCGCCACGAGCCAGGGATCCCCGCGGAGCCGCCGGAGGATGGCTTCCACCTCCGTCGGGGTCAGGACGACGGGGAGGCGGCGCGGCCGGCGGGCTCGGGGGATGGTGCCGAGCTCCTGGAGCGGCCGTTGCAGGACGGCGTCGTACAGGAACAGGAGGGCGGCGAGGGCTTGGTTCTGGGTGCTCGCCGCGACGTGCCGTTCTACGGCGAGGTGGGTGAGGAAGGCCGCGACGTGGTGCTCGTGGAGGCAGGCGGGATGAAGGGGGCGGCCCTCGGGGTCGCGGTGGTGGAGGCAGTAGCGGCGGACCCATCCGACGTAGGCGCGCTCGGTGCGGAGGGCGAGGTGGCGGGCACGGCAGGCCTCGCGGACGTGCGAGAGGAGGGGGGAGGTGGAAGGCATGGTCGGCGTTATCCGGAAGGCTTCCGGATAATATCGCGAGGCGGGAGAAAGTCGGCGGGGGGCTTGTAGGAGTGGGTGTAGCTCCTTAGACTCCGCGCGTTATCCGGCCCCCTGCCGGACCCGATCCGGATAATCACTGTT
>JBKBRC010000091.1:0-1783 GCA_046292345.1 Rubricoccaceae bacterium
CGACGTGGGCGCGCACGCGCCGGCGGGCGAAGGCCTCGTGCAGCGCGCGCACGGCCGCCGGCGCTGCCGCGTCGGCGACGACGGCCGAGAGCGTGTGCTCGCTCGTGCCGTGGGCGAGGGCGCGCACGTCCACGTGCGCCCGGCCGAGCGTGGCGAACATGCGCCCGGCGGTGCCCGGCGCGTCCGTCAGGAAGTCGCCCACGGCGGCCACGACGGCCTGCCCGGGCTCGGCCTCGACGGCGAGCACGTCGCCGCGCTCGAGCTCGCGCGCGAGCGCGCGCCGCAGGCGGGCCGTGGCCTCGGCGGCGGCGGCGGCGCGTACGGCGAGGCAGAGGCTGCCCTCGCTCGAGGCCTGCGCGATCATGAGCACCTCGAGCCCGGCCTCGGCGAGGGCGGCCAGGGCGCGCGCGGCAAGCGCGGCGACGGGGTGCGTGCCGCCGCCGCGCACGTGCACGAGCGCCGCGCCGCGCACGGCCGTGACGGCCTTGATGCCCCGCGCGGCGTCCGAGCGCTCCGGCCCGATCGTCGTGCCCGGGTGGGCGGGGTTCATCGTGTTGCGGATGCGCAGCGGGATGCCGGTGCGCTGGAGCGGACGCATGGTGCGCGGGTGGAGCACCTTGGCGCCGAAGTGAGCGAGCTCGGCGGCCTCGGCGTAGGCCAGGCGTGGGAGCGTGAACGCGTCCGGAACGAGGCGCGGATCGGCCGAGAGCACGCCGTCCACATCGGTCCAGATGACGCATTCCTCGGCGGCGAGCGCGCCGGCAAGGATGGTGGCCGTGTAGTCCGAGCCGGAGCGGCCGAGCGTGGTCGTGACGCCCTCGGCCGTAGCGGCGACGAAGCCGGTCACGACGGCGAAGGCGCCGGGCGGAACGGCCGCGAGCGCCTCGCGCACGAGCGGGCCGGTCGCGTCGAAATCCACGGCGGCCTCGCCGAAGCCGTCGTCAGTGCGAACGAAGGCGGTCGCGTCGAGAGCGACGGCGTCGTGTCCGGCGGCGCGAAAGGCGGCGGCCACGAGCGGCACCGCGGCGCGCTCGCCGGCCGAGACGATGGCATCCTGGAAGCGCGGCGTGCACTCGCGCAGCAGGTAGACGCCCTGGAGGAGCTCGGCGACCTCGTCGAAGAGCGCGGTCAGGCGGGCGGTGAGGGCCTCCCGCTCAGCCGCCGGCGCGAGCGCCTCGAGCGCCTCGGCGTGGCGGGCGCGGATCTCGGAGAGGACGGCGCCGTGCCGGCCGTCGCGCGCCACCGCCGCCGCGACGGCGTCGAGCAGGCGGTCCGTCACGCCCCCGAAGGCCGACGACACGACGACGCGGCGGTAGCGCTCCGGCGGCACGGCCGCGGCCAGCGCCACCGCCTCGCGCACGCGCGCCGGTGTGCCGACCGACGTGCCGCCAAACTTGGCGACGTGGTACGGGAGGGCGGCAGGAGCGGTCACGGGAGGCGCGACGGGCAGGTGGGGTGTAGCGGACAGGCGGAGCCAAGCTAGCGCCGCTCCCAAGCGGGCTGCGCGTCCGCGGCGCTGCGCGTCTTCTTCGCCGCCGCTCCATTGACGCCCCGGCGGCGTCCGGCCTATTTTGGACGCCCTGCCCGTCGCCCCGGCGCGGGGCAGGTGTTCTTTCGGGGCATTAGCTCAGTTGGTAGAGCGCTTCAATGGCATTGAAGAGGTCAGCGGTTCGAATCCGCTATGCTCCACGCCCCGCGGCCCGGAAGGCAGTTCTGCCTTCCGGGCCGCGCTTTTTTGGCCTTTGCGGCGCGACAAGGTTCTCGCTCCCGTGAGATGTTCTCG
>JBKBRC010000091.1:1883-3533 GCA_046292345.1 Rubricoccaceae bacterium
CTTCTGAGGGGTCGATGCCGGGCACGCTCGTCCCGGCAAGTTACGGCGAAGGTGCCTGTGCGTCTAGGCGGACACCCGACGTCCGCTCAGACGCAGAGGGCCCCATATCCTTGCGCCATGTCCGTTCCCGACACCGCCTATCTGGATCTGATCGCCCGACACCCGGGCCTGGCGCAGCACGCGCTCGCCGGGGCACTTGGCGTGACGACGCGCACGGCCCGCCGCCGGCTGAGCGCGCTCGTCCGCGCCGGACTCGTCGAGGCCGAGCGCTGCGGCGCCGAGCGGCGCTACCGCCTCGTCCCCGGCGCACAGCCCGAGTTGCCCGTGCCGCAGCTCACCGAGCAGCAGGCAGAGGCGCTCACGCTCGCGGCCCTGGCGGCCGAGGCCCTGCTCCGCCCGACGCCCTACGGCGCGCCTCTGCGCTCGGCGCGCGAGGCCCTCTGCCGGACGTGGCTCGACAGCGTGTTCGCGTTCGAGCCCGACGAGGAGGCGGAGCACTGGGACTTCGAGGGCGTCGCCGGCGGCGAACTGCCTCGCGAGGGCTTCGCGCTCCTGCGCCCGCTCGTGCAGGCCATCCGCGACCGGCGCCCCGTGCACGCGGTCTACCTCACGGCGCGCACGCGGACGCGTTCGGAGCGCACGCTCCATCCGCTCGGCGTGTTCGTGCGGGCCGGCTCGTGGCTCGTCGCGGCATGGTGCCCGCGCAGCCGGTGCGTGAAGGACTTCGCGCTCGGCGGCTTCGAGTCGGCCGATGTGGACGAGACGGACACGTTCGAGCCACCGCCGGGCTTCTCGCTCGCGCTCCACGTGCGCGACCGCTTCGGCGCCATGTCGGGCGACGAGCCCTGCGAGGTGCGCCTGCTCGCCGAGCCGTCCGTGGCGGAGTCTTTCCGCCGCAAGCAGCACCACCCGACGCAGCAACTCGAGCCGGCCGAGGGCGGGCGCGTCGAGGTCTCGCTCGAGGTGCTCGGGCTCGAGGGCGTCACGCCGTGGGTGCTCAGCTACGGCGCCAAGGTGCGCGTGCTGGCGCCTCCCGCCCTCGCCGAGCGCGTGGCCGAGGCCCACCGCGCTGCCGCAGCGCTCTACCCCCTCCTCCCCTGACCCGAGTCTCTCCCCCTCCCTATGGCGGCCCCCGAGCCCCCAGCCTCGTGAAGCCTAACCGCCCACCCGTCGCGCCCCTCCGTAGCCGCATCGCCGTCTTTGCCGTCGAGCGAGGGCGCGTGGACGTGGACGGCGCCGCACTCGTCGTGACAGACGTGCGGGGCGTCCGCGCCCAGTTGCCCGTTGGAGCATCGGCCGTGCTCATGCTCGAGCCCGGGACAACGATCACCCATGCTGCCGTCAAGCTCTGCGGCGAGAACAGGACGCTCGTTCTCTGGACCGGCGAGGGCGGAGTCCGGCTGTACTCGGCAGGCCAGGAAGGATCGGCGCACTCGTACCGTTTACTGCGGCAGGCCCGCCTCGCGCTCTCCCCTCGCAGCCGGCTCGCCGTCGCGCGCGAGATGTACCGGCGCCGGTTCTACGCCGAGCCGCCGGCCAAGCGCTCCATCGAGCAGCTCCGCGGCATGGAAGGCGCTCGCGTGCGCGAGGTGTACCGCCGCCTCGCCGAGCAGCACGGTCTCTCCTGGACCGGCCGCAACTACGACCGCA
>JBKBRC010000092.1:0-3287 GCA_046292345.1 Rubricoccaceae bacterium
GCAGCTGCGAGGCTCGCGGCGCCACGGGCGCGCTCACGGCGCCGCCTCGACGAACTGTCCGTTGTTGACAATGGCCCACGCCCGCCCCACGAGCGGCGCCCCGACGAAAGGCGTGTTGCTGGACTTCGAGCGAATGTGCCGCGCCTCGAACGTCCACTCGGTCTCGGCGTCGAAGATGGTCAGGTTGGCCGGCGCGCCCTCGGCGAGCGGCGGCACGGGCAAGCCCAGGATGCGCCGCGGCGCGACGGTGAGCTTGTAGACGGCCTTGGCGAGCGCAAGCACGCCCGGCCGGACGAGCTCGCGCACGACGAGGCCCCAGCACGTCTCGAGGCCGAGGATGCCGAACGGCGCCGCCGTGAACTCGACCTCCTTCTCGAACGGCGCGTGCGGCGCGTGGTCGGTCGCGATCACGTCGATCGTGCCGTCGCGCAGGCCTTCCTTGATCGCGTCCACGTCGGCCTGCGTACGCAGCGGCGGGTGCATCTTGGTGTGCGTGCTGTAGCCCGTCGCCTCGACCGCCTCGTCGGTGAGCGCGAAGTGGTGCGGGCAGACCTCGGCGGTGATCGGGACGCCCTCGGCCTTGGCGCGGCGGACGAGCTCGACCGCGCGCGCCGTCGAGAGGTGCTGCACGTGCACGTGCCCGCCGGTGAACTGGGCCAGGAGCACGTCGCGTGCGATCATGGCCTCCTCGGCCAGAGCCGGGATCCCCGGCACGCCGAGCCGCGTGGCGACCTCGCCCTCGTGCATGTGGCCGTGCGGGTTGAGCGTCAGGTCCTCCTCGTGCGCGAGGATGGGCCGGCCGAGCGTGCGCGCGTACTCGAGCGCGCGGCGCATCAGGCCGCCGTGCTGGACTGGCGAGCCGTCGTCCGAGAACGCGACGGCGCCGCCATCGGCCATGTCGCCCAGTTCGGCCATCTCGGCGCCCTTGCGGCCCTTCGAGACCGTGCCGACCGGGTAGACGTCCACGGCGAGGCCCTCGGCGCGGCGGCGCACGAACTCGACCACGTCGCGCGTGGCAATGGGCGGCTCGGTGTTGGGCATGCACGCGACGGCCGTGAAGCCGCCGAAGGCGGCCGCGCGCGCGCCCGTCTCGATCGTCTCCTTGTGCTCCTGGCCCGGCTCGCGGAAGTGGACGTGCATGTCCATCCAGCCGGGCGAGATCGTCTTGCCGGAGGCGTTGTAGACGCGCTCGCCCTCCTCGGGCTCGAGGTCCCCGATGGCGGCGATGCGGCCACCGCGGAGGCGGAGGTCCGCGCGGCGCGTAGCGCCGGTTTCGGGGTCGAGCAGGGTACCGCCGGCGAGAAGCAGATCGAGGGGCATCGGGCGAATGGGAGGAGTCGGGCGCAAGCTAACCCGAGCCCCGCGTGCCAGGCGCGAGCGCAGCGGGCCCGGCACGGACGCTCCGCCTCCCTTCGCGATCGGTCGTCCTTCGCGGCCAGCTTCCCGCCCAGCACCGGAGTACTACCAAGCGCTGACGATGGATCAGATGACGATGGATCAGATGACGATGGATCAGTTCCAGAACAACCCGAAGGCCTGCGTCCGGCTTGCCGTCCAGATGCGCAGAATTACCGCAACCCGGGCCGAGCGGCAGGCCGCGCACCAGCGCCCCGTCGCCCTCATCGAGCAGCCTCCGGCGCCGCCGCGCTCCATGCGCGGGCAGGCCGTGGCCGGCCATCTGCTCCAGCACCTTTTGCTGACAGGCATCTCTGCCGAGAAGCAGCCCTGCATCGCCGAGCAGACCCGCTCTCTCGGGTGCGGAGCGGCCCGCGCTGGCGTCACGCGTCCTGCTCGCCGCACGCGCTGCGGCGGAGCGCCTCGAGCAGGCGCTGTATTGCCGAGCAGTTCGGCGGCAGAGGCGTCGAGTTGGAGGCTAACCCGGCCTGCGCAACGGTACGAGCGCTGGCGGACGCAACGGTGCGAGCGCTTACGGAACTGGAGCGCCTCGCGGCTCATTGACCTGCCCGTACGGACGGAAGGCGCCCCGCCAGAGCTGTCTCGGCAGGGCGCTCGTCGTTCGGAACCGGGGCGCGTCAGTTCGAGGCAGAGAACGGCTGCCCGGCAAGGTGCTCGGCGACGTAGCGCGTCAGGAGCGAGAACAGGTGCAGGCGCGTGCGCCCCCCGAAGATGCCGTGGTCGCGGCCGGGGTAGAGCATCATGTCGAACGGCTTGCCGGCGGCCTGGAAGGCGTCGGCCATGACGAGCGTGTTCTGGACGTGCACGTTGTCGTCGGCGTCGCCGTGGATGAGCAGCACGCGCTGGTGCTCGCGCAGGTTGGCGGCGTACGTCACGGGCGAGCCCGCGTCGTAGCCGGCGGGGTTCTTCTGCGGCGTCGAGAGGTAGCGCTCGGTGTAGATCGTGTCGTACTGCCGCCAGTTGGTGACCGGCGCCACAGCCACGGCCACGCGGAAGGTCTCGGGCCCGTCGCCGTAGAGCGCCGAGAGCAGCGAGAGGTAGCCGCCGTAGCTCCAGCCCCAGATCCCGAGCCGGCGCTCGTCCACAAACGGCAGCGCGCCGAAGTAGCGCGCGGCGGCCGTCTGGTCCTGCGCCTCCAGAATGCCCAGGCGGTTCTGCGTGGCCGTCTTGAACGCCCATCCGCGCCCGCCCGAGCCGCGGTTGTCCACGCCGGCGACGAGGATGCCGTAGGTATCGGCGAGGTAGTGGTGCCACAGGCGCTGGTTGCCTTCCCAGCGGTCGCGCACGACCTGGCTGCCGGGCCCGCCGTAGGTATGGATCAGGAGCGGGTACTGGCGGCTCGGGTCGAAGTCGCGCGGGCGGATGAGGTACGCCTCGAGCGGCGTGCCGTCGGCGCCGGGGACGGTCATGAACTCGGGCGCGGGCAGGGCGTAGCGCGCGAGGCGCTCGCGGAGCGGGGCGTTGTCGACGAGCGTGGCCACGCGCGCGCCGGGCGTGCGGCCCGACGTCGCGAAGAGCGCCGTCGTGGGCGGCTCGGTGGCCGTCGAGTAGGTCGAGAGGAAGTAGCCGTAGTCGGCCGAGAGCTGGACCGTGTGCCAGCCGGGATCGTGCGTGAGGCGCTCCGGCGTGGCCGGGCGGCCCCGCTGCACGCGCCGTGCAGCGGGCGTCTGCGCCGCCGCCGGCAGGGGTACGCGGTAGAGGTGGCGCTCGCGCGGGCCGGCGGCCGTGGTCGTGACGTAGACGAAGCCCGTCCGCTCGTCGACGCCGTGGAACGTCGTCACGTCCCAGTCGCCGCGCGTGACCTGCCCGACGGGCGTGCCGTCGTTGCGGTAGAGGTAGAGGTGCGCGAAGCCGTCGCGCGTGGAGCGCCA
>JBKBRC010000093.1:0-3058 GCA_046292345.1 Rubricoccaceae bacterium
GCGGGCGCCCACTCGCTCTCGGTTGTCACGGCGTCACAGGCGGTGGCGAAGGCGCGCAGCACGTCCGCGTCGTGCCAGTCGCCGACGGTGGCGCCGGCGAAGGCGGCTTCGGGGCCGGTGGCGGCGTCGGCGAGCAGGCGCACGTCGAGGCCGAGGCGGAGCGCGGCGAGGGCCGTCATGCGGCCGAGCTGCCCGCCGCCGAGGATACCGAGGGTGTACACGAAGAACGGGGAATGGGCTTAGAGATCCTCGTCGGCGCCGGCGCCGTGCAGGAGGGCGTCGAGCTGCGCCTCGCTCGTGATGAGCACGTCGCGCGCCTTCGAGCCCTCGAACGGGCCCACGACGCCGGCCTCCTCGAGCTGGTCCACAAGGCGCGCCGCGCGCGTGTAGCCGACCGAGAGCTTGCGCTGGAGCAGGCTCACCGAGCCCTGCTGGCTGCGCACGATCACGCGCGCGGCCTCCTCGAAGAGCTCGTCGCGGTCCTCGGCGTCGGCCGCGCCGGCGGCGCCCGGCGGCAGGCTCTCGCCCGGCTCCATGGGCGGGAGCAGGTAGGGCCCGGCGCCCTCCTGCGCGCCGATGAAGCCTGCGACGGCCTCGACCTCGTCGACCGAGAGGAAGGGCCCCTGCAGGCGCGTCAGGCGGCTGCCGTTCATGTAGAGCAGGTCGCCGTTGCCGATCAGGTGCTGCGCGCCGCCGCCGTCGATGATGGTGCGGCTGTCGATGCGGCTGGCGACCTGGTAGGCCATGCGCGAGGGGAAGTTGGCCTTGATCAGGCCCGTGATGACGTCTACGGAGGGGCGCTGGGTGGCGATGACGAGATGGATGCCCACGGCGCGGGCCATCTGCGCCAGGCGCGCAATCGGCGCCTCGACCTCCTTGGCGCTCGTCATCATCAGGTCCGCCAACTCGTCGATCACGACGACGACGTAGGGCAGGTGCCGGTGGCGCGGCCCGAACGAGGCCAGCGCCCCCGTGGCCACCTTCCTGTTGTACTCGACGATGCCGCGCACGCCGGCCTCGGCGAGCAGGTCGTAGCGGAGCTCCATCTCACGCTCGCACGAGCGTAGGACGGCCGCCGCCTGCGCGAAGTCGGTCGTGATCGGGTCCTCGGCGTCGGCCGGCATGGCCATGAAGTGGTTCAGCAGCGCCGCGTAGCCGTTGAGCTCGATCTTCTTGGGGTCCACCATGACGAACTTGAGGTCCGCCGGGTGCTTGGCGTAGAGCAGGCCCGTCACGAGCGCGTTGAGGCCGACCGACTTGCCCGAGCCCGTGGCGCCGGCGATGAGCAGGTGCGGCATGCGCGCGAGGTCTTCGAGGAAGACCTCGCCCTCGATCGTCTTGCCGATGGGCACCGGCAGCGCCATGCCGCCGCCGCGCCCGGCGTCGCGGAAGGCGGCCGTGGCGAGCATCTGGCGCAGGCGCACCATCTCGCGGCTGCGGTTGGGGATCTCGACGCCGATGGCGCTCTTGCCGGGAATGGGGGCGATGATGCGGATGCCGGGCGCGGCGAGCGCCATCGCGAGGTCGTCCTCGAGCGCCGTGATGCGGCTGATCTTGATGCCCGGCGCAGGCGTGAGCTCGTAGCGCGTGACGGTCGGCCCGACGACGGCGTGGATGGCGCTGATCTCGATGTTGTACGTCTCGAGCTTGTCGAGGAGGATCTGCTTGTTGTCCTCGATCTCGCGCGGATCGACGCGCTGCTGGCCGTCGGCTTCCTCGAGCAGCTCGATCGACGGGTAGGCGTAGGGGATCGCGCGCTCGTCCGGGCGGCGCGAGGCCGGCGTCTCGGGCGGCGCGGCGGCGTCGAGGTCTACGGGTTCGGTCTCGGGCGGGGGGTGGATGTGAAGCGCGGGCCCGGCCGCGAGCGCCTCCCCGACGAGGTCGCCGACGAGGCCCGCGTCCACGTCGTCGTCGCTCGCCGCGTGGCCGCCGGCCCCGTCGGGGGGCGGGGCGCCGCGGTCAGACTGCGGGACGAACGCGTCCTCAGGGAGGGCGGCCCAGGGGTCGGCGGTGTCCCGGAAAGACGGTGGGCCGTCGGCCGCGAGCGCGTCGGAGGCCGGCGGCGCGCCCGGCGCCGCCGCGTGCGGATACGCGTCGCCGGAGGGCGGGTACGCGTCGCCGGAGGGCGGGTACGCGTCGCCGGAGGGCGGCTCGGGCGGCGCGGTGCGGCGGGCCTCGCGCGCGGCCGCTGCGCGCGCCTTCTGGGACTCGGCGCGGGTGCGGGCCTGCTCCTGGCGGCGCGCGAGCAGGGCCTGGTCACGGAGCGCCCGCCGCTCGGCGGCGGCGGCACGGTAGGCCGCAAAGGCGGCCGTGGTGCTGTCGCGCAGGCGCGCCACGGCGCCCTCGGCGCGGTCGAGCGAGGCCTGGATGTCGCGGTCGATCAGCAGCAGCGCCACGACGACGAGCGCGGCCGAGAGGATGATGAAAGCGCCCACGCGCCCGGCCAGGCCCGAGAGCCACGCCGCCACGCCGAAGCCGAGCTGCCCGGACCAGAGCGTGAGCGCGCCCTCGGCCTCGGAGCCGACCGCGAACCAGCCGAAGAAGCACGCCGCGAAGAGCGTCCCGGCCAGCAGCAGGCCCGTCAGCGTGGGCAGCATGACGGGCGTGCGCTGCCGGAAGAGCGCGTAGCCCCACGCAAAGACGAGCCCGATGGGGACGAGCATCGGGTAGCCGAAGAGGCCCGTCACGAGCGCGCGCGAGATCGTCGCCCCGATGGGTCCGAGCAGGTTCTCCATGCGGTTGTCGCCGCGGTCCCAGACGCCTTCCTCCTCGAGGCGGAGGTTGTCGGCCGGGTTGTGTGTGACGACCGCGAGCGCGAGCAGCAGCGCGATGGCCATCGTCAGGAAGCCCATCACCTCGAGCTTTCGCTGCCGGCGGAACTGCCGGGCAGACGGGGCGGCCGGCGACGAGGAGCGGCGCTTGGCCGGGGGGCGGGGGCGGGAGGGAGTGCTCACCGGGGCGCGGCGGGGGATCGCGGGGGAGGGCCGGCGGGGGCTGGCGCCGCAAGATACCGCCCGGTCCGCACGGGCAGAGCCGCAGAGACGCCCGGGCAGACGCC
>JBKBRC010000094.1:0-2680 GCA_046292345.1 Rubricoccaceae bacterium
CCCGCCGGGCTGCCTCGTCGGCCCGGCGCTGCGCCTCGGCGCGGCGGGCGGCCTCGGCAATACGCGCGGCCTCCTCGCGGCGCTGCTGCTCCTCGGCGGCGCGGCGGGCGGCTTCGCGCTCGGCCTCCCGGCGGCGCTCTGCCGCCGCGATCTCGCGCATCACGCCCTCGAGCTCTTGCGCGTCGCTCCGGCGCTGCGCAAGGTCCCGCTCGACGCGCCCGCGCTCGGCGCGCAGGCGGACCGCGAGCGCCTCGCGCTCGGCGCGGCGCTCCTCGAGCCGCCGGCTCTCGAACTGGGCCTGCGCCAGAAGCTGCTCGGCCGTCTGGAGCGAGGCGCGCATCGCGTCCTCGCGCGCCTTGAGCTCGGCCGTGCGGCTCTCGATGCGCGCTACCTGCCGGCGCCGCTGCCGCGCGAACATCTGGAGGTAGCGCGCACGCGCCACGGCCTGGCCGATGGACTCGGACGAGAGCAGGAGCGCGAGCGAGCTCCGGCGGCCGTGCTTGTAGGCGTGCAGGACGCGGTCGCGGTACCCCTGCCGCGCCCTGGCCACCTCGCCCTCGAGGTGGCTGATCGAGCCGCGCAGCTCGGCCGCTTCGGCACGCAGCGAACCGACCTGTTCGCGGTAGCCCGAGACGAGCTGTTCCCGGAGGGCGATCTCGGTCTGCAAGCCCTCGAGCGCGCGCAGCGCCTGCTGCTCCTGCGCGCGCGCCTGCCGCACCTGCCGCTCGGCCGCGCTGACCTGCTCGCGGAGCGCTGCCAGCCGGCGCTCGGTCTGCGCGCGGTCCTGTGCGAGCGCCGGGGTGACGAGACAGAGCGAGGTGAGCAGGACGGCGAGCAGGCGCATGAGCAGGAAGCAGCGAGGCCTCGAAAGTACGTCCGGGCGTTTCCGTCAGCCGGTCAGGTCAGTTGGTTCAGCCCGTCAGGTCAGTTGATTCAGCCCGTCAGGTTAGTTGATCGGGACGACCTCGACGCCGCGCGGGCGGGTGTAGGGAAACGTCAGATCGGGCGGGTTGAGCACGAGGCGGGTGTGCTCGAGCACGAGCAGCAGCGGCTGCTCCGGGCTCGAGAGCACGACGCGCCGCGGCAGCACGACGCCGTCGACGGTGTCGAACTGCTCGAAGCGTTGCTCGGCAAGAAGGATGCCGCCACTGGAGGTCTCGCGCAGCCCGACGACGCGCCAGAAGGCCGGGTTGACGTCCACCTGCTGCTGGCTGCCGTCTGGGCGACGCCGCGCGAGCGTGTAGAGCCCGCCCTCGGCGGAGACGGTCCAGGCTGCGGGCGGTGCCTCGGGCACAAGCAGGCCGACGAGCGCGCGCTGGAGCACGTCCGACGAGCCCGCGCCCGGCACGAAGCGGTCCGCCGCCTCGACGCGGCCCACGTAGAGCCGCCCGCCGAGGCGATCGTGCGCCAGGAACGAGTCCGGCGTGACGAGCGCGCGCGCGCCCTCGATCCCGAACGGCCCGCGGACGACGGCGAGGAGCGAGTCGGCAAGCCGGCCGCGGAAGCTGAACGTCGCGTTCTGGTTGAGCGTGGGCGACGTGACGGTCAGGCGCCCGTCGGCGCGGAAGCCCTCCACGCCCGCGGCCGCCTCTGCGACGGCGTCGAGGATGAACGCGGCCGAGTGGTTCGGGTACTCGCTCGGCAGTTCCTCGGCGGGCGCGTCCCGCACGAGCGGACCGGCAGCGCAGCCGGCAGTGCCAAGGGCGACGAGGAGAACGATCGGGAGCAGGACCGGGCGAAACATGGAACTGGACGGAGGGAGACGGGCAGGGCCGATGTGCGGGCCCCAACGGACGAGCGGGGCGGTTGCGCGTCCGGACGGACTGTGTTCGGAGGTGCGCGTTCGGAGGTGTGCGTTCGGAGGTGCGCGTTCAGCGCTGCGAGAGGCGCCGCAGGCGGAGGTTGCCCGGGTCTTCGGCAGCTGCGCGGCGGTAGGCCTCGCGCGCCTCGGCGGCGCGGCCGCGCATGGCCGCGAGGGCGGCCTCGGCCTCAAGGACGGCCGGGTGCGCCGCGCCGAGCAGCCGGCGGGCCTCGGCGAGGGGCGCGGCGTCTCCGTGGGCGCGCGCCGCGAGAGCATGCGCGAGCCCGCGGAGCGCGTCGTCGGGCGCACGGTCCGCGTCGAGCGCGGCGAGGGCAGCCGTCAGCGCCGCGCGCGCTTCGGCGGTGCGCGCGGCCGCGAGCAGCGCCTCGGCAGCCGGCACGACGATCGCCGGCACGCCGCCGAAGAGCAGGAGCGCCTCCTCGGCGAGCGCGGCGGCGCGTCCGGGCGCGTCGGCGCGGACGAGCGCGGCGAGCGCGAGCGGCCACGCGCCCAGCAGACGCGGGTCGGCGGCAAGGGCGGCCTCGAGATCGTCAGCGGCGACCTCGTAGCGCCCGGCGCGGAAGGCGGCCTCGCCGGCGAGCGCGCGCGCGCGCGGCGCCTCGGCGCCGGCGTCGAGCGCGGCGCGGGCCAGGCGCTCGGCGTCGTCGAGTGCGGCGGGGTCTTCGGCGCTCCGCCCGAGCGCGTCGGCGGCGAGGGCGAGCCAGTCGGCGGGCGAGGTCCCTGCGCCTGGGCGCGCCGCTACGGGCGCGCGCGCGGCGTCCTCTGGCGCGGCGGCGGCCGGGCTGCCGCCGAGGGCGGCCAGGCGGCGACGGGGGCCGGGCGCGCCCGGGGGGGGCCCCCCGGGGGGGGGAAGCCGGC
>JBKBRC010000095.1:0-2663 GCA_046292345.1 Rubricoccaceae bacterium
GCCACGGACGCTTCTGCCACGGACGCTTCTGCCACGGCCGCTTCCACCGGGGCGAGTCCCGCTGTAGCCGTTTCGGCGGTGATGGTTTCCACGGCGGGCGGCCCACCGCTGGCAACTTGCACGGGCGCGTCTGCAGGCGTCAGGAGCACCCCGACCGCGACGACGAGCAGCGCGGCGAACAGCGCACCGCCTGCCCACAGGGCAGCCACGGGCCGGCGCCGGCGGGCGGCCCGCGCGGGGGCGCGGTCGGCCGCCATGGTGCGCGAGGCTCCGCCTGCGGCCGCGGCCGAGCGCCCGGCGCGGCGGCGCGCCTCCTCGAGCACCGCCGCAACGGCCTCGGCCGACGGACGGTACGGAGGCAAGCTGCCCAGCGCGGCCACGCTTCCCCGAAGGAGGTCGGCCTCGCGCGCCGCGGGCGAGCCCGGGGCCGGGGCCGGGGCGTCGGGCTCGGCGTAGACATGCCGCACGGGGACGAGCGCCACCGCGCGCGCGGCCTCGGCGGCGCGGCGGAGGACGGCCTCGCGTGCGTCAGCGGCCGGGGCGGCGGCCGGCAGCGCAGCCAGCGCCGAGGCCGCCTGGCGGACCAGCGCGGCCTCAGCGGGAGTGGCCGCCGTGGCCACGACGGGCGCGAGCCGCGCCTCCGCCAGCACGGCTGCCAGCGTCGCCTCGGAGGGGGTGTGCCGCGGCAGCGAGGCCAGCGCCTCCCACGTCTGGCTGAGCAGCGCGTGCTCCACGTAGCCCGCGTCTCCGGGCGAGGGCGGCGGACCCGGCGGGGCCTCGTCGCCGCACACGCGGCGCAGGGGGAGCAGGAAATCGGACATGGTGGGGGAAGTCAGACGTAGCGAACGGACCGGGACGCGACGGGGTGAGGTGGCAGGGCTGAAAGCTCAGGCGACGCGCTCACGGGCCGACCCCGAGCCTGGACGGCGGCCGGCGGGCGGGTCCAGCGGGGCGTCCTCGAACCACTCGGGCTCGAGCAGCTTGCGGAGGTTGATGAGCGCGTAACGCATGCGCCCGAGCGCGGTATTGATCGATACGTCGGTCAACTCGGCAATTTCACGGAACGTCAGTTCGGACTGGTGCCGCAGGAGCACGACCTCACGCTGCTCGGGCGGCAGCTGGTCGATGGCGGCCTCGACTTCTTTCCAGAGGTCGGCGCGGCCGAGCAGCGCCGATGCATCCGGGGCGTCGTCAGGCAGTCGATCCCAGAACGACGGGCCTTCGTCTTCCGTACCCGGGCGCGAGACGTCCTGGTATTTCTTTCGACTGCGGAGGTAGTCCAGGGCTGCGTTGCGCGCGATGCGCATCGTCCAGGCGAGCCACCGGCCCTGTTTCTCATACGACCCGCGCCGCTCGTGCATGGCCTGGATGGCCCGGAAGAGCGTGTCCTGGAAGAGGTCGTTGGCCACGTCACGGTCGCGCACCATGCCCACCAGGTAGCCGAAGATGCGCTCCTGATGCCGGGCGAGCAGCTGCGCGAACGCACGCTCATCGCCGTGGTCGAGGTAGAGTTCGACGAGTTGCTCGTCGGTGAGGGCTGACATGGAAGACGGGTCGCGCGAGGGGAACGGGGGCGGAGGAGTGCCTTGGTACGCCTTCTTCCGGCGTGCGGCCTAAGGGGCCTGTGACGCCGGCGCGGCGCGGTGGCTCCCGGCGGCGGTCTCGGGCCCATAGGCACAGGGCGCCTCCGGCCCACGGGGCGGGCCGGCATAGTACAGCAGGCCCAGCTTCCCGAGGTAGAGCGCCGCGTCGGCCTCGGGGCGCAGCGCCGCCCACGCGCGCCGCACCGGCCGCCCGGGCTCGACGTCGTCGAGCACGACGAGCGCGCCCGCGGCCAGGTGCGGACGGATCGCGGCCGCATACCGACGGGCCGCGGCCTCTTCGTGGTGGCCGTCTACGAAGACGAGCCCGAACGGGCCGGCCGCGTCGCAGGCTGCCGCGAGCGTATCGTCGAAGCGCCCCGTGACGACCTCGGCGCGGTCGGGCCCGTGCCCGAGCCGCTGCAGGGCCTCGCGCGCCCGCACGGCCAGGCCGGGGTCTCCCTCGAGCGTGACGAGGCGCGAGGGCCCGGCGCCCGCGTCTGGTCCCGGGCCCTCGTCCGGGCTCGAGGCCGCGTCGTTCAGGCGCAGCGCCGCCGCCAGGTGGGCTGCCGAGACCCCGAGGTTGGTGCCCAGCTCGAGCACGCGGGCCGGGCGGAGGCCCCGCGCGAGCCCGAACAGGAAGCGGCCCCACGCCGGGCCGCTCGCGGCCCGGCCGTAAATCTCTGCAACGGCGCGCTCGGCCGGGCGCGCCTCGGCTGCGAGCACGCCATCGCGCGTGCCCGCCCCGAAGTCCTGCACGCGCACGCGCTCGGCCGACGCTGCGAGGCGACGTCGGAGCGCGTCGATGCCCGCCTCGGCGTCAGCCTCGGCGGGTGAGAGGCGCAGGCGCGCCGCCCGCGCGACGGCCGCGCCGGCGCGGCCGGGCAGGGCGGGTTGCGCGCGGCACAGTGCCGCCAGAAGCAGGCGCAGGCCGGCAATGGACAGCTCGTGAGGCATCGCGCGGAACATCGGGAGCGGCGGGACGGGCAGGTCGCGGCGGGACGGGCAGGTCGCGGCGGCCCGAAGCTAGCCGCATCCGGACGCGCCGTGGCCAGAGGCCTCGCGGCCAGAGGCCTCGCGGCC
>JBKBRC010000096.1:0-2661 GCA_046292345.1 Rubricoccaceae bacterium
CGGGCGCGGCTTCGCGCTCTACGACGCCGACGGGCGCCTCGTGCGCGACCGCCCGACGCGCCGGCGCGTCGAGGCGCTCGCCGTGCCGCCGGCCTACCGCGACGTGTGGATCTGCGCGCTCCCCAACGGGCACCTGCAGGCGACCGGCCGCGACGCGCGCGGGCGCAAGCAGTACCGCTACCATCCGGCCTGGCACGCGCTACGCAACGCGAGCAAGTTCGACCGGATGGTGGCCTTCGGGGAGGCGCTGCCCGGTCTGCGCGCGCGCGTCGAGGACGACCTGGCGCGGCGCGGCCTGCCGCGCGAAAAGGTGCTCGCGCTCGCCGTCGCGCTTCTCGATCAGACCTTGATCCGCATCGGCAACGAGGAGTACGCTGCCTCGAACGGGTCCTTCGGCCTGACCACGCTCCAGGACGAGCACGCCGTCGTGCGCGGCGCTGAGGTGCGCTTCTCGTTCGTGGGCAAGAGCGGCAAGGAGCACGCGATCTCGCTGCGCGACCGCCGCCTCGCACGCCTCGTGCGCCGCTGCCGCGACATCCCCGGCCAGCAGCTCTTCCAGTACGAGACCGAAGACGGCGGGCGCGAAGGCATCGACTCGGGTATGGTCAACGCCTATCTGCGCGAGGCGACCGGTGAGGACTTCTCCGCCAAAGACTTCCGGACGTGGGGCGGGACGGTGCTGGCCGCCCGAGCGCTCGCCGCGCACGACGCGCCCGGCTCGGCGCGCGAGGCGGACGCCGCCGTCGCCGCCTGCATCGCCGACGTCTCGGCCGCGCTCGGCAACACGCGCGCCGTCTGCCGCCGCTACTATGTGCATCCGGACGTGCTCGGGGCCTACCGGGGTGGCACGCTCGGGCAGGCCCTGCGGCGGCGGCACGCGGGCAACACGCCCGCCGGGCTCGAGCCGGCCGAGGCGGCCGTGCTGGCCCTGCTTCGAGGCCGCTGACCTACGCCGGCAGGACGGCCAGACGCGTGGCGCCGTCCGGTGATCAGAGCCGCACGGCCAGCCGAACGCCGGGGGCGAGGCCGCGCTCCTGCGGCAGGGCCGCCGGCGCGAGCGCGAGGCCCGCACGCCGGTTGGCGCGCCGCGCCGCAGGCACGGCGTCGATCATGCCGTAGATCCAGGCGCCCAGTCCGATCGCCGATCCGAAAAGCGTGAGGCCGGCCCCGCCGAGGCCCTCGCCTTGGCCGAGCAGGGCGAACCCTACGGGCACGCCCACGCCGAGCGCGAGCAGTACGAGCCCGCGGCCCGTCTCACCTGCATAAAGGTGGCCGCCGCCCGGGATCAGAACGGCGAAGAGCAGCGCAGCCTCCGGGCTCTTGGGCGCGTCGAGGTGCGGCGCGGCCAGGTGCGCACGCACCCCGAGTCGCGCGGCCTCGGGAAGCAGGCCCACCGGAACGGCCCGGACGGGGTACGCGAGCCCGGCCGCCTTCAACTCGCCCTCGATGCGGCGCTGCACGGCGGCGGCATGCTCGGCATTGGACGCGATCAGGCGGACTGTGGCCGGGGCGTCAGGCAGGACGGGCGGCGCTGCGGCCTGCGCGACGGGGGCCAGGAGGAACGCGCACAGCGCGGCGAGAACCGTTCGCGCCAGAAGGGCTGGATTGGACGACATGGGGGTACCGTAGAAGTCTCAAGAAAGGCACGCCGCGGCGCGCCGGGCGGTGGAGACTACACATGCAGCATGTCGGCAGACAAATCGTGTCCCGCTTTTTTAGTCTTGCGTCTGCTGCCCCACAGTCGGGGGAGCTTCGGGCGTGTCGGGTTTTTCGCCGAACCACCGGGGCGGGTCGTAGCCGTGCCCGCCGAAGGGGTTGCAGCGCAGGATGCGCCACGCCGCGAGGATGCTGCCGCGCACGGCGCCGTAGCGTTGCAGTGCGAGGATCGCATACTGCGAGCACGAGGGCGTGTAGCGGCACGCCGGGGGCAGCCACGGCGAGATCGCCAGCTGGTAGAAGCGCACGAGCCCGACGAGGAGCAGGCGCGGTAGCGTCCACAGAAGGCGGCCGGCCCGTGCGAGGCGCAAGGGGGACGGGGCGGGTGGCCCCTCGGCGGGGTGCCCACCGGGCGGGCGGGCCGGTGCGGCGGCCATCTCAGTCGCCGGCGATCAGGAACTGGAGGCGGAACGAGTCGCCCTCGGGCCAGAAGCCAGCCCGGTACCCGACGGCGCTGTGCGCGTGCTCGGCGCGCACGTAGGCCGCCTCCTCGGAGGGTAGCTGCACGGCCCACCAGCCGTCGCGCGGTGGCGCGAGCACGGGCACGATGAGGTGCGACAGGCGCGCCACGACGGGCGCGTCGCCGCTCGGCTCGGCGTGCGCGGGCACGTTCTCGCCCACGACGGCCACGTGCGAGAACGGATCAACGTCGGAGGGCCAGAGGCCGTAGACGAACGGCACCATGAAGACGCCGTCCTCCTCTACGCTCCCCTGCTCGAGGATGCGCCCGAGCACGTCCCATACCGCGCCGGTGCCCTCGGGCGGCATGCCGCTGAACCACATCTGGCGGAAGCCCTCGGGGCCGCCCGGCTCGTCGCCGAACGAGAGGCGCGCACCCGGCGCGACGAGCGCGAGCAGCGCCGCCGTGTCGCGCCGGGCTACGATGCCGCGCAGCTCGTCGCGGAAGGCGGCGAACGCCGGGGACGCCGCGCCGTCGTCCTCGGG
>JBKBRC010000097.1:0-2564 GCA_046292345.1 Rubricoccaceae bacterium
CGGCCGGCGTGCGCGCGCACCCGCTCGCTGACGCGCTCGGCCTGCCGCAGGTGCAGGGCGGGCGCCTGGCCGTGGGCGACGCGCTTCAGGTGCCTGGTCACCCCGAGGTGTTCGTCGCCGGCGACATGGCTGGCGCGAGCGACCCCGAGGGGCGGCTCTACCCGCAAGTGGCTCAGGTGGCGATCCAGCAGGGGCGCCATGCCGCCGCATCCATCGTGCGCCGGCTCGAGGGCCTCGAGCCGCGCCCGTTCCGCTACCGCGACCTCGGGCAGATGGCGACGATCGGGCGCAACGCGGCCATCCTACAACTGCCCTCCGGCTTCACGCTCACCGGCTTCCTGGCCTGGCTCGGCTGGCTGCTGATCCACGTCGTCAAGCTGGCCGGTTTCCGCAACCGGGTCGGCGTGTTCCTGAGCTGGGTCTACAACTACTTCACCTGGGACCGCGGCCCGCGCCTCATCTTCGCCGCCGCGCCCGAGCCGGACACCGTGGATCCGGCCCGTGACCCGCTCGCCGAGGCGCGCCCGTCCGTCCCTGCCGGCGCCGCCGTGTCGGGCTGACGGCGCCCGCCTCGGTTGGGGCGCGAGACCGGCGGGTGATCGATTTCGGGAGCGGCGTGCGTGAGAGGGGTTGACTGCTTACGCTCCGCTCGTCCCATGCACGCCCTCCGCCTCACCCTCCTGGTCCTGCTGGTTCCGGTCACGCTTGTCGCCTGCGGCAACACCGACGATCCCGAGGCCGACGACGCCGGCCGTCCCGGCCTGACCGACATCGTTCGTGGGGCGACGCAGGCGCAGAGCGCCCTCGAGCAACTCGCCGCGCGCGCCGAGCAGCCGCCGGCCGAGCCTGTGGACTTCCGCGTCCTTCGCGACCGCCTGCCCGGGGCCGTCGCCGGCCTCGAGCGGACCGACGTGCAGGGCGCCCGGCAGGGGGCGATGGGCTTCACCGTCTCCGAGGCCACGGCGACCTACGCCGGTCCCGACGGCGACGACGGCCCTCCGACACTCGTGCTCAAAATACAGGACCTGGGAGGCGCGCAAATGGCGCTCATGATGGGCCTTGCCTGGACGATGGCCGAGGTGGACCGCGAAACGAGCACGGGCTTCGAGCGCACCATGCGCCTCGACGGACACCCCGGCTACGAGGAGCACGACGCGGCCGCACGCACGGGCAAGGTGCAGGTACTCGTCGCCGACCGCTTCCTGGTCGAGGCGCAGGGGCGGCTTCTGGAGAGCGACGCGCTGCGTGCGGCCGTGCGCAGCGTGAACCTCGCGGCCCTCGAGCAGATGCGCGACGAAGGCCGCGCCGGCACGTGAGCCCGCGCGCCCGGCCGAACCTGCGCGCCCGGCCGAACCCGCGCACCGTGTGCGGCGGTAGCTTGCCCGCCTGACCGCTACCGCTGCTTCATGTCCGATTCCGTCCTGCCCGGCGCGTCCGCTCCCGGGGCGGCGCCTCTCGTTGGCTCCATCGTCCGCGACTCGCCCGACCTCGCGTTCGTGCGCGACGCGCTGCTCGCCGCCGAGCGCGTCGTGATCGCCTCGCACACCCGCCCCGACGGCGACGCGCTCGGCTCGGCCATCGCGGTCGCGCGCTGGCTGCGCGCGCTCGGCAAGGACGCCCGCGTGCTCAACGCCGACCCGCCGCCTCACAATCTCGACTGGCTCGCCGAGCAGCAGCCTGAAGGCCTGCTGGGCGTCTTCGAGCGCGGCCGCCTCGAGCACGCCGAGGCCGTCGCGCACGCGGACGTGCTGCTGACCGTCGACACGAACACGCGCAAGCGCCTCGGCGCCGTCGGGGACGTGTTCTTCCAGGCCACGCAGCCGCGCCTGCTGCTCGATCACCACCCGGACCCCGAGCCCTGGTTCGACCGCGCCTGCGTGCGCGCCGACGCCGCCGCCACGGGGGAGATCGTCTACGACCTCATCGCCGGGCACGACCCGGCCGGCATCGACCGGGACGTCGCGACGGCGCTCTACGTTGCCATCATGACCGACACGGGCTCGTTCCGCTACGGCGCCACGACTCCGCGCACGCACGCCATCGTGGCCGACGTGCTCGCGCGCGGCGACCTCCGCCCGGAGCCCATCCACATCGCACTCTTCGACGGGCGGAGCATGGCCGGCCTGCGCCTGCTTGCGCGGGCCATCGACACGATCGCGCTGCACCACGGCGGGCGGCTCGCTACGATGCACGTCACGCAGGCGATGCTCGAGGAGTCCGGCGCGCTCTTCGACGAGTCGGAGGGCCTGATCGGCTACGCGCTCAGCCTCGACGGCGTGCAGGCGGCCGTGATCTTCCTCGAGACGGCCACGGCCGTCAAGCTCTCGTTCCGCTCCAAGGGCGACTGCCCCATCAACGCGTGGGCGGCGCGCTTCGGCGGCGGCGGGCATGCCAACGCCTCGGGCGCCTACGTGCCGGGCAAGCCGCTGCGCCGCGTCATGCGCGAGGTGATCGCGGCGGCCCCGGAGCACATCGCCGGGCCGGCCGAGGGCGGCGGCGACCTCTCGGCCGAGGACCTCCGCCTGCTCGCCTCGTTCCAGGGCAAGGTCTGACGCCGCGCCTGC
>JBKBRC010000098.1:0-2500 GCA_046292345.1 Rubricoccaceae bacterium
TAGCCGAACGCACGGCCGCGGCCGAGTCCCAGAGCCACCGAACGCACGAAGGCGGCCGGGTCCGTAACCTGGAGGGTTCCTGAAAACTCGACCTCGTGGAAGATCATCGGGCGAGTGCGGTCGCGAGGACCGCGCGAGATCTTGCGTGCCACGATGGGTCCGGGCTCTGCAGAGCCGATCGAGAAGCCCCCCCGGTCTGCCTGGCGCGCAAGCCATGCGAGCAGTTCGTTCCGGCGCCAGGCTGCCAGTGCGTCGGGTGTCGTGGGGTGCTCTCCTGGACGGCCCATCTGGCGGAAGGCGTGTGCAGGGTTGAGCCCGACCCCGATGCGCTGCGTGCCGCTCTTGTAGCCGCGGCGGTCGACGGTTGGGTTAGCGCGCAGCGTGAAGGCCATGCGCGCGCCCGAGGGTATGCCTGATGGGTCGAACGATTTAGTGCGGATGCTCGCGTGGCCGCTCAGGTCCGACCAGTCCGGTGGGCGTGTGCTCTGCACGAGCAGGCTGTGATAGTCGCCGCGCGTATCGAGGAGGAACAGAAACGGCCTCTCACCGCCAGGAGCGTCAGAGAAGGCTCTCCAGATCAGCTGGTGCGCCTGGTAAGGGTCGAGGTGACGCCAGCGCGGATGGTCACGAGGCAGGCGCAGGAGGGTCAGGGATAGCATCGAAATACGTCTCGTTGGGATCAGGCTGAGAGAGGGCGGGAGAATGCGCCAGCACGACGCGCGTGAAAGAGGATGCCGCGTAGGCTCGCCTGGGGCCGATCAGGCGCGCTCGCCGCGTGCCATGCGTCACCGAGCGGGCAGAGCGGAGCGCCTCAGGGATCGCTGCCGCCTCAATGTGTCCGTCGAGCCAGACTGTGAGCGGGCTGCGCGTGTCGCGCCGTCGCCAGGTGCGGTCGTCGCGCGGAAAGGCCTCGCGCGTGTGCTCGGCGGCGGCCACGAGCGCCACATGGGCGTCGCCCTTCACTGCGTCGGGGAGGAGGGGCAGCGCCGGCGGGCACGAGCGCCGCCCGAGGAACGTCCCGAACGCAGGGCGGCGGAGGGCCGCCTCGGCGTCGGCGAGCAGGCTCGCGTGTTCAGGCGCGGCCGGGCGCACGAGCGCGACGAAGTGCGCGTCGTGGTGGTAGTCCCGTGCCGTCAGTGTACGGTTGCCGCCCACGCGCGTCTCGACCGTGTGGAAGTCGCGGCGGACGTCCCCCGGGCGGGCCGTGGCCACGTCCACGCGCAGCGCTTCGTGAAGCAAAACCAGGCGGTCGTCGGCGCGTGGCAGCCCGAGAGCGGCCGCAACGAGCCCGAGGACGGCCGCGCGGCTCGGGAACTCGCCCGCCTCCCGCAGCTGCCCGAAGCCAGTATCGCCCCAGGCCTGCATCGGGCCGTAGAGATGGAGAAGGAAGCCGGTCATCGCTCAGCCCCCATGCCCGGTGCTGCGCATGGCGCCATTGCCCGCCGGGGCGAACGCAGCGTGCCGGCGGAGGAACGCCCACACGTCGGCCAGGCGATCGGCGACGTCATAGGCTTCCGAGGCCGGCACCTGGCCCGAGACGGTGAAGGCGATCGCGCGGTCCTCAAGGTCGTAAGCTTGGCGCAGGCGCGCGTAGCGAGCGAGCATGCGGCGCGTGCTCTCGGCTACGTAGCCCTGCTCAGATGCGGGCACGGCCGCCTCGAAGGCGCCGGCGAGCGAGCACGGCGTCCGGGCCTCGCGCAGCACGAGCAGCACCGTCTCGGCGGGCGCGTGGCTGGCGAACGAGTTCTGCTTGCCCGAGGGCGTCACGCGGCAGAACGCCTCGAGCACGGCCGCGAGCCCCTCGAGTGCGGCGTCGGTGTCGCCGCCGAGGTTGCGCGCAAGCGCGTCGAGGTCGCACGAGACATAGCCGTAGTAGACCGCGCTGTTGAAGTCGATCTCGCCGATGTGGCCCGAGCCGCGCGTGTCCGTCTCGCCGCCCGAGCCGCCCGCCGCCTTCCAGTCGTCGACGGCCGTGAAGTAGTCCGTCTCGGTGACGGTCGTGTGGGTCGCGATGGGGTGGGCGACCTGCATCGCAGCGTCGACGGCCGCGAACGAGGCCGCCTCGTCGGTCGTCATCCGGCCGAAGAGGGCCATGTCGACGGCGTCGGTCGGGCGCGTGTCGAGCCCGGTCGCCTTGGCGATGGTGTCGCCAAATTCCTTGACGGCCTTGCCCGTCAGGCGCGTGCCGTCGGCCATCTTGTCCGCGATGAGGCCGCGGAGGCGGGCGATCTCGTCGGGCGTGAGGAAGACGATCTGGCTCGTCTTGAGCGGGTTCTCCTTGTCGGGCTTGCCGAGCGCGTGCGTGACCGCCTCGCAGAGCGCGCGCAGGCGGTCCTCGTCGCCGCCGAACTGGCCGCGCATCTCGTCGAAGAGCATCTGCGGGATGTGCAGCGAGCGGGTCGAGATCTTGTCCCTGAGGCGCTCGGCGACGAAGGGCGATTTGCGGACGGCGCGCTTGATGGCCTGTGAGGAAATGCGCCCGCGCTCGGTGCCGCCGAAG
>JBKBRC010000099.1:0-2493 GCA_046292345.1 Rubricoccaceae bacterium
CGTAGCATCCCTGCGCGTAGCATCCCTGCGCTGCCCCCGTCACCGGCCCCACCCGCTCGTGCTCGAACCCCTCCTCGGCGCCGACGCCATGCGCGCCGCTGACCGCGCAACGATCCGCGACTACGACCTGCCCGGCCGCGTACTCATGGAAACGGCCGGCCGCGCGGCCGCCGCCGCCCTCCACGAACGCTGGCTCCGCCCCGCACGCGGCGCGGCGCCCCGGCCGCGCGTGTGGATCTTCGCCGGGCGTGGCAACAACGGTGGCGACGGCTTCGTCGTCGCGCGCTGGCTCCACGCCTGGGGGGCCGACGTGACCGTGCTCTACCTTGACGGCGAGACCACGCCCGACGCAGCCGCCAACCGCGTCCTGCTCGCGCGCCTCGCGCATGAAACCGATGGCGGCCGCCTCCGCCTCACGACCGATCCGGCGGCGCTCACTGGCGAGCCCGACGTGCTCGTGGACGCCCTGCTCGGCGTAGGCGCCCGAGGCCCGCTACGCGAGCCCGTCGGGCGCCTCGCCCGGCGCGCGCGCGCCCTCCGCAAGACCGGGCGCACCCGCGTCTGCGCCCTCGACCTGCCCACCGGCCTCGATGCCGACACCGGGCGTGCGGACCCCGGGGCTGTCCAGGCCGATCTCACGGTCGCCTTCGGGGCGCGCAAGCCAGGACTACTGCTCGGCGCGGGGCCGGCGCATGCGGGCGAGGTCGTCGTCGCCGAGATCGGCATTCCGGCGCACGTGCTCGCGGCGCACGCGACGGCCTGGCGCGCCACCGACGCCTGGGTCGCCAGGGCGCTGCCGCACCGCGCGCCCGACGCGCACAAGTACACGGCCGGACGCGTGGCCTGCGTCGTCGGCTCGCGGCGGTTCTCGGGCGCGGCCGTGCTCGCCGCCGGCGCCGCCGCACGGGCCGGCGCCGGCGCCGTCGTCGCCTGCGTGCCCGAGAGCATCCGCGCCACGCTTGACGCACACCACGCCGAGGTGATGGCCCGTGCCCTGCCTGAGACCCCAGAGGGCGACCTGGCCGAGGCCGCGCTCGAGGACGCACGGGAGGCCCTCGCACGCGCCGACGCCGCGCTCGTCGGCTGCGGCCTCGGCCGCGCCGACCAGACGCAGCGCCTCGTGCGCGCGCTCGTCGCCCGGGCGGACGTGCCGCTCGTGCTCGACGCCGACGGGCTCGGCGCGTTTGCCGGGCGCGCGCACGAGATGCGCGCCGAGCGGACGGCGCCCGTCGTGGCGACGCCGCACGCGGGCGAGCTCGCGCGCCTGGCCGGCGAGGACGCCCCCGCCCTCGACGCACCAGAGACGGATCGCCTGGCGGTCGTCCGAGACCTGGCCCGTGCCTGGAGGGTCACGCTTGTACTCAAGGGCATGCCGAGCGTCGTCGGCACGCCCGAGGGGCGCCTCTTCGTCGGGCCGCCGCCCAACACGGCGCTCGCCACGGCCGGCACAGGCGACGTGCTGGCCGGCTTCACGGCGAGCCTGCTCGCCCAGGGCGCCGGGCCCGATGAAGCTGCGGTGTGCGCGCTTCACCTGGGCACGGCCGCCGCCGATGCCTTCGTTGCCGCGCATGGATCGGCCGCGCTCGTCGCCTCTGACCTTCTGCCGGCCGCCGCCGCCGCTCTCCGAACCCGCTTCGACCGCTGATGCCCCGCCCGCTCGTTCTAGCCACGCTCTGGACCATCCTCGCCACCGTTCTGCTGCTCCTGCCGGGCGAGTACATCCCGGACGCCAGCGTCCTCGGCGCAGACAAGCTCGTCCATGCGGGCATTTTCGCCCTGTTTGCCGTGCTCTGGCTGGCCGCATTCCCGGCCGCGCCGGCGCGCGTGCTGCTCGTGGGCCTGCTTTTCGCCACCGGTACCGAGTTGCTCCAGGCCGCGATGGGCAGCGGGCGCATGGCCGACCCTTACGACATCGTCGCCAACGTCGTCGGGCTGGGGCTCGGCACGGCGGCCTTCGCCGTACGACGCCGCCTGCAACCGGCCGAGGGTGCATGAGAAGACCGAGGACGTATCCGGAGATCCTGCGAGGGGCGGCAAGACGACGCGTGCGAAACTGCCCCCCGGTACGTTGAGCGCCTTACCGATCCGATAAATCTGACGGTCGGGACGTGACGCAGGCTTTCGCCGTATCTACTTTACCGCACCGGGGCGGCCCCTGCCCCGTCTGCCACCTACCCTAACGCTCATGCCACTCCGTAAAGCACCGGGCGCCGATCTCAAGAAGAGCTATTCGCTCCACATGCAGATCGGTTTCGTGGGCGCGCTTGCCATCCTCCTGGCCGCGTTCACCGTTCCCACGCGCGGTCAAAACACCGCCAACTTTGCGGCGCAGGAGCAGGAGATCATCGAGGTCGAGGAGATCATCCAGACCCAGCAGATCGAGCCGCCGCCGCCGCCGCCGCCGGCCCCGCCTCCGCCGCAGGAAGTCCCGGACGACGTGATCGTTGAGACGGTCATCGACGAGGTGCTGCTCGACCTGACCGACGCTCCGCC
>JBKBRC010000100.1:0-2421 GCA_046292345.1 Rubricoccaceae bacterium
GCCCCCTGGCGACGCTCGCCGACGTGGCCCTTCGGCCCGTGCCGGCGCCCGTCGTCGTGCGCGTCAATGGTGAGCCGGCCGTGACGCTCGTCGCCGCGCGCGAGCCCGGGCGTCACCTGCTCGCCGCCGCGGCCGACCTGCGCGCGGCCGCCCGCCGCGCCGAGGCCGCCCTCCCGCCCGGCGTGCGCCTGCTCACCGACGAAGACGTGAGCGCGCCCGTGCGCGCAGCGCTGCTTGACGTGGCTGTGCGCTGGGCGGCCGGGCTCCTGCTCGTGTTCGCGCTGCTGGCCGTCATGCTGGGGAGCATACGGGCCATCGGGCTCGTCGCGCTCGCGCTCGCCGGGTCGGTCGCGCTCGCGCTCGTTGTGCTGCGCGCGCTCGGGCTGACGCTCAACGTGATGACGCTGGCGGCGCTGACGCTCCTCTCGGGTCTGGTCATCGATGCGGCTGTGGTCGTCGTCGAGACCGTTCTGCGGCGCCGGCGGGCCGAGGGGGCGGCGGCCGAGGCAGCGGCGGAGGTAGCGCGCCCGCTCGCCGGCGGCACGCTCACGACGGCCGTGCTCGTGGTGCCGCTGCTGTTCCTGAGCGGCGAGCTGCGCGCCGTCCTGCTGCCCGTCGGCGTCGTGGTGGGCGTGACGCTCCTGGCGGCGCTCGTGATGGCGTTCGTGTTCGTGGCCCCGCTGGCGCCGCACCTGCCGAGAGGCCGCCTGGGCGCCGGCGGCCAGCTCGTCGCGCAGCCGGTGCTGGACGCGCTCGCGCGCGCGGCCGTACGCTTCCCACGCGCGACGCTGGCCGCGGTCGTGCTGGGGATCGGCGTGCCGCTGTGGTGGCTGCCACCGCGCGTCTCGCCCGGCGCTGATCCCGAGGCGCCGCGCGCGCTCCTGGCGCGGGTCTACAACGAGACGCTCGGCACCCCCGCCGCGCGCGAAGCCATCCGCGCGGCCATCCCGTACGTGGGCGGTACCGCGCGCCTGTTCCGTCGCGACGTGACGTTCGCCACGGACGTGCTGCCGCCCACGCTGCCGGAGGTGCGCGTCCGCCTCTTGCTACCCCCCGGCGCCGATGCCGCCCGCGCGGACTCGCTCCTGCGCCGCTTCGAGGCGACGGCGCTGGCCGACCCGGACGTGCGGCAGACGGAGGCTCGCCTGGCCGGGCGCGAGGCCCGACTCCGCGTGCGCTACACCGAGGACGCGCTCGCCACCGGACGCGCGCTCGCCTCGCGCGAGCGGCTCGTCTTCGAGGCCGTGCAGGCCGGCGGGCTCGACATCGGCGTCGTCGGCCTGGACCCGCTCGGCTACTCGGCCTCCTCAGGCGGCTACGTCTCGCCGATCTGGATCGAGGCGCGCGGGCCGGACTACGACCGGCTCGATACGCTCGCGCACGCGTTCGCGCGCTTCGCGCGCGCGCGCAGTCCTCTCGTCGGGTACACCTCCGCTACCGGCAGTGCGGGCGGAATAGCGCCCGAGCCCGTACTTCGTCTGCTCTGGGGCGGGGACGTGGCCGCGCGCACGGGCCTGTCTGCCCGCGAGGCCGCCACCGCCTTTGCTGCCGCAACGGCCGGCGGGCACGCGGCGGGCACCGCCTACCTCCCCGAGGCCGGTCTGCTGCCCGTACGCGTCGTGCTGCCCGAGGCGCCCGTGCCCGATGCCGCGCTCCCGGACGCGCGCGCCGTGGCGGCGCGGCCCTTCCGCCCGCCCGGGGCAGCAGCGCCTGCCCGTCTGGCGCAGGCCAGCCTTGCGCTCGAGCCCGCCCCGCAGACCATCGACCGTGAGGATCGGCAGTACCGGCGCTTCGTGCTCGTCGAGTTCCGGGGGCCCAGCTCGCAGGCCGAGACGTTTATCGACGAGGCGCTGGCGGCGTTTCCCGTCCCGCCCGGGTACCGCCTCGCCCCGCGCGAGCGCTCCCGCTTCTGGGAGACCGAGCGTCGTCCGCTCGGGCTTGCGCTCGGTGGCGCGGCGCTGTTCGTGCTGCTTGTGCTCGCGGCCACGTTCGAGTCGTGGCGGCGCCCGCTGCTGTGCGCTGCCTTCCTGCCGCCGGCCGCGCTCGGCGCGATGGCCGCGCTCGCGCGCGGTGGCGGACTCTTCAACGAGGGCGCCGCCATCGGGTGCGTGCTGCTCGTCGGCATCGCCGTCAACGATGGCATCCTGCTCGTGGACCGCTACGCGCTCTTGCGCCGCGCCCGCCCCGCGGCCGACCCGCGCCGCCTCGTGCGTGCCGCCATCCGCGCCCGCTCCTATCCGATGTGGACGACGACGCTCTCGACCGTGCTCGGGCTGGCGCCGCTGCTCGTATTGCCGGCCTCGGCGTTCTGGCAGGCGTTCGCTCTCGCCGTGCTCGGCGGGCTCGTCGCCTCGACGCTGCTGGGCCCTCTGTGCGTGGCCGCCGCCGCCGCGCTCGGCGCCCGGGGCCGGCCTGAATCCC
>JBKBRC010000101.1:0-2412 GCA_046292345.1 Rubricoccaceae bacterium
CGCGCTTGTTGAACGCCTGCGCGGCGCGCTTGAAGTCGGCCGAGCGGCGGTGCGAGGTCGAGATGACAAGGAAGCGGTTGTCCTCCTGCGCCGCCTCGTCGAGCCCGCTGAGCAGTTCGGAGAAGAACTCGCCGCTCACGAACGGCAGCAGCACGCCGAGGCCGCCCGTCTGCTTACTGAGCAGGCTCAGCGCGGCCGGGTTGGGCGAGTAGCCGAGCGTCTCGGCCACGCGAAGCACGAGCGCCCGCTTGTCCTCACGCACGGGCGAGGTGCCGTTGAGCACGCGGGACACGGTGGAGATGGACACGCCGGCCTCGCGGGCGACGTCGCGAATGGTCACGCTCATGGAAATCTTCGGGATGCCGGGGCGGCGCCTGGCCCGGGGAAAGCTAGCCTGCCCGTTCCGCTGCCGCGGCGCGCGCGGTGTGCGAACTTTGTCCTTCTGCTGCTGCCCGCCCGCTGTGACCGTCCTCGGCCTTTCCTGCTTCTATCACGACAGCGCTGCTGCACTCGTACGCGACGGGCGCGTCGTGGCCGCGGCGCAGGAGGAGCGCTTCACGCGGCGCAAGCACGACGCAGGCTTCCCCGAGCGCGCCGTCGCGTACTGCCTCGCCGAGGCCGGTCTCGCCGCGCGCGACCTCGACGCGGTCGCGTTCTACGACAAGCCGCTGCTCAAATTCGAGCGCCTGCTCGAGACGTACCTCAGCTTCGCCCCGCGCGGGCTCGCCTCGTTCGTCAAGGCGATGCCGGTCTGGATCAAGCAGAAGCTGTGGATCTCGGACCTGCTCGCCAGGAAGCTCGGCTACGAGGGACCGCTCGTCTTCCCGGAGCACCACGAGAGCCACGCCGCGAGCGCCTTCTTCCCGTCGCCCTTCGAGGAGGCGGCTTTCGTGACGACCGACGGCGTCGGCGAGTGGGCTACGACGTCGTGGGGCACCGGCGCAGGCAACCGGCTCGCCATTCGGCAGGAGATCCACTTCCCGCACTCGCTCGGGCTGCTCTACTCGGCGTTCACGTACTTCTGCGGCTTCCGCGTCAACTCGGGCGAGTACAAGCTGATGGGCCTGGCCCCCTACGGCACGCCGCGCTACGCCGAGCGCATCCGGCAGCACCTGATCGACCTGCGGCCGGACGGCTCGTTCCGCCTCGACCAGGACTACTTCACGTACGCGCACGGCCTCACGATGACCGGACGGCGCTTCGCCGAGCTCTTCGGCGGCCCGCCGCGCACGCCTGAGGGGCCGCTCACCGCGCGCGAGATGGACCTTGCGGCAAGCGTGCAGGTCGTGACCGAGGAGGCCGTGCTGGCCATGGCGCGGCACGTACACGCGCAGACCGGCGCCGACGCGCTCTGCCTCGCCGGCGGTGTGGCCCTTAACTGCGTCGCCAACGGGCGTCTGCTGCGCGAGGGGCCATTCCGACGCGTGTGGGCGCAGCCCGCCGCGGGCGACGCCGGCGGCGCCCTGGGCGCGGCGCTCATGGCGGCGCACCACTGGGCCGACGCGCCGCGCACGCCCGACCCCGACGACGCCATGCAGGGGGCCTATCTGGGCCCAGCCTTCTCGGGCGAGGCCATCGCGGCTGCGCTCCGCGCCGAGGGCCTCCCGGCCGTGCCGCTCCCGGAAGACGCGCTGCTCGCGCGCACGGCCGACCTGCTCGCCGGCGGCGCGGCCGTGGGCTGGTTCCAGGGGCGCATGGAGTTCGGGCCGCGCGCGCTCGGGGCGCGCTCCATCCTCGCCGATCCGCGCGGCGCGGACGTGCAGCGGCGCGTCAACCTCAAGATCAAGTTCCGCGAGAGCTTCCGGCCGTTCGCGCCGAGCGTGATTGCCGAGCGTGCCGACGAGCTGTTCGCGCTCGGGCGCGCGGGAGAGCCCCCGCCCGAGAGCCCCTACATGCTGCTCGTCGGGCCCGTCCGTGGGGCCGAGGTGGCGGGCGAGGGCTTCGAACGGCTCGGGCGCATAGCCTCACCCGTCCCGGCCGTGACGCATGTAGACGGCTCGGCGCGCGTGCAGACGGTCACGGAGGCTCGCAACGGGCTGTACTACCGCCTGCTCAAAGCCTTCGAGGCGCGCACAGGCTGCCCGGCGCTCGTCAACACGAGCTTCAACGTGCGCGGCGAGCCCATCGTGGGCACCCCCGCAGACGCCATCCGCTGCTTCCGCCAGACCCACCTGGACGCCCTCGCCATCGGCCCATTTGTCGTCACCAAGGCCGAGTGCCCTCCGGGCTGGGCCACGACGCTCTCTGCGGAGGAGGTCGCGGCCGAGTACGGGCTGGACTGACGGGGGGACTGGCCATCGGCCATCGGGGACAACGGAGACGGCAGAACGCGGGGTAGGGATGCCTCGGCGAGGCGTCCGGGGGAGTCGAGACTCCAGCCAAACCCGGCTCGGCGAGCCGGCTCGACCGGGG
>JBKBRC010000102.1:0-1819 GCA_046292345.1 Rubricoccaceae bacterium
GCGCTCGGCCGCACAGTGGCGGTGCTGCACGAGGGGCCGCTTGCGGCCGGGTCGCACAGGCTGCCCGTGCCGAGCCTCGCCGCCGGGATGTACGTCGTGCGTGCTGACGTGGGCGGGGCCTCGGCGACCGTGCGGCTGGCGCGGGTGCGCTGAGCGGCGGCGTAGACTCCCGCGCCCTGCCGCCCGCGCCCGTGACGCCCATCCCCGCCGACGCCTTCGACCTGCCGCCCGTCGCCCGGCGCTTCTGCCGCTACGTGGCCGTCGACACGACCGCCGACCCGGACGCTGCGAGCACGCCGAGCACGCCCGGGCAGCTCGCCCTCGCCCGGATCGTCGTCGCCGACCTCCGCGACGCAGGCGTCGCCGACGCCGGGCTCGACGAGGCGACGGGCGTCGTCTACGCGACCATCCCCGGACACGCCCCGCCCGACGCGCCCGCCCTCCCGGTCGTCGCGCTGTGCGCGCACCTCGACACGTCGCCGGACGCGCCCGGCGCGGGCGTCCGCCCGCACGTCGTCCCGCGCTACGACGGCTCGGCCGTTCCGCTGCCGGGCGACTCGAGCGTGGTCCTCGACCCCGCCCGCAGCCCCGCGCTGGCGGATCACGTCGGGCACGACCTGTTGTGCTCGGACGGCACAACGCTGCTGGGCTCGGACGACAAGGCCGGCGTGGCCGTGATCGTGCAGCTGGCCGCGGACCTGCTCGCGGACGACCTCCGCCGGGCGGTGCAGGCCAAGGGCACGCCCCTCCCCCGCCCCACGCTCCGCCTGCTGTTCACGCCCGACGAGGAGATCGGCCGCGGGACCAACGGCGTCGACCTCGAGCGCCTCGGTGCGGGCGTCGCGTACACGCTCGACGGCTCGGGCACGGACTGCCTGAACGCCGAGACGTTCAACGCGGCCGAGGCCGTCGTGACCGTCGAGGGCGTCGGCGTGCACCCGGGCTACGCCTTCGGCGCGATGACGAACGCGCTCCGCGTCGCCGCGCACGTTTTTTCGGCGCTCCCGGCCGACGAGGCGCCCGAGACGACGCGCGGCCGTGAGGGCTTCTTCCACCCGCACACGCTCACCGGCACGGCCGAGCGCGCGACGCTCCGCATCCTCCTGCGCGACTTCGAGGCCGAGGACCTCGCCCGGCGCCGCGCGCTCGTCGAGGATGCCGCCGAGGCGGCCCGGGCCGCGTTCCCGGCCGCGACGGTGCGCGTCGAGGTCCGCGAGACGTATCGCAACATGCGTGAGGCGATCGAGCGGACCGATCCGCGCGCGATTTCCGTCGCCCTCGCTGCCGCACGCGCGATGGGGTTTGAGATGGCGCTCGAGCCCGTGCGCGGCGGCACCGACGGCGCGCGCCTCTCCGAGCGCGGCCTGCCGACACCCAACGTGTTCACCGGCGGGCACGACTTCCACAGCCGCGCCGAGTGGAACACCGTGCAGAACCTCGAGCGCGCCCTCGCCTTCACCCACGCGCTCGTCCGCGCCTGGGGCGCCCCGTCCCCTCCTCGCCCATGAACGTTGACCGCCCGCTCTCCGGCCGCGCCTCACGGCGCCTCGTGCTGTTCGTTGTCGCCGCCATCGCCGTGCTCGTGGCCGTAGCCGTGATCGTGATCTCACGCGGCTGGGCCGACGAAGACCTGCAGCGCCGCATCGAGGCGCGCGAAGAGGCGATGCGCAGCCGCGGCTAGCTAGCGAACCGGAGGCCCCCCACACCGGAGGGGCTCTACACCGGAGGGGCTCTACACCGGAGGGGCTCTACACCGGAGAGCCCCCCGCGACGGCCCGCGCCCCCGCCGCCCACCAACGGGAGCCCCGGGGCGCGGCGG
>JBKBRC010000102.1:1829-2186 GCA_046292345.1 Rubricoccaceae bacterium
CCCCCCCGGCCCCCCCCCCGCCCCCCCCCCCCGGCGCGCGGGGCCCCGCGGCGCTCTGCGTCTGAAGCGGAGCCGGTCAGCCTCGGAGCCTGCCCCGGGGCAGGCCCCGGGGCGGGACTGCTCAGCTGCCGAGGCGGCGGTTGATGTCGGCCAGCGCTTCGTCCTCGGCCGGCGTGGCCGAGGGCCCTCCGAAGAGGCTCTCCACGTCCGGCGTGCGCGCGAGCGCGCTGTCGAGGCGGTCCTGCGTGGCCTGCAGCGCCTCGAGCTCGGCGCGGCTGCCCACGACGATGTCGCGGTACTTGCGCAGGCCCGTGCCGGCCGGCACGAGGTGGCCGATGATGACGTTCTCCTTGAGGC
>JBKBRC010000103.1:0-2077 GCA_046292345.1 Rubricoccaceae bacterium
CTCGGCGCGGGCCACGCGCACGAGCGCCTCGGGCGCGCGCCGGCCGGCGGGCAGGCGCGCCTCGGCCTCGAGGCGGCGCGCGGCGTAGCCGGTCAGGGCGAGCGTGCCGCCGCCGAGCGCGAGCGCCGCACCGCCGCGTTGCCAGCGTACCCCGGCCTCGGCCGTGGCCTCGCCGAGCGTGTCGAGCACGAGCGGGAGGGCACCGCGCGCGAGGTTCCAGCGCCGTGCAAAGTCTACGTCGCGGACCCGGTCGAGGGCACGGAAGCGGTCGCTGCGGCGCCGCAGACCGGCTTCGGCGGCGAGTGTGCCGCCGGCAAGCGGTCGCGCGAGGCGGAGCCCAACCTCGGCGGCGGCGCCCGCGTCGTCGGCGGCGTCGAGGCGCGAGAGGGTGTTCTCGTCGCTGAGCGAGTGCGCCCACTCTGCGAACACCTCGAGGCCCGGGAGCGGCTCGGCCTGCCCGCGCACGCTCGCCAGGCGCCGCGCCGTGGGGCGCGGCAGGCGGCGGAAAGGGATGTAGTCGCCGCCGCCGGCCGGGCCCGTCCACTCGTAGAGGATGCCGTTGCGGGCCTGGCCGGCGCGGCGGTAGGTGCCCTCGCCCGGCGCCACGCGCGTGAAGCGCACGCGGAAGACGGCCTCGGCGCCGGGCGGCGCGGGCACGAAGACGCGGTAGGTCTGCCCGGCCACGACGGTGTCGCGGCGGACGTAGAGCACGAACGGGCTCTCGGGGTCAAACGGGACGCGCTCGGCGCCGTCCACGAGCACGTCGCGGTCGCCAGCGGCGGCGATGGCGTCGAGCTCGGCGGCGGTCAGTCCGCGCTCGTCGCCGAACGTGGTGCCGTCGGCCTCGCGCAGCACGCGCACGCCGAGCCGGGCACGCACACCGGGCGCTGCCGGGGCCGCCGGCCCGAAGTCGGCCACGGCGTCGGCCACGGCGAGCGTGCGCGTGAAGCGGCTCGTGGTGTACTCGAAGTCTACCGTGAGGCGGCGCTCGGCGGTAACGAGGCGGGCCGGCGTGAAGGCGAGCTCGCCCGTGGCGTAGTCGAGCGTGTAGTCGGTGCCGCGCGTGAGGCGGGCGCCGTCGAGGTAGACGCGCTCGGAGCCCGGCACGACGAGCACGAACGGCTCGCCGCGCGCGCCCGTCAGGCGGTACGGCCCCTGCACGCCCTCGATGGGGACGATCTCCTGGCTCCGGAAGAGGCCGCGCGTGGTGGCGCCGGCCACGAGCACGCGCCCGCCCGTGAGCGGCCCCCTCGGCACGAGCGCGGCATCGAAGGCGGCGCCCTGAATCTTGCGCGCCAGCGGCGCAAAGGCCGACCCGCCGAGCGCGAGGTCCACGTCGCCGAGGCGGGCCCGCGCCCGCCGCGCGTCAATCTGGACGAAGACGCGGTCGAGGTCGGAGAGCTGCTGCGTGGTGCCCTCGGGCAGGATGGGCGTGTTCTCGTCGGTCAGCGCCGCCTGCACGGTCACGCCGTCGGCGATTTCGCCGGCGACCTCGAGCCGGAGGCCCGACGTGATGGACGCGTCGCGGTTGCTGCCGGCCACAATGCCGCGCGTGATGGAGCCCGTCGTGCGCAGCGTGCCCGGCGGGGAGGCCGGCGCCGGCGCAGCGCGCGCGCGGGCGGCGGCCGAGTCGGGGGGGAGGGGCGGCGGCGGCTGCGCGGCGGTGCCGAAGCGCGGCAGGCCCCGGTAAGCGACGACGAGGCGCTCGCCGGGGAGCGCGGGCAGAGCGAGCGTAAGCATGCCCGCGGCGTAGTCGATCGCGTAGTCGCCCGGCTCCAGAGGCGTTGCGAGAAAGGCCAGCACGCCGGCGGCAGCGGCCCCCGCGTCGGGGCGGAGCCGCCACACGGCCTCGGACTGGGGCACGAGGCCCGGCGGCAACCGGACGCTGCGCTGCCCCGGTGCGAGCAGCAGCGTGTCGCGCGCGGCGCCCAGGCCGGGACCTCTCGGGACGGGGCTGCTCTGGCCGGGGACGGGCGCTCCGGGCGTCTGCGCCGCACCCTCGCCCGCCGCGCCGGCGGCGAGGACGAGCAGCAGGAGCGGGCGCAGCAGGAGCGGGCGCAGCAGGAGCGGGCGCAGC
>JBKBRC010000104.1:0-1955 GCA_046292345.1 Rubricoccaceae bacterium
CGATGGCCGCGCGGTGCGGCGCGAGCGGCGCCAGGAACCCCTCCACGTCCGTGTTCTCGGCCCGCCAGCCGCTGGCGGTGCGCACGAGCGCGTTGGCGGCGCCGGTCGCGGCGGCGGCGGCCGAGCGCTCGGCCGCGAGCGCGCAGGCGGCCTGCTTGTGAGGCAGCGTCACGTTGGCACCCCATGCCCCGAGCGCCCACAGGCCGGTCAGGGCATCGGCGAGAGCGGCGGGCGCGACGCGGAAGGCGAGGTAGACCGCGTCGAGGCCGTCGGCGCGGAGCGCGGCGCCGTGCAGGGCCGGCGAGAGCGAGTGCGCGACCGGGTCGCCGAGCAGGGCGAGCAGCGCCGTCTCGGCACCGGGCGGCCTGGGAGGGGTCACCACTCGTCGGCTGTGCCCGCGGCGCCGCCCGTAGTGCCCCCGCTGCCCGAGGCGCCGCCGGTGCGCGCCTCGCCCCAGAGCTCGGAGAAGGCGCGGCGGATCTCATCGGAGCGCGTCGGGTCGAGCTCGGCGGCGCGGCGGAGCGAGCGCGCGGCCGACTCGCGCTGCCCGAGGTCGGCCAGGGCGATGGCCTGCTTGAGGTAGGCCTCAGACGAGTCGGGATCGAGCCGGAGCACGTGCGAGAACGCGTCGAGCGCGGCGGCCTTCTGCCCGGCCTGCATGCGCGTCTCGGCCAGGTCGAACCAGGCGTCGGCGTTGTCGGGGTCGAGGCGGACGACGTGGGCGTAGCTCAGCAGCGCCTCGCCGAGGCGCCCGGCATTGTACTCGGTGTCCGCGCGGGCATGCCAGTACTCGCTCTCGTCGGGGTCGAGGGCGATGGCGCGGCCGAAGGCGCGCAGCGCGTCGGCGGTGCGGCCGAGCGCGTCGAGCGCGCAGCCGAGGCCGTACCAGGCGTCGGCGTAGTCGTCCTCCTCCTCGACGGCGCGGCGGAAGTAGTCCACGGCCGTCTCGTGCTCGCCGAGCTCGTCGTAGGCGATGCCGAGGTTGTAGTACGTCGCCGCGTCGCCGTCTTCGTACTCGAGCACCGTCAGGTAGCTCTCGATGGCGCCGCGTGGGTCGCCAAGGTTGGCGAGCGCGTTGCCGCGGTTGTACCACGCCGAGGCGAAGCCCTCCTCGATGGCCGTCGCGAAGTCGTACGAGTCGACGGCCTCCTGGAAGCGCCCGAGGCGGTTGAGGACGATGCCGCGGTTGTACCACGCGTTCTGCGCGAACGGGTCGAGGTCGATCTGCTTGTCGTAGGCGTGGAGGGCCTCCTCAAGGCGCGAGAGCTGGTCGTAGCAGTAGCCAAGCTCGTACCACGCCTCCGGGTGCTCGGCGTCGAGCGCGAGGCAGGCAGCGAAGGCCTCGGTGGCCTGCTCGTAGCGCTCGAGCTTCTCGCAGGCGATGCCGATGTTGAAGTGCGCCTCGGGCAGGGCCGCGTCGAAGGCGAGCGCGGCCTCGTAGTCGGCGAGCGCCTCCTCGGAGCGCCCGAGCGTGTCGAGCGTGATGCCGCGGTTGATGAGCGTCTCGGCGTCTACGGGGTTGAAGCGCAGCGCCTCGTCGTAGGCCGCGAGGGCGTCCTCGTTGCGGTCGAGGTGGTTGAGGAGCACGCCGCGCCGCATCCAGGCGTCGGACGAGGCGGGGTAGAGCGCGAGCTGGCGGTCGACGACGCCGAGCGCGTCCTCGAAGCGGCCGGCCTCGTAGTAGAACGTGGCCACGTTCTCGAGGTCGTCGGAGTCGAAGAAGGGCGTGCGGCCCTGTGCGAGCGCGTGCTCATAGGCCGCGACGAGGTCCTCGAGACCGTCGTCGCCCGCATCGTCGTCGAACTCGTAATCGAACATGCGCGGGAGCGCAGCGCAAGTGCGCCGGAGGGTGGGCGAAGGGCCGCAGGCCGGAGCCGGCGGCGCTATTATAGGCGGAGCGCCTGCGCGATGCAACGTGCCTCTGCGGCGGTGCCGCGCACGGGGCCGCGCGCTCG
>JBKBRC010000105.1:0-1858 GCA_046292345.1 Rubricoccaceae bacterium
GCGGCCGTCCGGCGGGGCGACCGGCAGGCGACGCCAGGCGTCGAGGTCGTGCGGCGCCTCGGCGACGAGGGCCGGCGCGGCCTCGCCCTCCGCGAGCGCGCCCAGCGCGCGGCGCTGGCCCGCCTCGGCAAGCGCCCTCGCCACGTCAGCAGCCGAGAGGCGCGCCGCAGCCAGCGCCTCGGGGCGCACGACCACGCGCAGTTCCACTTCTTCTCCGCCTTCGATGGCTACAGCGCCCGCGCCGGCGCGCTCGAGCTCGGGGCGCACGACCTGCTCGGCCAGGCGGCGCAGCTCGGCCAGCGGCATCTCGCCTGTCACGCGGAACGTGAGCAGCGGCACCGGGCCCTCGGTGCCGCCGGTGCGGGCGCGCTCGGCGCTCGCGCGGGCCTCAGGCGGCAGGACCGCGCGCTGCCGCACGAGCTCGTCGCGTACGGCGGCCATGTAGAGCGCGCCGTCGGCCGCGGGGTCCAGGCGCAGCGTGAGCCGTCCCGCCCCGCTCTGCGCGCGGCTCGTCGTGCTGCGCGTGCCCGGCAGCGCTGCCAGGGCATTCTCGAGCGGCGCCAGCGCGAAGCGCTCCACCTGCTGCGGCGAGGCGCCCGGCCACGAGACGGCCACGTGGACCTCGGGCAGGGGCGCTGTCGCCTCCCACTCGATCGGCGTGTGCCACGCCGCCCACACGCCCACGAGCAGGAGCGCCGCGGCAAGCGCGGAAACGGTGGCCGGACGCCGTTCGAGGCGAGCGAGCAGGCCCATCGGCTCAGCCTGTCGCGAGACGGCGCCGGCGAAGGCGGCGCGGGCGCGGCGCGAGTGCGGTGTAAAACACCGGCACGACGAGCAGCGCGAGCACGGTCGAGACGAGCAGCCCGCCGATGACGGCCACGGCGAGCGGCGCCTGCACGGCGGCGTCGCCGCGCTGCAGCGCGACCGGCAGCAGCCCGAGCACCGTCGTGATGGTGGTCATCAGGATGGGCCGGAAGCGCGCGCGTCCGGCGGCGCGGATGGCCGCGTGCACGGCGCGCCCGGCGGCCCGTTCACGCTCGGCAAAGCTCACCTTCAGGATGGCGTCGTTGACGACGATGCCCGTCAGCACGACCGCGCCGGTCAGGCTCATCACGTCGAGCCCGTGGCCCGTGAGGGCGAGCGTGAGCGCGACGCCGGCCAGCGAGAGCGGCACGACGGCCAGCACCACGAGCGGGAGGCGCAGGCTTTCGAACTGGGCCGCGAGGAGCAGGTAGACCAGCGCGAGGCTGAGCACGAGCGCCCACCCGGCCTGTCGGAGGCTCTCCCGGAAGGCCTCGGCGAGGCCGCGCACGCGCACGTCCTCGCCTGCGCGCAGGTGCGGCGCGAGGGCGCGGCGCACGGCCGCCTCGGCTGCCGGCAGCGTCGCGCCCGGCGCGACGTCGGCCGTGAGGCGAAGGACCGGCTGGAGGTCCGCGCGCACGAGCACGGCTGGCACGGGCGCCTCGGAGGCGCGCACGAGCAGGCGCAGCGGCACCGCCGGACCGGCCGCGCGGGGCACGCGCTGCTCGAGCACGCGCGTGAGCGTGGGCGCGTCGGTCACGGCCACGCGCACGGGCACGGGCTCGCTCGTCGCGGCCAGCGCGGCAGCGTCGCGCCCGCCGGCGGCGGCCTCGAGGGCTGCCACGACCTCGGCGCGGCCCACGCCGTAGCGCGCTGCCGCGCGCGCGTCCACCTCGACGGCGTAGGCGGGCAGGCGAGCGAGCGCCTCCGCCCCGACGCTCGCCAGCGCCGGCTCGGCGCGGAGCGCCTCGGCGAGCACCTCGGCCGCGCGCGCCTCGCGGCGCACGCGCTCGGCGTACACGTCTATGTCCAGGTCCGCCTCGTCCTGCCCGAGCAG
>JBKBRC010000106.1:0-1721 GCA_046292345.1 Rubricoccaceae bacterium
GGCGCTCGCTCGGTGGGCGCTCGCTCGGTGGGCGCTCGGGGCGGCCTGCGGGCTGGCCCTTCTGGGCACGGCCGGATGCGGCGACGCGCCCGCGCCGCCGGTTGCCGCGGTGGCGGACGAGGACGCCTGGACGTTCGTGGGGGACGAAACGTGCGCCTCCTGCCACGGCGATTACTACGACCGCTACCACCGCACCGGCATGGGCCGCTCGGTGAGCCTGTTCGACGCCGCCTCTGCTCCGGAGCGCTTCGGGCCGGATGGCCGCTCGCCGCTCGTGTGCGAACCCGTCTCGGGCTACTGCTACCAGGCCGAGCGGCGGGGCGACGCGCTCTGGCAGATCGAGACGCGCCCCGACGACCCGGCCTACCGGCGCGAGTACCGGGTCAGCCACGTCGTCGGCTCGGGCAACGCGACGCGCTCGTACTTCATGGCCCTCGCCGCGCCCGATGCGCCCGGTGCGCCCGGCTACGTCACCGAGATGCCGCTCACGTGGTACGTCGAGCGGGGCATCTGGGACCTCAGCCCGGGCTACGCGCAGGCCAACGACCGCTTCGAGCGGCCCATCTCGCTCGAGTGCATGACGTGCCACAACGGCACCCCGGCGCACGAACCCTCGCTCAACTTCTTCGCCGACGTGCCGCTCGGCATCACGTGCGAGCGGTGCCACGGCCCGGCCTCGGCCCATGTCGAGGCGTTTCTGGCCGACGAGCAGCCCGCCGACCCGCGCATCGTCAACCCGGCGCGCCTGCCCGTCGCGCTCCAACTCGACGTCTGCCAGCAGTGTCACCTGACGGGTGAGACCGTCTTCAAGCCCGGTCACGACCCGACGACCTACCGTCCGGGGCGGCCGCTCTCGGCGCACCGCGCCGTGTTCGTGACGACCGAGTCGCTCGAGGACCCCGAGGCGTTCGGCATCGCCTCGCACGCCGAGCGCATGATGCGCAGCGCCTGCTTCGACCCGGCCGCGCCGCGCCCGATGACGTGCACCACGTGCCACGACCCGCACACCCCGACGGCCGAGATGCCCGCAGGACACTTCAACGCGGCGTGCCTCGGCTGCCACGCCGGGCAGACGCACCCGGCGGCGCCGGGCGGTCTGGCGCGGAGTACTCCGGCGGTCCGCGCCGTGGCGCAGGCCGGCGTCGGCGGAGGCGCGCCGCCCCGCGTCGCCATGTCCGCCGCGGGCGACTGCGTGAGCTGCCACATGCGCAAGGGCGGCACGTCGGACATCCCGCACGTCACGTTCACCGACCACTGGATCCAGCGCCGCCCGCCGCCCGCGCGCGGCGTCTCGGCGACGGGCGTCTCGGCCACCGGCGACGCTTACCGCCGCCGCACGCCGTTTACGCTCGTCGACGTGGTCCGGCGCGAGGCCGGCCAGGCCGAGCGCGGCAGCGCCGAGGCCGACGTGGAGGCGGCAATGGCTTACTTCCGCCTCTACGACACGCGCCACCGCCTGCCGGACTACCTGCCCGAGATCGTGCGCCGTCTTCGCCGCGCGCTCGAGGCCGGGCCCGTGCGCCCCGAGGCGCACCTCGTGCTCGGCCGGGCGCTGCTCGAGCAGGGTGCGCTCGCCGAGGCCGAGGCCGCGCTCGCGCGAGCGGTCGCGGCGGCGCCGGCCGATCCGTTCGCGCACTACTGGCTCGGCGCGGCGCGCCTGCGCGCCGGTACCGCTGAGGCCGCGATCGGGCCGCTGCGCGAGGCCGTCGCGCGCGCGCCGC
>JBKBRC010000107.1:0-1704 GCA_046292345.1 Rubricoccaceae bacterium
CGCGTGCGTCGTCACGAGCCCGACGGCCTCGCGCACGCGGGCGAGGACCTCGGCGGCCCGGGCCCGCGCGGCGGCGGCGCCGGCGGCGAGCACGTCGCGGACGTACCCGGGGCGCTCGGCGAGGACGCGCCTCCGCTCGCGCGCCTCGGCGAAGTGGTCTGTCACGAGTGCGAGCAGTTCCTTCTTGGCGTGGCCGTAGCCGTAACCGCCGGCGCGGTAGGCCGCGGCGATTTCGGCGAGGCGCCCGGGGGGCGCGAAGAGGCGCAGGAGCGCGAACACGTTGTCGGCGTCGGGGTCTTTGGGCGCCTCGAGCGGGGTCGAGTCGGTGACGATGCCCATGACCTTGCGCTTGAGTGCGGCGCCCTCGTCGAAGATGCCGATGGTGTTGCCGTAGGACTTGGACATCTTGCGTCCGTCGGTGCCGGGCACGACGGCGACCTCGTCCATGATGAGCGCCTCCGGCACGGCGAAGACCTCGCCGAAGGCCTGGTTGAAGCGCAGCGCGAGGTCGCGGCTGATCTCGATGTTCTGCTTCTGATCCGCCCCGACGGGTACGAGGATGCCTCCCTCGGCGCCGGGCTGCCCGCCGTAGACGAGGATGTCGGCCGCCTGCAGAACAGGGTACGTGAAAAGCCCCGCGTTGGCCGAGAGGCCCTGCGCGACTTTGTCCTTGTAGGCGAGGCCCTTCTCGAGCTGGCTGACGGGCGTGAGGCAGAGCAGGACCCAGGCGAGCTCGGTCACCTCGGGCACATCGGCCTGGACGAACAGGTGCGCCTTGTGCGGGTCGAAGCCGAGCGCGAGGTAGTCCAGCGCCACGTCGTAGGTGTAGCGGCGGAGCGCGTCGGCGTCGCGGACGGTCGTCAGCGCGTGATAGTTGACGATGAAGTAGAACGCGGCGTCGCGCCGCGTGTCGTCGTCGGCCAGGGCGACGTGCTGGCGCAGCGCGCCGAAGTAGTTGCCCAGGTGGAGCGTGCCCGAGGGCTGGATGCCCGAGACGACGACGGGGCGCTCGGGGCGGGGCCTTCCGGAGGCGCCGGTGCTCGAGGCGCCGGTGCTCGAGGCGCCGGTGCTCGAGGCGCCGGTGCTCGGGGCGTCTGCGTCTGTGTGCGCTACGGTCATGGAGCTCAGCGGCGGGCGGCGAGGCTGCGCAGGATGCCCAGGCGCGCGATGCTGCCGCCCTCGTGCTTGGCGCCGCGCACGCGCTTCCCGTACAGCGACGCGAGCACGCCGCGCGTACGCTCCTGGTGGTGCACCGCGTCGATCTCATCGCGTAGCGCGTCGTGGAACGCCTGCTCGGCCTCGCGCGCGGCCGCGAGGGGGTCGGCCGCGCGCTCGAGCGGGCGCGTCTGCATGTCCACGCCCGTCGGGGCGGTGCCGCCGAGCGAGAAGATGAGCTCGTAGAGCTTCGAGACGTCGGTGCGCACGAAGGGTACGATGGCCGCGATGCGCTCGCGCTCGAAGCCCTCCGGCATCGCCTCGAGCAGGTGCGCGTAGCGTTGCAGGAGCACGTTGCCGCGCTCGACGAGCGGCAGCAGGCGCTGGACGGACTCGGCGCGGGAGAGGTAGCGGCCGGCGCCGCCGCGGCCCAGGAGGGGGCGAAGGACGGGATACATGGGCAGAGGATCGGGAGGGTGAGGGCCGGCCGGGAGCCGGGCGTTCGGGGTCGGTCGGAGGCGACGTGGGGCCGAGGCGTCAGAGCAGGTC